>JAXMCY010000035.1:0-24411 GCA_046349135.1 Methylocystis sp. | reverse complement strand
CGCCGAGTGTCCCGTACCAGAAGTGAATCTGCGAGTTGCCTATGGCGATTCCGCCCAGCAGCGGGTCGCGCCGTTCGCGCCGCTTCTCTAGACCCGAGTAAAGCGCGCTCGCGCCGGTCGGCTCGACGTCGGTGGGAATCCCGTCCACCTCGGCCGGGACCGCTCGCAACCCCTGCCGCGCGATTTCCTCTGGCGGCAGTTTTAGCTTGACGAAGAAGGTGATGATCAACTCGTCAGGCGCCGCGCGGCGGCCAACGATCCGCAGACCGGGTCCAATGGCGACGACGTTTGGGTCATCCGCCCACTCGTCGCGCAGGCGTGCGGCAACCTGTTCGACGCGGTCCAGGTCATCGGGATTGCGTGGGTTCAGAGGCATGGGCTCCCCCTTACGGTGTCAGGCGCACATCAAGCGCCGCCAGAACGTCGGCGATCGGATTGGCGTCCGAGGAGCCGATCCGCCCGGAGTGGGTGAGGCCAACCACCTGGTCGCGCGTCGCCGGCTCGTCGCTCAGCCAGAGCGAGCCGGAGTCGCCATGGTCGGTGGTCGGCTCGGTAGGGAAGTCGGCGCTGGTTCCGACCCGGATCTGGTTCGTCATGACCAAATTCGGCGTGGCCGGGTCGGCATGACAAACCCCCGTCGAATCCTCGAATTCGCCGCGACATTGATTTGTCGTCGCGACGATGCTTGTGACAACGCCGTGCGTGAGCCCGGTGCGGGCTCCCGACTTATAAACTTTCATCCCCACGAAGGCCGGTGCGACGGCGCGCACGATCGGCACGATGCCGTCGATGGCCATTCGCGCATTCACGTTCGGCTCTCCGCTCAGCGCGTCGAGCACCCCCAGGTCGAGCCCGCGCACGCCATAGAGCGAGGCGATCGAGCAATCGACATTGTTCCGGGAAAAACGGGCGACCTCGCCGATGACGATCTCCTCGTTCTCATGCGCCTCGTCGAAAATGTCGACGAGCGCCGCGGCGATAAGCAGCGCGGCGCAAATTATCCAGGCGATGACTTTCCACCACGGGTCCTGGAACGGAACGGGCCCGTATTGCCCCGGAAACGGCGCTTCCACCGTGTAGGAGAAACGGATCGGGAGCCAAGGGAAGGGGCAGCCATTGATCCCACCCGAGCCGCCTCCCCCGCCGTCGCCGCCGCCGCACTCGCAGCAGAGTTCATTCATCTTCCGCAACAAGCAGGGGTCGCAGCGCCCCGCCCGAAGATCGCGCAGCAGTCGCTCCGCGAGGACGCGGAGCTCTTGCGCCCGAGCGCCGCGCGCGCCTCCGGCTTTGAGCGCGCCTCGGATACAGTCACGCATCTCGTTATAGCGGTGGGGGTCGAGCGAGATCTGCTTGAGCTGTAGGCGCAACACTCCTTCTGGCGTCCGCGCTGAAACCTCTCGCGTCGCGGGATCGTAGCGCACCTCGGTGACGAAGATCTTGCGGCGGGCAAGACGCGCCGGATCATCCAAGTCCGGTTCTGGAACGGAGCGGCGCGCAATGAATTCGACCTCCGGCGCGCTTGCATGCGCCGCGGAGCAATCGAGCTTGAAGTAGACGGTACGCGCCTCGCCCACTGCGAGCGGCCCGATCGCCGGCATACGCGTCGCGCCCGACATCGTCTGCCCGAACGACTCGAGCTCGCGCGCCGACCATGCGTCCACCACTTGAATGCCCGCGGCGGCGAGCTGAAGCCGGCCGAGATCGGAGATGTCAAGCGCCTGGTCGGCCGGCATCGTACGCGTCCAGGTGTTTCGTACGCGCACCGCCATCACCTGCACGCCCCCTCCTCCATAGAAGATTCCGTCGGGATTCATGATCAACGAGCGCGGATCGATGGCGTATGGGCGCTGGACGATCGCGATGATCGGATTCTGCTTCTTGCGCAGCTCGAGCACGAGATCGTCGAAGTCCTGATCGGCGCCCTGGTCATTCGACTCGACCATTCGAATGACCGAGATCCCGCTCTCCGTCTCCGGACCGATCCGCATATCGGAATCGACCCAGGGGCTGCTGGACGAGGAGCGATTCTGGATGCGTATCTTCCAGCTGCCGCCATTCGCTTCGATTCTCGTGCCGACCGTTCCCGGATAGACGCCGTCGCTCGCGACGCTGCCGGACACGATGAAGCGCTGCTCGAAAGCGGCGTTCTTGAGCGTGACCTTGATCTTCCAGTCGCCCTGAATCGTTACGGCCATTATCCCCTCCAGCAATTGGAGCGCGCGGGCGGACCCCGTCTTTAGGCTTGCTGGGAGGAACGTGTAACGGGCGCGGACCGTTCCGTTCTGAGGCTACTCCCTTGCGCCTCGGAGTGGGTGGGTGTTCGCAGCGCGGGCTTAGGCGCCGCGTTCTGTTAAGTTTGGAATGGAAAACTTTACCTGCAACCCATCGCGCGGCATCGGGATAGGCCAATATTTCCAGTCAGGTTTGTAATTCGGCGGAGCGGATATCACGCATGTTGTCAGCAGGCGATAGGCAAAGCATTTCGCCTGCATATAAGCGAAACGCAACCCAAGGCACATATGCGCGCCGCCGCCAAAACCGATGAACGCATATTTATGCCGCGCTGCGATCGCCTCGTTGGTAAAGCGTAGGGGGTCGAAGCGTTCCGGCTCGGGCCACAGCTCCGGCATGTGATGCGTGTAGAGGACATTGATAGCGACATGCGTTCCGCGAGGAATAGGAAATCCCGCAAACTCAGTGTCGCGCTCGGCGCGGCGAAGAATTGACGGCGCAGGCGGGATCAGCCGCAACGACTCGTTGAACGCCATTTCGGTCAGCGGAAGGCCGTCGAGTCGCTCATAGGGCAACGGCTCTCCTTCGACGAGATCGAGCGCTCGAATCTCTTCCCGCAGTTTCTCCTGCCAGTCGGGATTGACCGACAGAAAATAGACGAAAGAGGTAAGGGACGAGGCAAGCGTATCGTGTGCCGCCATCATCAGGAAGCTCATGTGGTCCAACACTTCCTGTGGCGTCAAAAGCGCTCCGTCGTCGGTGGTCGCCTTGCAGAGCTGGGTGAAGAGATCATGACCGTCGCTCGCGCGGCGCGCGGCGATTTGTCCGCCCAAATATTTGATCATGAATTCGCGCGCTTTAACGCCCCGCCGCATTTGTGTCCCCGGAATCGGTCGGCGCACGACGCCGACACAGGCCGCGATCATGTCGACGTAGGCTTGCTTGATCGCTTCCAGGTCAGGGCCACAGTCTTCGCCGAGAAAGGAGACGGCGGCAAGGTCCAGAGTCATCTGCTTGATTGCAGGGTATAGACGAAATTTGGGTGACGCATTCCTCCACACGGCGACCGCCGTGGCGATGCCCTGGTCGAGGCTCTTTAGATAAGATTTCATCGGCTCGGGCTTGAAGGCGACGGCGAGCGCCTTGCGATGCAGGCGATGCTCGTCAAAGTCGCGCATTATTAGGCCGCCCGGAAACAGGAGCTCGAACACGCGTTCCCATCCGCGTTTCGAGGAAAAGACTCTCTCTTGATCCATCAGGACAAATTCGTTGGCGTCGGGGCCGAGCAGCGAAACGGTTCTCCCGCCAAAGGAGTGGCTTCGGTGAACCGGGCCGTACAATTTGGCGAAGCGTTCGGCTGTGCCTTTGGGGTCGGCGAGTAATTGCAGCGTGTTGCCGATGAATGGCCAGCCGTCAGTGCCGGGAATGTGCGCGAGTGCGCTAAGCGGCGGGTCGGACATGGAAATGCCTTAGGCCGCTCTGGGTTCGGGAATAACCGATGACATGCCAATTCCCCAAGAAATCGAACGAATTCAAACTTGGAACGAAGCTAAAATCTAAGCGCGCGCTCAGCGTTTAAACTGCTGAGGGCAGTTGCATTTTCTGCAGCCAATGAGCCATTTTCACGACGTCGATGCGCTAGCCTAAAAAGCGCTTCTTGACGACATTGTATATGAGCGTGACCACGGCGCCGGTCACGCCGCCGCCGACTGCTTGGCCGAGGATGACTCCAATATCCATCGAGCCCCCGCCGCTGGCCACGCCCGCCAGGGCCGGTATCAGCGCGCCGAGAATCTGGCCGCCGATGCCGCCGCCCAATGCGCCGCTGATCGTGTTGCCGAGCGCGGTGCCGCCGTTCTTACTGAGCTTGCCTGCCGCATTGCCGCCAAGAGCCCCGGCAACCGCCTGAATGAGAATATCAGCAATGGCCATAGCCTCCTCCTAATGTCAGATCCGCAATCCTATGTTGGCGCCATCGTTCAAGGTCGGCAAGTATGGAAAGCTCAAGCCCTCACAGCCCTTCGCGGCGAACTTTGGCGGCTTCGACAAAACGATGCGATCGGATAGGACTCGTCGAAAGATCAGATGCGCTGCTTTTACGCCGTCCCGCGCAGTTGCGCGACGCGCAGCGGCACGGGCGGATGTGAAAAATAAAAGGTCGCATAGAGCGGATCCGGGGTCAGCGTCGCCAGATTGTCGCGCGTGAGCCGCGTCAGCGCCGAGATCATCGGCTCCTTCCCGACGAGATCGCGCGCGAAGGCGTCGGCCTCGAACTCCGCCCGTCGCGACCGCCAGGCGAGCATCGGCGACAGGACATGCGAGATCGGCTCGCGCGCGAGCAGCAGGGCCACAAGGACGATGCCCGGATCGTTCGGCAGTCCGAACCAGCCGGCGAAGACGTCGGAGCCGAACGCCAGCCACAGCACGACGAAACCGAGGAAGGCGATTGCGGCCGCCTGCGCCAGCATCTGACGCACATGGCCGAATTTGAAATGGCCGAGTTCATGCGCCAGAATCGATTCGATTTCGTCCGGAGAATGTTTTTCGAGCAACGTGTCGAAGAACACGATGCGCTTGGCTTTGCCGAACCCGCTGAAATAGGCGTTGCCATGCGTCGAGCGCGTCGACGCATCCATCACATAGAGGCCTCTCGACTCGAAGCCGCATTTGGCCAGCAGCGCCTCCATGCGCCGTTTCATGGCGCCCTCTTCGAGAGGCGTGAATTTGTTGAACAACGGCGCGATGACGGTCGGATAGATCACTGTCATGGCGATCGCGATGGCGATGAACGCGACATAGGCAATGAGCCACCATGTGTCCGGCGCGGCGCGAAGCAGCCAGAACATGCCGAACAGCAACGGCGTCGCAACGGCGAGCTCCAAGACGGCGGACTTCGCCTGATCGAGGAGAAAGGTTCGCGGCGTCAGGCGATTGAACCCGAATCGCGCCTCGAGCCAAAATGCGCGGGCGGCGGCGAAGGGCATGTCGATCAAGCTGGCGATCACGCCAAAGACAAGAACGAACAGAACGCTGCGGACGAGGCCCGGCTCTGTCCAGGCGGCGACCGCCGCATAAAGCGGCGCAAGCCCCAACGCCAGCCACAAGATCGAAATTGCGGCGTCGAAAATCGTCTCGCCGATGGAAAACTTCGTTTTCGCAACCGTATATTCGGCGGCGCGGCGATGCTCGTCGAGCGTCACGTCGCGCGCGAAATCCGGCGGCACCCGATCGCGATTGGCGTCGACCGTCGCCATCTGGCGCAGCCGCAAGTAGACGCCCAAGGCTGCCGAGGCGGCGATCGCCAAGCAAATCACGACGCCCATTGTGCTCATGCGAGGCTCCCGGAAATTCTCTGCGGCAATATAGGAGAGCGCATCCCTGTTTGCGAGAGCGCCGCCGGACAGACGACCAGCGCCGCGCCGAGCCGCAATGAATTAGAAAAGAACGCTAGTCGATTCAGCCGCGCGTCTATATTTGCCGATGACGCGTCTGACGCTTGAGCCAGGTTGACCGACGCGCGATCGGGAGTCGCCATTTGAAACTGCCCTTCTTCATCGCCGCCGTCGCCGCTGTTCAAGGCGCGGCCGGCGTCGCGCTCGCCGCCGCAGCGGCGCATGTCGATGCGAGTCCTCTTCTTGCGACGGCGAGCCAGTTTCTCATGATCCACGCCGCCGCCGGCGTCGGCCTCGCCGCGCTCGCGCGCGCGACGCCGCGAGCGGAAGCCAACTGGCTCGCCGCGATCGCCCTGTCGCTTCAGGCAGGCGTGACGATTTTCGCCGCAGACCTGGCGGCGCGCGTCTTTCTGACGGCGAAACTTTTTCCCTTGGCCGCGCCTATCGGCGGCGGACTGACGATCTTGAGCTGGTGCGTTCTGGCGATGTGGGCGATGTTTGCCATGTTTCGGTCAAATTCTCCACGAACGCCGCGCGAAAGCTAGACAACTTTGGGAAACCGCCCCACCATTCACATATGTCGGCTTCCAGCTCCGACCTTTCATCCTCGGCCGCGCCGGGCGATGACTCCCAGCGCGCGAGCGACCCTTTGCTCGGGCGACGGCTGCTCATTGTCGAAGACGATCCTTATATCGCGCTGGCGCTTGAAGAGACTCTCGCGGAATTCGGCTTGATTATCGCGGGGATGGCGCGAAGCGTCGAAGAGGCGGTTCGGCTTTCGCGCGAGGATGGAGTCGACTTGGCGTTGCTCGACGTGAATATCGGGCACGAAAGGATCGATCCGGTCGCCGACGCGCTCGCCGCCCGCGGCTGCCCTTTTATTTTCACCACGGGTTGCGGGCGCGCGGGATTGCCCGAGGCGCATCTGGAGCACGCCATGGTCGAAAAACCCTTTTACGTCGAGGAGATCCTCTCTGCGCTGCGCAGTGAGCTGTCGCGCGCTGAAGAGCGCTAGATCCAGCTTCACGCGAAAAGCCGAATTCCATTTTCGCAGCGCGCTCTAAACTCTCGGATTTCCGCCACTATATCGCCGCCCTTAATAGCGACAAGCGACGTCCAGCGACCAGCTTCTGGAGCACAGGGCTTGCGGCCGTCTATCTTAACCAACGATCCATCGCCAGCCATCGAGAACGCGCGACGCCCCTCCGCCGCAGCGATACGCCTGCTTGCGATCGCCTTGGCGGCGGCCGCAACCCTCGCGGCGATCGCCGCCGCGGTTGCGCCCTGGCTCTTCTCGCCCGCCGCTCTCATGGATGCGGTCGCCGATCAGCTTCAGAGTTCTTCAGGGCTCTATGTCGCGGCGCGCGGCAAAACCAGCTTTTCGCTCCTTCCCCGCCCGAGCATCGCCGTCGAAGGCGTCGCCTTCGCCGATCGCAACGGCGCGCTCGTCATTGAATCCGGCCTACTTCGCGGCGACGTCGACGTTCTGCCGTTATTGGCGGGACGGCTAAAGGTCGCGGCGGTAAAGCTTGTCCGACCGCACGCGCGCATCGATTTCGACAAGACGCCCGACGGGGCGCCGGGCGCGGCCGCGCGAGCGGCCGCCGCAAAGCCGGCGACGCTCGAAGCCGCGGCCGCCGATAATGTGCGGTTTGGAACCGTGTCGATCGTCGACGGCGATGCGCAAGTCGCCTATCGCGGCCGACGCTTCACCTTGGAGCGAATCAACGCGAACTTCGAGTGGCGCCGCATCGGCGAGGCCGCTGCACTAACGGGAGCGTTCGATTTTAACGGTGAGCGCCTCGAAGCCCTCCTCTGGGTCGCGCGTCCGGGGGCGTTGCTGCGCGGCGAAGAATCCGTCGTCACCTCGCGGCTCGACGGCGAGACCTTTCAATTCGAGGCGCAAGGCGTCGGTCAGCTCGGCGCGAACGCCCGCTTCGCCGGTCGCGTCGCGGCCGCCGCCGCCTCGGTGCGCCGAGCGCTCGCGCTGTTCGGCGTCGCAGCGCCCCTGCCCGGACCTTTCAGCGACGCGCAATTATCTGCGCAGGCGAGGCTCGCGCCCGGAGAGGCGCACTTCAAAGGCGCGCGAATCTTCGTCGATGGAAACGAATTCGGCGGCGATCTCGAATTCCGAAAAGAGGACGGCCGGCCGACGCTCACGGCTGCGCTTAAAAGCGAATTTCTCTCCATTCGGCCATTCCTTTCCGACGCGCCGCCGCTTGTCGATTCGGATGGGCGGTGGAGCGAACAGCCGTTCGTGCTCCCGGACCTCTCGGGCGCCGATATGGATTTGCACCTCTCGGTGGGTCACGCGCGGCTTGGCCGGTTAAAAATCAGCGATGCGGCGATCACGGCGACTCTGCGCGACGGCGTGATGGCGTTCTCAATCGACCAGGCTCAAGCCTATCGCGGAGCGTTCAAATTCCGGGCCTCAGTAGCGCCAGGGCGCGGCGGGCTGGCGCTCCGCGCCAATGCGCAAACGACGGCCGTCGAGGCGGGACCGCTGCTTTGGGACGCTTATGGAAAACCGCTGTTTGCGGGCGCGCTGAATGCGACACTGGCGATTGATGGAGCCGGCGATCGGATGTCTGCGCTGATGCAAAGTCTGAACGGGCGCGCCAGCGTGGCCTTCGTTGATGGCGAGATTTCGGGCGTCGATCTCGAGAAGGCGCTGCAGGGCCTGGAAAAGCGCCCGTTGTCGAGCGCCGCCGACATCCGCTCCGGACGTTCGATCGTCGACGCCGCGAGCGCCGCCATAAAATTCGAGAATGGCGTCGCCAATATTTATGAAGGAAGCGCGCGGGGACCTGGCTTCGCAGTGGCCTTCAACGGATCGGCGCCGCTGCCCGAACGCGCTCTCGCAATTAAAGCGATCGCGAGGGAAGCGGATAACGCCGGCAAGATCAGCGACTCGGCTCCCAGCATCGCCTTCGAGGTGGCCGGTCGCTGGGACGAATTAGCGCTGAAATTCGACACCCAGGCCTTTATCCGCCGTTCGGGCGCCGCCGCGCCGCTGCTGCCGCCCGCGGATCCGTCGCCCCAGGAGCCGACGGCGCGATGAAGAGGCCAGTCATACGTCCTCGAATTGCGTTTCGTGCAATAGCTTCGTGAGCTCGTCGGGAATGTCGAGATAGCGGAAACGGCGAAGTTCAAACCCGACCTCGATCACGCCCCAAGGCGGCGCATAGGTCCGCCAGGGCGAAACTTCAGCCACAATCACGACATGGCCGCCATCAATGCCCCGGGCGATGCGCGCGACAGTGTAGATCGCGCCGCGGACCAAGCCGTTGCAACGTCCATATGGTCCCGCGGTCGCGTCAACGCAGACTACCTCGGCGCCAGGAGGCGTTTCAGGACTGATCATTTGGCGACCTCGTTCTGCAGCGCGATGAGACGCGCGCTCCTTAATCAATTATGGAGCGCGCGCCGACGGGCGAAAGAGCCCGGCGCGCCGCAATGGGGTCAGCCGAATTTCAAAAACCTGAAAAGGCCCTTCTTCAGCTTCTTCCGGTCAAGTTCTCTGAGTTCGTGGTAGACGCGGCGCGCTGCGGCGCGAATTTCCAGAAGCTTTTCATCTGGGACGTCGAAATCGAGAACGGCGGACTTCAATTCGCGGCGCGCTTGATCGAGCCGCGCCTGCGCATCCGCAATCAACCCATTCAGCTTCATTACCCTCTCCGATGGCGATGTCGCCGCACATGACGCAACTGCTATGAAAACTGACTCGAATCGCCCCGCCGCCGGCCGCGCGGCGCGGTTCTTCGTTACGATCGCTAAGCGCGCGTTCCCAAGACGTCATGATCTAGAAAGCGCGAGGCCTCGGAGGGAATCGAACCCCCGTACAAGGATTTGCAGTCCTCTGCGTAGCCACTCCGCCACGAGGCCGTCGCGCGGCGTGCGCCGCGTGCGCTCGCTCATACAGGAGGGCGCCAAGTCGAGCAAGGGTAGTGTCTCAGTTTGAAATCTGATGCCTCGCCTTTCGCATTGCGACTGCGCCTCCTGTATGCTCAACGGAAAGCAAGCGGGAGTGTAGAACCATGAATGATGAAACAGAACTCACGCCTCGCCTGAAATGCGATGTCGAGTTGGAGTTTGTCGGCCCAACCGTGCCTGTTCTGGACAAGTGGGCCGCAGAAGCGCTGCGTGCTCTGGCCGACCGCATCGAGAAGGGTTAGTTTCAAGATGGTTTTACCCCAGTGATGGATAGAGTCGGCAAACCCATCGGAACGATCTACGTTGATTACTCTGGGGAGACTTCTGACTAATGCCGACCGGACCTAAAGGCGAAAAGCGCCCCGCCGACGCTATAGCGCGAGCCGTAAAGGTTATGCGCATTCTCACGGGCGAGGAACCCGAGGATTACGGCGACGCACCCGCTAAGAACCAAGCCGCTGCCGAGCTAGGCCGCAAGGGCGGCAAGAAGCGCGCCGAAACCATGACGGCTGAGCGGCGCGCGGAGATCGCGAAGAAAGCAGCTACAAAAAGGTGGAAGAAAACAGAGAGAACTACGCAATAATCATTTCTGGAGTCACCATCTTTTCATTTATTCCTCTGATGACCACGTAAGGGCGAAGTAATGCGTCGCTGAAGCGATATTGGTATGATTTTGGCCTTCCCTCCTGAATTAGCGCCGGTCCCCTCTCGTCCTTACAAAACTGGGCTATGTGTCGAGAAAAGTGTGGGATGTCCATATCTTCCCGCCCCATAATGCGATTAAACGGTGTCCTTACATCGGCGGCGGCGAAGAATCCGCGCTCGTCAATTGGGGCAAGTGCGCAAGCTAATAAAGCCTCTCTATATTGATTCTGCGGCTTTGTGCTTCTTACAGATTGCGCGTACAAATCTCGTATTTTTTCATCACATGTATTAATGGACATCTCAAGAGCAGCATTCAAATCTTCCATGCAGACATGCATGTTTCGCCTACGAATAGCATTACGCGTAGCATTTTGTCCGAGCAGGTGCGTATATCCAGGTAGTCCTTGCGCCAATCTAACCAACGTATTTTCAACATTGCTGTCTATGCTCATACCAAGGTCGTCTAAACGCTTGTCAATTATTTGGAGTAGTTCATCTTTCGACATATATGGCATAGGTAGTTGCCGAATGTTTCTCTCGATAGAAGGGTGCCCACCAAATAAGCTTTTCACGTCACGAGCAACGCCTACAATAATAATTGTAGCCTTACATGAAAAATCAGAGAAATACTTGATGGTATCAGCCATTTGAGTGTGCGTTCGCTGATCGCGCACCCGATCATACTCGTCAATGATAAAAACAGGATGGAGAGACTCCGGCATAGATTGAATCCATTTATTCAGCTGATATCCATCTGTATTTTGGTCGACCAGATCGGAATGAGACACTACCCGAGCAAGCCAAGTCGAGCCGCAAGGCGAGCAACGCGTTGCGGCTCAATACGGACGACCGTTTTTATGCGTGATGACCCAGCGGCCGTCCGGGCCGAGCGCCGCGGCGAGGTCATCGTCGGGATAGCTCGCCGCGTCTCCCGCAGACCGGTCGCCGATTTCGAGATAGACGACGTCGCGATCCGTTCGATTGATGAGGCAGTGAGCTGAGCCCTCAGCCGGGAAGCCAGCGCACATGCCGGCGCGTAGAGTGATTTCATCCGCGTCGAGCAGGAGAGTCGGCTCTCCTTCCAGAATGAAGACGAATTCGTCCTGCCGGCTATGACGATGCTTCAGCGCTGACTGCGCGCCGGGCGCAAGCCGCGTCAGATTGACGCCGAAATTCTTCAAGCCGAAGACGTCGCCCAAAGCGCGCTTTTCGCGCCCGCGCACCCGCGCGGCGAAGGGTTCAGGATAGATCGTGGCTTTGGCGCGCGGGGCGACGGCCGCCGCCTCGATCGCCGCCGGCTGAGGCCCCGAAGGCTTGTCCATAACGCGGTTTCCCTAAAGCCGCCCACTCTGGCCAATTTGACAGGCGGCGCCCATTTTGACCATCTTCCGCCGCTCGCGCCGAGCCGGCGCAACTTTCGGAATTGTCTCGAATGAATGTCGTTATCGTCGAATCGGCGGCCAAAGCGCAGACGATCAACAAGTATTTAGGCAAGAATTACAATGTTCTGGCTTGTTACGGCCACGTTCGCGACCTCCCCGCCAAGGACGGCTCTGTCGATCCCGACCAGGATTTTTCCATGGTCTGGGAGATGGACGCCAAGGGCGCGAAACGGGTCTCCGCCATCGCCGACGCGGTCAAGGGCGCCGAGAAGGTCATCCTTGCCACCGACCCTGACCGCGAGGGCGGCCATCTCATGGCATCTCCTGGACATTCTGAACAAGAAGCGCGCGCTGAAGGACAAGAAGATCGAGCGCGTGGTCTTCAACGCCGTCACCAAGGACGCGATCAAGGAGGCCATGGCGCATCCGCGCCAGATCGATCAGGCGCTGGTCGACGCCTATCTCGCCCGCCGCGCTCGACTATCTCGTGGGCTTCACCCTGTCGCCGGTGCTGTGGCGCAACTCCCGGCCCGTTCGGCCGGCCGTACAGTCCGTTGCGCTGCGCCTCGTTTGCGACCGCGAACTTGAAATAGAGAAATTCGTCGCGCGCGAATATTGGTCGCTCGTCGCCCATCTGAAGACGAAAGCCGGCGAGCCCTTCACCGCCCGGCTGGTCGGCGCCGACGGCAGGAAGATCCAGCGGCTCGACATCGGCGCGGGTCAGGAGGCTGAGGACTTCAAAAAGGCGCTGGACGCTGCGTCCTTCGTCGTCCGCTCGGTCGAGGCCAAGCCCGTCAAGCGCCATCCCTATGCGCCGTTTACCACCTCGACCCTGCAGCAGGAGGCGTCGCGAAAGCTCGGTCTCGCGCCGGCGATCACCATGCGCATCGCTCAGCGGCTCTATGAAGGCGTCGACATCGGCGGCGAGACGGCGGGGCTCATTACCTATATGCGAACCGACGGCGTCGACATGGCGCCCGAGGCCGTCGCCAGGGTGCGCCGGGTGATCGGAAAGGAATATGGCGACCGCTTCGTTCCTGACGCGCCGCGCAAATATACGACCAAGGCGAAGAACGCGCAGGAAGCACATGAGGCGATCCGCCCGACCGACGCTTCGCGATTGCCGAAGGACGTGGCGAAATATCTCGAGCCCGAACAGGCGAAGCTTTATGAGCTGATCTGGACGCGCACCATCGCCAGCCAGATGGAGTCGGCCGAACTCGAGCGCACCACCGTCGAGATCGACGCCCGCGTCGGAGCGAGGGTGCTGGAGCTGCGCGCGACCGGCCAAGTCGTTCGCTTCTCCGGCTTTCTCGAACTCTATCAGGAAGGCCGCGACGACGCAGACGACGAGGACGGTGGCCGGCTGCCAGCGATGGCGCAAGGCGAGCCCGTCACGCGCGAAAAGATCGACGCGACCCAGCATTTCACCGAGCCGCCGCCGCGCTTCACCGAGGCGACCCTGGTCAAGCGCATGGAGGAGTTGGGCATCGGCCGCCCCTCGACCTACGCCTCGACGCTCGCCGTCTTGCGCGACCGCGACTATGTGCGGCTCGACAAGAAGCGGCTGGTGCCCGAGGACAAGGGCCGCCTCGTCGTCGCCTTTCTCGAAAGCTTCTTCTCGCGCTACGTCGAATTCGACTTCACCGCCGACCTCGAAGAAAAGCTCGATCTCGTCTCCAACAATGAGATCGACTGGAAGGAAGTGCTGCGCGACTTCTGGCGCGACTTCTCGGCGGCTGTCGACGGCACCAAGGATTTGCGCGTCAGCGAGGTGCTGGACAGCCTCAATGAGCTGCTCGGCCCCCACGTCTTCCCGCCCAAGGAGGACGGAAGCGATCCCCGTCTCTGCCCCGCCTGCAATAGCGGCCAGCTCTCGCTGAAGGTCGGCAAGTTCGGCGCCTTTGTCGGCTGCTCGAATTATCCCGAGTGCCGCTATACCCGAACGCTGTCGCCGCCGACCGGCGACGCCGCCGACGCGGCGCGGCCGGGCGTCAAAGTCTTGGGCGTCCATCCGGAGACCGGCGCGGAAGTCACGCTGCGGGACGGCCGCTTCGGCGCTTACGTTCAGGAGGGCGAGCAGGAGGAAGGCGGCGAAAAGCCCAAACGCGGTTCGCTCCCCAAGAACATCAGGCCCGACGATCTGACGCTCAATCAGGCCATCGCCCTGCTCGCCTTGCCGCGCGAAGTAGCGAAACATCCGACGACCGGCGAGCCGATCGTCGCCGGCATCGGTCGGTTCGGCCCTTACGTCCAGCACGGCAAGACCTACGCCAATATAGGCCGCGACGACGACGTGCTGAGCATTGGCGCCAACCGCGCCATCGACCTCATCGTGCAGAAGGAATCCGGCGGCGGCTCGCGCTTCTCGCGGGGTCCGGCGGAGCCGGCGCGCGTGCTCGGCGATCACCCCGACGGCGGATCGGTGAGCGTCAAATCCGGCCGCTTTGGCCCCTATGTCAATTGGGGCAAGGTCAATGCGACGATCCCCAAGGGCGAGGACCCCGCGGCGCTGACGCTCGAAGCGGCGCTGGCGCTGCTCGCGGCGAAGGCCGCCGGCGGCGAGGGGGCCGGCGGACGCGCGCTCGGCGACCATCCGGATGGCGGCAAGATCACGGTGCGCGCCGGGCGCTTCGGCCCTTACGTCAATTGGGGCAAGATCAACGCGACGCTGCCGAAAGGAACGTCGCCGGACGAGGTGACCCTCGAAGAGGCGCTGCGCCTGATCGACGCCAAGGGCGGCGGCGCGACAAAGAAGGGCGGCGCACCGAAGAAATCGACGAAGAAGGCGCCATCGAAGAAGGCGCCGGTCAAAGCGAAAAAGAAAATCGAAGACAGCGACGAAACGCCTTTCGACGAGTCGACGCCCGTGAAGGCGACGGCAAAGGCCGCCGCGAAGACGACGGCGGCCAAGAAGCCGCCCGCGAAAAAGCCGTCGGCGAAGAAGGTCGCGGCGAAATAGAAGAGAGAGCGCGCAGCAGAACATTTCGATTTCGTCTCCCGCTTCCTATATTTGTAACAACACGTCCGGTCGAACTGTTCGGATGCCGTCCCCGACGCGCGCGATGCGCGATCGAGAATCCAGAGTCACAAAAAATCTCGAATGTTGCTCTGGGCGCCCGGTCGGATCTGCGGTCCGCCGGGAATGACGCTTGTGCAAACGACTCGACGGGACTTCCTATGCTATGGCCGGCATAGGTCCGTAATTTCCGCCCCCTTTTGAGCGAGCCATTGGCGAAAAAAGACACCAAAGAAAACCGCGCGCCTTCTCGCGAAGACATTCTCGCCTTCATCTCCCGCGAAACCGAGACTGGCGGTCCGCGCAAGATCGGCGTACGCGAAATCGCCCGCGCCTTCGGGCTTGCCGGCGACGAGCGGATCGCGATCAAGCGCATGCTCGCCGAACTCGCCGAGGAAGGCGTTCTGGAAAAGCGCGGCCGCCGCGTCACGCGCAAGGGCGCGCTGCCGCCCGTTGCGCTCGTCGATATCGTCTCGCGCGACCGCGACGGTGAAATGATCGCCGCGCCGGTCGAATGGGACGAGGACGAATTGGGGCCCGCGCCGCGCATTCGCATCCATGCCCCGCGCCGCGCGCGGCCGGGCGAGCCCTGCCGGGCGTCGGCGACCGCGCGCTGGTTCGCGCCGAACCCGATCGCGACGCCGGACCGAACGAGCCGCCCTATGTCGGGCGCGTCGTCAAACTTCTGTCACGCCAGCGCCAACGCGTGCTCGGCGTGCTGCGCATCGAGCCGAATGGCGCCGGCCGCATTGAGCCGATCGACAAGAAGCAGGCGGGACGCGAACTCGCCGTCGCCGCCGCCGACTTCGGCGACGGCAAACACGGCGACCTTGTCTCGATCGATCTCGTTGGCAAGACGCGCTTCGGCGCCCGCGCGCTCGCGTGCGCGAGACGCTGGGCTCAGTCACCGGTGAAAAGGCGGTGAGCCTCATCGCGCTGCGCGCGCATGACATTCCCGACCTGTTTCGCGCCGAGGCGACGGCCGAGGCCGCGCCTGCCAACCCGCGTCCTTGCATGGACGCGAAGACTGGCGCGATCTGCCGCTCGTCACCATCGATCCGCCGGACGCGAAGGACCATGACGATGCGGTCCACGCGGCGCCGGATGACGCGCCGGACAATGACGGCGGCTTTATCATCACGGTCGCGATCGCCGATGTCGCGCATTATGTGAAGCCACGCTCGGCGCTCGATCGCGACGCCCTGGAGCGCGCAATTCGGTCTATTTCCCCGACCGCGTGGTGCCAATGCTGCCGGAGCGCATCTCCAACGACCTTTGCTCATTGCGCCCAGGCGAAGACCGGCCGGCGCTCGCGGTGCGCATGCGCGTCACCAGCAAGGGCCGGAAGATCGATCACAAATTTCATCGCGTGATGATGCGTTCGCACGCGAAGCTTGCTTACGCGCAGGCGCAGGACGCGATCGAAGGCCGAACCGACGACACGACGAAGCCGCTGCTCGCCTCTGTGCTCAAGCCGCTTTACGCGGCGCATGAAGCGCTGCAGCACGCGCGCAATCTGCGCGCGCCGCTCGATCTCGATCTGCCCGAGCGCAAGATCCTTTTGAAGAAAGACGGCTCCTTCGATCGCGTCGTCATTCCGCCTCGGCTCGACGCGCATCGGCTGATCGAGGAATTCATGATCCTCGCCAATGTCGCCGCCGCCGAGACATTGGAGCAGCATCGCCAGCAATTGATCTATCGCGCCCATGATGAACCCTCGCGCGAGAAGGTCTCAGCGCTTTCAGAATTTCTGGCGACGATCGGCGTCAAGCTCGCCAAGGGCCAGACGCTGCGGGCCGCGCATTTCAACGTGATCCTCGATCGCGTGAAGGGCATGGAGCACGAGAACATCGTCAATGAGATCATTCTGCGCACGCAGGCGCAGGCGGAATATACACATGAAATTACGGGCACTTCGGCCTCAATCTGCGCCGCTACGCCCATTTCACCTCGCCCATTCGCCGCTACGCCGATCTGATCGTGCATCGCGCGCTCATTCGCGCCTTGAAGCTTGGCGAAGGCGAGTTGCCGAAATGGCTGCAAGCGAACTTGCCGAAGTCGCCGCGCGCATCTCGGCCGCCGAGCGGCGCGCCATGGCGGCGGAGCGCGAGACCGTCGATCGGCTGATCGCGCATCATCTCGCCGACCAGATCGGCGCGCACTTTTCAGCGCGCATTTCCGGCGTGACGAAATCGGGCCTCTTCGTGCGTCTCGCTGAGACTGGCGCCGACGGCTTCGTGCCGGCGGCGACGCTGGGCCGCGAATATTACGCCTATGACGAAGCGGCGCATGCGCTCACCTCGCGCTCCGGCGTCAGCTATCGGCTTGCCGACGTCATCGAGGTGCGGCTCATCGAGGCGGCGCCGATCGCGGGCGCCCTGCGCTTCGAAGTGGTGAGCGGCGGCGAACGCCGCGCGCCGCCGCGCAAGAGTGTCGGATCGAGGGATCGACGCCCGTCATCGCGCGCGAAAAAGAAGCGATAGCGCCGTCCGTCACGCGCCTTTGGCGCAGATATAGACCTCTCGGCGCCTGCCCCAGCAGTCCCCGGTCCGATAGACCCTGCCGAGGCTGCGGCCGCCGAGGCTCGCCGTCCACGTCCGCCCCTGCTCCAGCCTCAGAACGATGGCCTCATCGCCCGCGGTGAGGCTCAGGGTCGAGCGCCTGGGTTGGCGCAGCAGGCAAGCACGCTGGAACAGAACCCGCCCGTCGACCTTGACGAAACATTTTCCGTGGCGACCCGCGTCGACGGGGTCCTCCTCGCGTCTGCTCTGGCGCGCCGAAGCTCGCGCCGCAGGCGCCGCTTCGTCTGGCTCGGCCAAGGCCGCTGAATCGACCGGCGGCGCGTCGTCGACCGCGGCTTGCGGCTGCGCCTGATCCAGCGCGGCGACGGCACCCGCGCGGAGCGCCGGCGTAGCGGGGGCGACATCCGCCTTTGTCGGCGGCGGCAGGGGCTCGGGCAGAGGCTCCGCCGCTGACTGAGCTTCCAACAGCCGTTCTTTCAAATCCTTGGCGTCGGGCGTCGGCGGCGCGGGCGCCGTTAATTCCGACGCGACGTCGACGGAAGGCGCCGGGGCTGGCGCGACATCGGCGGCTTGCGCGATCTCATTCACTGGCGCCGGCGCCGGCTGCTGCTCGATCCGGGCGGGCGTCGTCGGCGTTTCGACCTGACGCAGCGTCGCGCCGTCGGCGCGGCGCGCAGGCGCGCCCCTCCAGACGAGACTCGCCGCGAAGCCGGCGCCGCCAAGCAGGACAACCGCGGCGACGACATAGAACCAGACCGGCGCTCTGAATGAGGCGGCCCCACCTGAGCGCCAAGCGCCGGCGACGCCGCTCGAAAAATCCCCGATCCAGCTCGTCGCGCGCGTGTTCCGAAACGGCTTCTCCAAGGTTTCCAATTCGCTCAACAGGCGGCGCTTCTCTTGGAGGATCCGCCTTTCAAAGTTCTCCAACTCTGCGACTTTGCGTCGCTTTTCGAGTGTTACGCTCATACTGCTAACTCCAAGCGCGTCCGCGTGAAGACCACTGAAGTAGTTCTTCACCTCGACACATTCGGCTCTGCGCAGAACAACAGGCGAGAGCATCGGCTTATTAAGGGAAATTTCTCCCCGCCCGAGTATTGCCGCGCGATTAGCCCCAGCCGCCCCGGCCGAACGCCGCTCCTCTTTCGGATTAATCAACAAGATTATGGCTGTTCTTTGCCGTTTTCGCTTGACGGCATTAGAATCGCTCGGCTTTCGGCTGACGCGCCGAGCGCCTTCTTGACATCGCTTGCGCCAGACGTATGTTGCCGGCCAATTCGCTCCCGGCCGCCCAGCAGCCGGGACGATTTCGTTTCTCTGATAGAGTGGAAAAAACGATGGCCAAGTCCGCCATGATCAAGATCAAGCTCCTGTCCACGGCGGATACGGGCTATTTCTACGTGACCAAGAAGAATGCGCGCACCAAGACGGAAAAGCTCGTCTTCAAGAAATATGATCCTGTCGCGCGCAAGCACGTGGAATTTAAGGAAACTAAGATCAAGTAAGCGCGCACGAACGCGCCAAGCCTTCGTCACAGCCTCAAAATACGTCAGCGCGGCCGCAGCCGCGCTTTTTCGCATATTGGGGTCGGCTTCAGAGATTAGAGATTTATGGCTGGCAGTTCGGCCGCCTCGCAGCAAGGCGGCCGACTGACGATGGCTTCAAGGAGGCCACTCCAACCACCGCCAGTCGGCCAACCCCACGGACCCAGGAGATGCGGCGGACCTGAGCACTCCGCAGGGTATTCAAAGTTGTGCCGAATACGCATCAAACGCTTACGCGCGCCACGGGTCTTCTTTCAGGCCCTTCGACGCCGCCAGACGCGCAACTCATTTGGCGGGGTCAAGTTACTCCGACTGCACAAAAATGCAACTCTCTGGTATGAAATTTCACAGACGGGAACGCGAAGCGTCTGTGCGCCCCAGCTTAGCAAACGATCATGCGCCGCAACGAGCGCGCGCCGGAGGAGTAGATGGCAACTGAATTACGCTTTGTTCTTGGGCTTGTGGCTGGCGTGTCAGTCGCCTTGACGCTTTCCGCTTGCGGCGAACATATGCCGGGCGACGCCACGGGCGCGAAGGTCTTGCGCAATCTTCTCGAAAAAAACGGCGTCGACGCGAAACT
The DNA here is from genome assembly GCA_046349135.1 of Methylocystis sp. GTDB lineage: Bacteria > Pseudomonadota > Alphaproteobacteria > Rhizobiales > Beijerinckiaceae > Methylocystis. The sequence continues at coordinate 5,165 of JAXMCY010000035.1, read as the reverse complement.
CGTCTCCTTCAAGAAGGTGCAGGGCCGCGAAGTGAAGCGCGAAAACGTCGACGCCTATGAATTGATGTATGAGGCTGAAATTCAGTTTCCCGAGGGTTTCGAGGCGAAATGCGCCGATGAGCGGGAGCGCGGGAAATGCGCATTTCTCGGCCTCGACGACGACCGGACCTTCGGCAAGAGCGAAGTGCATACGAGCGAAGGCACGTTGCATTTCGTTAAGAGCGAAAAAGGCTGGATGGCCGAGGACAACAACGCCTATTAACGCCTACATGCCGGCGCGCGCGCCGATCGTCGTCATTCCGGCGCGTCTGCGCTCCAACCGTCTGCCCGGCAAGGCGCTCGCTGAGATCAATGGCCGGCCAATGGTCGTCCACGTGTTTGAACGCGCTTGCGCCGCTGCGGTCGGACCTGTCGTTGTCGCGACCGACGCGCCGGAAATCGCGCGCGCCGTGGAGGCTGTCGGCGGAAAGGCCGCTCTGACGCGCGCCGACCATGTCTGCGGGAGCGATCGCGTCGGCGAGGCGGTGCGCACGCTCGACCCGCAAGGCCGCTACGACGCCGTCATTAATCTGCAGGGCGACCAGCCCTTCCTGCCCGACGGCGCGCTTAAGGCGGCGCTCGCGCTTCTCGACGACACGTCCGTCGACATCGGCACGCTGGCCTGCCCGGCGCGCCCGGAAGACGCCGACGATCCCAACGCCGTGAAACTCGTCGGCGCCGCGCTCGCGCCGCGCCGGCTCCGCGCGCTTTATTTCACTCGAGCGCCCGCTCCCTATGGCGAGGGGCCGCGCGTGAAGCACATCGGCGTCTACGCCTTTCGCCGCGCGGCCCTGGAGCGCTTTCTCGCGCTGCCCCCGTCCCCGCTCGAATTGCGCGAGCGCCTCGAGCAGTTGCGCGCGCTCGAGGCCGGCATGCGCATCGACGCCGCGCTGCTGGACAAAGCCTCCCCATCGGTGGATACCGAACGCGATTTGAGGGCGCTGCGCGCCGCGGCGCCAAAGGACGAAAGTGACTCAATATATCGCCTATCAGGGCGAGCCCGGCGCAAATTCGGACCTCATCTGCCGTGAGGCCTATCCGCATCTGACGCCGCTTCCTTGCCGCAAGCTTTAGGGGACGCCTTCGCGTCGGTCACCGAGGACGCGCCGCGCTCGGCATGATCCCGATCGAAAATTCGATCGCCGGACGCGTGGCGGACATCCGTCATTTTCTGCCGCATTCGGGGCTGCATATCGTCGGCGAACGCTTCCTGCCGATCCATTTTCATCTGATGGCGCCCAGGGGCGCGACTCGGCAGGGGCTCAAGAGCGTCTACAGCCATGTCCATGCGCTCGGCCAATGCCGCCGCGCCATTCGCCATTTCGGGCTCGAAGCGCATACCGCGGGCGACACCGCCGGCGCCGCGCGCGAAATCGCCGAATGGGACGATCCGACCAAGGCGGCGATCGCGCCGCGGCTCGCCGCCGAAATCTATGATCTCGACGTGCTGGCCGAGAACATCGAAGACGAGCCGCACAACACCACGCGCTTTATCGTGCTGTCGAAGACAAGGGAATGGGCGGCGCCCAACGCCGGCGCGACCATCACCACCTTCATCTTTCGCGTGCGCAACGTGCCGGCCGCGCTCTACAAGGCGCTCGGCGGCTTCGCCACCAACGGCGTCAACATGACGAAGCTCGAAAGCTACATGGTCGACGGCGAATTTGCCGCGACCCGCTTTCTCGCCGACGCCGACGGACATCCGGAACAGCCCGCGATGGCGCGCGCCCTGGAAGAATTGCAATTTTTCTCAAAGGAAGTCGAAATTCTCGGCGTTTATCCTGCAAGCGACTTCCGCATCACCAATATCCGCGCTTTCGCCTTTGGGGATTGACGGCCGTAGAGGCAATTGCTTTGCTTGCCCGCCTTCTTCAGCAGGAATGGCGGCATCGCCGCCCGGCGATATCCATTCACGCGATGAGCGGCGTCCTCTGCGACGCAAGCGCACGTTGGAACGGCCAAAACGATATTGAGAAGCAAGCGTTCGAAGGGAAAGCTCATGGCCGTCGCCTACGATCCCAACAACATCTTCGGCAAAATTCTACGCGGCGAGATCCCCGCGCATAAAGTATATGAGGACGACGTCGCGCTCGCTTTCATGGACATCATGCCGCGCGCGGAAGGCCACGCTCTCGTAATTCCAAAGGAGGGCGCGCGCGGGTTGCTGGACGTCTCGCCGCAAACGCTCGGCGAATTGATGAAACGCGTGCAGCATGTCGCAAAGGCGATCGAGAAGGCTTTCGACGCCGATGGGCTGACGCTGCATCAATTCAATGAAAGCGCCGGCGGCCAGGTGATTTACCACCTGCACTTCCATCTTTTGCCGCGCTGGGACGGGGTCGCCTTGCGACCGCCCGGGACGATGGCGGACGACGCCAAACTCGCCGAACAGGCGGAGAAAATTCGCGGCGCGATGGGGCCTTTCGAGGCTTAAGCCTCCGCAGGCCCGACGGCGATAGACGTCGGAAAAACTATTCTTCCGCCACCTTAGCCGGGCGCAACGCCACCGGACGCAGCAAAAAGGACGGCACGTGATCGCCGAGCCCCACGACGGGCGGCCCGTCGTCCTCATGGCGACGCGGCCGGCGCTCTCGGCGCTCGGTGGTCGGCGCCGCACAGGCCGGAGATCGGAACCTGTCCTCTTCGGGCTTTGAGCGTCCGCCGCGCGGCGGCCGACCCATGCTGACGGGCGCCTCGCGCTCGGCGGCCGGCCTGCGGCCGCGTTCGCGACGCTGCCCGCGCCCGGCGGCTCGGTCCCCGCGGCGTTCTTGCGGTCGGGTCGTTTCCATCGGCGGCGGCAGGGCGTCGAACCCCGGCCCCTCCCAGTCGATCGCCTTGCCGATAAGGCTCTGGATCTGGTCGACATATTTCATGTCGTCTTCGGTGACGATCGTCAGGGCCACGCCAGAGCGCCCGGCGCTGCCGGTGCGGCCGATCCGGTGCACGTAATCTTCGCTATGCGTCGGAACGTCAAAGTTGAACACATGGCTCACATCGGGAATATCGAGTCCGCGCGCCGCAACGTCCGAACACACGAGCAGCGACACCTCGCCATTCTTGAACGCATCGAGCGACGCCATTCGCGCGAGCTGATCCATGTCGCCGTGCAGCGCCGGCGGAGAAGCCGTGCTTGACGAGAGACCGGTGAAGGATCGCAACGTCGCGCTTGCGGTTGCAGAAGATGATCGCGTTCTTGAAGCTTTCGGCGCCGCGGATGAGGTTGCGCAGCGTCTCACGCTTGTCGGCGTGCCCGCGCGACGCGACGAGAGCCTGCCGATCGTTGTCGCAGTCGTCGCGGCGCGCGACACTTCGCAGCGGATCGGATTATGCAGAAAAGCTTCGGTCAGCCGAGTGATTTCCGGCGGCATCGTCGCAGAGAAGAACAAAGTCTGGCGTGTGAACGGCACCAGCTTGCACACGCGCTCGATGTCGGGAATGAATCCCATGTCGAGCATGCGGTCCGCCTCGTCGATGACGGAGATCTCGATGCCGGTGAGCAGCAGCTTACCGCGATCGAAAAAGTCCAGCAGTCGGCCCGGCGTCGCAATCAGCACGTCGGCGCCGCGCATTATCTTGGCTTCCTGATCGCCGAAGGACACGCCGCCGATCAACAGCGCGACATTCAGCCGATGGTTCTTGCCATATTTGGCGAAGCTCTCTTCAACCTGCGCGGCAAGTTCTCGCGTTGGCTCCAGAATGAGCGTTCGGGGCACTCTGGCGCGGGCGCGGCCGCTTTCAAGACGGCTTAGCATCGGCAGGGTGAAGGCCGCGGTCTTGCCGGTGCCCGTCTGGGCGATGCCAAGAATATCGCGCCCCTGCAAGGCGGGTGGAATGGCCTGCGCCTGAATCGGCGTCGGGGTCGTATAGCCGGATGTTTGGACGGCTGCGAGAACCTTTTGGGAAAGGCCCAATTCCTCGAATGTCATCAATTATCCTGAGTACGGCTCAGACGTGCGGCAGGCCCGCTCGCGCGCCAGCCGTAGAAAGCGCGCGTGAATATGAGAGATTTTCCGTCGCCGCCGCGACGGCGGTTCGGCCCGCCGACAGTCCGCCGCAAAGAAGCGCGGGCGATAGCCACAGGAATGCTTTAAGGGCAATCGCCGGAATGTCAATGAATATATGTGTAAATCTCGCCGGACTCGCCGGGATTCGCTCAAGAAAGCCTAATGTTCGACGGCATCTCCACAGGGCGTGAGCGCCGGGCGCCCCTTCTTTCGCGCCGGAATCGTTCCTGTCGGAAGGAAGTCCATATCGGCGCCGCTCAGCTCCTTGGACGCAGGCGCCTCGGCTTGCGGCGCCGATTTGGCGAGCACCCGTGGTTCAGCGCTTTGAGAAACGTGGGCCGGCGCTGGGGCGCCCGCCGGCTCGAATATATTCGAAAGCAGTTTTGCGCCGAGCACGCTGCACAAACAAGCGGCGACCGACAGGGCCGCGAGACTCCATGTGCCCGCGGGCAGCCCGGCGCGGCTGTGGCTGGAACGGCTGGGCTCGTCAGTCGGACGCACGTATCGGCCTGAGGGTTCGCGGTTAGGACGCTAGTCCCGCAAAGGTAAATTTTTGGTTGCTGAACGCGTCCCAAGCTAGGGCGGCGGCTTGTCGCACCGCCCCTTGCAAAGCTGCTGCGAAAGCTCAAAACTGGCGATGTTCTTGATTTCCCTTACCGTGAAAGTGGCCCAGATTCTGCGAGGCGACACTAAAAGAACCACTGTGTCGACCTACATGGAAAGGACTGAAAGGGTAAAGACGTGGCGGCGGAGGATTCAGCTCTCTTGATCGCGAAAATTCGGGTCGCGCCGCGAGCGGCGAGAGAACCGCGCAAAGGAGGAGAGATTCCCGGCGCCGGCACCGCGCTCGTCACGCGAACGCGTCCTCAGACGCGCAAGCCCAATATGTACCGGGTGCTGCTGCTCAACGACGATTACACAACGCAGGAGTTCGTGGTGATCGTGCTGCGCAAATATTTCAATAAGTCGGTGGAGGAAGCCACCCGCATCATGTTCCACGTTCACAATCACGGCGTCGGCGAATGCGGCGTCTACACCTACGAGGTCGCGGAGACCAAAGTCACCCAGGTCATGGATTTTGCAAGGAAGCATCAGCATCCTTTGCAATGCATCATGGAAAAG
>JAXMCY010000034.1:0-25243 GCA_046349135.1 Methylocystis sp. | reverse complement strand
CCGCCGTCAACGGCAAGATCGATCCATTGGTCGGCCTCAAGGAGAACGTCATCGTCGGCCGCCTGATCCCTGCCGGCACCGGCGCGGCGATGTCGAAGTTCCGCTCCATCGCCGGCGGTCGCGACGAGCTCATCATCGAGCAGCGCGAATCCGCCGAGCCTGCCCCGGCTCTGCCGCCGGCGGAGTGAAGCCGTCAGCAATACGAAAATTGGAAAGGCCGCCCCGAAACGGGCGGCCTTTTTGTATATCGAAGCAGCTGAGCCTCAGCGAAGAAAATAGTCGATATATGTATCGGTGGCGATCACGCCGGCTTTGCGCGCCTTGGCAGACAATGGATCGTCCACGCTAGCGTCCGAAATCACCACTTTGTCGCCGGTGTGCTTCTTCAAGGCCTTTAACAAGGGCTTCGCCGGCATGTCCCAACCTTTGGTTCCCTGCTTTCTCGCAGTTTCTACGTCCAGCGGAATGAAGGCGACAAGGCGATCATCCTGCATCAGCTCAAGGCCGTTTTCCTTGAGCGTCGCATTGTGGCTGCAGTGGTGGCCGACCTTGTAAAATACGGCGCGCCCGAGAAGCTCCAGCGCCGGGATCGTGTTGCGTCCATCCTTTAGGGCGAGCTTTCGCCATGAAAGCCAGCTTCCGACCTGAGCGTCCGCCGCGAACAACAGCACCTCCCCTGTGCTCTCGAACTCGAAGGCAAGCACGAGGCTGCTGTTGTTCGTGTCATTGTCGAGATCGAGCGCAAGCTGACCAAATGCGCTCATCCAGTCTTGGTCAATACGCCGCCATGTTTCTTTCTTGTAAGCTGGCGCTTCCTTGAAATTCATCTTGCTTAACGCCGACGAAAAAGGTTGCGCTTTCAACGCGCCGGGATCAGTGGCGGCGCTGGCTGCGGCGGCCAGCGCCTCGGCGCCGGAAAGCCCGGAAGGCGCAAGGTGATAGATCGTGCCGTCACGTTTCATCGCTTCCGTCACTTCGCTCGACTTGAGCAAAATCGGATCGAGCGGCGGACCGAGCACAAAAACCCTGACGTCATTGACGTTCTTGAGCGTGCGAGGCTCTTCGCCCGGCTTAAGGAATCGAAGCTTGCTCCCACGCTGCCGGCCGCGTTGTTTCAAATATTCAAATGCTGCTGCGACAGTTCGCTCTTCAATGCCATCGTCCTCGTCGGAAAACTGGAGCAATGATGAGGTCGGCCCGAGCGCCTCTGATAGATTGGCGTTTATTGAAAGCGCCGATATCGCCGCACGAACTTTCTTCGTGGCCTCCCGACGGGCGTCCTTAATCGCCTTTATTTCCTTTTGTGAAAGATCTTCGGTCCATGCGAGCCATACTTCGCCAAAATCGAAGTCGTTGTTGAAAGTCGAACGCGCCTGATTGAAGCCGCTCAAATGGTCCTTATGTTCATGCGTCCCTACGACTACGTCCAGACGGGCTCTTTTGCCGCCGCTCTCCTCTTTTACAGTGTCTCGAATTTCTTTGACAAGCGCCGTCATTTGCGTCTTGTCACGCGCGAGCGCGCCGCAATCGATGAGAATTTGAAAAGGGGCCTGACCTGCCCGCGGGAAGGTCAGCAGAAAGCAGTCCCCGAGCCCGTGACGATACATGCGAACGCGCATGCGGAAATCCGATGAGGCGGATGTTCCGCCGTTGGACGAGCTGTTTTTTCTCGCTGGGTTCGCCATGGTCTGTCGCCTTATGCGCCGCAGTGGTGCAACTGCGCAAAGAGCTCGTTCTGCGCGCCGAAATAAGTATCCGCCAGGGACATGGCGTCATCCTCGTCCAATTGAGCCTGCCTCACCCGCATTTGATGCGTCAGGCCTTTTCGGATCACATAGGTAATTTCTGAGGATTCGAGGTCCCAAACGACCATGGAGCCGGCCCGTAAAATCTGCTCTCGCGAATCGCCCGAGTCTGGCGTTTTCCAGACAGCTTCCTGAAGCAAGGTGAAAAAGACGTGATTGACAGCGCGGCCGTCATCCCGCAGCCGTCTCGCAACACGAAGCCCGTTGACACGAAATGGCTTGGTGGGATCAATCAGCGTAAGGTCTTTCCGAGGGGCGATCGCGAGCCCAAGAAGCTTCTGCAACTGGGTATCCGGTTGGATTAAATCAAAGAGCGCCGCACTCAGCTCTTCCTCAATCCGCCGTGTCTCAAGCCAAACGTCCCTGCGCTCCTGAAGATGGCGCAACTTGTCTATCCGACTTCGCACATCATTTTCTTCCGCAAACGTCTTCAACGTGGTTTTGATCCGCTTTCGAGCCGTCAAGTTAGTTGTCATGACCGGGTCCTCATCCGGGGTGCCCCAGCGCAGACTGTCTTCAGACAATGTGCGCACATCCGACGGATAGATTCCCCTACGCCGAAAAGCCTCGATGAAGGCGACGCGATATTTCAACTCGTCTTCCGGCATCAGATCGAGATCGGCCGTGATCAGCGCCCGCAAAAATTCGCCGAAGCGAAGATCCAGCGGCGGACAATAGTCGAGCGCACGAATGCACATGTTTAAAACATGCGAGGCCGAGCGCGCCGCTTCCTCCGCAAGGCGTCGAACGAGATCGGGGTGGAGCGCGCCGGGGGCAAGCGTTCCAGTGCCGTTGCTCGCGAGCCGCATCAGGTCCAGCGAACGGTTACGATAGATCGACAAGAATGCATCAAAAACAGCGGCGACGAGAATTGCGCCGAGCGCATGCACTTCCTTGGTCGAGATTACCGCGAGCGGATCGGGCTCCCGCTTGACCCATTTCTGCTTCTTTTCGTCGTAGTAGCCTATGGCGTCACGTAGCGCGCCTCGCATGCCGCGCGCATGTCCGAATTGCGTCGCGAGCTGACCGAGGAGATTTTCGCTGCTCAGATCGCCACGCGTATGCGCGATCTGATGTTCGATCACTTCCGGGAAACTGAAATGCTGGAAAAGAGCGACGATATCCGCGAACGCTTCGTGAAAGGCGAGCGCTTCGCGGTTTTTGCTGTCCGGCGTAAGCAGATAGGGGTGAAATCCGTCAAGCAGCGCATGAGTCGTCTCATGCGCGATGATGTCATGCGAGAGACATGTGAAGACAAGGCCTTCAGGATAGACGCCCGCCGAGCGATCGGCAGTTCCGGGGAAATATCCGAACAGCAAGGCCATTTTTTCGCGACTGTAATACGCATTGGCCATACGCAGCGCATGCGGATAGATGCGCAGCTTCTCGACGAAGCCGCTTTCCTCAGGCTTTTTTGCGACAGCATTGTCGTTATCGGCCCAGAACGCCCTGCGTCCCAGCGCGCGCTCGAAACGGTCAATCGTCGTCATCGCGACCGCATAGACCATCTGCTGATGGAACTGCGGATTGCCTTCCGATGGCGCTAGACCGTTCTGGGCGAGAATATCGGCATGGTTAAGGTCGACCGGATCGTAATATACGTTGCTCGCGGGATCGACGTCGATCACGTGAAGATATTCGCCGCAAGGTCCAGCATCTAGGTCATTTTCCCATTTGACCTTATAAGTGATGACGCTGACGGGCGCGTTCTCCAACTGTGTGACGAGACTGGGATCGAAAGCGTAGCCGCGCAAATATCGGCGCGTCGGTTTCGGATAGGGCGAAGGTTTTTCGGTCGACTTTTCTGACATCTCACAATCTCACAAAAAAACATTGGAGCCGTTTTTTAGCGGAGCGGCGCCTCGGGGAAAGGCAAGGTCGGCGCGGCGCCGGGCTGTGGTAACGGGCCGACATAATGCGTGCGAATGTTTCTGTCGCAGATTGCGTAGCCCCAGTTAACGAGCTGACGGGATGCGTGGTCGCCGAGATCGGCAAGCCGAGTTGACAGTCCGGCGAGATGTTCGGTCTGCGCCAGTTCATACGGCAGCGCGTCGGGCGGGGAGCCGGCCGTGGCGCCGCCGTCGATTCCCCAATAACTCCCGAAACGCGCAGTAGCGTCCACTCCATCGATTTTCAGGGCGCCGCTCATAAGTTTATTGCGCCCCTCCACAAAGCGGGCGATGAGGTCGCGCCTGCGCAGAGCGCGCACTTGATTGTCGCTCAGATCGAAGACACGCCGAAGCTGGCTGATCTCGCCCGTGTTCATATCCTCCATACGAACGAAGGGCGCGCCGCCGTCACTGACGAAAAGCGTCATGTAGCGCTTAACGATAGGCTCCAGCCCGTGATTGTCGTAAGCCCCGCCGTCTGCCAGCAGCACGCGCCGCCTGAAGGCCGACATGGCCGGCGGCCGGGACTCGCCGGGTTTTTGCGGCCAGTCTTCGAAGGCTTCAACACCGGGAGTTAGTTCGAGGGGCGATAGAACTGGCGGAAAGGCCGAGGATGCCGCCACCGCCTCCGCGAGGCGAAACGCGGGATCATTGATGCGGCCAACCAGATAGTCGCCGGCATACGGTTTTGAGAAACGCCACAGCACGCCGGTCTGCAGATTGCTGGCGCAAAAAACGAAACGCGGCGTGTCGGGGAGACTCTGAAGCGTCGCGCCGCCAAACAAAAATTTGTCGTAACTGCGCGCAACCTCATTCGCTGGCGAACGAAATGGCAGCCGGCCCCAAATCGCGTCGATGAGATCGATGTTCTGTTTCGAAAATGCAAAAAGTGGGTCGACGATAAGCTGTTTGAAATTCGGGTAGACGCCGTTCGCGTCCGACGCGCCGAGCGATGACCATCGATGGGCCAGGACTCCTGCAGTGATCGAACCGCCCGACACGCTCGATATCCGCGCCGTTTTCGACAGCAGACCGAGCTCATTGAAACGCATCAGCGCGCCAGCGTGAAATAGCATCGCACGGTAGCCGCCACCGGAAAGCGCCAGCGCAACGCTCGGTTCGAGCCTTCCTCCGGACCATTCAAAGCGGTCAGCTTTATCTACGACATCCAGGGCGCTAACCGCGGAATTACGTTCATCCAACATCGAGGAAATCCGAAAATAAAAAATCAATTGGCAATTAGACTATCACGCTGCCTGCGAGGAACAAGGGGGGAAAAAACTTGGTGCGCTGCACTCGAATGTTAAGCGACATCGCGTTGATATCGTTTCCGCCACAGAGATCTCATCAGCTCCGCTTTGTGCGCTGCGTGTCGAAGGTATATGTTAGGCGCGTGTTTGAGCCGACAGATAGGTCGCCATCTCTCCCCGCCCGTGCGGCGCGCGGTCTGATCCTTTTCTATCGCGTCAGCTTGTCGATGATCGCCGGGCGCTTCTGCCGCTATGCGCCGACCTGTTCGGAATACGCCGACGAGGCGATCGCCAGGCATGGCCTATGGGCTGGCGGCTGGATGGGCTTGTCGCGCGTCTGCCGCTGCCGCCCCGGCGGCGGCGCGGGGTTCGACCCTGTGCCAGAAACGCTGCGCGCCGACGCTAATCCGCTCATGCCGTGGCGCTACGGCGTCTGGCGCATGCGCCCGGTCTGCGAGTCAATCGAGAGCGCGGACGATCAAATGCCAACTCGCCTTAATTAAGCACGACGACCGTCGTGCCCACCTTCACGCGGCCGTAGAGATCGACGACGTCCTTGTTGGTCATGCGGATGCAGCCAGACGATACGGCGGCGCCGATCGTGTCCGGCTCGTTGGAGCCATGGATGCGGTATTGGCTTGAACCAAGATAAAGCGCGCGTGCGCCAAGCGGATTCTCCATGCCGCCGGCCATATGGCGCGGAAGGTCCGGTCGGCGCCTGAGCATTTGCGTCGGCGGGCTCCAGTCCGGCCACTCGCGTTTGCGCGAAACCGTTTTCACGCCCGACCAGGTGAAACCCATCCGGCCAACGCCGACGCCGTATTCGATCGCGCGTCCATCGCCGAGCACATAGTAAAGCCGACGATCCTTGGTCGAGATGACGACCGTTCCGCGCTTATATTGCGGATGGCGCCAATAGACGACCTGCCTCGGTATCGCCTGCTCGCGAAAGACGTTGAGGAAATCAGCCAGCGGGCCCCGATTGATCGGGCTGTCGAAGGCATGCGCTGGCGCCGCCACCAAGAGCAGAGCCGCCAGAATAATTGATCCGCCTATGTGGCGCATGGCCGATCTCCCGAAAAGCCCCAAGCCCAGCTTTTTCGGCCAATGTGGCCGATTTCGGGTCGCCGACTTGCGTTCTGCCCAGAGGTGGCTCGCAGCCTTCTATGCGCCGCCGGCCTTCCTGGCGCATCGATCGAGAATTGCGATCACTTCCTCATCGCTGATCTGACGGAAGTCCCGGTAAAAGAAACCGATCGCGCCGAAGGCGCGAGGCGTCTCGAGGCAAACAATTTCATCGACCTCAGGCTCCAGGGATACGAGCGTATCGGGCGGCGCGACCGGCACGGCCAGCACCAACTTCTTTGGCCCGCGCGCGCGAACGGCCCGCAACGCCGCGCGCGTCGTGGCGCCCGTGGCGACGCCGTCGTCGACGACAATGGCGACATGTCCCTTCGCCTCGGGTCGCTGACGGTTCCCGAGATACAGGCGGCGACGCCGCTCGATCTCTTCAAGCTCGCGTGCGCGAACCTCCTCAAATTCTTGTTCGCTGACGTCCGCCATCGCGATGACGTCGTCATTGCGCACGACGACGGGATCGCCGCCGTCGGCAACGGCCCCCATCGCCAGCTCCGGCTGGAAGGGCACGCCGATCTTTCTGACGAGCACGAGATCAAGCGGCGCATCGAGCATGGTCGCGATCGGTTCGGCGACGGGCGCGCCGCCGCGCGGCAGCGCAAAGACGACGACATCCTCGCCTTTGAATTTCTGCACCTCGGCGGCGAGGCGGCGTCCAGCGTCAGCGCGATCATAAAAGGACATGTCGTCGTCTCATCTTCCAAGCTAAACGTCGTCGGCGAGCGCCGATTGCGCAAGATCGAGATAGCGCGTCGCCAACGGCTCCCATTTCGTCGGTTCACGCGGCCTATCGTCGAGAAGATGCGCCACGGATTGCCGCGCGCGCAACGCCGCGCGCCAAGCGGCGTATAGCGAGACGAGACGCCGGGGAGGATCGATCGAGAGGCGCCTGGCCACGTTGTCGACAAGCTGGGCGCCAATCGTCTTCGCGCCGATAAGCGCGCATTCGACGCCAAGATAGGCGAGCTCGTCGAAGGGATCGACCTGTCGCAGTTCGGCGCTGAACTCGAGACAATCGAATATGGCGATGGGGTCGCGAAGGCAGATGTGTTCTGGACGCAAATCGCCATGGCCGTCGACGATGCGGCCCTCGAGCACGCGATCCTGCAATTGCGATCGGCTGGCTGAGAGTCTCGCATCGAGAAGATCGAGCAGAACGGGCGTGCGCCCATGATCGAGCGCGAAATCGCGTCGCGTCAGAATGTCCCGATTCTTTTCCTGTTCGCGAAAGAAACGTTGCCCGTAATCTTCTGGACTGATCGAAGAGCGCTCCGCATGGCGATAGAAACCCGCCAATGTGTCGCAGAGCGCGTCAATGTGCGCCGCGGTCAGCTGGACTTCGCTGATCAGCCGGTCGAGCATCGCGTCGCGCGGAAGACGACGCATCGCGACGAGCCAATCAACGACGTCGCCGCCGCCGCCAAGCGCCAGACCGCGCGGCGCATCGTAAGTCAGGGGAATGACCCCAAGATAGACATCGGCCGCAAGCCGGCGATTGAGGCGCACTTCCTCGCGGCAATTGTCTTCGCGCGCTCTGATCGTCGAGAAGTCGAGGAAGGGATAGCGGACGGGCTTCTTGAGCTTGTAGACCTTGTCGCCTGCGAGAAACACATATGACATATGCGTTTCCAGCACGACAACCGACGCGGGCGCATCGGCATAGGCGCCGGGCGCGCCAAGAAATCGTACCTTGTCGGCGGTCGACGGCATCTCGTTCTCGAGAGCGGCGCTCGTTCCGGGAGGAGAGATCGATCCCATCATCGCATCGATTCTCATCCCTTGACGCAGATGAGCGGCTTGAGAAATGCGACTTTTCTCGCCAGTCCCGCAGCCTCGGCGGAATCGACCACCGCGCGGACATCCTTATAGGCGCCGGGCGCTTCTTCCGCGACGCCGCGCAGCGAAAGGCTTTTGACGATGATCCCCTGCCCGCGAAGGTCGTCGACGACTTGGCGGCCGGCCCAGGCGCGCGTCGCCGCATGCCGGCTCATGCGACGCCCCGCGCCGTGACAGGCTGAAGCGAACGCCTGGCGCTCGCTCGTTTCCATGCCGGCTAAGACATAAGAGCCCGCGCCCATGCTTCCGCCGATCAGCACCGGCTGCCCGTGTGGGCGCAGCGCCTCGGGCAAACTCTCGTGACCTGGCCCGAATGCGCGCGTCGCGCCTTTGCGGTGAACAAAAAGCTGGCGCGTCTCGCCATCGATCGCATGACGCTCCACCTTGCAGGTGTTATGCGAAACGTCAAACATCAGCGGCAATTCCCCGTGCTCGAAAAACCTGGCGAAGACCTGTCGCGCCAGATGACCGATGATCTCGCGATTGGCGAGCGCGCAATTGATCGCCGCTCGCATGGCGCCCAAATATTTCCGTCCGAGATCAGACTTGATTGGCGCACAGGCCAGTTCACGATCCGGCAAGTCGATGCCGTAATTTTGCGCCGAAATCAGCATTTCGCGCAGATATTCCGTGCCTATCTGATGGCCGAGGCCGCGCGAACCGCAATGAATCGTCACGACGCATTCGCCGTTGACGAGACCGTATGCGGCGGCGGTCTTCTCGTCGAAAATTTCGGCGACTTCCTGGACTTCGAGGTAATGATTGCCCGAGCCGAGCGTGCCCATCTCGCGGCGCTGGCGCTTGCGCGCATGTTCCGACACCGCGGCGGGATCGGCGTCCGAAGCGCATCCCCTCTCCTCGATCCGATCGAGGTCCTCGGCGCGCCCGAAGCCCCGCTCGATCGCCCATTGCGCGCCGCCGAGCAACATCGCGTTCAAGCCTTGCTCATCGAGGGCGATCTCGCCCTCTGAACCGACGCCGGCGGGAACGTGCTCGAAAAGCGCGTCGGCGAGTTCCTGCTGAACCGAAACGACTTGCGCGCGCGTCAAGTGCGTCAGATGCGTCCGCACGCCACAGGAAACGTCGAACCCGACGCCGCCGGCGGACACCACGCCGCCTTCGTCCGCGTCGAAGGCCGCGACGCCGCCAATCGGAAAGCCGTAGCCCCAATGCGCGTCGGGCATGGCATAGGATGCGCGAACGATGCCCGGAAGCTTCGCGACGTTCGTCACCTGGTCGAACACCTTGTCATCCATATCCTTCATCAGGTCTTCGCTCGCGTAGACGATCGCCGGCGCGCGCATCCCGCCGAACGGCGCGACCCGCCACGCCGTCTCCGCAATCCTCTCGAAACGAGAAAGGTTCATGGCGTCCTCCGCGTCCACAGCGCTTCCCGATCACATGGAATCGTGTGATCGATCAGGAATCGCTCAAAATCAAAACGTTGGAGCAGGTTCTTATCGAAAAAGTCTGTCAACTTTTTCGGAACCTGCTCTAAACGTCGATCACGCACTGTGCCCGCCACAGTCCTGGCCGTTCCTCGACGCAGGCGAGTTCTGTATAGGTCGCGCCTTTCGCTTCCACGGCAGGCGCGTGCCGCGCGCGCGATACCGCCTCGCCCAGAGCGCGGCCATTGAGGTGATGGTCTTTGATTTTCACCTCGAACGCGCCAAACAGCATGCGCCGCTCAGCCATCTCGTATATGAGCGCGTTCAGCCAATCGACGAGCAGAAGATCGAGGGCCGGCGCTTCAAGAGCAATATCTACCGTCTGCTCTCGCCGAACGGTCGCCGGATCAAGAATCGCCGCCATCATCGCGAGCGCCGCCTGCTCAAAAGCCTCGCCCGGCGTCGCGCCATAGCCGCGCACCCCGATGTCCGCGTCATGCGGAAAATGCTCCCAGCGCCCATTTGCGGCGCGATCGCCCCCTGCAGACATTGCGCGAAGATCAGGCGGCGTCGCCGCCAAGCGGGGTAACGCGGCTCGCTTGCGGGCCCTCTCGACCGTCCTCTTCCCTGTATCGCACCCGCACGCCGGGCTTCAGCGCCTCAAAACCTGAGCCTTCGACGCTGTTGCGATGGAAATAGACTTCCCGGCCGTCCGGCGTCTCGATGAAGCCATATCCCTCCTCCGGCGACATTTTTTTTACAACGCCGGTTGGCGCGGTCTCGTGATGTTTCACTTTGCCGCGCATACGCCGCACCTGGTCCTGCAACCGGCGCCGGGCCCGTTTGAACGCATCGTTCAGGGCGAAATCGAAATCCTGGTATCGCTCGTCGAGATGTGGCGTGCGCTCGATCGCAACTTCGCGCTTATCCGGCAGGACGAGATGCAGATTGATCTCATAGAGCCCACCGGTGCGATGATGCGCGCCCGGGCCCTTTACGACGACGCGACAGGCTGTCGCACGGCCGTAGCGATCCTCGAGCTTTTCTATCAGACGCAGTATTTTCTCCTGGCGGTCAGATGAAGGCTCAACCCCTTGAAAATCGATCTTCGGCTGAGTTTGCATGAAAAAGATCCTCCCAGAGCTGAGACGGACGGGCGAGCGTCCTTAAGCAAATATGGCGAGGACGGAGCAGCATCTCCAGATAGAAGATTCATAGAAAGACGCCATCTAGGACGGGCAAGCGAGCTCGACGGGCGGAAGCGTCATAGAAAGTGAGGTCCCGAGCATGACGGGCGACTTCAGGACACTCGACGTCGCGATCGGGCCGAAGCGGCTCGAGGGATCGCTTTTCCTGCCTCAAAAGCCGCGGGGACTTGTCATCTTTGCGCATGGCAGCGGCTCCTCGCGCTTAAGCCCGCGCAACAGATTTGTCGCCGAGCGACTTGCCGCGCAGGGGTTCGCCTGTCTTCTGTTCGATCTGCTGACCGCCGAGGAAGGCGAATTCCGTCGTAACGTCTTCGACATTCCGCTGCTTGGCGCGCGCGTGATCGAAGCGATCGCCTGGGCCGTCGCCGATCACGATCTGTCTCGGCTGCCGCTCGGCCTGTTTGGCGCCAGCACAGGCGCCGCAGCGGCGCTGACTGCCGCCGCGGACGAGCCACGCGTGGCGGCGGTCGTCTCCCGCGGCGGCCGTCCTGATTTGGCCGGCGACTCGCTGCGGCGCGTTCAAGCGCCGACATTGCTGATCGTCGGCGGGCTGGATTACGGCGTCATCGAACTCAATCGCAGCGCGCAACAGTTGCTGAGATGCCGGAATCGTCTCGATATCGTTCCGGGCGCCACGCATCTTTTCGAAGAGCCGGGCACATTGGAAAGCGCCGTCGAGCGCGCCGCCAATTGGTTCACCGAATACCTTAGGGAAACTGAGGAATAGGCGAACCTACAGCTTCCTTTGCGGAATTTGCGCGACGATAGAAGGTTCTCGAGAAATGACGACGATGGCGATGACCGAACCGCCGCTCAAGCGGCTTTTCGACAGGCTGGATTTCGCGCCGCAGCCGAAACGGCTCGAACTCCAAGTCGTGCACGAGCGCTGGGAGGCGGCGCGAGACGGCGCGGTAGCGCCAAGACGAAGCGCAATCAACTTTGCGCCGGAAGATCGCGGCGCAGCTGAGACTGTTTTTGTGTATCGGTTTGAAGGATCGGACGATGACGACAGCGTGCTGACCGAGGGCGCGTCGGCCGCCGTGATGTTGCTCGGTCCTTGCAGGATTGGCGACAGGTTGAGCAAAGCGGCGAATCGCCGCGGTGCGGTGAGACTGCGGCGTCTGCTCAAGGAGGTCCGCCGCGCCGGCCAGCCGGTGCTCGCGCAATACACGAGCGTCGAACTTGGCCGCGATCGCGCCATTGTCGAAATTCTGGCGGCGCCGCTTTCCGAAGACGGGCGCTCGATTGACTCCACGCTCGCCGCGATCTCGGCGCATGTCTTGGACGGCGCGCCAGCGCGGGCGCCGCGCGAAGCGGACGGCAGTCTCGCGCTGTTCGCGCTCGGCGCAAACGCCGCGTTTGGCGAAGAGGTCGCGCAAGCGCTCGGCGTCGATCTGACGCCGCTCGAAGACCGCGAATTCGAAGACGGCGAATATAAGATTCGGCCGCTGCAAAATGTCCGCGGCCGCGACTGCTACGCCATCTTTACGCTTCATGGCGATCAGGTCGCGAGCAGCGCCGACAGACTGTGCAAACTGCTGTTTTTCATCGGTGCGCTGAAAGACGCCGGCGCCGCGCGCGTCACCGCCGTCACGCCCTATTTGTGCTTCTCGCGCAAAGATCGGCGCACCAAGCCTCGCGATCCGGTCACCACGCGTTATGTCGCGCAGCTCTTCGAAGCGATCGGAACGGATCGTCTGATCTGCATCGACGTTCATAACATCGCCGCCTTCCAAAACGCCTTTCGCTGCGAGACGGTCCATCTCGACGCACAGGCGCTTTTCGCGCGCGAGGTCATCGCCGATCTGAAAGACTCGCCTGTCGCCGTGGTGTCCCCGGATCTTGGCGGCGAGAAGCGCGCCGAACTGTTCCGGCTGCGACTCGAACGCATGCTGAAACGCCCTGTCGCCAAGGCTTTCATGGATAAATATCGCAGCGAGGGCCACGTCGTCGGCGACATTTTCGCGGGCGACGTCAAGGATCGCACCGCAATCATCATTGACGATCTGATCGCCGGGGGCGGAACGGTGGCGCGCACCGCAGCAGCGTGCCGCGCCCATGGCGCGGCCCACGTCTGGGCGGCAGCGACTCACGGAGTCTTTTCCGAAACGGCGGCTTCCACGCTCGCGGAAGCGCCGATCGACAGGCTGATCCTCACCAACTCAGTCCCTCTGGAGCCGGCTGTCGCGACCGCGCTCGGCGCTCGCTTGACGATGATCAACGTCGCCGATCTCGTCGCCGAAGCGATCCGAAGGCTGCACGGCAACGCTTCGATCACCCAGCTCCTTGAACAAGGACCTTAGCCGATCGGGCCTCTCGAGTTGCGCCAAACGACGAGTCGCTTCACAAGCCTGTGATGAACCTCGAAGACGTCGTCATTCGCCGCATGTCCCGAACCGAACTCGACCTCGCGCTCGACTGGGCGGCGGCTGAAGGCTGGAATCCCGGCCTGCATGACGCCGAAAGTTTTTACGCGGTCGATCCCGAGGGATTCTTCATTGCGGAACGGGCTGGGGAGCCCTTGGGCTGCGTTGGCGCCATCGCCTATGACGAATCATTCGGCTATGTCGGCCTGTTCATCGTTCGCCCGCCGTATCGGGGACAAGGCGTCGGCCTCCAGCTTTTGAATGTCGCGCTGCGACATGTGCAGGGACGCAATATCGGGCTCGACGCCGCAATCGACATGCAAAAAACCTATGAGCGATTTGGATTCAAGTTCGCCTACCGCAACATACGGCATCAATGCGTCGGGGGCGGCGAGTCTCCGTCCGGTCTGACGGCGCTGGCCTCAGTTCCTTTTGACGACATCCTGCGTTACGACGCGACCGTTTTTCCGACGACGCGCGCAAAATTTCTCTCGCGCTGGCTTGCGCAGCCGGGCGGCGCTTCGCTCGCCGTCATGAGGCGAGGACAGCTTGCGGGCTACGGCGTGCTGCGCGCCTGCCGCGAAGGCTATAAGATCGGGCCGCTGTTCGCGGACGATCCGCAGATCGCCGACGCGCTGTTTCAAGGACTGCGCGCGCGAGTTCCCGGCGCGCCCGTCTTTCTCGATACGCCCGACGCAAACCTCGCCGCGATCGAATTGGCGAAGCGGCGCGGCTTGACGCCCATTTTCGATGCGGCGCGCATGTTCACGCGCGGCACGCCGCCCGGCCTCATCGGGCGCTGTTACGGAGTCACCACCTTCGAGCTCGGCTAGTTCAAGCGCCGCATGTTTTCAGCAAGCGGTCGCGACGTTTGGTTCGATCAGCGTCGGATCGTCGTCGGCTTCGCTCGAGCGGTTGACCCGTCGCGACACGATCCATTCCTGCAACGCATCTTCGGGCGCCGCCCGAAGCCATGCGCCCGGATCGTCGCCCCTCAACCATGCGTTGGCGTCGCGCCAATTGAGGACGATTGGCATGCGATCGTGAAAGCGGCGCATCCAACTGTTGGCCGGGCCGACGATAATCGCCGCAGAATCGATTTTCACATTGCTTTCAACGTCGCGGCAGCTCTCGTATATCCCCGCGAATGCGAGCGGGAAGCCGTCCGGCGACGAAAAATAATGCGGCGTCTTCGCGCCCTTCGCTCCAGTCCATTCGTAGAAGCCCGACGCCGGAATGATGCAGCGGCGCTCGGCGAACGCCGAGCGAAACATCGGCTTTTCGGCGATCGTCTCGGCGCGCGCATTAAAGGTTGCTGGCAGTTCGCGCAGCGGCTTCTTCCACCACGACGGCGCAAAACCCCAGCGCATCTGGACGAGTTCGTTTCCTGCTGACGCCGGCCTGATGACCTCGATCATCGTCGTCGGCGCCACATTATAGCGCGGCTGCAGGTTGCGCGCCTGCCCTATGAGATCGGCGAGCCGCTGGAGTTCCTCCCAGGACAGATGCTGCGTAAAGCGCCCGCACATTGGGCGAGGCCGTCCCGCTTAGTAGTAATAACGCCGATGTCGGCGGTAGTAATATGGGTGCGGCGCCGTCGCGGCGCCAATGATCGCGCCGCCCGCCGAGCCGATCGCCGCCGAGGCGAGCGTCGGCCCCGCGAGGCCGCCAGACGCGAGCGCGCCGATTCCGGCGCCGCCGAGACCGCCGATAATTCCGCCGCCAAGCGCGCGTTCGCCCGGCGTATAGCAGCCGTAAAGCGGCGCGGCGGCCGCCAGGACCGTCGCGAACAGGAGAGCTTTCTTGGAGGGCCGAGCCGTGGCGTTGCTGTGCATATTCGTTTCCTCGTTCGTGCGGTTGGTGAAATTCGCTGGCATGCCGCCGACGCCTTCACCTTCGCTGAATGAACTCAGCTTTGCGCCAGAACGATGGCCTTGCGTCGAACGACCAAACCGAGCCGAAAGCCGACAAAAAAGCGCAAACCTTATGTGCCGCCGCTCTTTCAAATAGGAACATTTAGAAAGACCGTTCTTGAAAGATTTCCGAGGAAAGCGCGCATGTATTGACGCAACGAATTGCTTGCTCAATCTTTCGACGATACGAGCGGCGGCGCCGTGCGATCCATGTAGGAGAGAACCATTGTGCGATCTCGCTAAGGAAAGAATACGCATTGAATCGATCCTCGCCGAAGCGATGAACCAGAATCTGGTTCGAACCTCGATCGACGAAATCGAACTCGCCGGTTACGGACTCGCGGCGCTGCGCAGCCACTATGCCCTGACCTGTTCGGACGAATGCATGCGCAAGAGGTGCGACGAGTTCGCGGCGATTGTCGCGCTCTCGCGTCGAATGCAGCTTGCGCAGCAGACGGCTTGAGAGACAAAGGAAATGAGGAACGCGTGATGTTCATGGCGTCGAATCAGTTCAAGGTCGTCAAGGGCCGCGAGGACACGTTCGAAACGGCTTGGCGAGAGACAAGCGTACGGCTCCGGGAAGCCGCGGGACTGATCGGCTTCCGCTTTCATAAGGGACGCGAGATTGGGCCCCATGTGCTCTATTTCTCGGTCACCATGTGGGAGACCGAGGAACGTTTCATCGACTGGAGGCGCGCCGAACTTTATGGAACGCCGGGCGGAAGTTTCGGACCGCGCTGCGCTTCGCGGCTCGAAGAGTTTGACGCGACCGTCTCCAGCAGCAATCCGCAATAGAACGCCAGCGGCGTCTTCCGGGAGAAGGACATGTTGGGAATTGGCGACAGACTGCCGAGTTTTGCCGTTATGGGCGTTAAACCGGGATTTAGCGAGATCGAAGAAAACGGCGAGAAAGCGTTCGAGACGGTGACTGAGACGAGCTTTCCGGGAAAATGGAAAGTGATCTTTTTCTATCCGAAGGATTTCACCTTCGTTTGTCCGACCGAAATCGCCGGCTTCGCGAGCTTGTCAAAGGACTTCGCCGAGCGCGATGCAGTCGTCCTCGGCGGCTCTACGGATAATGAATTTGTGAAGCTGGCCTGGCGGCGCGCGCATGACGATTTGAAGGATTTACCGATCTGGCAATTTGCGGATCCCAAGGGGGATCTGATCGACAGTCTCGGCGTTCGCGCGCCTTCGGGCGTCGCCCATCGCGTCACCTTCGTCGTCGATCCCGACAATATCATTCAGCATGTATATGCGACGAATCTCGACGTCGGCCGGTCGCCGGAAGACACGTTGCGGGTCCTCGACGCGCTGCAAACCGGCGCGCTCTGCGCCTGCAACCGGCCGCTCGGCGGCGAAACGCTCAGCCCTGCGGCATGACCTTGCCGGCGGCGCCGGGCAGCTGCAATGTCAGACACTTCGCCGCGCCGCCCGCCTTCATGAATTCGGAAAGCGGCGTCACGACAGGCGCGAAGCCGGCGTCGATCAGACGCGCGCGAAGTTCGTCCGAACAGGCGTTGAGAAAGATGCGCCCGCCGATCTCGACGGCGTTGCAGGCGAAAGAAAGCGCGTCCTTCTCACCGACGTCGATCCGCTTCTCGGCAGGAACGATCGCGCGGATCGCTTCCTGAGATGCGATGTCGAACGCCGCCGGATAATACATCACCGAGCCGCCGCTCAGCGGAGAGAAACATGTGTCGAGGTGGTAGAAGCGCGGATCGACGAGCTTCAGCGCGATCGTACGCTTTGAGAAGATCTTTTCCAGATGTCTGGGGGCCATTTCGCCGGAGCGCCAGCCATGGCCGCACCAGACAATGTCGCGCGCAGGGTCGATGAGCGCGTCGCCGGCGCCTTCAAACGGAACATTCTCCGGCCAAGGAGCGATCGCAAAGCCCTGCGCCTCGAACCAGTCGCAAAACGAACGCTCCTCCGGGCGCCGCTCTCTGGCCTGGAATCTGCTCACCACCGCCTTGTCGCCGATCGCGAGACCCGCATTGGCGGTGAAGACCATGTCCGGCAAGCCCGGCGTCGGCGGGACGAAGGCGATATCGCTGTATGCCGCGAGATTGCGGCGTAAATTCTCCCATTGCGCCTGCGCGCGCGGCAGAGTCGCCTGCCCGACCTGGTTCTCCATCCAGGGGTTGATGATGTAGTCGACCCCGAAATAGTCCGGCGCGCACATGAGTATGGCGCCGCGCTTGGGCGCGTATCGCGGAAGCGCTTGTGACGAGTCGTCCAAGGCGGCGACGGCAGCATCGAAATCCATCAGCGACTCCTCGCGCATTCGGGTGTCGTCGGTCATGCGAGCTGTTTCGTTTTCAGGCGGGGCGTGACCTCTTCCCGCTCCGCGTCGAGCGGATGCAACAACGAGAAGAGGTCCTTTGGATTTTCGGGTTCGGCGATCAGATCAATCTTGCCGCCGACGCCGGTCTCCAGCGCCAGATCGCGCAACAGTCGCAAAATGGTGAAATCCTCGAGGGCGAAGCCGACGCTGTCGAAGATGGTGATCGCGTCGCTGGAGGTTCGGCCGGGCCGGCGCCCGCTGAGCACGTCGCGCAGTTCCGTCACGGGATGCCGGGGTCCGAGTTGTTGAATTTCACCCTCGACGCGCGTCTGCGCCTCGTATTCGACGAAGATCTCCGAACACAGCAGTAGCTCGCGCGCAAGCTCGGTCTTGCCCGGACAGTCTCCGCCGACCGCATTGATATGCGTTCCAGCGGCGACCATGTCGCCGCTCAGTATCGTAGCGAATTTCTTATCCGCGGTGATGGTCGTCACAATGTCGGCGCCGGAGACGGCGCTGCGCGCGTCGGCGCAGCGAACGATAGTCAAACCGTAATCGACCATGTTGCGCTCGAACTTCCTGACCGCGTCCGCATCGACGTCAAAGACGCGAAGCGAATCGACGCCAAGAACGGCCTGGAAGGCGCAGGTTTGAAACTCCGACTGCGCGCCAAGACCGATGAGCGCCATTGTCTTGCTGCCCGGACGGGCCAGATGCGCGGCCGCCAGAGCGGAGGTCGCGCCGGTGCGAAGGGCGGTCGCGAGCGTCGTATCCGCGATCAGAGTCGGATAGCCGGTCGCGACATCGGCCAGCGCGCCAAAGGCGACGACGGTCTGCAGATTGGCCAGCGAGTTGCCCGGATGGCCATTGACGAATTTGAAGGCGAACGTTTCGCCGTCGCTCGCCGGCATCAGTTCGATGACGCCGCGCGGCGAATGGCTGGCGTAACGGACGGACTTCTCGAAAGCGTCCCAGCGCAAAAAGTCGTGTCGCAGCTCGTCGACGAGCCGCAACCAGAAGCGGCGCGCGCCGACTTCGCCGACGATGTGCGCAATATCTCGCGCGCTGAGAAACGTCACCATGTGATCCCCGGTCGATTGGCAGGGAGAAAGACTACAGCGTGGCGACGCTAATCAGAATCGTCAAAATTTGCCGATTTGACCGAATTGTTGCACGATCCGTCATCGATATTGACCAATTCGTCAGAAGACGGCCATGGATGACCTCGACCATCGATTGATCGCCTTACTGCGAACCGATGCGCGCGCCCCCCTGTCGCAACTCGCCAAGGCTCTCGGCGTCTCGCGCGGAACCGTCCAGAACAGGCTTGATAAGCTTATCGCGTCCGATGTGATCTTGGGCTTTACCGTGCGGCTGAAGAACCCCGCGACGCCCGATCGCGTTCGCGCGATCATGATGGTGGAAGTCGCCGGCAAAAGTTCGCGCCGCGTCGCCCAGGCGTTGCGCGGGCTGCCGCAGCTTCACGCGCTTTACAGCACCAACGGGCCGTTCGATCTCATCGCGGAAATTGAATGCGCCAATCTCGAGGAATTCGATCGCGTGCTCTCGAGTGTAAGAACAATCGAAGGAATCGCCAGAAGCGAGACGAGTCTCCTACTCGCGCCCGCCTGATTTCAGGAGAGCGCCGGCGCCCCTTTGGCGCGCGCCGACGCGAGTTGTTCGTCGCCTTCTGTCGCCTGCGGCAGCAAAACGCGAGCGATCAGCCCATGAGGCGCCCGATCGAGCAATGATACGGACCCTCCGTGGTTCTCGACGAGCGATCGCACAATCGAAAGTCCGAGACCAAAACCGCTGTGCTCGTCCAACGTTCGCCCGGGCTGTCCTCGAACGAAGGGCTCAAATGCGGCCTTCTTGTTCTCCGCCGAAATCCCCGGCCCATCATCGACCACATCTACCTGCAAAACGCCTTCGGGACGTTCCGACAAATAAATGTCCACCGACTTCGCGTGATGCGTCGCGTTTTCGACGAGATTGGTGAAAATCCGCTGCGCGTCGCAGAGCGATCCGAAAATCATCTTATGGCCGTCGCCGTGGTAGGTGACGCTGTGGCCGAGGTCACAGAATTCGTCGGCGACCGTTTGCAGAACGCTGTCGAGATCAACGAGAGAAGAGTCGGATTTGTCGTCTCCTTCAGCGCGCAGATACTGAAGATTTTTAAACAGCATCGCATCCATGAGATCGATGTCGCGCATCATGCGCTGCTGCAAACCATCGTCGGAAACAAACTCCGTCTTCAGCTTCAGCCGGGTGATGATCGTTCGCAGATCGTGGCTGACGGCGGCCAGCACATGAGCTCTCGTGGCGATCATCTTTATGATGCGCGCCTGCATGCGATTGAGCGAGCGCGTCAATTCGCGAACTTCCTGTGGGCCTCGTTCTGTGAGCGGCGTCTTGCCGTCGACGTCGTTGGGAATCTGCTCGGCATACCTTGCAAGCCGTTGCAACGGCGCCATGATCGCGTTCAACGCCCAGAATATGAAGATTGCCGTGAATATGAAAAAGGACAGCGCCGTTCGCGCGCCCGGAGTCAGGATGAATGGCTCGTCCTCCGCGTGTTGCCAAAGCCAACGCCATATCGAGCCGGGAGATTTCTGGTGCTGCAAAATAGAAATCGTCGCGTAGCCGCCCTTATGCAATTCGACGGCGAGGATGCCATAGTCGCCCTGCTCGGAATTCTCGACTTCGAACACGTCCGCGCCGTTCCACAACAGCGAATCGATGCGACGAATTTCGTTGTCGAAGGCAAGGTCGCCGCCGCCCATCGCTGAACTTGCCGCCTTGGGCCGCCATTCCTCAATCTCGATGTTGGCGTAGGGAACGGCGCGAGAAAGCTCTGCAACGACGTTGGCTCGTTCGCTCAGCGGCGCGGTGTCCAAAGCGATGATGATGCTCGCGACGAAATCGGCTTGGTCGACGATGTGGCGCCGCCCGAATACATGGAACATGCCGATGACGATCATCTGAAACGCAATGATCGACACGAGAATAAGCAGCGTGATTTGCACGGCGAGCTTGTTGAACCGGAAGCGCCATG
Source organism: Methylocystis sp. (assembly GCA_046349135.1). Lineage (GTDB taxonomy): Bacteria > Pseudomonadota > Alphaproteobacteria > Rhizobiales > Beijerinckiaceae > Methylocystis. The sequence continues at coordinate 5,109 of JAXMCY010000034.1, read as the reverse complement.
GAACGCGAGCGGGATTCATGCGCGTGCAACCTGCGTCGAAAAAATATAGCCCTCGGACCGCACCGTCTGGATGAACGCGGGCTTCTTCGGATCGGTTTCTATCTTCTGTCGAAGCCGACTGATCAGAACGTCAATGCTCCGTTCGAAAGGCCCAGAGGTCGGACCATGCGTCATATTGATCAGTTGCTCGCGCGTCAGCACCCGATTGGGATTTTCGCACAACGCATGCAGCAGGTCGAATTCAGCGCCGGTCATAGCTACCTTTATTCCGCAGGGCGCGACGACTTCTCGAGCGAGCACATCGACGCGCCAGCCTGAGAAAAGATAAGCTTGCCGCAACGCGCGCCCGTCAATGGCGGTCGGCGCCTCGGTTCGCCTCAGCACGGCGCGAATGCGCGCCAGCAGTTCGCGCGAATTGAACGGCTTGACGATATAGTCGTCGGCGCCCAGCTCAAGGCCCAATATCTTATCTATGTCCTCGGATTGCGCCGTCAAAATAATGATGGGAATGCGCCGTTCGGATCGCACGCGCCGGCAGATCGACAGACCGTCTTCACCAGGCAGGTTGAGATCGAGAATGAGCAGATCGTAAACGCCGGCGCTGAAAGCGGCGTCCATTTCCTGAGCGTTCGACGCGACCTTCGTCTGGATATCATGCGCTGCAAGATACCGCGAGATGAACTCGCCGATTTCGGCGTCGTCTTCGACGATCAGGATTGAAGCAGGAGAAGTCAAAGGCGGCGCGATCTCATCGGTTCTGATTGGCGGAAATCCATAATGTATGTTTCTGCGGAGTTTCCATTAAAATTTAGCCGTCAACGCCGCATTTGAACACCTATTGGATTCACGTCCAGCCGTCGTCCCAAACTAGAAAGAAACCAGAAACAATTCTTGCATTGCGAAAAGAAAGAGAAACATGGCCATAAATGGCTTGCTTTATCGTGCAGTCACGCTGGCGATGCGGCGCAAGGCCTCCCCAAAGCGCGCCGACGAAATAATTGCAAGGATCAAGTATGAAGAGCAAGGCTCACGCTCTTCCAGACAGTCTGGAAGCAGCCGCCGTCACGGCGGCCGGCTCTCAGGGCCCGGGATCGTTGGCCCATAGTGAATGGCGCGCTTCTGGCGGCGACGCCTCGCCCGACGTGTCGAAGGCGATGTCGTCTCGCTTCGTGCCGAAAACCGGACTCGCAGGCCTGGCCGAAAACTGGCGATCCGACATTGTCTCCGGATTCCTCGTCTTTCTCATCGCCTTGCCGCTCTGCCTCGGCATTTCGATGGCGTCGGGCTTCCCGCCGCAAGCGGGCATCATCACGGCCATCGTCGGCGGCCTGCTGGTGTCTCGGATCAACGGCTCTTTCGTCACGATCACCGGTCCGGCGGCGGGCCTCATCGTGGTCATTCTCGATCGGTGCAGGCTCTTGGCGGCGGCGACGCCAAGGCCGGATACCACTACACTTTGGCCGCGATCGTCTGCGCCAGCGTCATCCAGACGCTGATGGGCCTGATGAAAGCCGGCAGGATGAGCGCCTTTTTTCCGTCGTCGGCCGTTCACGGCATGCTGGCGGCGATCGGCATCATCATCATGGCCAAGCAAATTCACGTCATGCTTGGCGTTAAGCCCGACGCGCAAAGCCTGTTTGCGACCATCGGCGCGATCCCGGCAAGCATTCGGGACATGAATCCGGAGGTTGCGACCATTGGCGGCCTTGGACTGCTCATCCTCATCGCCTGGTCGGTCGTGAAGAACCGCCGCCTCAAAATGATCCCGGCGCCGATCATCGTCGTGATCGTCGGCATGGCGCTGGCGCAATATTTTGATCTCGACGACGAACATATTTTTCTTTTCCTGCCGGATTATCCCTTCCTGCCGCATCACGAATTCACCATCGGGCCGAAATTTCTGGTCTCCATCCCGCAGAACTTTCTGTCGGGCTTCGCCTTCCCGGATTTTTCGCTGATCGGCGCGAGCGTCTTCTGGCAGCAGGTCTTCGCGATCTGTCTTGTCGGCAGCTTGGAGAGCCTACTGAGCGCGGCGGCGGTCGATAAGCTCGATCCGTATAAGCGCACCTCTGATCTCAACCGCGACGTCGCGGCGGTCGGCGTCGGCAACATCATCTGCGGCCTGATCGGCGGCCTGCCGATGATCGCGGAAATCGTCCGCAGTTCCGCCAACGTTAACAATGGCGCGCGCACGGGCTGGGCGAATTTCTTCCATGGCCTGTTTTTGCTGATCTTCGTCGCGCTTTTCCCGAGGCTCATTCATGAGATCCCGCTCGCCTCGCTGGCGGCGTTGCTGGTGTTCACCGGCTACCGTCTCGCTTCTCCGCTGGAGTTCAAGAAGACTCTGGCGATCGGCTGGGACCAGCTCGCGGTTTTTGTGATCACCATTATTGGCGTGCTGGCGACCGATCTCTTGATCGGCGTCGCGATCGGCATCGTCGCCGAGTTCCTGTTCCACGTCTGGCGCAGCGTCAACTGGAAACAGGTTTTCAAACTCCATCGCGTCATCGTCGAGCGCGAACCCGGCGTCTACGACGTCCGCATCGGCGGCGCCGCCTTCTTCGCCAATTATCTGGCGCTGAAGAGCGACCTTGGAAAAATCCCGAAGGGAAAGATCGTTATCATCGATCTCTCAGAGTCTTGGTGCGTCGATCATACCGTGATGGAGAACCTGCACCACTTCTGCGAGGACTATGAATCCAGCGGCGGGCGCGCGGAAATTAGCGGCCTCGATCAGCACGTCGCGACGTCCAAGCATCCTCTCGCGCCACGCAAGCGCAGCGCCTAAGCTCCCCGAGCGCCGCGAGCGAGGGCGATCGACGAGGGCCGCGTCGACTGGAAGGTGATAAGCATGCCGCTCTACCTGGCGTTGACCTGTGTCAGCGCGCTTCTCGCCGTCAGCGTCTACGCCATCGTGTACAGGCGGAATTCGGACGTCAGCCGAAACGTCTACCGTCTTTGCATTGCTCTATGCGCCACAATTTTCCTGACGGCGGTGATGCCGAGAGGCGCCGATGTGCTGTCGACGACACTCCCGTTCGGCCTGCCCTGGATCGGGACGCATTTCAGGATTGACGTGCTGAGTGCGTTTTTTCTCGCCGTCGTCAATCTCGGCGGCGCCGCGGCGAGCGCATATGCAATCGGTTATGGCGCGCATGAGAAAGAGCCCATGCGCGTGCTGCCGTTCTACCCGGCGTTCCTCGCCGGCATGAATGTGGTGGTCCTCGCCGGCGACGCCTTTAGCTTTCTCGTCGCCTGGGAATTCATGTCGCTCGCGTCATGGGCGCTGGTGCTGACGCATCACCATGAAGCGGAGAACAGACGCGCCGGCTTTGTCTATCTGCTGATGGCGAGTTTCGGCGGCTTTGCGCTGCTGATGGCGTTCGGCGTGCTGGGCGGAGTCGGGGGCGCCTATGACTTCGCCTCGATTCGCGAATCGACCAAAGAGGGGTGGAAAACCGCTCTTGTTCTGGCGCTCGCGCTCGTCGGCATGGGCTCCAAGGCCGGGCTCGCGCCTCTCCACATTTGGCTGCCGCTGGCGCATCCCGCGGCGCCGAGCCACGTCTCGGCGCTGATGAGCGGCGTCATGACCAAGGTAGCGATTTACGGATTCATTCGCGTCGTCTTCGATCTGCTGGGGCCCAGCGTTCTGGCGGTCGATCGAACTGCTGAGCTTTGGCGCGGCGTGCGCGCTCATCGGGGTGCTTTTCGCCACGATCCAGAGCGATCTGAAAAAGCTTCTCGCCTACAGCACGATCGAAAATATCGGCATCATCTTCATCGCGCTTGGGCTGGCCCTCGCCTTCAAGGCCAACGGCTTGGCGCTGCCGGCCGCGCTCGCCTTCACCGCAGCGCTGTTTCACGTGTTCAATCACTCGCTGTTCAAAAGCCTCCTTTTCTTCGGCGCGGGCGCCGTATTGAGCGGAAGCGGGGAACGAAGCATCGAGCGGCTCGGCGGCCTGATTCATTCCATGCCGAAAACCGCTTTTCTGTTTCTCGGCGGCTGCGTCGCGATCTCCGCTTTGCCGCCGCTGAACGGCTTCGTCTCCGAATGGATGGTGTTTCAGGCGATTCTTCTGAGCCCGTCACTGCCGCAATGGACGGTGAAACTTCTCGTTCCCGCGGTTGGAGTCGCGCTGGCGCTCAGCGCGACGCTCGGCGCAGGCTGTTACATCCGCGCTTATGGCGTCGCTTTCCTCGGGCGGCCGCGCAGCGAAGCCGCGCGGACCGCGAAAGACCCCGATCGCTGGTCGCTCGGGTCGATGACGGCGTTGCTGACGCTGTGCCTGCTCGCCGGCCTGCTGCCCAGCCTCGTCATCGACACGATTTCGCCGGCGGCGAGGGACTTTGTCGGCGGGCGCATGCCGGCTCAGGCTGAACTCTCATGGCTATCGATCGCGCCGGTGGCCGAGAGCCGCAGCTCCTACAATGGGCTTCTGGTCTTCATCTTCATCCTCTTCTCCGTCTATTCGGCGCGATGGATCATCCACAAATTCGGCTCGACGCGGTCGCGGCGCGCGCCGGCGTGGGACTGCGGCTACATCGAAACGAGCCCCACGACCCAATATACGGGCAGCAGCTTCGCGCAGCCGATTCGGCGCACGCTTGGCGTCATCGCCTTTTCGGTGAAGGAGCGGCTCGACATGCCGCCGCCAGGCGATATGCGGGCGGCGCGCCTGAATGTCGAGATCAAGGATCGCATCTTTGACTATCTCTACGCGCCGCTGACGCGCGCGGTCGAGACCTGCGCCTCAAGTCTGAACATCCTTAGTCTTCTGACGATTCAGGAATATCTCGCGCTGGTTTTCGCCGCCCTCGTCTTCCTGCTGGTTCTGGTGGCGATATGACAATTCTCTTTGACCTCGTCGCGCAAGGCGTCCAAATGCTTTTGGTGCTCGCGCTCTCGCCGCTGCTCATCGGCCTTGTCCGAAAGCTGAAAGCCCGTCTCCTGCGCCGCAAGGGACCGCCGATCATCCAACCCTGGCGCGACCTCATTCGATTGTTGCGTAAGGAGGTCGTCCTCGCCGAGAACGCGTCCTGGCTGTATCGTTCGGCGCCCTATCTGATTTTCGCCATGACCTGGGTTGCGGCGTCGCTCGTGCCGACATT
>JAXMCY010000033.1:0-26065 GCA_046349135.1 Methylocystis sp. | reverse complement strand
GGCCCATCGCCAGATCGTTGTCGATCACCGACCGATAGCGCGCGACGGCGCCAGCGCAGCCGGGGCCGTCCGGCGGAAGCGGTTGCGCCATCGGCGCCGCGGGTCCTGGCGGCGCGGCTTGTGGCGGACGGGCGGCGTTGCAGCCGGCGCCTATCGCCGCCGTGAGCCCGGCCAGGAACAATGAGCGTGCGCGCATCCTTTTCTCCAATGCTCGGCTGATGTTTCGCTTCTCATAGCGGGGAGCGCCCTTTCTGGGCAAATACTTCCTCTTCGCTTGCGCCGGCGGTCAAAGCGCGTCACGCTTAAAGCGCGCGCTGTCGAATTTTTTAAGCTTTGCCCGCTGTTGGAGGAAAAATGATTCGCAACATCGTCCTGCTCGACGGCACATGGAATACGCCCCGCGACTTCACGAACATTTGCAAAAAGTCGTGGGAGGAGAAAGTCGTCGAAAGGCTCATTCCCGCACGCGGCGCGGACGGCGTCGAACAAAAGGTCGGCTATTTTTCCGGCGTCGGCGCGCAAGGGTTCAAGATCGTCGGCGGCGCCATAGGCTTCGGCCTGCGCAACATCGTGCAGGACGCCTATAACTGGGTCGTCGAAAATTATCGCGACGATCAGGAACTCTACATCTACGGATTTTCACGCGGCGCCTATGCGGCCCGCGCCTTGGCCGGCCTGATCGGCGACTGCGGCATAAGAAAAACAAAGGACGAGGGAATTTTCGACATCTCGCGCGCCAACAAGAGCGCGCGAGAGGCCTCGCGCAGCGGCGCGCCGCCGAGCGGTTCCGACATTCAGGCGAATAATCGCATCAAGCTGCTCGGCGTTTTCGACACCGTCGGCTCCTATGGCGTGCCCGCGGGCTTCAGCGGGCTTGCGCCGCTCGGCCGCTACATCACGCTGATGGTTTTCGGCGGCTTCAAAGACACAGAGCTCGGGCCTCATGTCGATCACGCGCTGCACGCGATCGGCGTCGACGAGCGGCGGCGTCCCTTCACCCCGACCTTCTGGACGGTAAAGAAGGGGGAGCCGCATCCCAAGAACATCGAGCAAAACTGGTTTCCCGGCGTCCACTGCAATGTCGGCGGCGGCTATGCGGAATCTGGCCTTTCCGACATTGCGCTGATCTGGATGATCGCGCGCACGCAGGCGCTCACCGGGCTCTCCTTCGACAATGACGCGATCAGACGCGTGTTGACGCCCAATATCGACGGCGACATTCCCGACTCCGCGGAGAAATATCCGATCGACAAGAATTTTCCGCGCAGCAGAGAGATGTTTGCGACGGGCGCCCCGGCCAACAGCCTGCTCTGGGGCGGCGACCCCGACCAGGAGCATGTCAACGAAAAGGTTCATTGGAGCGTGCTGGCCAAGCTCGGCCGCAGCTGCGAGGTCTACGGCGCCGCCGATACGCGCTACGCTCCCGTAAATCTGCAACAGGCGATGGCGCGGCTCGGGTCCGGGCTCGCCGGCCGGATCGCCTATATCACGCCGGAAGAAGCCCGATTGCTGCCGCCCGATCTCGTGGCCTTGGCGGAGGCGCGCGCAATCCTCCATTCCGCCGCCGCCTTATCCTGATCGGCGCGCCAGGCCTGCGCCGCGGCTCGGCGCCTTTCGACGCCTGGATTTCGCTGTCGTGTTTTTCGCTTGGCGGCGCGGCGGCAAGGCGCTATAAACGCTCGAATTCGTGGCGCGCGGCCGACAGGTCCCGCGCCGCGATCGTTTTGCGGCGCGTTTCATCTTGCGGCTCTTCTCACAAGGTCGCGCGTCCCCGCACAGCCCGGTAGTCGAATGGTCAATCCGTTTCAATTCCTGCAGGAAGTCCGGGCCGAGGCGGCCAAGGTGACGTGGCCGTCGCGCCGGGAGACGCTGATCACGACCGGCCTCGTCATCCTGATGGTGTTATTCGCGAGCCTGTTTTTCGTCGTCGTCGATTCGGCGCTGCGTTTCGGCGTCGGGCTGATGATCGGCATCGGACGTTAGATAATTGGAGCTTAAGGCGCCGCTATGAGCATGCGCTGGTATATCGTCCACGCCTATTCGAACTTCGAAAAGAAGGTCGCCGAGGCCATTCGCGAAGGCGCCGCGCAACGCGGACTCGCCGACAGCTTCGAAGAGATTCTGGTGCCGACCGAGCAGGTCATGGAAGTGCGTCGCGGCCGCAAGGTTTCCGCCGAGCGCAAGTTCTTTCCCGGCTATGTGCTGGTGAAATGCGACCTCACCGACCAGGTGTTCTCGCTCATCAAGAATACGCCGAAGGTCACCGGCTTTCTTGGCGCCGACAACAAGCCGATGCCGATCAGCGAGGAAGAGGCGCTGCGCATCAAGGGCCAGGTCGCGGAGGGCGTCGAGCGGCCAAAACCGACGATCATGTTCGAGGTCGGCGAGACGGTGCGCGTCGCCGACGGACCTTTCGCCTCGTTCAATGGGCTCGTCGAGGAAATCGACGAGGCGCGCTCGCGTCTCAAGGTCGCCGTGTCGATCTTCGGCCGCCCGACGCCGGTCGAACTGGAGTTCGGCCAGGTCGAGAAGGTTTAAGGACGCCTGAGCCCCGAGATCGAGTGACCCTTTTTTCTCCTTCATCCTGAGAGTCTGACTCATAAAGATTGTGCTCTTGCCAGGCGTCTGGAGAGAAGCCTGATTTGGGCGAGGAAGATCCAGGCGATAGCGCTGGCTGTCGTCGCTTCGAAGTCTTTTGAGAGCCGGCGGCATCGTCGAGCCATGCGAAGCTGCGCTCGACGATATCGTCGTGGCAGAAGCTGGAACCCTTTGACGCCTTGCGGCCGCTCCACGATCTGGATTGTCCATGGACCGCAATCGCTGACGGCGTTTTGGAGCTGCGGGCCGGTAGACCCGATCGGCGAAGATGTGGCCGAGCGTGGGGTGGCGCTTGCGCGCCTCCGCAGCAGGCGCGGCTCCATGACAGTCCTGAACATTGGCGGGATGCACGTCGACGGCTAAAAGCAAGCCGTCCGTGTCGGTGACGATATGCCGTTTGCGGCCCTTGATCGCTTGGCCGGGTCCAGCCCACGCGGACCGCCGCCATAGCTCGTCGCCACGCTCTGACTGTCAATGACGCCGGCCGAAGCGCTGCCGCGCGCCCCGCAAGCGCCGCGCCAAAGCCGCGAGAAGAGCGATCTCCTGCCAGATCCCGTCGTCGCGCCAGCGGCCAAAATAGCCCTGCACCGTCGAGCGCGCCGAGTCGCGGCGCGCTCGCCACTGACAGCCGCTCCACGCCATGTAGAGCAACCCGTTCAGCACCGCACGCAGGCTCACCCGCCTTGGCCGTCAAGACACCGACGCGCCGGAAGACGCCCTTCGACCAGCGCCCATTCGCATCGGTAAGATCGCTTGCGTAACGCAAAGCCTCGCGCCCATATTGAAGCCGAGTGATTTTGGTCCAGGCCATCGTGCCCTCCATAAGGTCTCGCAACCCAATGGAATCACGCCCGGCCGAAATCACTCAACCTTCTTCGCCCCTTTTTCGGCCAGACACTGAGGAGCGAGCGAAGCTCGCGTCTCGAAGTGACGAATGAGAAAAAAACGGCGCTCTGTCGGACTTCCTCGCCCTTCGAGACGCCGCTTGCAGCGGCTCCTCAGGATGAGGAAGTCCTTCGCCGGATCGCCCTTGGCTGCAGGGCTGGAGGCGGCCGCGCTAGAAAATATGTTATGAAAGACCGCCGCGCTTTTCAGCGGCGATGGGAGCCGCGATGAGCGACGAGCCCGAGAATTTTAGCTTAGCGCTGCTGCGCAGATCGACGCGAAGGTGGACGGCCTTCGCGAAGAGATGGCGACGAAGAGCGACGTCGCTGACGTCCGCTCCGAGATTCATTCGCTGCGCGCCGACGTGGCCTCGGACATGCTGAATCTGGAAAAGCAGATCAAGGAGCAGGAGAAGCGCCTGAGCGACCAGATTTCCGGGCTGCGCCGCTCGGTGATGGAATATCATTCCTCGCAAATCGGGCATGGCGTGCTGTTGAGCGAATTCGAAGAGCGCCTGCGCCGGCTCGAGGAGCATGTTGGCCTCACGCCCGACGGTCATTGAGGCTGGCGTCGGCCGCAATCATTTGCTTTTCCCGATCGCACCGCTATAAGTCACAGGCCCTCCCTCGAGGGCTTTTTTCGTTCCGTCCAGCGGAAGCGAAAACTCAACGTGGGAGACATGCCCGCTTCGCCTCGGGAGTCCATGTCGCACCACGAACTGCAACCGGCGCCGACGCGTAAAAAATCGCGGCGGGCGCCTATCGTTGGAGAACAGCAATGGCGAAGAAAATCGCCGGCTATATCAAACTGCAAGTGCCGGCCGGCGCGGCCAATCCGTCGCCGCCGATCGGTCCCGCGCTCGGCCAGCGCGGCCTCAACATCATGGAATTCTGCAAGGCGTTCAACGCCAAGACGGGACAGATCGAAAAGGGGACGCCGATCCCCGTCGTCATCACCGCCTATCAGGATCGCTCCTTCACCTTCGAGATGAAGCAGCCGCCGGTCTCCTTCTTCCTGAAGAAGGCCGTGGGCCTCAAGATCGGCAAGAAGCCGGCCTCGGGCTCCAAGACCCCCGGCCGTAACGTCGTCGGCAAGGTCACCAAGGCGCAGATTCGCGAGATCGCCGAAAAGAAAATGCCCGATCTCAACTGCGCCACGGTCAGATCCGCAATGTCGATGATCGAAGGCTCGGCCCGCGCGATGGGCCTCCAGGTGGTGGAGTAAGACCATGGCGCACATCGGAAAACGCATTGCGAAGACCCGCGAGGGCATTGAGCGCACGAAGCTCTACCCAATCGACGACGCGGTGAAGCTCGTGCGCGAGCGCGCCAGGCGAAATTCGACAGATCCGTCGAAATCGCCATGAATCTCGGCGTTGATCCCAAACACGCCGACCAGATGGTGCGCGGCGTCGTCGATCTGCCGAACGGCACCGGCCGCGTTCTGCGCGTCGCCGTCTTCGCCCGCGGCCCCAAGGCCGACGAGGCCAAGGCGGCGGGCGCCGACGTCGTCGGCGCGGAGGACCTCGTCACGACGGTGCAGGGCGGCGTGATCGACTTCGACCGCTGCATCGCGACGCCGGACATGATGCCGCTCGTCGGCCGTCTCGGCAAAGTGCTCGGGCCGCGCGGCCTGATGCCCAACCCCAAGGTCGGCACGGTGACGATGGACGTCGCCGGCGCGGTGAAGGCCAGCAAGGGCGGCGCGGTCGAGTTCCGCGTCGAGAAGGCCGGCATCGTGCAGGGCACGGTCGGCAAGGCCTCGTTCGATGACGGCAAGCTCGTCGAAAACATCAAGGCTTTCGTCGACGCCGTCGCCAAGGCGAAGCCGCAAGGCGCGAAGGGCACCTATATCCAGCGCGTCGCCATCTGCTCGACCCAGGGTCCGGGCGTGAAGGTCGACGTGTCGAGCCTCGGCGCCGCCCCGCACTGAGCAGGACTGCATCTTCAAGCTTCAAAGAACCGGCGGGCGACCGCCGGTTTTTCACTTTGGGAGTGAATAAGGCCGCGGCGCGTTCGAGGCATTGGACGCCGGGCCTGAAAATGCAGCATTGTCGATTTTCGAGACGTTGTCGAAACCGGACGCAAACATGCTCAGAATCAGGCTCCTCTTCATTCTCATCACCGCGATCGGCTTGATCGCGGGCGCGAACGCGCAGGCGGTGCGCAGGGATTCGGCCAAGGCTTTCCAAAAAGTTCGGGAATGCGCGGCCCAGATGGGGCCGGACGTCATCACCTTCAGCTTCTATCAGCCGACGCAATCGAGAAGCCAGTTCTGCGAGGACATTCCCGAAACGGGACCGACGACGATCGTGGTCGACACGATGCAGGACGAATTGCGCGACATGAGGGTCGAACTCCGCATCGTCGAAGCCGATCCGAATGGGGATGAAGAAGCCGCGCCGACCGAAGCCTATCTTCCGCCCGCGCAGTTCACGACCGGGGTGATCCAGCTCGAACACGACTTCAAGAAACAAGGAAATTACCTGGCCCTCGTTCGGGCGCGAAGCGTGGACGGCCGCAAGGAATATAACGCTCGTTTCGCCTTCTCGGTCGGCGAGGAGTATCTTCGCGACTGGACCGCGATCGCCATCGCCACCGTCGTCGTCCTCGCTCTTGGCGCAGGCTGGTATGCACACGCCTTCGACAAGCGATCCCCAAAAAAGAGCAAGCTCAGCAACGCCTGACGGCGCCGATTAGCGCGATCATCAGGAAGCCCCGTTTCCAACGGTCGACGGCGGGGCTGGCGTCCGCGTGAGATTATTGTCTTCGGGGTAGTTTTCCGGGGGAACGGCGATCCCGCCGGCGGGCGGCGGCGGCGAGAGGTATTCATATTGAAGCACGCCGAAAGGTTGGATTTCGGCGTCCGCGGGCAACTCACCGCGATTCCATCCGCCGCCTAAAGCGCGAACCAGCTCGACAGACGACGTAATCAGCCGCGTTTTCACCGTGACCGCGTCGATTCGCGCCGTAAGCGTCGCAACCTGCGCGTAGATAAGATCGAGGCTGGAGCCGAGTCCGCCGCGATAGAGATCCATCGTCAGATTCTGAGTCTGCAGGTTCGCGGCGACCGTCTCGTCGAGCTTCTTCGCTGCTGCATTCAGGCGCCTGGTCAAACTCAGGCCGTTTTCGACTTCTCTGAAAGCATTGAGCACCGTCGAGCGATATCGATCCTCTTTCTCGCGATAAACGGACCAGGACTGCTGCAATTGCGCGCGGCGCAGACCGCCTTCGAAAATGGGCAGTGAAATGGCTGACCCATAGGACCAGAAGCTGTTGGCCAGCTTGAGGAGGTTCATGCCGTGATCCTCGAAACCGCCGTCAAGGCGGAATTCGACCTTTGGAAAAAACGCCGCGCGGGCGATGCCGATTTCGCGGTTCGCCTGAGCCATCTCACGCTCCGCCGCCGCGATGTCAGGCCGTCGTTCAAGCAAGGTCGACGGAATTTTTTGCGGGATTCTCAAGGGCGTGATTCTAAAGGAACCGGCGGGCGCGACCTTGAAGCTTGCCGGCGCCGTATTGACGAGGATCGCGAGCGCATGCTCGACGACTTCGCGCTCGCCTTGCATCTCGAGGAGTTTCGCTTCGGTCCCGGTCAAAAGCGCCTTGGCGCGCGCCACATCCAATTCCGATGCGATCTTGCCCACGAACTGTTCATTCACGATCGCGAGCGACTGTTTGTAATAGTCGATCGATTGCTTGTAGGTCGCGACCTGCGCATCATAGCCGCGCAGCGTAAAGTAGTCGGATGCGATTTCGGCCTGAAGGCTTAAGCGCGCAAGAGCGAATTCCGCGGCGCGCCTCTCGGCGCGATACGTCTGCGCCATGGTTTCATTTCGAATGGCGTACCAAAAGTCCGGTTCCCAGGAAGCGATTCCAACATCCGAAACGGAGGTGTCGTAGATCGGCGAATCGGGCGCGCGAAACAGCGCGTTCAGCGACTGCTTGTTGTCGGAGGCGCCAAATCCGAGCCCGAGTTGCGGAAAAAGCCGCGACTGCGCCTTCATCATGATGTCGCGCGCCTGCACGAAGCGTTCGGCCGCCGCCTGCAGATCCGGATTGGCGGCCATGGCCTGCATTTCCAGCCTGTCCAGCGCCGGTTCGTGAAACAGCTTCCACCAATCGGGGCGTATCTCCGCGTCGGAAGGACGGGCCTCGACAAACGGACTGGAGCCATGCCAGGACGCCGGCACGATGAGTTCCGGCGGTTCGTAAGCTGGAGCGAGGTCGACGCCGGGCAAGGCGTTGCAGCTGGAAAGGATCGAAGCGGAAACGAGCGGAAGAAAGCGCCAGAATTTTTCTATCGATCTACGACGCATGCAATTCCTCGTTGGGCACATTAGATCACGCTGTCTTCGAATGGATCGCCCAAATGCAGTTGAGGCGATCGGCTCCAAAGGCTTGGAGCGTGCTTTGCACGAAAAAACCGGCATCCACTTTTTCGCGAGCCGCGCGCTATGTCGTCGAACAAAACAAAGACCGGAGACGAAGCTTCCAATGCTCGCCGATCTTTCATGCGCGTGCATGGTTGGCGCTCGGCGACGGCAACGTCAGTTGAGATCCTCGGGATTGATCTCATAGCCGTTCGCCGGTTGAACGACGCGCACCTTGTCGCCTTCGAGCAAGGCGGCGCTGGGATTGCTGATCAAGCGATCCGCTTTTGAGAGCCCAGCCGAAATCTCAATCCTGCCGTCGAGCACCCTTATGATCTTGATCGGCTTGAAATGAACGCGGTCGTCTTGGCCGACCACCGCCGCCTGCGCGCCATGCTCCTGAAAGACGAGAGCGCTCGATGGAATGGTCAAATTCTCGGTAGCCAGCGGAACTGTGAGCGTAACGGATGCGTAGGATCCCGGCCAAAGCGACTTGTCATCATTGTCAATCGTAAATTCAGTCACCGCTGTGCGCGTATTCGGATCAAAGCCGCCGGCGACCGTGAGAAATTCAGCCTTGAAATGGCGATTGGCGAACTGCGGAACGGTGACGTCCGCCGTCAGGCCTGGCTTCAGAAGCTGGCCGAACGCTTCCGGCACCGAGATAAAGAGACGCATCTTGTGGATGTCCGCGATCGAAAACAGATTGGTGACGGCGCTCTTGTCGCTGATGTTTCCTTCCTTGTTGATATAGTCGCCAACATTGATGTTGCGCGAGGTGATCACCCCATCATACGGGGCGACGATAGTTTTGAACTGGAGCTGGGCGACAAAATTGCTGACATTGTGCTCGGCGGCTTCGAGATCGGCCTTCGCCTTTTTCTCATTCGCTTCCTGAACGGAGATCGACTGTTCGGAAACCGCATGCGACTTGCGCAAGGCGACCCAGCGCTCTGCCGAAACAACGGCGAGATTATACTGAGCGCGCTGAGCTTCAAGTGAAGCCTTGGCCTGAGAATATTGCGCGTCGAGGGTCGGCGTATTGATTTCGGCGAGCATGTCGCCCTTTTTCACCTTCGCTCCATAATCTTTGTACCACATCTTCACATAGCCTGAGACCTGCGCGTAAATGGGCGCCTGGAACCAAGCTTCTATGTTGCCAGGAAGGACCATCGTTTCGGTTGGCGACCCGAGTTGCGGGTTCACGACCGCCACCGTCGGGATCGCATTTTCCAATGTTTCTTCCTGCAGAAGACTCGACGCGTGTCGACGCGCGTAGAATTCGTAAGCGACGAAGAGCGCGAAAACCAACAAGGCTGCCCAAACCGCCGGTTTGCCGCGCACGTTAATTTTCACATTTGCGGTACGCAGAAGATCCGTTTTCATCAGAAGCTCTCAGGCTTGTTGGAATTACGGCGATACACCATCGCGTAAACGCAGGGCACGAAGAACAGAGTCGCGAAGGTGGCGACCGTGAGACCGCCAATCACCGCGCGTCCGAGCGGCGCGTTTTGCGAGTTCGCCATCGACATTGGCAACATGCCGATAATCATCGCCGAAGCCGTCATGATGACCGGACGAATGCGCGCATAACCCGCTTCCAACGCTGCGACCAATGCGTCGCCATGCAACTCCAGACGCTCGCGCGCGTAGGCCACGACAAGAATTGAATTCGCTGTCGCCGTGCCCATGCACATGATCGCTCCCGTCAATGCCGGCACCGAAATATTGGTGTGCGTCAGGAACAGCGACCACGCTATTCCGGCCAGCGCGCCCGGTAGAGCGGTGATGATGATGAACGGATCGAGCCAAGACTGGAAATTGACCACGATCAGCAGATAGATCAGCACGATCGACGCGAGGAGGCCGCCGACGAGCTCGATATACGCGGCGTGCATCGTTTCCGCTTGTCCATGAATCTCAAGAGCGGCGCCTCGCGGCAGCTCTTTCTCCAATTCTTCGGAGACCTTCTTCACATCGGAAAGCACGCCTCCCAGGTCGCGGGTTTCGGCAGACACGTAGATATTGAAGAGCGGCATGATATTGGCGTGCGACACGACGCCCGGCGTCCCCTTCACCGACAGGGACGCGGCGCTTCCAAGGAGTTGCAGGTTTGATCCGGAGGGATCGAGGTCTCCCTTATCGACCGGAATTGTCAGCAGGTTTTGAACCTTCGTCAGCTGATATTGCGGCGTATAGACATTGATCTGATATGAGTTGCCGCTTTTTTGATCGAGCCAAAACACCTGATCGACTTGCTGGCTGCCGGAGAGATTCATCAGCAGATTGTCGGCAATGTCCTTTTCGGTCAGCTGGATGCCAAGTCCGAGGCTTCTGTTGCCTTCCACGAGAAGCGTCGGCGTTCGCATGGTTTGCTGGATCACGACGTCCACCGCCCCACTGACCTTGCTGATCCTGCTCGCGAGTTTTTGAGCGAACTCGAAGCTCTCCATGGAATCGCCGCCGTTGATCTGCACATCAATGGGCGAAGGCGAGCCGAAATTGAGAATTTTTGCCGTCAGATCCGCAGGCTGAAACGTAAATTCCGTCCCCGGATAGCGCTCTTTCAGCCCTTTTCGAAGGATCTTCCGGAAATCCCATACCGGCGACACCTCATCTTTCAGACCGATGGTCATGTCGCAATCCTGTGGGCCGATTGTCGGCGTTGGGATGAACGCCAAATTGTGTGGGCCTACAGGAAGGCCGCAGTTGCTGACGATGCTCTCGACCTGGTCAGGCAGGAGGCGCTCGATATCCTGCGAAATGAGCGACGCGATGCGACCCGTTACCTCCATGCGCGTTCCGAGAGGCAGGCGCACATGCATCTGGAGCGTGCCGGATTTGATCTCTGGAAAAAACTCCTGGCCATTGGTGAAGAACAATCCGGCCGAAGCCACTGCGCCAATGAGAAACACCGTGACAAAGCGCCGGCGATTCCGCAGCGTGCTGCGGAGAAGCTCGGAATACCGGTCCCGCATCCTTTGGAATCCGCGGTCGAATCCCTCCTGAATGCGACCGAGAAATCCTTTGCGCTCATGTAAGCGCTGATCAACCTCCGGGAGCGGCGCCGCAAAGTGCGATAGTCCGCCGTCCCCCGCCAAAGCGTTGCGTTCCGCGTCCCTGTTCGCGAGAGCTTCGATTTCGGCCGCGGTCGGAAATTTTCGTCGACCGGCAAGGGCTAGAAGCAGTTCGCCCCTTTCTTCCTGGCCCGCGTCGACGGCATGCGGCGCGCCATGGTCGACGAGAAGATACTTCGCCATCGTCGGCACCAATGTGCGCGACAGAATGAAGGAGGCGATCATCGCGAACATCACCGCCTCGGCCATCGGCGTGAAAAGCCAGCCGGAGACGCCGGTCAGTTCAAACAACGGGAACCAGACGATGATGATGCAGGCGGTCGACACGAAAGTCGGGATCACGATCTGATTGGCCGCGTCGATAATCGCCGTTTCCAACGGCTTGCCCATCTCGATATGCGTGTCGATGTTCTCGATCATCACCGTGGCGTCGTCGACCAGAATGCCGACGGCGAGGGCCAGTCCGCCGAGGGTCATAACGTTGATCGTCTGGCCCATCCAATGAAGACCGATGATTGCGCTTAAGATGGAGAGCGGAATCGACGTCGCGATGATGACCGTGGCGCGCCATGATCCGAGGAACAACAGGACGACCAGACCGGTCAGGGCGGAAGCGAGCACCATCTCGCGCAAGACGTCCTTGATCGAATCCTTGACGAAAACCGAGGCGTCGTTAAGCATTTCGACCTTGACGCCAGGGGGCGCGATCTCCTCGATGCGCGGGATCGCCTTCCTGATCCCATCCACCACATCAAGCGTCGACGCCTCGCCACTCTTCATTACGACGATCAATACGGATTGTTTGCCGTCCACCAAGACCGCGTTGATTTGCGGCGGTCCGCCCAAGCGCACGTCCGCCACGTCGCGCATGAAGACAGTGGCGTTTCCGACGCGTTTGATCGGGATGTTGTTGAAATCCTCCACCTGCATCGGCGTCGCGTTGGTCTGCACCAGCCAATCCGTCGCGTGGAGCTTCATATCGCCGGCCGGCAGCACGATGCTCTGGTTGCCGAGCGCATTATGCACGTCGGAGGCGGTGAGATGCCGCGCGAGAAGCTTTTGTTGATCGAGAGACACGAGCAATTGCTTGTCCTGACCGCCGTATGGATGCGGCAGGATGGAGCCGGGGATGGTGACCAGAAAGGGACGGATCTTGTTTTTCGCCAGGTTGTAGAGATCAGCCGGCGTGAGATTTTCCGCCGTCACTTTCAGCATCGCCACCGGCACGGACGACGCCTCCAGGCGCATGACCATTGGCGGGGAAATATCCGGCGGAAGCTGCTTGGTGACGGTCTGCGAGATCGAGTCGATGTCGGCTTCAGCCGCGGCGAGGTCGACGCCAGGCTGCAGGAAAATTTTGATGATGCTGCTGCCGTAATAGGAGTGGCTCTCGAGATGCTCGATTCCCTCCACATTCGACGTCAGCTGGCGCTCATAGAGATAGGTGATGCGCCCTGATACTTCCGTGGGCAGAAGTCCCGCGTATGCCCAAACCACCGCGACGACGGGAATCTTGATGTTGGGAAAGACGTCAGTCGGAGTTTTAACGATCGTCATTATACCGAATAGAAGAATGCAGATCGACAGAACCACGAACGTATAAGGACGTCTCAAGGCAAGAACGACGACGCCATTCACTGTGCAACTCCGTCAACTTTCGAGCAGCTTCTCAATTCGTGAAGCGATATAGCGCATATGTCGTAAGACGATGTTTCTACAGTTTGTACGATCCGGCGCCTTTTCATGTCATCGGGAAGCTGCGGATCTCCGTCGCAAACCACGTTTTACTTACTGATTGCCGCCTGCCGCGCGTTGCGAAAAGGAAAATGCCCGCCTCTCGCCGCGCGCGGCGAAAGGCGGTCGCACGGAACGCTCCAAAAGCAGAAGGACGCGGTCTGCCTGGCGACGCCTTCACGCCTGCGACGGACGACGCGACGACTTCCAGAATTCTTGGAGGAAATCTACAGCGCAGACTTACCGGCGGTCAGCTCGGCCGCGTTTGGATATTGTCTGCACTCCGCCGAGACTTTTACATTCGATCCGTAGCGCGTCGTAACCGGCGTGTTTTCGGTAAGCGCCATCTGTTTGGTCGTCTTGCACTCTTCCATATTGGCGGCGTCAAGAGTTTCCGTGTCGATGACATGACCTCCCAACAGATAGGCAATGACCAAAACCGTTTTCATGCCCGTCTCCTTAGATGTACGAAATGCCGATCCAATTACCTGTTTATGCCCAAAAATAATGGCTGTGTTGCAGCGCGATATGACTGGATCTTTTCTGATTTGTTGATCCCGGAAATTAACGGCTGGAGGCCGGCCGAATCACTGCGCGGCGAAACCTGCGTCACGGGCTTCGCCGCAGGGACGTCGATCCGTGTGGCTAAAATTTCGGCGATGTGAACTGAAGACAGTTGGCCTGAAGCGCAAGCACAAGTCATCCCTAGCCGCGCGTATGCTTGCTCCCTTACTGTCGTCAACCGCGATATACTGGGCGCTGGCTTCAATTGACGCCCGAGCGCCGAGGCGGAAATTGGGGTTGCGGTCCCACCTTCTGAGTATAGAGTCGAACGGATCTACATTTTGGGAGGCCGTTTCGGGGTTCAAAAGCCCCATGCGGCTCTTATTCGAGCGGCAAAGATTTCTGCGTTATGCCTCAACTTACTAAGACGGCGATTTATCCACGCGCGACGGGCGAGGTCCCGCAGGAGCGCCGCGTGCGATTTCGAACGCTCGGCGGCTACCCGCTCAGCGGCGCGATCGAGTCGGAGGCCGATAGGTTTGAAGCGATCATCAAAGAGACCGAACTGTCGCCGACGTCGATGCATCAGGGCAGACTTATCGACGTCGGCGATGCGGAATACATGCGAAGGATCGCGCTTGAGGCCCATTGCTGATGTCGGGCAAAACTCAATGCCCGCCCGTTGAGACGAAACCGTCGCGCCCGACTGTGCGTCTTTATACCTGCGGTTCGGTCGACGATGGCAAGTCGACGCTGGCTGGTCGTCTTCTTCACGAACGCGAATTCATTCACAACGACCGATCGGCGGCGGCGGCGAACGACTCCAAAGGACAGGCCGTGGTCGGCAACGAAATCGATTTAGCGCGGGTGGTTGACGGATTCCCTGCGTCGCGCAAGCAGGGCGTCGCCAATGACGCCTATCGCTATTTTTCGACGACGGCGCGCCTTTTTGCAATCGCCGACACGCCCGGCCACGAGCCATATGCCCCCATGGCGACAGGCGCCTCGAACGCGGACCTCGCCATTCTGCTGGTGGACGCGGGTAAAGGGCTACTGACGCAAACGCGTCGCATAGCCGCCATTGTCTCTCTGCTTGGCGTTCGCCACGTCGTGCTGGCGATCAACAAGATGGATCTCGTCGACTACGGTCAGTCCGCCTTTGATCGGATCTCAGCGGATTTCGCCCAAGCGGCAGGAAAACTGGATTTCGCCTCTATCGCGGCGATTCCGATTTCGGCGCGCTACTGCGACAATATCGACTCGTTGTCGGCCAATATGCCGTGGTATTCGGGGCCGTGCCTTCTCGCCTATCTCGACTCGTTTGATGGCGAAAGCGCCGTTGCTGAACAGCCGATGCGCTTCGCTGTACAATCGGTCAATCGTCTACAGGGCGAATTACGCGGTTATGAAGGAAGTCTCATCTCCGGTCGCGTGAGCGTCGGGGACGAAATCCTTGTCGCCGCATCTGGCCGCACGTCGCGAGTTGAGCGCATTGTCGCGAGGGATGGCGACGCCGCAAGCGCATCGGCATTTGATTCTCTCGTACTGACGCTTGCGGACGAGATCGACATTTCCCCCGGCGATATGCTGTGTCACCCCAGACAGCGTCCCGACGTGGCCGATCAATTTGCGGCGCGTATCAGCTGGATGGACAAGGACAAGCTGCTGCTGGGATGCTCCTATTTAATGAAGCTGAACGGCCGCTTGCTCGCGGGGACAGTGACGGAGATCAAATACAAGCTCGACGTTGACAACGGCGCGCAAATCGCGACCAAGACGCTCGGCCTCAACGAAGTCGGATTTTGCAATATTGCGCTCGATACGCCCGTTGCGGCGGACCCCTACGACGCCAATCGCGCGACCGGCGGGTTCATTCTGATCGACAGGTTCACCAATACGACCGCCGGCGTCGGCATGATCGCCTTTCCGCTCCGCCGCGCGAAAAACATTCATCTGCAGGCGCAGCTGGTCTCAAAAGCGGCGCGTTCTCAGATCAAGCGTCAAAAGCCCGTCATTCTTTGGTTCACGGGCCTTTCGGGCGCCGGCAAGTCGACGATCGCCAATCTCGTCGAAATGAAATTATTGGAGCGTAACGCACGTACAGTCATACTCGACGGCGATAACATCCGCCATGGCCTGAACAGGGATTTGGGTTTTACCGATGTTGACCGCGTGGAAAATATTCGCCGCATCGGCGAGGTCGCCAAGCTGATGGTTGACGCCGGTCTCATCGTGCTCTGCGCCTTCATTTCGCCGTTCCGGGCCGAGCGTCAAATGGCCCGATCACTTGTCGAGGATGGCGAATTTATCGAAATTTTCCTCGATACGCCGCTTGAGGTCTGCATCTCGCGTGACCCGAAAGGCCTTTATAGAAAAGCGCTCGCCGGCGAAATCAAAAATTTCACGGGCGTCGATCAGACTTACGAACGTCCGATGACGCCGGAACTGCATATCCGTTTTAAGGATCAGAAGCCAAATGAGATCGCCGACAGGATCATCAAGGAACTCGAGACGCGGATCCATTCGTGATTTCGGTCACGCGTATACGTGCAAAACCGAGCTGGGCGATTAGGGGAGTCGCTCTTCCGGTTCGAACGCCAGCGCGACGCCAGCCGCCACCGGCGACTGGCTTTTTTCCCTGGCCTCAGCGAGACGGTCGAGCCGCACCAGCGCCAGACCTTCAGTCGCGAGCCGCGACCCCGTGACGCCGATGTCGACGTCGCCGGCGCGGATCGCTTCGCCCGGCGCCGGCGCGCCGCCTTGCGCATGATATTTCGCGACCCGCTTGCGTACGAGACCGCGATGCTTCATGCGCGACACCACTTCCTGGCCGACATAGCAGCCCTTGTTGAAATCGATGCCGGCAAGCAGATCCATATTGGCTTCGTGAGGAAAGGTTGCGCCATAGGCGAAGTCGACGCCGCCGAGCGGGACCCCCGCATGAATGCGCCGCGCGTCGTAATCTTTCCGTTCTTCCCGCGTCGGTATCGCGCCCCTTTCCGCGATGGCGCGGAATCCGAGCGGTCCGCGCGGGTCGAGGGCGATGGCGGCGGCCTCGACCTTCGGAGCCTCGCACAAGTCGGGAAAGGCGATCGCCTCGAGTTCGTCGCTGCGGTTCTTTACGATCACCTTGGAACGCAGCTTGTAAATGTTCAGACGCTTTTCGAGGTCGGCGGCAAGGGCTAGGGGACAATCCAGCAGATAGCGGTCGGCGCCCGCCGCAAAGACCAGAAAATCGAATAAAATCTTGCCCTGCGGCGTCAGCAGCGCGGCGAAGCGCGCCTCGCCCGGCTTGAGCGAGGCGACGTCGTTGGTCACGAGATTTTGGAGAAACTTGCTCGCTTCTTCGCCCGCAACCTCGATAATTCCGCGGTCTTCAAGCAGGATCGCCGTCGTCATATTCATCGTTCGCCTCTGCAGTCGACTGCTTGAGTCTTGCGCGCCTTTAGCGCATTAGCAACAAAGCTCACCCCCGCGACCGCATCGCAAGCGAGGCGCAACCCATGCCGCAGATCTTCGACGTCATCCTCTCCGGCGGCGTCCTCGTCAACCAGGATGGCGAGGGCCTGCGCGATGTCGGCCTGCGCGACGGCAAGATCGCCGAGATCGGCGACCTTTCCCGCGCGTCGGCCGGAGAAACGGTCGACTGCCGCGGCCTCCACATTCTGCCCGGCGTCATCGACACGCAGGTCCATTTTCGCGAACCCGGCGCGCCGCACAAGGAAGATCTGGAATCGGGATCGCGCGGCGCCGTTCTCGGCGGCGTTGTCGGCGTCTTTGACATGCCCAACACCAATCCGCTGACGACCGGCGAAGCTGAGCTTGCCGACAAACTCGCGCGGGCGACGGGGCGCATGCATTGCGATTTCGCCTTCTGGGTCGGCGGCACGCATGAGAACGCCGCGCATCTGAGCGAGTTGGAGCGCCTGCCTGGCGCGGCCGGAATCAAGGTTTTCATGGGCTCCTCGACCGGCTCGCTGCTCATCGCTGATGACGCCGGAGTCACGGAGGTGCTGTCGCATACGCGCCGGCGCGCCGCCTTTCACAGCGAAGACGAAGATCGGTTGAATATGCGCAAGCCATTGCGCGTGTCGGGAGACCCGTCTTCGCATCCGGTCTGGCGCGACGTGGAGACCGCCGTGCGATCGACGCGGCGGCTCATGAGCATCGCGCGCGAAAAAGGCGCGCTCGTCCATGTGCTGCATGTCACCACCGAGGAAGAGATCGCACTGCTTGCCGAGAATAAGGATATCGCCAGCGTCGAAGTGACCCCGCATCACCTCACGATGGACGCGAGCGACTATGCGCGCATCGGCACGCGCGCTCAGATGAATCCGCCGGTGCGCGAGGCGCGCCATCGCGCCGGCCTCTGGCGCGGCGTGGCGCAGGGCGTCGTCGACGTATTGGGCTCCGATCATGCGCCTCACACGCTTGAAGAGAAGGCCAAGCCCTATCCCGAAAGCCCCTCGGGGATGACCGGCGTACAAACGCTCGTTCCGCTGCTGCTCGATCATGTCAACGCCGGCCGATTGACCTTGCAGCGTTTCGTCGACCTGACGAGCGCCGGTCCGGCGCGGCTCTTTGGCGTCGCCGGCAAGGGGCGTGTGGCGGTCGGATACGACGCCGATCTCACCATCGTCGACATGAAGCGCCGCGAGACGATCCGCAATTCCTGGATCGCCTCCCGCGTCGGCTGGACGCCCTATGATGGCAAGGAAGTCGTCGGCTGGCCGGTCGGGACCTTCGTGCGCGGCGCCAAGGTCATGTGGGAAGGCGAACTCGTAACGCCTTCCCAAGGCGCGTCGATGCGCTTTTTCGGCGCGCTCTAACTCACCCTTTGCAAAGATTGCGCGACGCCGCGGAACATTGCGGCGGCGCCCGCGGTTAGTCGCTCATCCCCAATGCATGCAAAGGAGATGAGCCATGCCGCAGGGAGACAAGTCGGCTTACACCGACAAGCAGAAACGCAAAGCCGAACATATCGAGGAAGGCTACGAGAAGCGCGGCGTGTCCGAGAAAGAAGCCGAGCGCCGCGCATGGGCGACCGTCAATAAGGACGACGCCGGCGGAAAGAAGTCAGGGTCCGGCCGCGGCGCGCATACGGGCAATCCGGCGGCGCACAAGGGCGGCAAGCTCGGCGGGCAAGCTTCCGCATCGCGCTCTGCCGCAGAACGTTCGGAATCGGCCAAGAAAGCTGCGGCCACTCGCAAGCGCCACGAACGACGCGCGAGTTAGCGCGAAGCCATCGCTGGAAAGTTTCAACAGGAGGAACGCGATGACCGCGCATAAAGACGTGCAGCCGAAAAACGAAGGCGAGGGCAGCCGCACTGCCGCTAAACAGTATAACGACGCCACCAGGAAATTCGTCGAAAGCGGCAAGGTCGACAAGGCGGCGAAGGACGCCGAGCGGGCGATTGAAGGCGAAGAGGCGGACGAACTGAAACGCGCCGAAGAGAAGGGCCGTTCGCACGCCGCGCCCCATGAGCAGGAGCGCGAAATCTGAATTCGCGTTTTGCGGACTTCTCTCATTGGATTGGCGGCGAGAGCTTAGAATTATCGAAGCGCCCGCCGCCGCCCCATTCTTGCTCGAAGGAGGCGCCTCTCAAGGCAAGGCGAGGTTAATCTTCGCTCCAAAAATAGTGCCAGACGCCGTCGGCTGCGATGCCGATGCGCGTTGGACGCAGCCTTCCCTCGGCATTGGAGCGCGTAAGATCGGCGAACCGCACGCAGCGCCACCGGCCGCGTGCCTCCTCCTCGCCCGCCGGCCCCGGCGGACGGCGGGCGAAGGCGGGCCATTCATAGAGCGTCGTCGGTCCGCGCATGATCTTCACGAAAGGCTGGGCGAAAATCGCGCCAATGAGCGATATCGTCTCGCGCCCCTTGCGGTCGAATGAAAGCAACCTCAAAATCTCAATCGGATCGGTTCCGGCCTTGAACGCGCCGCTCTTGGCGAAGAGCGGCCGAGTCTCGTTCCAATCGATGGGCACGCGGAGCGCCTCGATGTCGCCGGTCGCGCAAGCGGCGAGAATCTTGTCGCGGATTTTGGCGACCGGGACGGGCAGAAGAGCGAGATCGCCGATCGGGGGCGAAACGACGTCGCTGATAACGTCGCCCTTGGGTTTGCGGATCATGCGGGATATTACCGCGCGGCGCCTTCGATTTGCCAATGCGCTGAATTTTAGCGTTCTTCTACGGCAAAGATTGTCTCGACGCGTTGAAACCGCCATTGTCGTCGCTAGGTTTCGCGGAGGTTGAATGGACGAGCTTCAGCATCGGGATGCGCCGAAAGAAACGTCGCGGCGTCTTGAGGCGATGCTGCGCCGGTCGGCGCTGGCGATCGTCGCCGAGCGCGTCTGGCGGACCGGCCTGGCGCTGGCCACGATCGTCTTGTTCTTTTTGGCGCTCTCCTGGTTGGGATTCTGGGGCGCGGCGCCGGTCGAGGCGCGAATAGGCGGCGTTGCGCTCTTCGGCTTCGCGACGCTGTATGTCATCGCCAGAGATATTGCGCGCGGCTGGCCGCATCGTTCCGCCGCTCTTGAGCGGCTGGACCGCGGCGCCGACGCAGCGCTTCGTCCAGCTTCATCGCTTGAAGATCGTCTCGCCAGTCCGAACGCCGACGCCGGCGTCGAAGCGCTATGGGCGCTGCACCGCCAGCGCCTGGAAGATGCTTTGATGAGGACGGCCATCGAGGCGCCGCATGCGCGCGTTCCGCAGCGGGACCCCTATGCATTGCGCGCGCTTGCTCTCGTCGCCGCAGTCGCGGCGGGCTTTGTAGCCGGCGACGAAAAGCGCGCGCGTCTCGCCGCCGCCTTCGACTGGCGCGCCGCCTCAAACATCGGAGCCGGCGCACGCGTCGACGCCTGGCTCGAGCCGCCGGCTTACACGGGCCGTCCGCCGATCGTGCTCGCCAAGGAGGGCGAGGCGCCGGTCGAGGCGCCCGCCAATTCGACGCTGCGCATTCGCCCGGCGGACGCGGGCCTATCCGTCTCCGGCGGCCTCGCCGCTGCGGCGACCAGCGAGGCGGCGGCAAAGGAGGCGCCGGCAGAACAGGCCTTCCGGCTCACCGGCCCCGCCCATGTGTCGCTGTCCGACGGTCGGCGCTTCGATCTCGCGGCGATTCCCGACAGCCCCCCGACCATCGCGCTGACCGAAAGGCCGCGCAACAATGCGCGCGGCACGATGACATTGGCGTTCCGCGCCGCTGACGATTACGGCATTGTCGGCGCTGAAGCCGTCTTTAGTCGGCCGTCCGGCGGCCGGCGCGCCCTTTACGAGCCGCCGCGACTTGCGCTCGCGCTGCCGCCCGGCGGCGGCGGCCAGGGCGAGGGCAGGGCGACGATCGATCTCGCCGACAGTCCCTTCGGCGGCGCGAAGCTGACCATGCGGCTCGTCGCCAAGGACGCCGCTGACAATGAAGGCGCTTCGGAAGCGATCGAGATGATTCTGCCGCAGCGCCGCTTCGTTAAGCCGTTGGCGCGCGCGCTCGCCGAACAGAGACGCATTCTCGCGCTCGATCCGGATTCGCGCGCGAACGTCCGCACGGCGCTTGAAGCCCTTTCGATCGCGCCCGAGGCCTTCGATACGCCGTCCGCCATTCATCTCGGATTGCGCGAGGCGCGCCGCGGTCTCGACGCCGCCCGCAATGACGATGATTTGCGCGGCGTGTCGGAGATGCTGTGGGCGATGGCGCTCAATCTCGAAGAAGGCGACATTTCTCAAGCCGAACGCGACCTGCGCGCCGCCGAACGCGACTTGAAGGACGCCATTGCGCGCGGCGCTGGCGAGGAGGAAATCGCTCAACGCGCCGAGGAGCTACGCGCCGCGCTCGACAAATTTCTCCAGCAGCTCGGCAGCCGATTGCCGCCCCCGGGCGCGCCGCGCCAGGAAGCGCAGGGAAGCGCCGACTCAATCACGCCGGATGAATTGCAGTCGATGCTCGACGAGATGAACAAGGCCATGAAGTCCGGCGACATGGCGCAGGCGCAACGGCTGCTCGACGAACTCCAGGACATCCTCGAAAATGTGCAATCGGGGCAAGGCGCCGGCCAGCGCCATGCGCGCGGTCGCGAAATGAACCGGGCGCTCAACGAGCTCGATCGATTGTCACGCGAAGAGCAGCAATTGCGCGACGAAACGTTTCAGGGGATGAACCGGGACGAAGACGAGACGGAGCCTCGCGTCTCGCGCGGACGTCGGCAGAACGGCCAGCAGCGGAGCGAAGACTCCGGCGCCGAACGCAAGCGCCAGCAGGCGCTTCGCGAGCGGCTCGAGCGGCAACAGGATGCGCTGCGCGAGGACGGCGTCGAGGGCGGCGAAGAGCTTGACGACGCGCGTCGCGCGATGAAGGAGGCGGAAGAGGCGCTCGGCAAATCCGGCGAGGGACGCGGAAGGGCGGTCGACGCGCAGGGACGCGCCGTTCAGGCGTTGCGCAAGGGCGCCGACAGGCTGGCGCAGCAGATGCGCGGAGAGGGCGACGAAAGCGCCGACGAAGAGGGCGGAAGCCCGGGCAGGCGCGGACGCCGCGGCAAGGGCCGCGATCCTTTGGGACGCGCGGCGGGCGACGGCAATCGTCCGGATCTCACCGGCAAATATGATCCGCTGGGCCTGGCGCCGGCCCAGCGCGCCCATCGCGTGCAGGAAGAGCTGCGCCGCAGGCTCGGCCAGCCTGAACGACCGCAGGACGAACTGGATTATCTGCAGCGGCTGCTGCGGCGATAAACGCCTTGCGGCGGGGCGCGCGCTTCTCTACAGCCCAGCAGCGTAGATCACGCTGCGTTTAGGCGGAATCGCCTAAACGCAGATAACGTGATCGATTCAAAAAGTTTAGAGCGCGCTCTACGCGAAAAACCGGTTCCCACTTTTTCGTAGCGCGCTCTATGGAGAAGCGCCGCTCATGCCAAGTTCGTCAAATCTGCTGGTCATCGTCGCCGTTGCGGCGGTCGCTCTCGTCGTCGTCGCCGGCTTTATCAATATGTTTCGCGGCGGCCAGGGCGCGCCGGCGCGCGCCCAGAAGCTCATGCGCTGGCGCGTCGGCCTGCAATTGCTGGCGCTGCTCATCGTTCTCGGCGTGCTTTATGCGCGCGGCCGTTAATAGGCGGCGCGATTAGGGGCTACTACTTGCCGGCGCGTTTTTGCAGCCATTCCACGATCTGCGGATCGTCGATGGCGCCGGTCACCGTCGTGACGGCGCCCTCGGGGGCGACGAGCGCGGTGAAGGGCAATTCGCCGCGCCAAGATTTGTCAGCCTCGAAATAGAGCTTGTCGACGAAGTCGTCGGCGAAGCCGTAGTGGTCGGCGTTCGAAAATCCGGCCTTCTCGATGCGCGCTTGCGCACGGGCGCGGTCCTCGTCGCTGTCCGTGTTGACGAAGACGAAGTCGATTCCCTTTTTTTCGGCGGCGATCTTCGCCCATTGCGGCAATTCCACAAGGCAGGGCGGACAGGTCACCGACCAGAAATGCACCACGAGCGGCCTGCCGGCATGCGCCTTGGTCAATTGCGCGAAGGCACCGCGGGCATAGGGCTTGAAGTCGAAGGCGGCGGCGCCGCTCGCGGCGAGCGTAAAGGCGAGGCCAAGGACCAATAGGCGCATGATGCGAATTCCGACTGACGATTGCGAGAAATTGCGGCCTTGTCATTCCCGGCAGGCCGTAAGCCTGACCGGGAATCCAGAGCAAATCCCGTAACTCGGGTTGTGACACTTCCCGATGGCACGCGATGCGCGCGTCGGGAATGACAATGCTGCGTTAGCGCAGCGCCGCGGCGCTTTTTTCGTCCCGCGGCAGAGGCAGAAGGCGATAGCCTTCCTTATGGGTGAGCCACGACAGATAGGCCGCGCCCTTATGCGCGATAAGTTCGGGATGGTCGGAGGCGTCCGCCGTTTGCGCGATCGCGCGTGGCGCGCTCCAGCTCTTGCCGTTGTCACGCGAAATCTGCATCGCAATCGTCGTCGTCGTGCCGTCGAACTCCTTCCAGACGCGATAGAGGCGGCCCTTCGTCGCGATCAGCGCCGGGTGTCCGGGCGTGCGCGCCTCGTCGCCGAATTGTTCGGGCGCCGAGAAGCTTTTGCCGCCGTCGAGGCTGCGCGCATAGAACAATCCCTGCCGGTTCTTGCCCTTGGTGAACCAGACAATATGCCAAGCGCCCGACGCGTCGATGGCGATGGACGGTCCATGATGCGGACAGCTGTTGATCGCCCAGTCGTCGACCGAAACGCGCGTCGCCGTTGCTTGCGTCGCGTCCGCCGAGAGTTTCGCGACCATATGGTCGCGAACGCCGCCGTCCAACACCTGCCGCCAGGCGAAGACCGGCGCGCCGTCCTTGTCGAGCGCGCTCGACATGCGGCAGCATTCGCAAGCGTGATCGATGAGGATCGACTTGCCCTTGAAGGTCTTGCCGCCGTCGTCGGAATAGCCGAAGGCGACGCCGCTCCCGGCGAACTCTCTGCCTTCGGCCTTGGCCTTGAGCGCATGAGTCTTGTCGAGCCAGCCGGCATAGATGCGGCCCTTAGGGTTGACGACGATGCTGTCGAAGCGCTGGCCGCCTTCGGTCAGCAGCGGCTGCGGCGTCGAAAACGTCTTGCCGCCGTCGCTCGAGCGGGCGGTGAAGATCGTGCCGATCATCTGCTTGTCGGGTCGCGTCGTATAGGTCGCCAGCAGACTTCCGTCGTTGAGCGCGACGATCTTCGGGCGCGCGTCGCCATGCGCGTCGATCACGCCGTCGCCAACCGTGGCGATCGCCGTCGGCGCGGAAAAGGTCTTGCCATTGTCCGACGAGGCGGCGGCGTAAACGGACTTGCCGACGGAGAACGCGACCCACAATCGGTCGTCCTTGGCGAAAGAAGGAACGGCGGTCATCGCGCAGTCGACCTTCACGTCGGCGCAAGCGGGAGCGGGATGGGCCATCGCGGCATGCGTCGCCGTAGGGACGCCCGATGCGCTCGCGCCCTTGTCTGCGTTAGCGGGCGCAGCGCCTTGTTGAGCGCTGGCGGCGCCCGAGGCGCCGAGCGCCAGTAGGGCAAAAGCTAGACGCTTCATCAGTTCCTCCCGATCTCACTACTCAACTGCGCCGTCATCTGAAGTTGAACGACTGTTCGGCTGCAAAGCGGCCGCCGGGTGGCGGCGGCGCGCGTAAGCCGGATACGATTTCTTCCGCCTTTCTGGCGTGCAAGTCGCTGCTCGCCTCCATCACTCTGAACTTATGCACGCTGCCCGATGGATCAATCTCGAATTGAATGCGCGCAAAGCCGCGAGAAGGGCGTCGGGGGTCCATTCGGAAGCGCTGCGCCGACACGTCGAGATAGGTGCGCGCGCGCAACATTTGTGAAATGCGGGCAGCGTAAGCGGCGCGCGCGCCATCATCGCGCTCCGATGCTCTGCCCGTCGACGCTGCTCCCATTCCGGCGACGAGCGACGCAACGAACCATGTCAGTCGGAGAAGGCGCCGCATCTTTCTTCCCTGGCGTTCCATCCCTCTCCCAAACTTTCATCGTCATTTCACCAAGCGACGACGCGCGCGCCGGTCTTGCGCGCGCGTCGTCCGCTAGATCACGATGCATTTGGGCGAAATCATCCAAATGCAGATATCGTAATCGATTCCCTCAGTTTAGACCGCGCCATACGCGAAAAACCGGTTCCCACCTTTTTGCAGCGCGTTCTAGTGAAATCTAAAACTTTGCACGCCGTCATAGGAACCGCCGGGCGGCGGCGGCGCGCGCAGGCCCGACACGATCTGGCGCGCCAACTGGCCATGCCGTGGCGTCGACGCTGAGACGACGGCGACGCTGTTGGGCGCGCCCGACGCGCTCAACCGAAAGCGAACGACCGCGCTTCCCTCGCCGATGTTCGATGCGCCCGGCGAGCGCGCCCGGATAAGCTGAGCGAGTTTGCGCGCATAGGCGCCGCTCTCGGCCCGGCTCTTTTTCTCGGCGGCCTTTTCTGCGGCTTTCTCTTCGCGCGCCGCTTTCGCCTTTTGTTCGCTGCGCCCGTCGGTCTTGTCGTCCCGCTTTTCGGCCTTCTCTTCGTGCTTCTTTTCCTTGCTTTCTTCGGCCTTCGGCTCGGCGCTCTCTTCGGCTTTCGGTTTGGGCGCTTCGGCCTGCGCGCGCGCCGCGCCGCTTGCGCCTAACGCGCAGGCGAAGGCCAGCGCCATGAACCCCAGCGTCAATCGAGAAATATGCCGCATCTCCCCCTCCTTTAAACGCGTGAGTCCACGCGATTTCATCCGGCGCTGCGTCGCCGGGATTTAATCTGACTTCGCCCGGAACTTGAACGTCTGCCCGACGTCCATCGATCCGCCAGGCGGCGGCGGCGCGTCGACGCTCGACAGGATTTTTTTCACCGCCTCCGCCAGAGCGGGGCTGGTCGTCTTGTCGATCGTCACCCTGTCGATTTTGCCTTGCGCATTGACATGAAAACTCGCGGTCACTTCGCCCTCGCCGGCAGGACTCTCCGAGGGCGTTCGCTTGGCGATCGCGGTGTACAGCGCTCCAAGGAATTTGCTTTCCGACATCGCCGGAACAGCTGCGGGAGTCGCTGCCCCTTGCGTAACCGCCGGCGCGGCGGGCTTCGGCGCCGCTGTGGAGGCCGGCGACGCCGTTTGCGTCGGCGCAGCCGCGGGCTTGGCCTCTTGGGCGTGCGCCGCCGACGATGCGACGAACGCCGCGGCACAGGTAAGCGATCGCGCGAACTTCATTCTGCCCCCGATATCCGGAACGATGAATCGCGGCGGGCGCTTACGCCCGCCGTCAGCTCTAGTGGAAGGCGAAATGTTGGCTGACGAAGGCCGAGCCGCACATGCTGGGCCCGCGCGACGACGACACGATCCGTCGGGCCAGCGCCGCGTGCGCCGGACTCGACCCCGAGGCCGAGACGCCCGACAGGCCGCCCCCAGGGTTGACGT
>JAXMCY010000032.1:0-27533 GCA_046349135.1 Methylocystis sp. | reverse complement strand
AGCGACATCGCGGGAATCTTCCTCCAGATCGCGTGGAATCTTCCGCGCCACAGCATTCGGGCAACATCTCGCTTTGAGTTCGCAGACGTCACAATCCTTCTTGCTCGCGCGGTAACGACGCGTGCCGTCAGCCCCGACGCTGGTGCGCGGAGTGGCGTAGGCGCGCCGGAACTGAACCAGCTTTTTTCCAGCCGGGCAGACATAGCAATCGGCCTCGGGATCGAACATGAAGTCCGAACGCGAGAACGTGCCGTCGGTTCGCGTCGACTTGTCGAAAACGGGAATGTACGGCGTGATCCGCTTCTGCTTGACGAGCCAGGCGAGATTATCCGCCGAGCCATATGCGGAGTCGGCGACAAGATAACCCGGCTTCAGGCCGAAGCGCGCTTCGGTGCGCTCCACCATCGTTCTTGAAGCGCCGACCTCGGCCTGTCGGATGGCGCGCGTCGCTTCGACATCGACGATCACGCCGTGATCCGTATCGATCAAATAATTGGTCGCGTAGGCGAAGAACGCGTGGCCTTTATGCGCGCCGGTCCATTGCGACGCGGGATCCGATCGCGCGATGAACTTCGGCGTCACGGGCGAAGCCGCGCCGAACGCGGCGTCATCAAGCGTTGCAAGATATTCCCGCGCCGCGCGGCACGCGTCATCTTTGATTTCGTCGGGGCTCCAGTCGCTGCTCGGAACTGAGCGCTGCTTGTTGGCGTCGGCAGCGATCAGGCTTGCATCGACGGCGAAGCCGTTAGCGCTGACAAGGCCCTCTGCCATGCAACGCTCGACGATGGATTCAAAGAGCTGGCGCAAGATGGCACTCTCGCGAAAACGGCCATGCCGGTTCTTGGAAAACGTCGAATGATCTGGGACCTTGCCATCCAGGCCGAGCCGGCAGAACCAGCGATAGGCAAGATTAAGATGCACTTCCTCGCACAGGCGGCGTTCCGAGCGAATGCCCAGGCAATATCCGACAAGAAGCATGCGGATCATAAGCTCTGGATCGACCGACGGGCGGCCAGTGCTGCTGTAGAAGGGCTTTAACGCGGCGCGAACGCCTTCGAGATCGAGATGCCGATCGATCCCGCGCAATTGATGATCCTTCGGCACATGATCGTCGAGGCAGAAATCATAGAAAAACCGAGCGGCCGCTGTCTGAGTCCCCATCATCGCCGCTTCTCCCGCAAATCAGCAGGAAAAGTGAATCACGAGCCATGGCGCCCGGCAACAATCGAGTTTTTCAACAGAATCCGCCAATTGCAGACATTCGCACGCGACTGCGCGAGGGCATGGAAATCAGATCAAGCCGTCGGGCGGTAGGCGAATGCGAGAGTCGATTGCAACTTCGTTTTATTTCTCAACTGTACTATTTATTTCTCGACTGTTACGGAACGAGCGAACGAGCGATTTGGTGATTGAATTCGAGTGGTTTGAGTGATGGGATTACAGATGATGTGGCGAAAGTCCGGTTGCGGCGAACGTTGTTAGAGGTTCCCGTGAGGAGGAGGCTCGGAAACCGGGAGAGAACGTCATGCCAAAATATTTGTTTCAAGCAACCTACTCTGCTGAGGGCATTAAGGGCGTTGAAAGGGACACGGCCTCCGGACGGAAAGCAGCTTTAAAAAAAGCGATCGAGGCTTTAGGCGGGAAGTTGGAAGCCTTCTACCTTTCGTTTGGCGAGCATGACTGGGTTTTGCTCGCCGACCTCCCCGATAACGTTTCTGCTACGGCTTTTTCTTTTGCCGTATCGGGGTCCGGTCTGCTCAGGGTTACAACCATGCCTCTCGTCACTGTGGAAGAGACAGATCTAGCCTTCAAGAAGAAGGCGAAGTTTGAGGCTCCCGGCAAATTCACGGAGGGATAACTCGCTCGGTCCGTTGTGGCTACGGCTTAAGGCTGTCCGCTCCTCCACGATCGACCAGAAAAATGATGGTGTCTAACGCTGACGAGGCGGCGTAGTCCGCCCCTTGGGGCCTTCCTGATGAAACCGCTTGACATGATCGGCGGCGCAGCCGCCCTCGAAACGATTGTCGACGCTTTTTATCATGGGGTGATTGCAGACGAAGAGCTTGCCCCCTTCTTCGCCGACACAGACATGCGGAGGATGCGAGCAAAGCAAAAAGGCTTTCTATTGATGGCCCTCGGCAGCCCGGTTTTGTACACGGGGCGCGATCTCGATGAAGCGCATGCACGGTTGCGCGCACAGGGAATGGGCCCACATCATGTCGAAAAAGTCATTGGTCTAGTCATCGGCGTTCTCGAAGGCGCCGGCGTGCCGCTCCAGATAATAGAGCACGTCAAGACAGTCCTGGAGGCGTCCAAGCGCGCCGTTCTTGGTATTGAATCCGGAATGAAGGAGCCACTGGCGGCGGCCGATCAAGATGCCTCTAACCTTCGTGAGGCATGCCAAAGTGCGACAGACGTTTTCCTTGCGCGGGTGAGACACGATCCAGAATTGAAGGCGTTCTTCACCCCTAGGGGGGCGTCGGATTTCGGTGCTCTTTTTACGCCCTCGCGTTCCCCGGGCCTGCAGACAATGATTTTAGAAATCGCCGCCCGTGCGAGAGGAGACGAGACGGCCTACACGGAAGCGGACTATGGAAACCAGCATGCTTGGCTAATTGACGCCGGCCTAAATGTCTCCTCGTTTAACCGCACGATCGACCATTTGATTGCCGCCTTGGCTGAAGTTGGGCTGAAGCCAGAACTCTTGGCAAGAGTAGGAGCGACGAGTCGCGCGCTTCGCTCGAACATGCTCGCCAGGGGAGACTCCACCGTTTGCGATTTGGTGATAGTAGAAGAGTCCGTTGCGGCCTCGCTCGAGGAGTATCTCCGTCTCACGGAAAAGAAAGGCGGTTTGACGCTCTATCGTGGACATGCCGACGGCCACTGTTGGCCCTTGACGCCGGGCCTCGGACGCTTAGCGGGTCCAAACAGCGCGCTTTCTCTCGGCAGGTTTGGTAGCTGGCATGAACTGGAAGACTATATCCTGACGCGGTTCCAACGACACGCCACGCAATATCTGTCAAACCTGCCTTCCACGAAAATCGATTGGTTGGTCTTGGGCCAGCACCATGGTCTCCCAACCCGTCTGCTCGATTGGACTGAAAACCCTCTCGTTGCACTTTATTTTGCATTGGAACAGAGTCTTCAGTCCGAGTCATCGGTTTGGGTCATGGAGCCGCGTTACGTTTATTCGATCGACATTGACTTCGAAAAGATCAACCATATCGAAGTCTATTTTCCTAAAGCTATCGATCAACGAATCGTTGCACAGAAGGGCTGCTTCTCCGTACAGCCTTTACCGGATGGATGCAGTCCCTTCGTGCCTATCGACGCGAACCAGGAACTCATCAATGAGGGGCTCAGCAGACTCTCGCGAATCGTGATTCCGAACTGCCGCCAAACGAAGGCCCGCATGATGTCGCAAATCAACCGTCTCGGGATTGACGGCAATTTCATTTACCCCGGTCTCGACGGTTTAGGCCGCCAGATCACAACGGACATCCTGGCCGACGTTATAAGAATGTGACTGACACAGTTCCTGACGGCTCAATGCTGTGGCAGCGATTTTGACCATTCCTGCCGGCATATAAGAAGGCTCTTCCAGCCGCTTTGGGTCAAAAGCAGATTCGGCATCCACCGCAGCAATACAAGCCCAGGCCCCTCGCCCCTCCCCTCACAGCTTCCCTTCATCCGTCAGCGACATAACGTCGGCGACGATTCCGCGCTTGACGAGGCAGCGCCAGGGCGCGCGATTGGGGCCGACGCCGATCGTCACGCTGTTGTTCGCCTCCGAGGTTTCGACGCCGAGCACGACGACCTGTCGATTGTTGGTCTGACGCCTCACCGCGCGCAGGCAGGCGGTCTTGTCGCCGCGCAGCCCGCCGCCGGCAGGCGCCGCGCTTGCCCCCGCCCCTGCCCCCGCCCCTGCCGCTTTTCCTGCGCGTTGATCCTCGGCGGCGCGGCAGCCGTTCTTATAGGATTCGCCATGCTGGTTTTCGTCCCAGCGGCCGGCCTTGCAATCGGCGTAGCCACGTCTGTATTCGCGCTGCGAAGCGGTCGAGGCCGACGCGCCGGCGGCGGCGATCGTCAGGGCGATGAAAGCGGCCGCCGCGACAAAGCAATGTTTCATATGCGCCTCTCAAGAAACGGCGAGAACGGCCGAATGCTAATCCCGGCGCCGCCGACCGCGCCAAGGGATTCTCGCTCTCGACGCGCGACACATCCGCGCGACGCGATCATGCGACTTCGGGAGGACGCGCCCCCTTCGCGCCTTCGGCGTCATTCCGCGCGCCGGACAGGCGGCGGCGCCCAGCGGCCATCGAGCGCCGGGGGCTTTGGCGCATAGAGGCGCATCGTGATGTTCTCAGCGCCGCTCGCCGGGGACGGAAGCCAGTTGGACTCCTTTTCCGGCCCCGGGCTGGCGTTCTGGATGTAAAGATCGAGCGAGCCGTCGGCGTTGTATTTCAGCGGATCGCGGTCGCCGATCGCAAAGCGGTTCAGCGCATTGGCGACTTGAAAGCCGGCGCCGTCGTAAAGCGTGATCGACCAGAAAGCGTCGACGGGCGGCAGTTCGGCCTTGGTGAAATGCAGGACGTATTTCTCCTCGCCCTTGAGCGCCTTGCCGTCGCTGTCGGCGAGATTGAGGGGGTAGATCGCGTCCTCGGGCTGGTTCGCGCCGAGGCCCACCTGCGCGACGATGGCGCGTTTCAAATAATAGTCTCCATAGACGCCCATCGTGTCGGTGTTCATCTGCCACCCGTTCACGACGCGCGCCAGCGTCGGCGCCTTCTCCTTCATCAGCGCGAGCCCGTCTGCGCGCGCCTTCTCGAGCGCGCGCTTCACGGCGGGGTCGGCCGAGTCGAAATCGAAGCTTTTGCCGTGCTCGATGCCGATGCGCTTCAAGCGCGCGAGTTGCGACCAGTCCGTCACATGCGGCGGGTTGGCCTTCATCAGCTCGGCGCCATAGGAGAAGAATTTGCCCGCCGGCATTGAGTCGACCTGCTCGAGCGGCGGCGTGCTCATATCGACGTTGGGGTCGATCTTCGTCGCTACGGGCTTTGCGGGTTTGCGCCAATGCGAAAGCGGCGTGAGCCTGTAGCCGTCCTGAACGGCGTGGACGGCGTCATAATCCTTGGGTCCGTTCGTTTGCGTGCGCCCGATGATCCAGACATAGGGCGTCGGCGCATCGATCCGCTCCACGCCGGCGGGGAGCCGCCCTTTCCAATTCTGCTGGACAATGGCGAAATCGCCGGCGCCCACGCCGCTGGTGCGCTTGCCGGGCGCGGCGAAGACGTCGGTCCACATGTCGAGCAATGGCAGCAGGTAGTAGCGCCCCTTCGTGTCGGGCGCCGACAGGATGATCGGCTCCTTGGTCAGATCGAGCCAGGCGATGGAATAGAGCGTATCGAAATTGGGGCGCACGACATCGTGAAATTCCGCTGGCGGATAGGTCCGCACGTGATGGAACTCGTTCATCGGTCCCGCGCCCGGCTTCTTTCCCGCCTCGATGTTGGTCATGACTTTTCGCGTCACGTCCATGCTGATCAGCGGATAAAAATAGAGATAGGCCTCCTTGCCGATCTCATAGGCTTCCTGTTCGGCGATCGGCTCGGCGGCGCGGGCGGCGTGCTGAAACCCCATCGATCCCAGTCCCAGCGCCGCCAGGGCGACAATTCGAATGCCAATATGCAGACGCACCGGCGGCCTCCTTGTTAGGGACGGGAGAAAGAGCGCAAACAAAGCCCGGTCGCGTCACCATAGCCGATTTTGCTGGGGGGCAAACAACGACGGCTTCGGGCCAAAGCGGGCGTCCTGCGCGACGGCGGCCTCGACTTCTTGCGCTCAAGCGCATCCTGCAAGCGCATCGCGCGAGCGCATCCTGCAGGCGCATCTTGGATGTGACGCGGCGCACTTTGCCAGCCTGGGCGTTCATGCTACCCGCCCATCGTTACTCGTGGACCTTGGGGGGACCATGTCATGACGAATATTTCGATGCGCCGCCGCGAATTTCTGGGCGGCTTGCTCGGGGCGGGCGCCGTCCTCGTCGGGCGGCGCGCCTATGGCGCCGAGACGATGGCGGACATCGGCCGGCTCAAGCCGGGCGAATTCATCTGGCGCCCCGAACTCGCCGCGACGGGACCCGTCTCGGTCGTCGTCTCGATTCCCCAGCAGCGCGTGCATGTCTATCGCAATGGCGTGCGCATCGCCGTCGCCACCTGCTCGACCGGGAAGCCCGGACATTCGACGCCGACCGGCGTCTTCGTCGTGCTGCAGAAGGACAAGAATCACCACTCGTCGATCTACGACGACGCGCCGATGCCCAATATGAACCGGCTCACCTGGTCGGGCGTCGCGCTGCACGCCGGCAATCTGCCCGGCTATCCGGCGTCGCATGGCTGCGTGCGGCTGCCGATGAAATTCTCCGAACTCCTGTTCGGCGTCACCCATATCGGCACGCCGGTCATCATCGCCGGCGCGCATACCGACCCCTGGGAGCTGACCCATCCGGGCATGGTGCTGAGCGGCTATGCGGAAAACGAATTCGAGCAGGTGCTCGCGGGGCTTGAAGGCAAGAAGCATCCCTCCGACTGGACGGAGGCCGAGAATTATCCCGTCACCAGCGTCGTCGCCTCCTCGGCCGATCATGTGATCGAGCTGATCGAGAACGACCATGTGATCGCGCGGTCGACGCTCGCCTTAGAGGGCGCCGACAAGCTCGGCTCGCATGTCTTCGTCTTGAACGGCGCCGACCAGAAGTCGCGCGGCATGCATTGGAGCGCGATCACCCATCATCAAGAGGACGCCACGCTCGCGCCGGACGTCAACGTCATTCAGCGCATTCGCGCCGAACCGTCCTTCAACTCGGCCATGCAGGCGCGCATGCATCCCGGCATGACCATGGTGCTGACCGACGCGCCGCTGTCGCCCGACAGCCGTTCCGGCAAGGATTTCGTCATCGTCACCAATGATTGATCGGCGCTCGGCCTCTCGCCAAAGCGCCGCGCTCGAAACATAAGCGCGGCGCTTATGGTCTCATGAACGCGACGGCGTCGCCTCCCGGTTACAGAAACGATCCGATGAAGGCGCCGCCAATGCCGCCCAGCACCGCAGCGGAGAGAATGCCCGGCAGCCCAAACAGCACGCCGCCGATTCCGGCGCCCAACGCCGCGCCGACCATGCCGCCGAACGCCGCCATCGTCATGTGTTCTCTGGCAGATATCATCGTATCCTCCATGACATGAGCCCCTCGCCGCAAAGAGGCGTAATAGGGAGTTAGAGCCAGCTTGGCGGCGGGCAAGGCCTCCGCTCCTACCCTTCGACGCCGTTTCCGGCGGCGCGCCGGCCCCCTCCCTTACGCCTGCGAAATAGGCTAAAGTCGAAGCTTCGCGCTTTCCGGAACAAGGTCAGTATGTCGGATTTCTATCGCATCAAGCGTCTGCCCCCTTATGTCTTCGAGCAGGTGAACCGCCTCAAGGCCAAGGCGCGGGCCGCGCATGCCGACATCATCGATCTCGGCATGGGCAATCCGGACCTGCCCGCCCCCAAGCATGTCATCGCCAAGCTGGTCGAGACCGCCGGCAAGCCGCGCACCGACCGCTATTCGGCCTCGAAGGGCATCGCCGGGCTGCGGCGGGCGCAGGCCGGTTATTACGCCCGCCGCTTCGGCGTGACACTCGATCCCGAATCGCAGGTCGTCGCGACGCTCGCCCAAGGAGGGCTTCGCCAATATGGCGCAGGCGATCACCGCGCCGGGCGACGTGGTGCTGGTGCCGAACCCCTCCTATCCGATCCACGCCTTCGGCTTTCTGATGGCCGGCGGCGTCATCCGCTCGGTGCCCTCGGCGCCGACGCCCGACTATTTTCGCGCGCTGGAGCGGGCGATCCTGCATTCGATCCCGAAACCCATCGCGGTGGTCGTCTGCTATCCGTCCAATCCGGACCGCGGAAGTGGCCTCGCTCGACTTCTACAGAGACCTCGTCGCCTTCGCGAAGAAGCATGAAATCTTCGTGCTCTCCCGACCTCGCCTACGCCGAAGTCTATTCGACGACAATCCGCCGCCCTCGGTCTTGCAGGTGCCGGGCGCGATGGATGTGACGGTCGAATTCACCTCGATGTCGAAGACCTTCGATGGCGGGCTGGCGCATCGGCTTTGCGGTCGGCAATGAGCGGCTTTCGTCGGCGCTGGCGCGGGTGAAGTCCTATCTCGATTACGGCGCCTTCACGCCGGTGCAGGTGGCGCGACCGCGGCGCTCAACGGGTCCGACGAGTGCATTAAGGAGATGCGCGCGCGATCACAAGCGGCGCCGCGACGTGATGGTCGAGAGCTTCGCACAGGCGGGATGGCCGATCCCGGCGCCGCGCGCCTCGATGTTCGCCTGGGCCCCGGCCCCCGAGCGCTTCCGCAATATCTCGACGCTCGAATTTTCGAAGCTGCTGATCGAGAAGGCCGATGTCGCCGTCGCGCCGGGCGAAGGCTTCGGCGAGCACGGCGAGGGTTTCGTCCGCCTCGCGCTGGTCGAGAACGAGCAGCGCATCCGTCAGGCGGCGCGCAATCTGCGGCGCTTCTTCGAGACGGCGGACACGCAGCTGCACAATGTCGTGCCGCTCGCCGCGCGGGGGTGACGCCGCATGCCGTCATGGCCGGCCTTGAGCTGGCGATGCGCGTCGCCGCGGCGTGGATGCCCGCGACAAGCGCGGGCATGACGGCGTGAGTCACTGCCCGAAGTAGCGATCCAGCACATTGAGATAGACGGCGCAGAGCCCGTCGATGTCGGCGACGCGGGCGTTTTCGTCGAAAGCGTGTATCGTCTCATTCGTCAGCCCGAACTCCAGCACCGGACAATAATTGACGATGAAGCGCGCGTCGGACGTGCCGCCGGTCGTCGAGAGTTCCGGCGTCAGGCCCGTCACCTGACGCACCGCCTCGATCACAAGTTCGGTGAAGGGGCCCGGCTTGGTGATGAAGGAGTGGGCGTTCGAGGGCGGAAATTCACCTCGACATTGGCGTTCGGCGCCGCTTCCTTAATGACTTGCAGAATGCGCTGCTTCAGCGAGTCATGCGTCCAAACGTCATTGAAGCGGACGTTGAACTCGGCGCGCGCTTCGCCGGGGATAACGTTGACCGCTTTATTGCCGATGTCGATGGTGCTGAATTCGAGATTGGAGCGCTCGAAATGGGTCGTGCCCTTGTCGAGTTCGTGGCCCGAAAGCGCAGCGACGATGCGCGCAATGATCGGCGCCGGATTTTCGCGCGCTGCGGATAGGCGACATGGCCCTGCTTGCCGATGACGCGAATACGGCCGTTGAGCGAACCGCGCCGCCCGATCTTGATCATGTCGCCGAGCGTCGAGACATTGCTCGGCTCGCCGACGATGCAATGTTCCAAGCGCTCGCCGCGCGACCGCGCCCATTCGAGCAACTTCACCGTGCTGCTGATCGACACGCCTTCCTCGTCGCCGGTGATGAGCAGGGACAGCGTTCCCTTCGGCGCGCCGTGACGCTCGACGTAGCGAAGCGCCGCGGCGACGAAGGCGGCGATCGCGCCTTTCATCCGAGGAGGCGCCGCGGCCGTAGAGGCGGCCGTCGACGATTTCCAAGCCGCGGCGGATCGAAGCGCCAGCGCGAGATCGCCCGGCGGCACGACATCAGTATGGCCGGCGAAGGCGAGATGCGGCGCGCCCGCGCCGATCTTGGCGAAGAGATTGTCGACGTCCGCCGTCCCAGGCGCAGAGAAGACGATTCGATGCGTCTCGAAACCCGCCGACTTGAGCGCCTTCTCGACGACGTCGAGCGCGCCGGCGTCGGCCGGCGTCACCGACGGACAGCGGATGAGTTCGCGGGTGAGGGAAATGGCGCGGGATTGGGTCATTGCCAGATACTATCAGAACGCGCCTCCTTCTCCCGCGCGCGGGAGAAGGTGTCGCGCGGAACGCGCGACGGATGAGGGTGATCCGCAGCAGCAGCGCCCTCACCCGACCCGGCCAAAAGCCCGTCGTTTACGACGGGCGTCCTTACAGACGCCCTTTGGCCGGGCCACCCTCTCCAGCACAGGCGGGAGAGGGATGCGCCAATCCGCTCATTAGCGCCGCTTCCTCATCCTAGAGGCGCTCCGGGTTCATCATCCCGCCAGCCCAGCTCATAAATCGTCCAGATGACGGCGGCGACAAAGAGCGCATCGACTCCCCAGACATACCAGCGCGACATGACTTCGGCGGCGCGCGGCTGCCAAAAATGCACAGCGCCGGCGATGAGCGCGAGGAGCGGCGCAAGGCTCGCGAGGCCGAGCGCCGGCTCAAGGCCGCGGTCGCGAAAACGCTTGGCCGATAGATTGATGAAGCTCACCGCGGCGAGCATGACGGCGAAGGCGTAGAAGATGACATAGGCATAGGCGATGATCGTCATCGGCGCGAAGAAGGGCGTCGTCGCCAGATCATGGATCGAATAGGGCTGAAGCGCGAACCAGATCAGCGTCAGCGGCAGAAGAACCGCGACGAGCGCCGCGCCGCGCTTCGCCAGGTCGCGCGATTGATGCGACCCTGCTCGGTCTGATAGAGAAAGCGCAGACGCGCGACGTCCATCAATCCCTCAGCAGCTCGTTGATGCCCGTCTTCGATCGCGTCTGCGCGTCGACGGTCTTGACGATCACCGCGCAATAGAGCGACGGCCTGGCGCGCCGCCCGGCAAGGGCTTGCCGGGCAGACCGCCGGACACGACCACCGAATAACAGCGGCCATAGCCGACATGCATTTTGCCCGTCTGGCGATCGACGATTTGGTCGAGGCGCCGACGAAGACGCCCATCGACAGCACCGAACCCTTGCCGACGACGACGCCTTCGACGACCTCGGAGCGCGCGCCGATGAAACAATCATCCTCGATGATGGTCGGATGGTGCAGCGGCTCCGACGCCGCCAATGCCGACGCTTGGCTCGCAATGACGACCTCCTAATTGGAGAGCGTTATGCGCGCGACCGTGAAGAAATGGGGAAACTCGGCCGCCGTGCGCCTGCCGGCTGCGGTGATGGAGGAAGCGCGGCTTGAAATCGACCAGCCGGTGGACGTTCGGGTGGAACAAGGGCGTGTCGTGATCGAGCCGCTGGCGCCGCCGGAGTTCACGCTCGACGCGCTGCTCGCCGACGTCACGCGCGACAATCTGCATGAGGAGGAAGACTTCGGCGCGCCCGTCGGCCGCGAGGCTCTTTAGTTGATGGATGACGCGAAACCGCGCATGTCATTTCCGACAGGCCGAAGGCCTGATCAGGAATGACATGCACGAAATGGACATTGAAATGGCTTACATCCCCGAGCGCGGCGACATCGTCTGGTTCAGTTTCGATCCGCAGGCGGCACATGAACAAAAGGGCCATCGCCCGGCGCTGGTGCTCAGTCCCAAGGCCTATAATGGCAAGACCGGGCTGATGCTCGCCTGCCCGATGACGACGAAGATCAAGGGCTATCCGTTCGAAGTTGCGCTCGCGGACGCGAAGCCTTCAGCCGCTTTGGCCGATCAGGTGAAGAGCCTCGACTGGCGCGCGCGCAAGGCGAAGAAGAAAGGCGCCGCGACGAAGGCGGAAGTTGCGCAGGCTTTGGCGAAGGCAAGGACGCTGCTGCAATAGGCGAACAGAAACAAGATAATCACATGATACGCTCAACATTTGTACAGACAATGGCGCGCTACAATCGCTGGCAAAACGCCAGCCTTTACGCCGCCGCCGACAGCCTGTCGGACAAAGAGCGGCGGAAGGACCGCGCCGCTTTTTTCAAATCAATTCATGCGACTCTCAACCATCTTCTGTGGGCGGACCATATGTGGCTGAGCCGCATTGCCGACGCCCCGAGGCCTTCCACGCCGCTGAGCGAATCGGCTTCCTATCGCGACGATTGGGACAGCTTGAAACAGGACCGCTTCGCCTGCGACGACAGGCTGATCGCCTGGGCGGACGCCCTCACCGACGACTGGCTCGCGGGCGATCTCATCTGGCGGTCAAGCCTAATGCAATCGGATGTCGCCAAGCCGAAGTGGCTCGTCGTCAACCACATCTTCAATCACCAGACCCATCATCGGGGCCAGATTCATGCGATGTTGACGGCCGCCGGCGCCAAGCCGCAAGACACCGATCTGATCTTGATGGAACAGCTTGCGACTTAGTCCCCGATCAATCCCTCCAAAAACCCAACGAGATCATCCGTCACGAAATCGACATGCGGCTCGTCGCCGGTGGCGATTTCCCAAGCCTCGCGCTCGGGGCCTTCGTCATGGGGCGGCA
This sequence comes from Methylocystis sp., assembly GCA_046349135.1. Taxonomy (GTDB): domain Bacteria; phylum Pseudomonadota; class Alphaproteobacteria; order Rhizobiales; family Beijerinckiaceae; genus Methylocystis. The sequence goes on along the minus strand of JAXMCY010000032.1, from coordinate 15,267 downwards.
GCACCAGCACCGTCGTCATGCCGCGCGCATGCGGCACGACGAGATTGCGGACGATATCCTCGAAAATCGCGGCGCGCTTCGGCTCGATCTTCAGCTTGTCGAAGAAACGCATATAGGCGCCCTCATCGGGCTTGGCGATGAAATCCGCGGCGATGATGTCGAAGATATCTTCGAAGACGTGATCGACGCCGAGTTGCTTCGCGGTTTCGATCGCGTGATGACGCGAGCCATTGGTGAGGATGAGCTTGCGTCCGGGCAGCGCAGCGATCGCCTCGGCGAGCGAATGATTATGCGCGAGCGACGAGCGGTCGATATCGTGCACATAGGAGAGATAGGCTTCGGCGTCGATCCCGTGCTCCGTCATCAGCCCGCGCAGCGTCGTGCCGTACTGGCGGTAATAGTGCTTTTGCAGGGCGCGCAGCGAAATCGCGTCGAGCCCGAACAGCCGCATCATAAAGAGCGTGATGCGCGCGTCGATCTTCGGCCAGAGATCCGCGGTCTGCGGATAGAGCGTATTGTCGAGATCGAACACCCATGTGTCGATCTCGGCGAAGCGCGATTTGTCTGGCCGGAGTTTGGTCATGACGCGGGACGCCGCCGCATGTCATTCCCGCGAAAGCAGGAATCCAGAGCAACGGCAGCGATCGTTGTCGCCGTTCTGGATTCCCGATCGCGCGTCGCGCGTCGGGAATGACACTGATTCATAGCGCCAATATCTCCTCGACCCATGACGGCACGATTTCGCTCGCTGGGCCATAGCGACTGTCGTCGAATTCTTCGGCGTTGTCGGAAGGCGCGAGGTTCAGTTCGCAGCAGCGCAGGCCTTTCGCCCGCGCCTCGCGCACGAAGCCGGCCGCCGGATAGACCGCGCCCGAGGTGCCGATGGCGACGAAGAGATCGGCCACCTCCAGCGCCGCCAAAATTTCGTCCATAAAGAGCGGCGTTTCGCCGAACCACACGACATGCGGCCGCAGCGCGCCGGCGCAGCCGCAGCGCGAATCGACGGCAAGATCGTCCCGGCATTCGCGCACTCCGCCGCATGAGGCGCAACGCGCCTTCAGCAATTCGCCATGCATGTGGATGACGCTTGTCGAGCCGGCGCGCTCATGCAGATCGTCGATATTCTGCGTCACCAGCGTGAGCGCATCTCCGCGCTGCGCAAGGTCGGCTTCGAGGCGTGCAAGCGCGACATGCGCGGCGTTTGGCGAAGCCGCAATTAGATTGCGCCGCCGCGCATTGTAAAACTCATGCACCAGCGCCGGATCGCGCGCGAAGGCTTCGGGCGTCGCGAGCTGCATCGGATCATAGCGCTTCCACAGCGCCGCGCCCGTTCCGCGAAAGACGCCGAGGCCGCTTTCGGCGGAGACGCCAGCGCCGGTGAGGATGAAGAGGTTCATTGAAACGCTGGTTCTTCCACCGTCATGCCCGCGCTTGTCGCGGGCATCCACGCCGCGACGTTGCGAGCGGCCGGAGCGTCAAACGGGATCGTACAGCATCCTCATAGTGAGTGCGCGGCTTCTCGGCGTGGATGGCCGGCACAAGGCCGGCCATGACGGATAAACAGCAAGGACTGGCGTTAGGCAGTATGACATTCATTAGGGGCGCAGAGCGCGTCACCTTGTAATCAGCGTACCCGCGCCGTGGTCGGTGAGCAATTCGATCAGCACGGCGTGCGGCAGTTTGCCATCGAGAATGACGACGCCCTCGACCCCGCGCTCGATCGCATACATGCAGGTCTCGACCTTGGGGATCATGCCGCCGGTGATCACGCCCTCGGCGATGAGGCCGGGAATGTCATCGACCTTCAGCTCCTCGATGATGTTCTTGTCCTTGTCGAGCACGCCCGGCACGTCAGTAAGGAAGATAAGTCGCTTGGCGTGAAGCGCGCCGGCGATCGCGCCGGCGAAAGTGTCGGCGTTGACATTATAGCTCGCGCCGTCGGGGCCCTGCGCCACCGGCGCGAGCACCGGGATGAGTTCGCGGCCCAGCACCTGATCGAGCACAGTCGTGTCGACCTTGTCAGGTTCGCCGACAAAGCCGAGATCGACGCCATCCGCCCGTTCGAGCTTCTTGGCGGTGACCATGCGCCCGTCCTTGCCAGTAAGGCCGATGGCGCGGCCGCCTTCCGAATTGATGTAGCCGACGATCTGCTTGTTGATGGCGCCTGGCGAGCACCATTTCGACGACGTCCATGGTCTCATCGTCGGTGATGCGCAGGCCGTCGGCGAAGCGCGACTCGACGCCGAGCCGTTTCAGCATCGCGCCGATCTGCGGGCCCCTGCCGTGCACGACGACGGGATTAACCCCTGATTGTTCAAGGAGCACCATGTCGCGTGAGAAATCGCGCGCGACCTGATCGTCGCCCATGGCGTGGCCGCCATATTTCACCACGACGATCGCATCGTCGTAGCGCAGCATATGCGGCAGCGCCTGCATGAGAATGCGGGCTTGCTGAAGCGCGTTGTCGACGGCATCGGTCATCGTGGAGCCTCGCGGGCAAGCTCTCAGGGCGATCGGGTGAAGAGCTTCCTCATCCTGAGGAGCGTGCGCAGCACGCGTCTCGAAGGACGAGGAAGCCCGATGTCGCGTATTTTTCCTCACCCTCGTCCTTCGAGACGGCCTCTTCGAGGCCTCCTCAGGATGAGGGTGAGGAAAATCGAATCTTCACCCGATACCCCTGGCGGCGCTGCCCTGTTCTAGGGTTGGTGCGCCCAACTAGCCCGCCGCGCCCGTCGTATTCAAGCGATTCGTTCGGCGATGAGCCTCGCGATGGACGCGCGCAGCTCCGCGATTCCCTCGCCCTTATTGGCCGAAGTGAAAATCACCTCCGGAAAGGCGGCTGGGCGCTTCTCGAGCGCTTTCATGATCGCAGCGAGAACCTCGTCGCGCTGCGCCGATTTCAACTCGTCTCGCTTGGTCAGGATCGCCTGATAGGAGACGGCGGACTGATCGAGAAGATCGAACATTTCTTCGTCCAGGGGCTTCACGCCGCGCCGTCCGTCGACGAGCACGAAGACGCGGGCGAGGCTTGCCCTGCCCTTGAGATAATCGCGCATCAGCTGCGACCAGCTCGCGACCTTTTCCTTGCCGACCGCCGCGTAGCCGTAACCCGGCATGTCGACAAGGCGCAGGCGCTCGGCGCCCGGCGCGCCGCCAAGCGCGAAGAAATTGAGTTGCTGCGTGCGGCCGGGCGTGTTGGAGACGCGCGCCAGCGTCTTGCGGTTGGTCAGGGCGTTGAGCAGCGAGGATTTGCCGACGTTGGAGCGCCCGGCGAAGGCGACCTCCGGCGGGCCGATCGGCGGCAGATCGCCCGCCCTGGCGCTGGCGAAAAAGTCGCAGGGGCCGGCGAAGAGAAGGCGGCCCTGCTCCGCATAATCAGTCTCTGCTGCGTTTTGCATGAGATCGGCAGTCGGCAGTCGGGCTTCGGCAGTAGATAATACGACTGCCGATTGCCGACTGCCGTGTTTACGCCCTCTGGAACGTCTTGCGCAGATTGTCCCAGAATTCGAATTTCAGGCCGGCGCGCTTCATGATGACGCCCTGCTGAACAATGGACAGGAGGTTGTTCCATGTCCAATAGATCAACAGGCCGGAGGCGAAGCCGCCCATGGTGAAGGTGAAGATCACCGGCATCCAGGCGAACATGGTCTTTTGAATCTCGTCGGCGGGCTCCGGATTCATCTTCATCTGCAGCCACATCGAGACGCCCATCAGAGCGGCCAGACGCCGAGCGCGAGATAGGGCCGAAGATCGCGACATGGGTGGAATCGAAGGGCAGCAGGCCGAAGAGATTGAAGACATTGGTCGGGTCTGGCCGAGAGATCCCTGGATCCAGCCGAAGAAGGGCGCGTGACGCATTTCCGATCGTCACGACCAGCACCTTGTAGAGCGAGAAGAAGACCGGAATCCGCACGATCACCGGCAGACAGCCGCTCGCGGGATTGATCTTCTCCCGCTTGTAGAGCTCCATCTGCTCCATGTTGAACTTGTGCTTGTCGTCGCCGTATTTTTCCTTCAGCTCTTTGATCTTCGGCTGGATCGCCTTCATTTTAGCGACTCGACTGATAGCCTTTGTTGGCGAGCGGCAGGAAGGCGAGCTTGACGATCACGGTAACCGCCAGAATGGCGAGGCCGAAATTGCCCAGGAGCTTGTAAAGCGAAGTCGATGAGCCGGAACATCGGCCTGGTGATGAAGTAGAACCATCCCCAGTCGATCAAGAGATCGAAGCGCTTGAGGCCGGGATTCCTTCATAGGCGTCGAGCACGTCGACGACCTTGGCGCCGGCGAAAACATAGGTCGTCGCCTCTGAAGTCTTCCCAGGACTCGACCGTCACGGGGTCGCTGACCGTGTCCGCCTGATAGGTTTTCACCGCGCCGCCCATCGAGGCGTAGCGCGCCTCCATCGGCGCGTTCTGATTGGGCGCGACGACGGCGCCCCAATATTTGTCGGTCAGGCCGACCCAGCCGCCGACGCCTTTGAACGTCTTGGTCGCGTTGTCCTCCTTCTCGATCTTGTCGTAGGTGACTTCCTGCCCGGCGTCGCCGACGACGCCGACGAAGCCCTCATGCAAGGCGGCGTAGCCGGCGGATGGCGGATGGCCGACGCGGCTGACGCGCGCGTAATTATAGAGCGTGACCGGCTTTCCCGCCTTGTTCTCGACGCTGTCCTTGATCGTGAAGAGATATTCGTCGTCGATGGCGATCACGCGCTTGAAGACGAGGCCTTGGCCGTTGTCCCAGGAGAGCGTCACCGGGCTGGACGCGGTCAGCCTGTCGGAATCGGCCGTCCACAACGTCTCCGTGTTGGGCAGAACGGGGGCATATTCCGTTTCGCCGGTCAGATAACCGAGTTCGGCGTAATAGGCGCCGGGCGCGTCCTCTGGCGAGAGCAGCGTGATCATCGGGCTCGAGGGATCGACGGTCTCGTGATAATTTTTCAGGGACACATCGTCGATCCGCCCGCCCTTGAGGGCGACCGAGCCGGAAATCGACTTTGTGTCGACGGCGATCCGGGGACTGAGCGCCAATGCTTCGGCGCGGGTCTTGACGGCAGCCTTCGGGGGCGCCGCCGCCGCCACCCTCTGTTCGGGCGCCCCGAGCTTGGGAGCCTGAGCGAGACGGGCCTGCTCAGACTGCGCCCGGCGCTGCTTGTTCATCTCCGGGAAGGCGTAGAAATAATCCCACAGGCCGATGAAGATCAACGACACCGCCGCGGCGAGGAGCATGTTCTTGGTGTTCTCGTTCATGGCCGCGTCAGCCTGTCTTCCTGTTTGCGTCTTGGACTTTGCGTGTCGGACCCGCCGCGCCACGATCGTTCAATCTGGCGAGTCCTTCTGTCATCTGCGCGAGCAATTCGGGAAACGGCGCCATGAGGGCCGCGCGCCGCGCGACGAAGACGTAGTCGCGACCCGGCTTTGCGCCAAGGGCGCCGCCGAGCCGCAGGGCCTCGCGAAGCCTGCGGCGGATGCGGTTGCGCCCGACCGCTCCGGCGACCTTGCGCGTGACGGTGAGGCCGAAACGGGCCGGCGCTTGTGAGTCAGCTGGCTCCCGGGGCGCCATCTGAACCGTGAAGGCCGGCATGGCGACGCGCGCCCCGCCCGACGCCCGCACAAAATCACTGCGCCGGCGCAAAGTCTCGGGGCGCGGGGATGTCTCACCTTCGGCGGGGACCTGGGCCTTCATGCAGCCATCCGCCTCGTCCGCATAACGCCGAATTAAGCCGAGAGGCGCTTGCGTCCCCGTGCGCGCCGCGCGGCGATGACGTTGCGGCCGCCGACCGTCGCCATGCGGGCGCGAAAGCCGTGACGCCGCTTGCGTACGATTTTGCTGGGCTGAAATGTCCGTTTCACCGTTCTTCTCCGCTCGGCAAGGCAGGCGGCGAAGCCGGCCAGCCTTGCTGTTCCCGCCGACGCAGCCCAAGGTCGCGCGGCGCATGTTCAAAACTTTCGGCCAGCTCCGCCTCGCCCGACTGGCGTCAGGACGAATAAAAGCGATCGTCGCCCTTTTGGGGCGACGCCGAGTGAGCGCATATAGGAGTAAGCGTCGATTCAAGTCAATGACGCGAGGGCGCAGGTTTCGCGCCGATTTGACGACAGAATCGGCCAATTTTTCACTAGCGCTGGGAAGCGTTTGACATTCTAGACGACCGGTCGCATTGTAATCGCCATGTCAGACCGGAATGCGACCGACGCGACCAGGAAACGCCTGCTCGACCATGGCGTCGCGCTGATGCTGCAAAACGGCTATCACGGCACCGGGCTCGCCGACGTTCTCTCGGCGGCGAAAGTGCCGAAAGGCTCCTTCTATTATTATTTCCCGAGCAAGGAGGAATTCGGCGCGCAGGCGATCGAGCACTACATCGCGCCATTCATCCAGCGCCTGAGCGAACATCTTTCCGCGCCAGGCAAAGGCGGCCTTGACGCGCTCTCCGATTATTTCCGCGAGTCGACCCGCGAGCTGGAGGCGAATGATTTCGCCGGCGGGTGCCTGCTCGGCAATCTCATGGGCGAGATCGGCGACAACAGCGCCCCGGCGCGCGAGGCGCTCAAGAGAGCCGTCGACCGCTATCGCGACCTCCTCGCCAAGGGTCTCGCCCGCGCGCAAGCTGAAGGCGCCGTGCGCCAGGACCGCGACCCGCGCGCCCTGGCGGACCTGCTGGTCAATGGCTGGCAGGGCGCGATGCTGCGCATGAAGGTCGAGCGCTCCGCCGCGCCGCTTCGCGCCTTCGTCGACGACATGCTGCTCGGCTACTGCCGCGCTTAGAACAATAAGGAGCGCGCTTAGAACAATCGCGCTTAGAACAATAAGGAGCAAGAGCCGCCTTCATGCGGCCGAGTCATAGACGACTGGTCTAATATAAGGAGATCGCAAAATGAGGAAATGTCTCGCACCGCTCATCCTCGCCGGCCTGTGCTGCGCGGCGCCCGCAGGCGCCGAAATTCTCGCGGCGATGAATTACGAGACCAAGGGCGGAATAGCGCCGCGCCGCGAAGGTATCGCCATCGTCGACATTGATCCCGCCTCGCCGACATTCAACACGATTGTGAAGGACGCGCCGCTGCCGCCCGATTTCATCGCGCATCACATCTATTTCAACAAAGGCCAGACCAAAGCCTATGTCACTTCGCTCGGCCGCAGCGCCATCGCCGTCTTTGATCTTTCGACCTTCCCGGAGAAGGTCGCGATCATTCCCGTCCCCGACTGCAAGGTGGGCGAGGATATGGTCTTCTCCGACGACCGCAAGCGCTGGTTCCTCAGCTGTATGGGGTCGAGCAACGTCATCATGGGCGATGCGCAAAGCGACGAGACGCTGAAGGTGATCGCCGCGCCGCAATCCGTCGCCGCGGAGGCGAAGCCCTTCATCAAACATCCGCACGGTCTGACACTGAACGAAAATCTCGACCTCTTGATCGCAACGAGCACGGTCAATCCGAGCGACTTCAAAGAGGCCGGCGACACCATTGCATTTATCGAAGCCTCCACCGGAACGCTGCGCGCGACGCACAGAGTGTCGAGCAAGCCCTCGCCCGCAGCCGAAGCGCCGGTCGAGACCGCCTTCATTCCCAATCGAGAGCCGCGGACCGCCTATATCACCAACATGCTCGGCGGGACGCTCTGGGCGGCGACCTGGCGGCCGGATCGAGACGTCGAGCTGCAACAAGTCTACGACTTCGCGCCAATGGGACAGGGCGTTCCGCTGGAAATGGAATTCAGCGAAACGGGCGATCGGCTTTACGTCACGACGGCGAAGCCAGGCGCGCTCAATGTCTTCGACATCGCCGACCCTCGGAAGCCAAAACTTCTCTCTAGCACGCCGACGGCGGCCGGCGCGCATCATTTCGTCTTCTCCCCCGACCGGCGATACGCCTTCGTGCAGAACAGTCTGCTGAACCTGCCAGACATGAGCGACGGCTCGGTGAGCGTCGTCGATCTTGCGAGCGACAAGCTCGTCGCCAGGATCGACGTGCTTCAGAAGGCGGGGCTCAACCCCAATTGCATCATCCTGATGCCGAAATGGCGCCGAGCCGAGGATTAGATTGCTGCGCGCCCCGCACGGCGGCGTCGTACGGCGCCGCCGGTCGCGGCGCACGCCTGCCGCGGGCCCAAAATTCTTGTCATTTGCCCACCTGACTCGCGACGGCGTATAGATTGGTGGCGACGTGATTCGCGTCGCTGTCCGTATCCTTCCAGACGTAGCGTGATGCGTCCGCCTCGCTTGGCGCCCATGATTAAGACTTTGGGCCGCGTTTGAGGACGTAAGTGAAGGTTTATTAACCAATTCCGCTTACCTTCCTGAAGGTCGGTCAGGTCGCTGGGGCGAGGACTCGCCGGCCCGCCGGCGCGCTGTCGTTCACGCGGGCCGGTTGTGGACGACGGACTCGGTGGGGAACCAACATGCGCGTTTTATTGATCGAGGACGACAGCGCGACGGCTCAAAGCATCGAGCTCATGCTCAAGTCCGAGAATTTCAACGTCTACACGACCGATCTCGGCGAAGAAGGCATCGATCTCGGCAAGCTTTACGACTACGACATCATTCTTCTCGACCTCAATCTGCCAGACATGTCCGGTTACGAGGTTCTGCGCACGCTGCGGGTCGCCAAGGTGAAGACCCTGATCCTCATTCTCTCCGGACTTGCCGGCATCGAAGACAAGGTCAAGGGCCTTGGCTTCGGCGCCGACGACTATCTGACCAAGCCCTTCCATAAGGACGAACTCGTCGCGCGCATTCACGCCATCGTCCGCCGCTCCAAGGGCCATGCGCAATCCGTCATCATCACCGGCGAACTGGTCGTCAATCTCGACCAGAAGACGGTGGAAGTCAGCGCTTCCGCGTGCATCTCACCGGCAAGGGAATATCAGATGCTGGAGTTGCTCTCGCTGCGCAAGGGCACGACGCTGACGAAGGAAATGTTCCTCAATCATCTTTACGGCGGCATGGACGAGCCTGAACTGAAGATCATCGACGTCTTCATCTGCAAGCTGCGCAAGAAGCTCGCCAACGCCAGCGAAGGCCGAACTATATCGAGACCGTCTGGGGCCGCGGCCATGTGCTGCGCGAGCCAAAGCGAAGCCGATGAGCGCATCACGGCTTGACGCGCCGCGCTGACACCCGCTGCGATCAATAAAGTAAGTCTCTCAAGGAAGGCCGCATCGGAAGATGCGGCTTTTTCTTTAGGCGAGCTAAAGCCTGTCACGGAACAGGCGTCTGCGCGATCGGTTTACGCTGGGGGCGACGTTTAGGAGACGAAAATGAACAAACCCCTTCTGGCGGGCTTTGCGCTCGCGCTTCTGGCGCCCGGCCTGACGCCTTGCAGCGTCCTGGCAAAACGGCCCCGGCGACCCGCGCAATGCGAGCCGACGCCGCGACCAGAACTTCGGGACAAGGTCTGGAACACCAATAATTTTGAGATCGAAGCGGGACAGGAAGCTCAGAACAAGGCCAACATCCAGAATATCTCGACTATGCTCGGATGATCGTGAGAGATCACGTGAAAGCGGGAAGCGAGCTCAACACTATTTTGGGGCAAACGGATTAAGCGCGCCGGACGCGCTCGACAACGAGCATAGAATTTTCTGCAACAATTGTCCTCAGAGACCGGCGCGCGATCTGAAGAGCAATTCCGCAAACAGCAAATCAGCGGGCACGAGAAGGCCATCAAGCTTTTCAAAATGCAAAAAGCGGCGAAACGAAGCGCTGAAAACTTGGGCGCAGAATACGCTCCCGACTCTGAGAACCATTTACGCGACGCCGAGGCGCTTCCGCGTCCCGGCTACGCAGCACGCAGGCAGAGCAATAGTTTCAGGATAGGCCACATACCCAGGTCCGAGGGCACATCGCAGGACCCGCGCGCGACAGCACGCGGGTCCTTCGTTGTTCGACTATCGGAAAAACGGGCAAAATCTTTTTCAGCCGAAAGTTGACGGCCGCCATTCGGACGTGATCCCTTTCGGCATGACCAGATACATCGCATTGTTGCGGGCGGTGAACGTCGGAGGAACCGGCAAGCTCTCGATGGCCGATTTGAAGTCGATGTGTCTCGACGCCGGCTTCGATCATGTCGAGACATATATTGCGAGCGGAAACGTCGTTTTTGACGCCAATGACTCTGCGGCAAAAGTGAAATCCGCGCTTGAGGCGAAGTTGCGCGCCTATGCCGGAAAGCCTGTGGGGGTTATCGTCCGCACGGCCATGGAGATGAAAGCCGTTTTGGAAGGCAACCCCTTCCAAAAGCATCCGCCCAATTTCACCGTCGCCATTTTTCTCGACGGAAAGCCGCCGTCAGATGCGTTGGATCACGCTGTGGGCAGATCAGACGAGGAAATGCGATTGGGCGCGCGGGAAATTTATGTCCACTATGGCGCCGGCATGGGCCGCTCAAAATTGAGAATTCCTGCAGCGAAGCAGGGCACCGCACGAAATATGAATACGGTCGCGCGACTCGTACGGATGGCTCTCGAAGTTTGATCGCTGTTGAAATCTGTCCGACTCATCATGGGACGAAGCCGCCGATCTCGATCGGCCGACGCCTTCTCAGGCGGCGGCGCTCTCTGTGGAGTCGTCCGATCCTGCTGTCCGGATTTGTGCTGGAACCGCCTCGATGGTCACGAGTTCGGGCTCACCCGACACAACGACCCGCATGGCGCACGCCTTGGAGACAAGGCCGGCATAATAGGCTTGAATGGCGCGCGCATCGATCGCGCCCTCTTCCGATTCGCCCTCGAGCAGACGAGGCACATTCGCCGCAACGCGGGCATTGACGCCCTTTGCTTCGATCTTGAACGCGAGCCCGTCATCTTCGCCCGTCGAACTGACGGAGATCACGCCGCCGCGCGGTATCGCTGCATCGGCGAGAAGGCACAGATTGAGCAGCAGCTTGACCTTGTTCTTGGACATCAGGGCGCGTGGAATGCTCCACATAAGCTGCGTGCGTTCGTCAGCGATCAGCTGACGCGTCACCAGCTCGGCGTCGCCCGTGTCGATCGAAGCGCCCTTGGAGCCGGCGGCGCCGAAGGCGAGCCGGCAAAACTGCAGTCGGGCCGAGGCCTCATTCGCGCTCGACTTGATCAGCGCCAGCGCATGGCCGCGCATCTCGGCGTCCTTCTCTTCTTCCAGGACTTCAAGGCCATTGACGATCGCGCCGACGGGCGAGATGACGTCGTGGCAAACCCTCGACGACAGGAGCGCGGCTAAATCGAGCGGATCGAGCGAAAAATTGGTCATGGCGCCATCCAGAACGGGCGAACGCGGCGATGTCTATCGGAAGCTCGGTTCGATCTTCCGATAGAATGCGCGACGACTGACGCGACGCGCGAATCACCGCGTTCAAGCTGATCGAAACTAGCGGGCGCGGCGCGGAATGCAAATGACGCGCGCCCAATTCTTACAACGAGCGCAGGGGAACCGAACGATGACGGCGGATCAAACTTCTCATTCGGCGACGCCCTTCGACGAGACCGATCGTCTTGCCCGACTGTTCGCAAATCTTGCGGTCGCGGCGGGCGCGCTGGCGATGGAGACATTCGCCAACGCGAACATCGAGTCGCGCCTCAAGAACGACAGGTCGCCGGTGACGGAGGCCGACGAGCGCGTCGAGGCTTATTTGCTCCGCGAGTTGGAAAAATCGTTGCCCGGCGTGCCTTTTTTGGCCGAGGAGAGCGCCGCGTCCGGAGGGGCGCTCGGCGCCGACGACGCTTTTCTCTTGATCGATCCGATCGACGGCACCCGGGAGTTTCTCGCCCGCAGCGCCGATTTCACCATCAACGTGGCGTTCGCCGAAAAGAGCGTGTCGCGCGCGGGCGCCGTCTATGCGCCGGCTCAGGGGCGCGTCTGGTTTGCCGGCGTGCGCGGCTTTGAGGCGGAAGCAATCCCGGGCGGATCCCTGCCCCCATCGCAGGACTGGCGATTGCTCCAAGCGCGGCCCCGGCCCCAAGACGGATTGGTTGCGCTGATTTCAAAATCTCACCTCGACGAAGAAACGAAGGCATTCCTTGCGCGACAGCCGATCGCACGGAACCTGCCGATCGGCTCCTCGCTCAAATTCTGCCTGCTCGCCAGGGGTGAGGCGGACGTCTATCCGCGCTTTGGCCCGACGATGGAATGGGACACGGCCGCAGGCGACGCGGTGCTGCGCGCTGCCGGCGGCGCGACGCTCGATCCGCAAGGCGCGCCGCTGCGCTACGGCAAGAAGGAGGCCGGCTATCGCAACGGCCCGTTCATCGCCTGGGCCGACGCAACCGCGCGAGAGCCGGCCGCAACGCTTCCTTAACCGCGACGCGCGAATTTGAGGGGAGCGACGCTAGGCGTCGTCTTTGCGACGCAACTGCGCCGCGCGTCGGCCACGGTTCGCGCCCAAGCATGTCCCAACAGTCTGGTTCCGGAGTTTCGCCGCCATGAGCAAGTCTTCGTTCAACGCCGCCTCGCGTCGCGACCTCATTCGCCTCGCCGCCGCATCGGCCTGCGCATGGGCGGCGCCTCAGTCTTTCGCGCGCGCCGCTCAGCGCCCCGAAACCTATTCGAGCGGCGAGATCGTTGAGAACGGCCATCGCTTTTTCGGCTCGATCTCGCGTGGGCTCGCCGAAGGCGTCGAGCGCGCCTCGCGCCAGTGGGGCAGCCCTAACGCTTACATCCTCGGACAGGAGGCGAGCGGCGCATTCGTCGGCGGTCTCCGCTACGGCGAAGGCAGAATGTATACGCGCAACGCCGGCGAGCAGCGCGTCTTTTGGCAAGGGCCTTCGATCGGCCTTGACGCCGGCGGCGACGGCGACCGGACGATGATGCTCGTCTATAATCTTCCGTCGGTCGACGCCATCTATCGGCGGTTTTCCGGCGCCAACGGCTCGGCCTATCTCGTCGGCGGATTCGGCTTCACCGCGCTCAACAGCGACGAAGTCGTCGTCATGCCGGTGCGCTCGGGTCTCGGCGCCCGGCTTGGCCTTAATCTCGGCTACCTGAAATTCACGCCCGAATCGACGTGGAACCCTTTCTGATTCGATCGGGAGAGGGATCCAGCGGCTGCGCGACGAAGCCGCAAATGCCGCAGGCCTTGTCTCCGAGCTGCAGGCGCCAACGGCAAACCTGACGAATGCTACAGTCGTATGCGGCGTTCGGCCTGACCGGCGCGCGCGCCTCGGCGAGAAGCCGTGCGATTCGGCCCAGCAGCTCGCATCCTTCGTTTCGCCAATGCCCGCAGTCGCTTTCGACGCAAGTCGGCGCGAATCGCATACGCGCGCCCGGCGCGCCCCGACTCGGGGCCGCCGCCAGAACGACTTCGTCCGCGGCGAGGGTAGTGGCGAAGGCGCCGCTTTCACGCGTTTCGCCCACAATCAGCGCAGGAACAGTGGGGCACCGCATGGCGATCATCGACCAGGGCGCAAGTAGAGCGCGACGCCGATGCCGTCGCCACCGCGAAAAAAGCCAGCGCATACAGTCATGCCGCCCTTCTCCTGTTTGTCTGCGAGCGGCCTCGCCGCGCGATTTATGCGCGTTCTGCCGCCCTCAAGCGGAGAAGTCGTCATCCAAACAGAGGACGCCGCCAACCGAGCCGCGGCTCTCTCCGGCGGCGACCGACGCCGCGAAAAGGCCCGGCGCACTTTGCGTTCGGCGTCGTTACGTGGCAAAATCAACAGCGCCGTCCGCCTTGAGACGGATCAATAGGTTGCTGCGTCTTGATCGAACAAGCGATGTATTTTGCGCTCGGCTTTCTCGTCGCCGGGCTTTTCGCCTTGATGTTCCTCCCCGCTTTCTGGCGGCGCGCGCTTCGGCTGTCGATGCGACGGCTGCAGATGCTGGCGCCCATGTCGATGGAGGAAGTCTTCGCTGAGCGCGATCTGCTGCGCGCCGAATTCGCCATCCGCGAGCGCCGACACGAACAGGCGATGGAGGCGACCCAGACGTCGCGCGCGCACGATCTTGCGACAATCGGCCGTCAGGTCGCTCAAATCGCCAATCTTGAAACGCAGCTCACGCGCGCTGAGGCCGACAATCGCGACACGAACGCCCGCCTCGGCGAGGCGGAAAAAGTTTTGACGATGCGCACCGAGCTTCTGAGCGCGACGGAGCGGGCGCTGCAGGACATGACCGACCGCGCGGAAAGCCGGGTCGCGCAGATGCGACTGATTCGATCGGAGACCGCGCAGCTTAACGATGAGGCGGGGGCGCAGCTGGAAGGCCTTGTCGCCGCCTATGAGGCGCGCGTCGCGGCGCTGCATCAGCACAATGCCGATTTGCAGGGCGTGCTGGAGGCGTTGCGCGAGGAACATGCGCGCGCCGGGCTGCCGGACGCGCGCGCCACGGAACTCGAACATCAGCTCACGCATCTTGCCGGGGAGCTCGCAGCGACCCGCACGCTTGGCGAGACGCTTTCCTCCGAGCTCGACGAGGCGCGGAGCAAGCTCAAGGCCGCCGAAGCGCGCCAGAACAGCGAAGCCGAACAATTGGAGGGCGCTCTGCGCGCCTCGCGCGCCGAAGCGCATGACGCCGCCGACAAGCTTGAATTGGCGCGCGCCGACAACGCCATGCTGCAAGGCGCGGTGGAGGCGTTACGCGCGGAATGCGCCAATCTGCGGCGCGCCGTCAATGGAGCCAAAGGACTGTCCGTCGTTCCCGTGGCGGCGAGCGACGCCGAAATCGCCTCGTTGAGGGAGGCGATTATCGAGTTCGGCGACCGCGTGGTCGGTCAGGACCTCCAGGCGCCGGCGAAGCGCGCCTGAGGCGCGTCCGTTTTTTCTCCTTAGAGCTTTCACCTAAAGCCAAAACCCTTATCGCGCGCTGTTGACCGGCGGCGCGCGCTTTGGAACAAGTGGCGCGTTCGTCCTTCTGACGCGAGGCCGCTCGTGCTCTTTGTCGCCCTATGCCTGGATAAGCCCGATCACGTCGACCTGCGCATGTCGACCCGCGCCGCGCATCTTTCCTTCCTCGAAAGGCACGCCGCGCGCGTCAAGCTCGGCGGGCCTTTTCTCGACGGCGACACGCCCGTCGGATCCATGCTCGTTCTCGACTGCGAAAACGAGGCGGCGGCGCGGGCGCTGCTTAGCGAAGACCCCTACGCCATCGCCGGACTCTTCGCCTCGGTGGAGCTAAGACCATGGAAACGCGTGGTGGGGGCGCAACTCTGATGGCGCATTGGCTGCTCAAGAGCGAGCCCTCGAGCTGGTCCTGGGATCAGCAAGTCGCGGCCGGCGCCAAAGGCACCTTTTGGAACGGCGTGCGCAATCACTCGGCCAAACTGAATCTGATGGCGATGAAGAAGGGCGAACGCGGCTTC
>JAXMCY010000031.1:0-28439 GCA_046349135.1 Methylocystis sp. | reverse complement strand
CGAGATTTTGATCGTAAAGTCCGAAAACGAGGGAAGCGTGACGGTTGTTTTCAAAGGCGAGCGTGATTTCCGCGTCGGGCTCGGTCGCCTCTGGTCCCCGTGCGGAAAGCAACGGGTCGTCGATTGTCGTCAAGCCTTCGCCTCCTCGCTCATCAGCTGCGCCGATAGGGAATTCGAGCCCGCCGCGATGATTTTCACTTTGACGTCGCGGCCAATATGCTCGATCGAACCCTCGGCATGGACAGCCTGCATATAGGGACTCTTCCCGGCGATTTGTCCCTCGTGCCGGCCGGGCTTTTCAAAGAGCACGTCGACTTCTCGCCCGACCGTTGCGGCGTTGAACGCCTGCCGCTGCGCTTCGAGCAGGGCCTGCAACGCGGCGAGGCGTTCGCTTTTCACATGCTCCTCGATTTGATCTTCGCGATCGGCGGCCGGCGTGCCGGGCCGCGGAGAATATTTGAACGAGAAGCTCGACGCGAAGCCACAGGCGCGCGCCAGCGCCATCGTCGCTTCGAAATCGGCGTCGCTCTCGCCAGGAAAGCCGACGATGAAATCGGACGACAGCGCAACGTCCGGCCGCGCCTTACGAAGATTCTCGACGATCGAGAGATAGGCGTCAGCGCCGTGCTTGCGGTTCATCGCTTTCAATATGCGGTCCGATCCGGATTGAACTGGCAGATGCACATAGGGCATCAGCTTTGGAATCGCGCCATGCGCCTCAATCAACGTCTGCGCCATGTCGACTGGATGACTTGTCGTATAGCGCAGGCGAGTCAGCCCTTCGATCTGCGCCAGCCGTTCGAAAAGCTTGGCGAGCGTCGTTTCGCGCCCCTGCGCGTCGAGGCCGCGATAGGCGTTGACGTTCTGGCCGATCAGCGTGATCTCGCAAACGCCCGCGTCGACGAGGCGCTCAGTCTCGGCGATGATTTCGGCGACCGGTCGCGACGCTTCGGCGCCGCGCGTGTAAGGCACGACGCAGAACGAGCAGAATTTGTCGCAGCCTTCCTGCACCGTCACGAAGGCTGAAACGCCGCGCGCGCGGATTTGGTCGCGGCTCGGGGCAGGCAGGGCGCGAAACTTGTCCTCGACGGCGAAATCCGTATCGGCCACGCGCGCGCCGCTTTCCGCTCGGCGCAGCAGTTCCGGCAGGCGGGTGGTAGCTCTGGCAGGCCGACGACGAGATCGACCGCGCGCTGGCGCTTGAGCACTTCTTCGCCCTCGGCCTCGCGCGACGCAGCCGGCGACCACGATTTTCATATCGCGGCCGCGCGCGTTCACCCGCGTTTGGCGATCGCCAGCTTGCCGAGTTGAATAGATTTTTTCCGCGGCCTTTTCGCGAATATGGCAGGTGTTCAGGATGACGAGATCGGCATCTTCTTCGCTCTGGGTCTCGGCGTAGCCTTCTACGGCCGAGCAGATCCGCCATCCGCGTCGCGTCATAGACGTTCATCTGGTAGCCATACGACTTGACCAGCTTTGGGCGTTGGCGCCGGCTCCTCTTCGAATACGGCCGGGGGCGTCTCGACCGCCTCTAAAACTTCCGTCGTGATCTTTATGGCCTGCTCGCCCATTCAGCAAAGCGATGCGGTAGGGGGTTCATCTCGAGGAGGCCTCGAAGAGGTCTCGCCGACGAGGATCTCGCCCTAATTGATCGCTCGTGACCATCCTGACTCGATGGGAGGCGGTCGACGTAAGCAGTATACGATATTAAGCGCTGGGACGCCGACGTAAATTGACTGTCGCAAAACGCCCGTAGAACGCGGCCAAGCGCGGGCGCCATATTAAATCTCCAACCGCAGATTGATCGCCGCGCGGCGTTCAAGCCGCTGGCGCGGTGATAGTAATTCTCGCGCCTTCCAATCTCCTTGAAGCCTTCCCTGGCGTAAAGTCTCAGCGCCGGCTCGTTGTCGTCCGCCACCCAGAAAAACCAGGCGGCGCCGCTGCGCTCGAGATTCTCCAGATGTTTTTCGAGAATGCGTCGCCCCAATCCGACGCCGCGATACGCGGGGTCGACGGCGAAAGCGAGGACTTCGGCGTCTGGCGGCGTCAAACGGGACAGGACGAAGCTCCCGAGTTCGCCTTTGCGGTTCTCGGCGATCAAGCTGTCGGCGACGATATGGGCGTCGGCCAGATAATTCTCAAAGTCGATTTTCGACCAGCCGAACGCGAAAGACGCGCCATGAAGGCGTTCGCATTCCTCGGCGCGCTCCGACCCGATCGGCTCGATAATGAATGTCGGCTTGGCGAAGAAGGATGAGAGGAGCGTCATGGCGCAAATTCACGCCTGGTGCGCGGGAACGGCGACGCAGGCGTCGGCCGCGTCATGCAGAATGTCGGCGCCATCGCCGCGCCAGGCCCGCGCCCGGCGCCGCGACGTAAGGCTCGTTGAGATAGCGCTGAGCGGGCGCGGCTTCCGGCTGCGCGGCGAGTCCCAGGCGGGCGACGAAGGCGATGTCGGGCGCGGCCTGCTCGCTGGCGATCTTGACCGCAACCCCCGGGCGCGCGCCTCCTTGGCGAGCGGCGCGCCGGAGCCGATGAGCAGCAGCGGGCCCGACCCAAGCGCGCGCAGCGCTCGTGCGCGCCGGCGCGGCGCGGCGAGAGCAGCGCCGCCGGCGGGACCGAAGGCGGCGATATAGACTTTGCCGTGGCGCGCATCGATCGCCGCGGCGACGACGCCGTCGAAGGGATCGAGAATGGAAGCGGCGTCGCAAGGGCGGCCAGCGTCGAGACGCCGACGATTCGGCCTTGCAGGCAAGGCGATGGCCTTGCCCGGCGGCAAGGCCGATGCGAATGCCAGTGAACGAGCCCGGGCCTACCGTCACGGCGACCCTATCGAGCGAGCCAAAGCCGCCCTCGACCTTGCCCATCACTCGACTGATCAGCGGCAGCGGCTCGGCGTGGCCGCGCTCCATCTCGATCGTTTCGGCGGCGATTGGCCGCCGCGTCCTGGTCCAGCACACAGGCGGAGACGGCTGGCAGAGCGGGTGTCGATCGCAAGGATCTGCATGATTGTCAGATTGGCGATGGCTTCGAGACGCGATCAATGTAACGTTCGAAACCCGTCATCAATGTGTCCCTTTCGCCGGCTCCACCGCCTTCACCTGCGGCAGGAAATGCTTCAGCAGATTTTCGATGCCTTGCCGCAACGTCGCCGTGGACGACGGGCATCCCGAGCAGGCTTCTTCATCGCCAGATAGACGACGCCGTCCTCGAAGCCGCGGAAGACGATGTCGCCGCCGTCCTCGGCGACCGCCGGGCGCACCCGCGTTTCGATCAGCTCCTTGATCGTGGCGACCGTCTCCGCGTCGGCTGGATCATAAAACTCGCCGCCGGACCGCGCCGGCGCTGCGCCTTCGATCAGGGAGCGGGGCGCCCGAGGCGAAATGCTCCATGATCGCGCCGAGAATGACCGGCTTCAGACGGCCAGTCGGCTGTTTTTCGTCACCGACACGAAATCGGCGCCGCATCACCGCTTCGACGCCCTCGATCGAGAGAAGCGCCTTGCGCGAGCGGCGCATTGGCGGCGTCGTCCTGCGAGCGAAATCCATCGCGCCCTGGCCGAGCACGTCCTGGCCCGGAAGGAACTTGAGCGTCGCTGGATTTGGGGTGGATTCAGTCTGAATGAACATGGGTTTGCCTCGGTGTCCGGTTCAAGGCCGGCGGGAATTGCGCGAATATCACAAATCAGGCGTTTTGTGACATCGTCGATAATCTACTTATGCGCTTCCTACTTATGCGCTTCGTCAAACTCTTGCGAGACTCTTCTGCGCGCCAGCCACCGCCTGAGCGCGACCGCGGCCCAGACCGCCTCGACGAGGCCGAAGGGCCAGGCGATTTGCAGGAAACCCGTAGACCGAACCAAGCGCGCAGGCGACGGCGAAGCACAGAATGAACCAGTGGCTTCGTTCCTCCAGCGCATAGAAAGCAGCATCGCGCTTACGGCGAAGAGCCTGAACGATGTCAGCGCATCCATCGGCGAATCTCTTGAGCGCTCTTTGGGCGCGATCTGGCATTTGCCATGCCCGAGCAAATCCCGCAGTGTCAATCGATGGACGATGCCGCTCTAACCGTCGCCAACGCCGCCTATTACCGCGCCTTCGCCGCGCGCGACCTCGGCGCGATGAGCGATCTTTGGGCGGAAGAAGGCGTCTCCTGCGTGTTCACCCTGGCTGGCCGGCGCTCGTCGGGCGCAAGCCGGTGCTCGCCTCCTACCGCGACATTTTCCTCAATCCGCTACAGGAGGCGGTGACGGCGCGGGACGCTCAGGACGCTCATCGACGGCGCCGACGGCCGCGTCTTCTGCGTCGAGGAAGTCGGCGGCGGCCTGCTGCTCGCGACCAACTGGTTCCGCCTGATCGATGGGCGATGGTGCCTCGTGCATCACCAGGCGGGCCCGCTCGCAACTGCGCCGTCGCCATCGGCAGCGCGAGAGGAAAAGCGATCATTTCACTGACGTTGAGCGGCTCCTCGCGCGAGCTGAATCGAAGATTCACCTGAGCGCCACCTGACCACGCGTCCCGCCGGAATATGAAGTAGTCGCTGGCGTTTGTGGCGTTGCGCGAGAGGAAGATGAAAAGGTGCTTTCGCCAACGCGGCAGGCGCTCGCCGCTGGCTTCAGCGCGTCGCGAGAGCAGGAATGAGGTCGACATGATGTCGAACTTCCATCCAAGTTTCCGGCACAGGCCAAGGCCATAAGGAACATTGGGCTCCTCCATATAGCCGAAGCTCATCGTCACCTGGCGGAACAGGCTGTTGATTTCGAACATTTCGATGCGCTCGCCGTCCGGCACGCGCGGCACGTCCGCGGTGACGATCGTCAGAATCACATTGTGCTCATGCAGCGCCTTAAAGTGCTTCAGCATATGCAGCAAAGCGGATCGGCGCGAGTTGCGGCTGAGTCGTGAGATAGACTCCTGTTCCAGGCACAAGGGTCGGCGGCTTCCAGCTCCAGCGTTTTCTGAGAATGAACGCAGCGGAACGTCCGACTGCTGCGCCTTGTCTTCGAGGAGATTGGTCCCGCGCATCCACGCGCGCATGAGGAGCAGCATGGCTCCGGCGATGAGCAGCGGCACAAAGCCGCCTTCCATGAGCTTCATGAGATTGGCTCCGAGAAAAACGAGGTCGACCGCAAGAAACGGCGTCATCAGCGCCGCCATCGCCCAAAGCGGCCAACCCCAGTGGCGGCGCACCACGACCACAGAGCAGAGTCGTCACGACCATCGTGCCGGTCACGGCGATGCCATAGGCGCTGGCGAGCCGGCTGGACGAGCCGAAGAACAAGACGAGCGCCAGCACGCCGACGAGCAGCAGCGTGTTGACCGTCGGCATGTAGATTTGACCCGACTGTTCTTCTGAAGTGCGCCGACTGCGCATGCGCGGCAGAAGATGCAGCCGGATCGCCTGCGCCGTCAGCGAATAAGACCCGGTGATCACCGCCTGGCTGGCGATGATTGTCGCGAGCGTGGCGAGAACGGACGGGATAAGCGGCAAAGCGCCCAGCTCAGATAGAGCAGGAAGAACGGGTCCTTGATCGTCTCGGGCGCAGCGAGCACCAGAGCGCCTTGGCCGAGATAGTTCAGCGCAAGCGCGGGCAGGGCGACAAACAGCCAGGCGAACCGATTGGCTTACGTCCGAAGTGGCCGAGATCGGCATAGAGCGCCTCCGCCCCGGTGACCGCCAGAAAAACGGCTCCGAGCGTGAACAGCCCGATTTCGCCATGGCGCAAGAGGAAGCTAACGGCGTGAAAGGGTTCGCCGCTTCGAGAACCTGGAGATTGCGCGCTGACCTGCATCGCGCCGCCGAGCGCCAGAACGATAAACCAGACCAGCGTGATCGGGCCGAACCAGCTCGCGACCGAGTGGCCGTGCCGCGTCGCTGGGAAAAGAAACAGCGCCACGATGATCCCGACCGCGATCGGCACGACATAGGGGTCGAACCAGTTTGTCACGAGCTTGAGCCCTTCGACGGCCGAGAGCACCGAAATCGCGGGTGATCAGCGCATCGCCGAAGAACAGCGCCGCGCCGAGCGCGCCGAGCAGGGTGATGGCGGAATCAGTTGCGCGTCCCAGCGATTGCTGGGCCAGCGTGAGCAGCGTCAGCGTGCTGCCTCGCCCCGATTGTCCGCGCGGAGCAGGACGATCACATATTTGAGCGTGACGACGATCGTCAGCGCCCACAGGATAAGGGAGAGGACGCCGCCCATACATTGGTGGAATTCACGCCTCCCTGTCCTTGCGAAGCGGCGAGCATAGCCTCACGGAAGGCGTAGAGCGGAGACGTGCCGATGTCGCCATAGACGACGCCGATCGAGCCGAGCGCGAGGGTCCAGAAGCCCGCCCGGGCGGCCAAATTCGCGGGCCGATCTCTTCAAAGTCTGAATTGCAGCGTCCATAGAAGGTTCCGTTTCGCAGGGAAGCAGCGTCACGGAGCGAGAGTTTCGGGCCGCGCACGTAAGGAAACGAGACGGTTTTCCGAGCGTCAGCGTAAGGATTCCATAAAGACCGTAGACAAAGGCGTCGCTCGGGCTCACCTCCTGGGCATGGATTCCCGCGATCCGCCGCTGCGATCTCCCGTCAGACGGCTGGCGCGCCTCGCCGACGCCGGCTGGCCTTGCCGGAGCGACGCTGTTTGCCGTGGCGGCGGCGCTGTTGTGCCTATTGCTGGACGACCGGACCGCCGAGCGCCAGTTTGCCGCTTGTTTTCCTCGCTCCGGTGCTCGTCAGCGCCATTCGATATGGCTTCGGGCGCCTTACTTGCCGCGGTGTTGGCGTTCGTCGGCTTAACTTCCTCTTCGTCGAGCCGCGGCACACGCTTTCGGTCGCGCGGCCGGGAAGACGCGTTGGCTCTCGGCATCTTTTCTTCTCGTCGCCGCGGTTACCGGCGTGCTCGCCGGGCGCATGCGCGAAGAAGCTGACGCCGCCTGCAATCGCGCCGACGTTCTCGAGATACTCTCCCGACTTTGCAGCCGATTTATCCGGCGCGATGCGCATCGACGAGATCGACTGCTCGCCAAGCGCCATCTTCTCTCGCGCCGCCGGCGGCGAGGCCGTCATGCTCAGGCCTGACGGAGGACGGCCGCAGGTCGTCGATGAGGCGAATCTGTCCCCGGCCGATCTCATTGCGGCCGATCGGGCCTTTCGCCGAGGCCAGCCGCAGGCGGCGACAGCCGCCGGCTGGTCCGGCAGTCGCTTTTCCTTTCTTCCTCTCCGGGGCGGGGACAACATTGGCGCAGTCTACGGCGTCATCTTCTCCGAAACTGGATCTGCCGAACGCGAGCAGGCGGTCGAGGCGATGATGAGACAGACTGAACTCGCCATTGAACGCGTCGCCTTCGCGCGAGAGGCCGAAGACGCTCGCGCCGTGGCTGAACAGGAACGTATCCGCTCCGCGCTCCTTTCGTCGATCTCGCATGATTTGCGCACGCCGCTCTCCACCATTCTGGGCTCGGTCACCAGCCTGCGCGAATTTGGGGACAAAATGCCTTCGGAAGCGCGCAGCGACTTGCTGCTCGCAATTGAAGAAGAAACTGAACGGCTTTCGCGCTTCGTCGCCAATCTTTTGGCGATGACCCGGCTCGAAGCCGGGCTCGACATCAGACGCGAATGGGTCGACGCCGTTGACGTCGCTGCAGCAGCAGTAAAACGCGCGCGGAAATCTTTTCCCGGCGCGACCATTCTACTCGACGCCGGGACGGCCGCCGCCATTTATGCGGACGCGGCGCTCCTTGAACAAGTCCTGTTCAATCTCATCGACAATGCGGTGAAATTTTCGCCGGCGGACCGGCCCGTTAGCGTCTCTGTTTCTGCGGGCCGGGAAAGTGTCGAGTTCGCCGTCCTCGATGAGGGCTGCGGGATTCCCATGAAAGATATCGATCAGATTTTTGAAAAATTCTTTCGCGGCGACCGGGTTCAGTTCGCCGGCGGGGGGCTCGGTCTCGCGATTTGCCGCGGCGTGGCGACAGCTCTTGGAGGGAAAATTCTCGCGGAGAGTCCCGTAATCGATGACCATGGCACGCGCGTTCGCGTCATTCTGCCGGCTGGCGCGGAGCCAAAATCATGATCGACCGGCCGCTTGTCCTTGTCGTCGACGATGAGCCGCAGATCCAGCGCTTTCTGCGCCATTCGCTATCGGCCGCCGGCTATGAGGTCGAGCAGGCTGAAACGGGGCAAGAGGCGATTCGCCTTGTCGAGGCGCATGATCCGGCGGTGATTGTTCTCGACCTCGGCCTGCCCGACATCGACGGCAAACTCGTCATCGGCGCGGTGCGGGAACGACGCGAGACGCCGATCATCGTGCTTTCGGCCCGTGAACGCGAGACGGAAAAGGTCGCCGCGCTTGATCTCGGCGCGAATGATTATGTGGAGAAGCCGTTCGGCATAAGAGAATTGCTCGCCCGCATCCGCGTCTGTTTGCGGGCGCGCGGAGCCAGCGAAGCCCCGGTCGAGCAGATTGTTCTTGGCGAACTCGCAATCGACCTGCGAACCCGGCGCGTGACGGTCGCCGGCGCGACGATCAAACTGACGCCCAAAGAATTCGACCTGCTGGCGCTTTTGGCCTCGCATCCCGGACGGGTCATGACGCACCGTCAGATTCTAAACAAGGTATGGGGACCGGCGCATGTCGAAGATACGCCCTATCTTCGGGTGTTCATCGGACAGCTTCGCGCAAAGATCGAAACTGACTCCGCGGCCCCGCGGTTGATTTTGACGGAGCCGGGCGTGGGATATCGAATGATGGGAGAGGATTGAGAGCGAGAGCGGCGGGCGTTATCCGCTCGCTGCTCCGGGAGGAGTCGGTCCGGTTTTTTCGTTCAATGCGGCTTCCGTCGTCTTCCTCCGGCTCGCCTTCTTCGGCTCCCGCCTTGGCCCCTCCACCAGCCGTACGACGACGCCCCAGAGCGTGCGCACGTCCTGCTCGGTGAGCCCCATGCGGTGGAACATGTTGCGCAGATTGCGCGACATCACCGGCTTTTTGGTCAGCGGGCGGAAGAAGCCGCGCTTGTCGAGTTCGCCTTCGAGAAAATCGAAAAAGGCGAGCGTCATTTCGCGAGTCGCGGGGGGCGAACGTTCCTCGACCTCGAAGGGAATGGCGTCGCCATGCGCGGCGCGAAACCATTCGCATAGCCGGTGAGCAGCACCGCCTGCGCGAAGATTGAGCGAGGGCATAGGCGGGATTGACCGGAAAGGTGAGGATGGCGTCGGCGAGCGCGACATCGTCATTGTCGAGGCCGGTGCGCTCGGGGGCCAAACAGCACGCCGTGCTTCTCGCCCGCCGCGAAGCGCCGCCATATCCGGCATCGCCTGCGCAGGAATGACCACCGGCTTCATCTGGCCGCGTCCGCGCGCCGTCGCGGCGTAGACGAAGGACCGTCCTCGATCGCTTCGCGCACGCTCTCATAGAGTTTCGCGCTCGAGCAGATGCAGGCGCCCGCCGCCGCCGCATAGGCGCCTTTGCGATAGGCGCCGGTGCGCGGCCAGCCTTCGCGCGGCGATACGAGACGCAGGTCGGAGGCCGAAATTGGCCATGGCGCGCGCGCACATGCCGATGTTGACGGCGAGCTGCGGCCGCACCAGCACCACCGCCGGCCGCCTGAAGAGCCGTCTTGCTGCGATCCGTTCCTGCCCCGACCAGGGTGCCTCCTCGCGCCAAAGCGCCGGCCAAGTGGGGCGGAACGCGCCGCTGGGGAAGGGCGCCGCGAAGCTCGGCCGAAGGCCTGCCGATTGCTATCCAAAGCCTTAAGCCGACGCTATAAGGCGCGCGGCAAGAGAGGAGCGGGCGCATGCGGAAGATCAAGGTTGCAAATCCTGTCGTCGAACTCGACGGCGACAAGGAAATGACCCCGCATCATCTGGGCCGCGATCAAAGAGAAGCTCATTCGACCCTATCTCGACATCGATCTCATCGATTACGATCTCTCGATTGAAAATCGCGACGCCACCAATGATCAGGTGACGGTCGACGCCGCCTACGCGATCAAGGAACATGGCGTCGGGGTCAAATGTGCGACGATCACGCCCGACGAAGCGCGATGAAGGAATCTCAAGGAAATGTGGAAGTCGCCGAACAGCCTGATCCACGGCTATCCTCGGCGGCGTCATCTTCCGCGAGCCGATCATCTGCGAACGTGCCGCGGCTGGTGCGGGCTGGACGCAGCCGATCATCGTCGGCCGCCACGCTTTCGGCGATCAATATAAGGCGACCGACTTCCGAGTTCCCGGCAAGGGCGTCTGACGATCAAATTCCGAAGCGTCGACGGCGACGTCATCGAGAAGGAAGTCTTCAACACCGGCTCAGGCGTCGCGCTGGCGATCGCCATAACCTCGACAAGTCGATCAGCGAATTCGCGCGCGCGACGTTCAACTATGGGCTCACGCGCAACTATCCGGTGTATCTCTCGACCAAGAACACGATCCTCAAAGCCTATGACGGCCGCTTCAAGGATTTGTTCCAAGAGATTTACGACGCCGAGTTCAAGTCGAAATTCGAGGCGCTCGGCCTCACTTACGAGCATCGCTTGATCGACGACATGGTCGCTTCAGCGCTCAAATGGTCAGGCGGCTATATCTGGGCCTGCAAGAATTACGACGGCGACGATGCAGTCCGACACGGTGGCGCGAAGGCTTTGGATCGCTCGGTCTGTTGACGAAGGCGTGCTGATGACGCCCGACGGCAAGACCGTCGGGCCGAAGCCGCGCATGGCACGGTGACGCGCCACTACCGCCTATCAGAAGGGGCACGAGACCTCGACCAACTCCATTGCTTCGATTTTCGCCTGGACGCGCGCTGGCGCATCGCGGCAAGCTCGACGGCGACGAAGACCTCACGCGGTTCGCGCGCACGCTTGAGGAAGTGTGCGTCTTACAGTCGAGTCGAGCCATGACCAAGGATCTGGCGCGCTGCTTGTCGGCTGCAACCAGAAATGGCTGTCGACGACCGGTTTTCTGGACAAAGTCGACGAAAATCTGCGCAAAGCGATGGAGTGAACGGCGGCGCGGGGAATGATTGTAAGTGGCGCCGGTCGCGTCTATATAGGCGTCGCCTATAGGCCAAGTGAGATTCGCGAGATAGCGGTGGATCTGGAAAAGACATCAGCCTTCCGAGAACGAACCCTTTATGTGCGATCAGCGGCGCGAATATTTCCGGCGCAAACTGCTGGGTTGGAAGGAAGACATACTGCACGAGAGCCGGGAAACGCTCGCCGCGCTGCAGAACGAAAATGAAAATCATCCCGATTTGGCGGACCGCGCGTCGTCCGAAACCGATCGCGCCATCGAACTTCGAGCGCGCGATCGACAGCGCAAGCTCATTGCGAAAATCGACGCGGCGCTGACGCGCCGCGACGACGGCAGTTATGGCTATTGCGAGGAGACGGGCGAGCCGATCTCTCTCAAAGCGGCTCGACGCGCGTCCGATCGCGACGCTGTCGATCGAGGCGCAGGAGCGTCACGAGCGGCGCGAAAAAGTCTATCGCGACGACTGAGCAAACTCGGCAAGGCGCGATGCGGTCGAGAAGTTAAGAGGCGTCGCCTCGCGGCCTTTTTTATTGTTGTCGTCGGGGCGGCCGAGCAGACGCGCCATCTCGGCTTCAAACAGGTCGAGCGGGTCGACCTCGGGCGGAGCTCCGGGCGGAGGCGCAGGCTTTGGCGGAGGCGGCGCGGGCGGCAGCGCCGGAGGTCTCGCGGCGGCTGGCGGCTGAGCCGGCGGCGGCGCAGGGTTTTGGCAGCGGCGCGGGCGGCGGCGCTGGAGGAATCGCGGCGCCCGGCGGCGGGGGCGGCGGACCCGGTTGGGGCGGCGGCGATGGCGCTGCAGGCCTCGGAGCCATCGAGGTCTCAGCAGGTTTGGGAGCGGCCGAAGCCGGCGGCGGCGCGGCCGCAGCTGGCGGCAGGCCGCCGCTTCAGGCGGCGCAGCCGCTCCTTCAGGCGCGACGACAGGCGCTGCTGAGCGCGCGCCAGGAAGGGTGCAGGTCGCCGAACGCGCGGGCGGCCGCGCTGGCGGGGCGGCCGGGCTCGAAATCCTTGAACTCTGGCGGCGGCGGCGGCGCTGTCGGTTTCTCGGCACCGGCGCGAAAAGGTCCGGCGGCAGATTGACGGCTGCGGCTGCGGCCGGCGACGGCAGCGGCGATTCAGCTCTTTGGGAGGAGCCGAGGGTTCGGCCAGCGGTTGCGGCCGCCGGCGTCGCGCTGCTCCGGCGGTCTGGCGACCGCGCCCTCGGCCGGTTGATCGTCGCCTCGACCAGAATGTCGTTGGGACCTCCGATCAGAAGCAGATGTTCGATATTGTCGCGCCGCACAATGACGAGCTGGCGCTCGCAGTCCAGATCAAAGGCGTCGACAATGTCCAGGCGGCGTGCGCGATTGCGGCCTCCCGGCGCGCGGATGCGACGTCCGAACAACAGACGGAAAATATAAAGCACGAGCACTGCTGCGACGAGGAACGCAACAAGCGCTCCAAGCGCCGGCAGTAGCTGAGTGAATTTATCTGGCATGAAGGGCTGATCTCTGGTTCGAACGCGCGTGAACCATGCCAAATTAACAGCTTTTCTGGCAAGCGCCGAAAAAAGGTTAATGAATGGTTAATGTGCGACGAATCAGTGTCCTAATCCTGCGTCCGGCGTTGCTATTGTCGCCATCCGCAGCCATTGTTTTGGATGATTCTCGATGCGTTCGCTGGGTCAGCATCGACGGCAGCGTTAGCGGCCGTCGCGGTCGGCGAGAGCAATATATGGCGGGTGGTTAACGAATGACCGACGGGACGGGATCCTCTGCCATAGAGCGCAGCGAGCAACCCCCGAATGTGGGATTGACGCTCGCCCTCGTCATCGCGCTCATCGGCGCGACCGCCGCCTATTACTTGGCTCCTTCGGAACTCGCGCCGCGGATTACTGTGCTCGCGCTGGCGATTTTCGGCGTCGCCGGAATTTTCTTTCTTTGCGCTTACGCCATCGGGCTGATCCAATTTTCCGGCCGCGTCGCGAACAATGATCCTGACGAAGCTCATCGCCGACACGTCGAGCGAGGTCTTCTCGTCGCAAGGGCTGACGGACGCATCATTTACGTCAACGACGCCTATCGGGCGATGTGCGACGCGAAGGACTTTCATCGCAATACAGCTCGTCGAAAGGCTGTTCTCCGGACCGCCCGAAGTCTCGGAGGCGATATAGATTGGCGCAGGCGGCGCGGGCCGGCGTCTCGCACAGCGGAATTTGCGGTTGTCGCCGCCGCTCTCCGGACAGGGGCGTCGGCTGGTATGTCGCGTCCGTCCTGCGCCGACGACCGGCGGCCGGTTCTGCCTGTGGGCTGTCGCTGACGATACCGCCGACCGAGAGCGGCAGGAGAATGTCTTCCAGGAGCTTCCAGCACGCGATCGACTTTCCTCGATCACGCGCCGGCTGGTTTCTTTTCCGCCAGTCCCGATGGGCGCCGTCTCATATATGAACAAAACGCTTGCCGGCTGGCTCGGATACGATCTCACCCAGGTCGGCTCCGGCGGCGCGACGCTTTCCTCCATTGTCGCCGACAATGGAGCGGCGCTTCTCGCAGCGATATCCGGTTCTCCGGGAGAGGTGCGCACCGAACAAGTCGACCTCGACCTGCGATGCCGTAACGGCAGAGTCGCTCCCTGTCAGGCTGCTGCATCAAGTGGCTTTCGGCCAGGACGGGGAAGCGGGCCCCTCGCGCACCCTGGCGCTCAGCCGCGCCTCCGGCGAACAGCCGGAAGAAGAATTGCGCGCCGCCGAAGTCCGTTTCAGCGCTTTCAGCGCTCGACGCCGATGGCGATGGCGACGCTCGACGGCGAGGCCGGGTCCTGACCTCGAACGCGGCATTCGCGAAATTGCTGCCGCAGACCAAGTCGAGGCGGGGCAGGGCTGCGGCGCTGGTCAGTTCTCGCTGGATTGGGCGAACGCGACGGCGTCGCGCTGCGCGCCGCGATCGAGGACGCCATCGAAGGCAAGGGCAGAAATTGCGCCCCACCAGCCAGACGTCGTCTTCGAGGAAGAGGCCGGCGGCGGGCCTCGTTCGGCGCGCTTTTTCGTATCTTCCGCCGAAGACGCCGGCAAGAAAGGCGCGATGGTCTATGCGCTCGACACGACCGAGCAACGCAAGCTGCAGGAGGAGTTCGCACAGTCCCAGAAGATGAATGCGGTCGGCCAGCTTGCCGGCGGCATCGCGCATGACTTCAATAATATGCTGACCGCGATCATCGGCTATTCGGATTTGCTGCTATCGAGCCACCGGCCGACCGATCCGGCCTTTCGCGACATCCGCCAGATCAAGGAAACCGCCAGCCGCGCGGCGGGAGCTCACGCGACAGTTGTTGGCTTTTTCGCGCCGGCAGACGCTGCGTCCGCAAGTCTTGCAACTCGCGTCTGCTCTCCAGTGCAAATCTTCTGCGCCGCATCGTCGGCGAAGAACAGGCTCGAACTGCGTCTCGGCCGCGACCTCTGGTTTGTCAAGGCCGATATCACCTTCGAACAGGTGATCATCAATCTCGTCGTCAATGCGCGCGACGCCATGCAGGACCTGGGCGGGCGCGTGCAGATCCGCACCCGCAATGTCGCCGCCGCCGAATGCGCCTCAATCGGCGAAGCGGCGTTGCCGCCGGCGGATTATGTGCTGATCGAGGTCGAAGATACGGGCAACGGCATTCCGGCGGATGTGAAAGAAAAAATCTTCGAGCCATTTTTTACGACGAAGAAGGAGGTCGGCAAGGGCACGGGCCTCGGCTTGTCGACCGTTTTCGGCATCGTCAAGCAATCAGGCGGTTTCCTCTTCGTCGACAGCGAGGTCGGGCGCGGCACAAATTTCCGTCCACCTGCCACGCTACCTGCCCGAGGAGAAGACGTCGCAGATGGCGGATACGCCCAAGGCTGCGACCGACTACACCGGCCAGGGCGTGGTGCTCCTGGTCGAAGACGGAACATGCGCTCGATCGGATCGCGGGCGCTGACGTCGCGCGGATTCACCGTGCTCGAAAACGGCGACGGGCATGGAGGCGCTCGAAGTCGTCGACCGCGTCGACGGCAAGATTGACCTCATCGTCTCCGACGTGGTCATGCCGGAGATGGACGGCCCCGCCATGTTCGCGGAGTTGCGCAAGCGCGGGGTCGCGGCAAAGGTCATCTTCGTTTCCGGCTATGCGGAAGAAGCTTTCGCCAAGAACCTGCCCGAAGGCGATTTCGGTTTTCTGGCCAAGCCGTTCTCGATCAAACAGCTGATCGAGACGGTGAAGGCGCATATGCCGTGAAGCCGCGTGGGCGATGGAATAGTCCCGGGCGCGCCGCCGTGCTATTTTTATGGGACGATGCAGCGAGAAGAACTTCGAATGCGTCTCGAGTCAAAGGCTCCCGATCTTACATCGCTCGGAGTCGAGAGGCTGTTCGTGTTCGGCTCCATCCTTGACCAGCGCGAGACTGCTGATAGCGATATTGATTTCGTTGCGGATTTCCGTGATGGCGCGCTGGGCCTGACGTCATTCTTTGCGTTGGAGACGTTGCTCGGCTCTCTGTTTTCGCGAAAAATTGATCTGTCGACCCGAGAGGCGCTGGCGCCCGCGCTCAAGGAGCGGGTGACGAACTCCATGGTGCGCGTTTTCTGATGCGGGACTCCGGGAACGGGTCACGAGATATTCCGCTGCACCTTATCGACATGGCGACTTCGATTGAACGAATCCGAGAGGTGTCGGGGGAGACAAACTTGGCCGCGCTGCGGGACGATTGGCGTCGCCTCGCCATACTTGAACGTCAAGTCGAGATCATCTCGGAGGCCAGCCGGCGTTTGAGCGATGAAGAAAAACGGCTGACATTGGGAAATTCCTTGGCGGGAAATTGCTGCGATCGGAAACATCCTACGGCACGAATACAAGCGGGTCGACATTGTGATTCTTTGGGATGTCTGTACTGTCCATCTTGAGCCGCTATCCGTCGCCGTCCAAAAGTTGATGAGAATGCGGCGACAAGCTCGAACCTCGTTCTCGCCCACCGCAGTTGCTGTCGTTCAAGGCGAACTCAGAAGAGCGCGCCGCCTCCGCCTCACAACGCCGGGGCGACCACCCGGACGCGGCGCTTGATCCCGTCGGGTCCGATGATCTCGCGATAGGTCTCCTGGGCCGCGGCTGCGCCTTCGGGCGCGGCGGGCGCCGCCTGCGCCGCCGCCGGCTCGGGCGTCACCGGCGTCTTAATTGACCCTTTCGCCTTCCGCCCGCGCGAAGCGCCGGGCGGCGGCGGGCGCGACAACTGCTCCGCCTGCTCGGCGGTGACCACCTGATCCTTGGCGTTGCGTTCGGCGATGATCCGTTCGGCGTCGGCAAGCGCCTCCGCCCATGACTGGTCCGGCGGCTTGCAGCCGCAGGCCGGATCGTAAACCTTTTCGAATTTATGTCCGTTGGGATGGTCCGAATAGGCCTCGCCGTCGATTGAAAGCGCAGAACTGAGGCCCTTGTATTGCGAAGCGGTATAGAGCTTCACCTGGGCGTTAGGGCAAAGCGCCCGGCACATGGACGCAAGATCGTCGAGATTGGCGCTTCGCGCCGAATAGCTGAGCGGAAAAAAGCCGCCGTCGCAGTCGCGCACGCAGATCGCCATCGGCCCGCCGCGCGGCCTTCCGTCTGAAGGTTCGAGGTCCTGATCGGATTCTGGTTCGGCGATGCTTTGGTTATCAAACGGCCCGCCGCCGAACAGCTCTTCAAAGAAATTCCGGGGTCGCGTCAGTCGCGCCTGTGTGGATTGGGGATTGCGGCACTCCGCCTCATAGCGGGCGGCGAGCGCCTGGCGCTGACCGCCGTCGTCGGCGACCGCCCGATCGTAGGTGGCGATGGTGCCTGAGAGCTGATTGAGCTGCGCGTTGATCGGCCCGCATTGAGGCGGCGGCGGATCGCCGAAAAACAGGAACTGGCCGCGATCGCAGCCGAGCGCCCGGGCGCGCGCGGCGACGCGCGCATATTCGCCGCGCTGCTTGGCGGCGGCGGCCTGGAAGCGGCCGGCCTGGCTGCCGGCACCGGCGCGGGCGATCTGGGCGCGCAATTCCGTGCAATAGGGGCTTTCGGCGGCGGCAGGCGCAGCGGCGAAAAGGCCGAACGCCGCGAGGGCGACGACCGCCAGTTGGGTCCGCTTAGAGGCGCGTCTGGTCGAAATGGTGACTATGTTGTTGGCCCCATTTAATAATTGGCTCTCGTCACGCCCTCGCAAGCAGCCGCGAGCCGCTCATGCGTCCGCTGTCTGGCCCGCCCCTTGGCGCGCGCCGCCTCGCGGCGAATCGCGCCATTCTCGCCAATGCCACGCCCGGCGCAATGGCGCATAGATTGTCCTGCGCATCATGTCGGCAACAAGGCGCCGGCGCCGGACCCCGGCCGTTCTTGCCTCGTGGAATTTTTGCCGCGCTTAGGGTCGAAGCCCTTCACTTGCCGTGCTACTCCGCCCATATCGGCGACGGCGTCGCCTTGGAGGTTGTCGAAATGAAGCGTTCCAAACTGCTTGCGCTGACCTTGACGGTTTTCATGCTTTCTTTCGGCGATGCGCCTGCGTCGGCGCAGAGCGGGCCGGATCTCATCTTCCGCAAATCGGTCGATTTCAAGCTGCTGACCCCCAATGACAAGCTCGCGACCTATGCCATCGACGACCCGATCATCGACGGGGTCGCTTGCTATTACACGGCGCATGAAAAGGGCGGCGTCGCCGGCATGTTCGGCGTCGCGGAGCAATCGTCGGAGGTTTCGCTCGCCTGCCGGCAATACGGGCCGATCAGTTTCAAGGAGAAATTCGGCCAGGGCGATACGGCGTTCAGCGAGAGGCGGTCGCTGCTGTTCAAGCGGATGCATATCGTGCGCGGCTGCGACGCCAAGCGCAACGTGCTGGTCTACATGGTCTATTCGGACAAGCTCGTCGAAGGCTCGCCCGAAAGCTCGACCTCGACTGTCGCCATCCAGCCATGGACCGGCCAGAACGCCGTCCCGAAGTGCGGAGAATTTCTGAACCGCTAATCCATGCATGCGACGACGACGGCGGCGGGCTCTAATGAAGCGCTCGTCGCTTTCGTCTCCGTCGACGCTGTAACGTCGTCGGCGCGGCCGAAAGCTCTGGCCGCGCCATGGCCATGCGCCGCGCACCAAGAATCGGCGACGATCTTGCCGCAGTCGGCCTTGTGCGTGAGGCATTCCAGCAGGCCGTAGCCTTCCTGATCCGAGATGACATAGGCGGCGCCCGCGTTCGCCTCTGCAAAGGCGCTGAAGGCGCAACCGCTGACCATCAAAACTCCCGCGGACAGCGCCGCACACGCGCGCCGACCGATCGGCGCCCAGAATTTCAACATAATGAACAAGCCCCACACGATCCCAACAGCCCGCCGTCACACCTAACGCAGAAGGGGTAAAACGCCCGTTAAGCTCGTCGCTGCGTGAACAGGCGTCGCGCTTGACGCGGCGGCGCGCTTTGGCGCATGGTCGCCGCCATGACGCTTCGGTTCACCCTTTGTCGCGAGATCATTATCAGCTAGCGATCACGCTGGCCGGAGCCGTCACGTCTATCCCAACGACATGAAGCGACGCCCCGGCCGGCGGCCTTGCGGGGAAATTCATGTCGACGCCTGCGCTGAAAATCTACAATACGCTGACGCGGCGGAAGGAAGAATTCCATCCGATCGACCCCGCCAATGTGCGCATGTATGTCTGCGGGCCGACGGTCTATGATTACGCCCATATCGGCAACGCAAGGCCGCTCATCGTCTTCGACGTGCTGTATCGTTTGCTGCGCCATCTCTATGGCGCCGAACATGTCACATATGTTCGCAACATCACCGACGTCGACGACAAAATTAATGCGAGGGCCGCCGAACGTGGCATTTCAATTCGCGAGCTGACGGAAGAGACGAACAACGTCTTTCAGGCGGATGTGAAAGCGCTCGGCTGTCTCGAGCCGACCATGCAGCCGCGCGCGACCGAGCATATCGCGCAAATGATTAAGATCGTGGAGCGGCTGATCGCGTCGGGACATGCATACGCCGCCGACGGCCATGTGCTTTTGATGTGCCATCGATGCCAAGCTACGGCCGTCTGTCGCGGCGCTCGCTCGACGAAATGATCGCCGGGGCGCGCGTCGATGTCGCGCCCTATAAGCGCGGCGACATGGATTTCGTTTTGTGGAAGCCGTCAAAGGCGGAAGAGCCGGGTTGGGACTCGCCTTGGGGAAGGGGACGTCCGGGTTGGCATATCGAATGTTCGGCGATGTCCTGGGCGCATTTGGGCGAAACCTTCGACATTCACGGCGGCGGCATCGATCTCGTCTTTCCGCATCACGAAAATGAGATCGCGCAAAGCTGCTGCGCCTTCGGGCGCGAGGTGATGGCGAATTACTGGATGCATAACGGCTTCCTGCAGGTCGAGGGCGAGAAAATGTCCAAGAGCCTGGGGAATTTCGTCACGATCCACGAGCTGCTGCATACGGAGAAGTTTGGCGGACGTAGTTGGCCGGGCGAAGTGCTGCGCCTCGCGATGCTGCGCACGCATTACCGCCAGCCGATTGATTGGACAGTGAAGGCGCTGGAGGAGGCGGAGAAGACGCTGGACAAATGGTACAGTCTTCTCCAGGACACCACGATCGATATTTCAGCCAAGCCAGATAATTCCGTTCTTGATGCGCTTGCTGACGACTTGAACACGCCGCTTGCGATCTCCCATCTCTATTCGATTTTCTGGTCGTCTCGCGGGACTGAAATCGAGCAGAGTATTGCGAAGCGTGGTTGGGATATCCATGACTCCGATGCGGCTTCCATGGCGGTCGCCACCGCGAGACTTATGGGGTTGCTCACATGCAGTCCGACCGAATGGAAGCGCTCCGCCGTGGAAGGTGCTGGAATAAATGCAAATGTCGTTTCGTTGCTCGTGAGTGAGCGCCTCGCCGCCCGCGCGTCAAAAAACTGGGCCGAGTCCGACCGCATCCGCGATGAACTCGCCGCCATGGGCATTGCGCTCAAGGACAATAAGGACGGCACCACGAGCTGGGAGGTGAAGCGGTGACGGAACGCCTCTCTTATTTGTCGGATGCATCGACGACAGCCGTCATGGCCGGGCTTGTCCCGGCCATCCACGCCGAGACGTTGAGTAATATCGGCCTTGTCACGAGTCGTCTTGACGTGGATGCCCGCGTCAAGCGCGGGCATGACGCGGCCGAGCCATATCGCGAAATTGATGGAGCGTAGTTATGTCCCACGACGACTGGAAGAAGACGCTTCCCTTCAAGCGCCATTGGGCGCTCTATCTTGCGTTCAAGCTGCTTGTGCTGGCGCTTGCGGTCTTCATCGCCTGGCATTTGCTGCGCGCCTTCGAGGTGGTCTGATGGGGGCGACTTCGCCAACGCCCGGCCTGCGCCCCTATATGCCCGCCGACGCGTCGACGCTCGCGGCGCTCTTTCGCGAGAGCGTCGACGAACTCGCCGAGGAGGATTATGACGACGCGCAACGCGAGGCCTGGGCTTCCGAGGCTGACGATGCGGAGGCGTTCGGCGCGCGGCTTGCCGGCGAATTGACCATCGTCGCGCTGGTGAATGGTGAAATCGCCGGTTTCGCGTCGCTGCGCGACAATGCGATTTTCGACATGCTCTATGTGCGGCCCGACATGGCGCGCCAGGGCGTGGGATCGGCGCTTGCCGACGCTATCGAGAAGCTCGCCGGCGCGCGCGGGACGGCGTGCTCGAAGTCGACGCCCGGACGCCGCCCGCGATTCTTTCGCGTCGCGCGGTTATGTCGCCAAGACGCGCAACACGACAACCATCTCCGGCCAATGGCTCGGCAACACCACGATGACCAAGGAACTGACAGCGCCCGCCGCCGGGAGTGCGCATTGATGGCCGAAGGACCAGTCAAGGAACGGCTCACGCTCTACGACACGACGCTGCGCGACGGCGCGCAGACGACGGGCGTCGATTTTTCGCTTGACGACAAGCGTCAGATCGCCGCCATGCTCGACGAGGAAACGAGATCTCGGCATTGACTACATCGAGGGCGGCTATCCCGGCGCCAACCCGCTCGACAATGAATTTTTCGCTGAACGTCCGAAGCTGCGCGCGCTTCGCCGCCTTCGGCATGACCCCGCCGGCAGGGCCGCTCGGTCGAGAACTGATTCAGGGTCGCGGCGCTTCTAGACAATTCCGCCGACGCTGTCACCTTCGTCGCCAAAAGCTGGGACTTTCAGGTTCGCGTCGCCTTACGCTCCACGGAAGAAGACAATCTCGAAGGCGTTACGCAATCCGTAAAGGCCGCGGTCGCGCGCGGCAGCAGGAAGTCGCGGTCGACTGCGAACATTTCTTCGACGGCTTCAAGCAGCGAACCGGCAACTATGCGCTCGCCTGCGCCAAAGCCGCCTATGACGCCGGCGCGCGCTGGATCGTCCTTTGCGACACCAATGGCGGCGCTCTGCCGCATGAGATCGAAGCGATCGTCGCAGAGGTCGTGAAACATATTCCGGGAGATCGCGTCGGCGTGCATTGCCATGACGACACGGGGCAGGCGGTGGCGAATTCGCTCGCCGCCGTTCGCGCCGGGGCGCGCCAGATTCAGGGAACGCTCAATCTGCTTGGCGAACGCTGCGGCAACGCCAACTTCACAACGATCATCCCGACGCTTCTGCGTTTCGGCGAGCGAATTTTCCGAGCGCTTCGAGATCGGCGTGACGCAAGAGAAACTGACCCATCTGACCCGGGTGAGCCATGCGCTTGACGAGCTTCTCAATCGCGCGCCGAACCGCCACGCGCCCTATGTCGGCTACGCCAGCGCCTTCGCGACCAAGGCCGGTGTTCACGCCTCGGCGGTGCTGACCGATCCGCGCAATCTCCATATGAGCATGTGTGACGCCAGAATCGGTCGGCAATACGCGGCGCGCGCTGGTATCCGATCAGGCGGACGCTCCAATATTGTTTCCGAACTGGCGCGGCTTGGCGTCGATCTCGACAAGGACGATCCGCGGCCCGCGCGACTGCTGGACGAGGTGGCGGAGAAGGAAGCGCAAGGCCATGCCTATGAAGGCTGACGCGTCATCTTCCTTCATGTGCTGGTGCTCGGCGAGGCCGCATTTCTTCGACATCGAGCGCTACAGCGTCGCGGTCGACCGCCGCTTTTCGAGAAACGGGGAAGATGAGGCAGGCGAGCTGTCCGAAACCAGCGCGCATGGCGAGAGCCGCTTCTCGCCGCCGAAGGCAATGGTCCGATCAATGCGCTCGATCTCGCGCTGCGCAAGGATCTCGGCGCCTATCAGCGGTTCATCGACGACGTTCGGCTCGTCGATTATCGCGTGCGCGTGTTCCAGGCGGCACGGACGCGGTGACGCGCGTTCTCGTCGAATGCGCCGACGCGCAGGGCGAGCGCTGGTCGACAGTCGGCGTCTCGGCTAATGTCATCGACGCGTCCTTCGAAGCGCTTGTCGACGCGATCAACTACAAACTGCTGGTTTCAGTGCCGCAAACCGAACGTGAAAGAATTTTCTGAGAAGCACCAGCTCCGGCCCCGTTTCTGAATCTTTCTCGCGGGTCATTCCCGACGCGCGCAACGCGCGCGATCGGGAGTGGTTTCTGATTCCGTCAGGCTCTGGCCTGCCGGAATGACGGAACCAGCGCGAACGGATCATCTGGAATTCGTATTAAAGCCGCTGGGCGATCGCAGTCTCGCTGATGTCGGGCGCATGTAGGGCCGCCGCGAATACCATCGGCAGAATTTCCTGACGCGTTCGGCGACGAGATAGCGCACATCATAGTCTTCGCGGATGAATTGCTCATTATGCATATGGGCGAACAGCGATAGCAGCGGTCGCCAGAAGCCGGCGATGTTGGCGATGACGAGCGGCTTGGCGTGCCGTCCGAGCTGAATCCAGGTCAGCTTGCTCGGTCAATTCCTCGGAGCGTGCCGACGCCGCCGGGTAGCGCGACAAAGGCGTCGGAACGTTCGAACATCAGGCGTTTTCGCGAATGCACGTCCTTGACGACAATAAAGGTCCGTCGCGCCCGCAAAGGGATCTCCCCGATCATCCAGGAACTCGGGGATAATGCCCGTGACCACGCCGCCGGCGGCGATCGTCGCCTTGGCCAATACGCCCATCAGGCCGATCGCGCCGCCGCCATAGACGAGCCCGATGCCGGCGCGCGCGATCTCCGCGCCCAAGGCGCGCGCCGCAGCCGTGGCGCGGATCGGCTTCGATCGAGGAACCGCAATAGACGCAGATGTTTTTGATTTCTTCATCAATTCTCATGCAACGTGTTGGCGGCGAGCCTCGTGGGGTGCGCATCGCTTCTAAACGTCATATATGACGCCAAACGCCGCGGATCGCGGACTCATTCATTCGGAGACCTATGTCGGCCTGATCAGGACGAATCGAGCGCGATCCTCACGCGCTCTCGGATCCGGAGGACGCCGCGCCCCTGCCGGCTTCCGATCCGCAATTG
Source organism: Methylocystis sp. (assembly GCA_046349135.1). Taxonomy (GTDB): domain Bacteria; phylum Pseudomonadota; class Alphaproteobacteria; order Rhizobiales; family Beijerinckiaceae; genus Methylocystis. The sequence continues at coordinate 5,024 of JAXMCY010000031.1, read as the reverse complement.
TCGGAATCGTCTCTTATCAAGACGATACGGCATTTGTGGCCCTATATCTGGCCGCGCGGGCGCCGCGATCTCGAACTGCGCGTGGCGGCGGTCTTCGCGCTGCTTGTCTTGAGCAAGCGTTCAACGCCGCGACCCCCACATCGTTCAGTTCAAATGGGTGGACTGACGCTCTCGTGCCGAGGCGGCGCTGGCGTGTGGACGAAGGTCGGGGCTGCCGCGGTCTATTTCACGCTGCTGATGGGCGCACATGCGCATCATCACGGTCGTGCTGATGCAGATGCGCGACGGCATTTTCGCGGCCGTGGCGATGAGCCGCCGTGCGCCGGCTGGCGACCGATCTCTTCGTTCACATGCATGAACTGTCGCTGCGCTTCCATATCGGCAGAAAGACCGGCGGGCTGACGCGGTGCTCGAGCGCGCGGACGGGCCGGCACCGAAACGCTGTCGCGTCTCATCATGGTCGACCGGCGCCCCTACCGTGCTGGAGATGGCGCTGGTTCTCGGCATATTTGTTTACTACCGTCAGTTCAACTGGCGCCATGGGCTGGTGCTGCTGGCGACGCTCGGCTACTTATTTTCTCTATACGATGCTCGCCAAATTGGCGTGACGCCATCCGGCGCAAGATGAACGACAGCGACACCGACGCCAATCAGAAGGCGATCGACAGCCTGTTGAATTATGAGTATCGTCAAATATTTCAGCGCGGAGAAACGGGAGGCGGAACGCTACGACAAATCGATGATCCGCTGCGAGCAGGCGAGCACGCAGTCTTATGTCTCGCTTGCCGTGCTCAACGCCGGCCAGACCGTCATCTACATCATCGGGCTCACCGCCATGATGGTGATGTGCGTCTATGGAATCGAGGCCGGGCTGCAATACAGTTGGCGATTTCGTGTTGATCAATCTGATGATGGGGCAGCTGGCGCAGCCCTTGAATTTCATGGGCACCTCTATCGCGAGAGGTGCGTCAGGCGATCATCGACATCGAAACGATGTTTTCGATCCTGGCGCAGAGCCCCGAGATTCTGGACAGGCTACGCGGCCGTTTGTCGTCAGCGAGGGATTTGATCGTTTTCGACAATGTCTCACCCCCATTACGTCGAACCGGCGCCCTAAAGGGCGTGAGCTTCGAAGCCGAGCCCGGACAAACCATCGCGATCGTCGGCCCGTCGGGCGCGGGAAAATCGGGACGATCTCGCGGCTGATGTATCGCTTTCTACGAGCCGCAGGGCGGGCGCATTACGATCGACGGCAGAATATTGTCGACGTCACCTGCGTTTTGCGCGCGGCGGATCGGCATGGTGCCGCAGGACACGGTGCTGTTCAACGATCTGATCGGCTACAACATTCGCTACGGTCGCTGGGACGCGAGCGACGAAGAGGTGAGCGACGGCCGGGCTGGCGCAGATCGACCGTTTCATCGAGCGCCTGCCGGACGCCTACGCCGCGCAGGCCGGCGAGCGTGGGCTGAAGCTATCGGGCGGCGAGAAGCAGCGCAAGCGCGTGCGGCGATCGCCCGCACCGATTCTCAAAGGGCCGCCGATCCTATTCTCGACGAAGCGACCTCGGCGCTCGACAGTTTCACCGAGCATGAGATTCCAGGAGGCGCTGCTGCGGCGGATCGCGCGCGGCCGCACCACGCTGGTCATCGCCCATCGGCTGTCGACAATTGTCGACGCCGACGACATCCTGTTTCTGGATCATGGCCGCATCATCGAGCGCGGGACGCATCAGGCGCTGCTGGCGCTCGGCGGCCATTACGCCGGCATGTGGAACCGTCAGCGCGAAGCGGCGGAGGCGCGCGCGAAACTGCTGGAGGCGGAACGGGGAGGAGGCGGAGTAGGCGATTCACCCCTCGCCGCCGCGCTCAGCCCTTCGTCAATCGCTTGAGATTGCGATCGATGCGCTTTGCGTAAACGGAGAGCGCTCGATCGGCCGCAAGATGCGGCTCGCCGGCCGCACCGCTCTTCGCGGCCGCCATGCTGGCGTCGGTGGCGGCTTTGATCTTTTCATTGACCATCAGCCTGGTCTCGCGCCTGCCATGCGCGCCGCCGATCGCGATTTTCATCAGCCGCAGGCCGATCACCTGATGAGCGGCGAGGCTCAATTTGAGCGCGTCGGAGAAAAGCTTGTTCATTCTCAATGGAGAATGGCGCATCGCTCGATTCTGTCAAGCGAAATGGCGCGTAACAGAGGTCGCGCGCAATGGCCTAACTCATCGCCGTTCGCAAGCCGAGGCGCTCGACGAAGGGGTCGAAATCCCTGTCGCTGTAGAGCAGCGGCAGATCGCTTTCGATGCAGCGCGCGGCGATGATCGTGTCGATGGTTTTCCTCGGAGTCACGCCCAGCGTGCGCAATTTGCGAAAATTCTTCGCGGCGCGCAGGGCGATTTCCTTGCCGCCGAGTTCGACGATCGTCAGCGCGGTCAGCAGCTTTTGGGCGCGATTGAAATCGCGGTCGCGATCGAAGCCTTGCAGCACCTCGGTCAGGATCAAATCGTCGATCGCGATTAACTCCTCGTCGAGCAGCCGATCGAGACGATCGGTTTGAGGAGTCGCGACGCCGCAGAAATAGTCGATCCAGACGCTGGAATCGACCAGGATCATTTATCTTTCCGCTCATCCAAGCGCATGGCGTCAAGATCGCCCCGCCAATCGAGCTTGCCGCGCAGGCTTCGGATTTCCTTTTGCCGCTGAAGGCGCAGCAGCGTCCGCAGCGCGAGGTCGACGGCGTCCTTTTTCGTGGTGAGGCCGGTCGCCCGCAGCGTCTCCTGCATCAGCCTGTCGTCGATGACGATATTGGTGCGCATGTGTATGATATCCAGTTCTTATACACATACTATGCCTCTGCGGAGCTGACTTCAAGACTTGTGCGCCCGCTTCAGGACTCCGAATCCAGGTTAACTCGGCGGCATCTCGCCGCGTCATGGTCGCGCTTGTCGCGGCCATCCACGCGACGACGCGCAGCAATTGTGAAAATATGAGTCGGGATACGCCATCTCTGCGCGAAACGTTTCGCGATTGTCCGGCGTGGGCGCCCGGCACAAGGCCGGTCATGACGGCTGAAAGCGAGCTGAAATTAACCCGAGTTCGAAGCGCTGCCACCCGCTTCCATCTCGCGCGGCGCGTGCTTTTTTGCTCTCCACCCCAAGCGTGTTAGCTTGAGCGTGGAAGGGATATTTTTCACGAAAGAGTTTCAACGTGGCGAAGAGTCCGAAGGGTGGAGAACGGCCTCGTCAGTTTGGTAATCGCGAAGACCTTGAAGGGTGGCTAAGTGCACAGAAGCCCGATGTTGCGTTGGCCATAGCCGCGAGAACAGCGCTACGGGTGGTGCCGCTCGCCGAACGTGCTTTTCCGAAAAGTGAAGACGCACTATCGGTACGTCGATTCCTGGATTTGATGGGCGCCATTTTTCGGGCTACCGCCTTGGCGAGGGTTGCGGCTGTTTATACAGCCCGCGCCAATGAGCTTCGAACCACCTCTGCTGCTACCGCCGCCTACGCCGCCGCCGCCGACGCCGTTGCCGTCGCCGCCGCCGCCCCCGCCGCCTTCGCTGCTGACGCCGCCGCCTATGCCGCCGACGCCGCCGCTGCCGACGCCGCCGCTGCCGCTGCCGCCGACGCCGTCTCCGCCGACGCCGACGCCGCCGCCACCGCCGCCGTCTCCGCCGACGCCGCCGCCACCGGCGCCGATATCTGGACCGTTGTCTGGCTTGACGCGGCTTTTGTCCTGAACGGCGGATCGTCGGGTGCGTTAGCTTCGCAACGACTGTGGCCGGATGGCGCGCCTTCCTGGGCGGAGGATGCGTGGAAAAAACTCAGGAGCGATTTTCCCGCCGAGAACGATTGGCAGGTGTGGACCAATTGATACGACTCCGTTTTGAGCGGCGAACTCCTCTCGGAGGAACGCAGCCTCATCTACGCGACCGTTCCCGAATTCGAATGGGACAAAGGCCCCGCCGCTGCCAACGCCTGGATCGCAGCCCGTTTGGAGGAGCTGGGCAAGAAGGCACCTAACGAATATGATCCGCCGCCTTCCTCAGAATCCCAACCTATCTCCGTTCCCGCGCCGAAGCCGGCGACCATCGAACCGATCATAAGAGCCGGCAAGATCGCGTTACCCGACGGCGCGGCGGAGCCGGAACTTGATGCCGAGGCGTTTGGCCAAGCGCTGAAGGCGTTGCGTTCGCTCATCGTCAATCTCGCGACCGATCTCGACGGCGAAGCCAATACCGACAAACGCGCCATCGGCTTTCTCCATCGCATCGGGGAGGGCATTCCTGACGAAGCGCCGACGCAGGCGCAATTGTTCGAACTCGCGCACCAGCAGGAAACTCTGGAGGATTATGGAAAGAAGGTTGTGGCCGAATGGCCCGACCTCTTGGCCAGCCGCTATCTCGGCGTCGTCCGCGCCTTTGACGGCACGATGCGGCAGTTCGCGAAGTGGCGAAGTTTCAAACAAAACGCGCTCAAGGACCGCCTGACCGAGGAGCAGCGCGACAATGCGCCGGCCCTCGCGAGGAAATTTGCCGACGCGTTGCGCGATGCCGCCAATGCTGAGCATGTCGAGTCAGCCATCCCCGCAGTCATCGAAAATATGGCGCGGGAAATCGATCGGGAGGCGGAAGACGCGCCGCCGCGCGAGCCTAGCACCGTCGGTGCCGACACACGCGCCGAGGATTTGATCACCAGCATCGACAATACGATCAAGCGTATCGGCGATGTCGCAGTGAAAGCCGATGTCGAGAAGAAGGCGCAGGCAGGTTTCGGCGCGAAAGTCGCGAAGGGATTCGCCGGACAGTTCAAGGGAGAAAAGCTGGGCGAAAATCTCGGCAAATGGGCGACCAACGCGTTGCTTGCGGCTGGCGTCAGTGTTGTCGCCACGCACCCGACAGAACTCGGCAATATACTTGCAGAATTAATGCAGCAATATCCCATTATCGCTCAATGGCTGCAGCCTCTAATCGATCATTTGAGACGCTGAATTTTGCTCCCTCCCCAACCCTCCCCCGCTTCGCGGGAGAG
>JAXMCY010000030.1:0-28711 GCA_046349135.1 Methylocystis sp. | reverse complement strand
AGAGCAGACCAAGCATCAGCTGGAACTTGAATTCTGTCCCGCGAAGCTCGGGAGTTGTATAGATCGCGGAGCTCATGGCTTCTCCTTCCAAGCGAGAACGAATGTCAGAGCTGGGCAGCTGCGCCGGTTCATGCATTCCGTCCTTCCATCACTAAGTCGCGCGCGCATTTGACGCGCGCTTTGGTGACCACCTCGTCTCCGGCGTCTCGCGCTGCGCGCTCGGCGGCGTCACGCAGGCGTTTCGCCGCTGAAATGCGCACCAAAACCGGCGTCGCTTCCACGAATTCGTCGAGCATCGACTTGGCGGCCGCATCCCAATGAATTTCGCGGTGGAGGCGCGCCGGTGTCGCCTCGACCTTGTCGAGCTCGGTCCCAAGCGGCAGAATGTTGAAGAGCGCGTCGAAAAGCGCGTTGCAGACTTCCTGAACGAGGTAGACCGCGCCGGCATATCCCATGAAAGGCGTTCCAGCGTGACGCCGGATGATCGCGCCCGGAAAGGACGCCGGGATGTAGATCGAGCGTCCGCCGGCTTCGGCGGCATACATGCGCTCGTTGTAGCTGCCAAGGAGAACGAGCGGCGCCGCCTCTTTGACGGCCTTGCGCACGGCGGCGTTGTCGGTCTTCTCGCCCGCGCGTCGGCCGATCGCGAATGCGCACGGCAGACCCATTTCATCCTCAAGAAAGTTCCGCACGCCGCGCGCGTAGGTCTCCGTCGCGACGATGCCGAAAGTGGCGGTGCCGAAAAAGTCCTGCGTGACCGACCGCCATAAATCCCACAGCGGCTTGATCGTCGTGTGCTTCTCGCGTTCGATGAACGGCTCGGGATCGAGACCCAGCTCTTCGCCGAGCCGGAGCAGAAATTTCGTCGTGCTGTGCAGACCGATCGGCGCCTGCAGATAAGGACGATCCAGCGCCTCGCAGAGCTTTCGGCCGAATTCGCGATACAAGCAGATGTTGGCGTCGGCCTCGGCGAGTTTCGAAGTGTCCGCGATATGGCTGCCGAGTGGGAAGATCATGTTGATTTCAGCGCCGATGCCCGCGACGAGACGCTTAATCTCCGCAAGATCTGACGGCATGTTGAAGACGCCGTAGCAAGGCCCGATGATGTTGACGCGCGGCTTCTCGCCGGCCGCGCGATCCTTGCGCTTCGGCGTCTTGGCTTTCTTCGCGCCATATTCGCTCCACAGCCAACTCATCGCGCGATCGGCGCATTGCCACTGATCTTCGTCGATCGTGCGCGGCAGGAAGCGTTGAATGCCCGTCCCTTCCGGCGTCACGCCGCCGCCGATCATTTCAGCGATCGAACCTGTGACGACGACGCTCGGCAAGTCTGGGTCAAGCGTCGCATGAGCGCGCTTCATGGCGCCCTCGGTGCCATGGCGCCCGAGCTCTTCTTCGGAAAGGCCGGTGACGACGATCGGCAGCTCATGCGGCGGCAGCGCGTCGGTATAATGCAGGACCGAAGTGACAGGTAAATTCTCGCAGCCGACCGGACCGTCGATGACGACCTGTAACCCCTTGACCGCCGTAAAGACGTAGACGGCGCCCCAATAGCCGCCGGCACGATCGTGGTCGAGCACTAGCATGCGCCCATCTCCTCGACGGGCTTCGTCGCCGCTTTCGCGCGCTGCTTCTTGCCAAACTCCGGGCGATCGCGCGGAACGTCCTGCCAAACTCCGGCGGCAAAGCCCTTGCCGACGTCTTTGAAGAATTCGTTCATTGCGTCGAAGCGGCCCTGATTGCCTATCGCCGCATTGATCACTTTCGCAAGCGAACCAGCGCCGGCCACGCCCATCAGCGGACGCGCAGAAATGAGATTGGTGAAATAGAGCGCCGGCGTCGCATTCTGCTTCGCCTTCTGCACCACAGGCGTTGTGCCGATGGCGAGGGCCGGCTTGAATTCGTCGAAGGCGGCGAAGTCCTGTTCGAGCGAGGCGCGAAACTGTACATGCACGCCTTTCGCTTCAAGCCACTCCCGGTCTGTCTCCGAGAAGCGCGTCCGGGGACATGCGGTGCCGACATAACGGACGTCGGCGCCCGATTCGACGAGCAGGCGTCCGACGAGGAGTTCCGAGCCTTCATAGCCGGAAAGCGTTATGCGACCTGCGATTGGCGCCGCGGACAGAGCGGCCTTGATCGCCGGCAGCAGGCGATTCTTCGCCGAGTCGATCGTTGGGCGCGCGACATTGCAGGCGCTGCCGATCGCCTCCAGCCAGTCGGCCGTTCCGTCATGGCCCACCGGCGCCGAGCCGATGACGCTGCGCCCCGCGGCTTCGAACTCGCGCACGCAGGAAGCGTAGAAGGGATGAATCGCAGCGACAGCGGCGCAATCCAACGCGCCGTAAAGTTCACGCCACTCCCGCGTCGGCGTGACGGGGCCGGCGGCAAGACCAAGCATGTCGATCATGGCGCCGATCTGCATGGGATCGGCGGGAAACATCTCGCCGAGCAAAGAGACGGTCGGCTTGTCTGCGCGTGGCGCGCGTGGCGCCAGAACCGGGCCCTGCTCCGCCTCTAGCCGCGCGAAGCGTAGCATCGCGCCGGCGAGCACGTCTTTCGCTTCGGCGTGAGTCGGCACGCCGAATCCCGGCACATCGATGCCGATGATGCGCACGCCGTTGATCTCTTTGGGCAGCAGCCGCAACGGGACGCCAGAAGCTGTCGGGACGCACAAATTGATGACGATGATCGCATCGTAATTGTCGGGATTGGCGAGGCCGTGGACCGCCTCGCGAATGTCCTCGAATAGTTTGCCGGTGACCAGCGTCTCCGAATTGAACGGCACGTAGCCGACCGTGCGCTTCGCGCCATAGAAATGCGACGTGAAGGTGAGGCCGTAGACGCAGCAGGCCGAGCCGGAGAGCACCATCGCCGTGCGACGCATGCGCAGACCGACGCGCAGCGACCCGAAGGCGGGGCACATGCTCTGCGGCTGATCATGCGGGCCTTGCGGATAGTCCTTCGCATATTGGCCGAGCGTCTCGCTCATGCCGGCGGACGCCGCCGCCGATCGCAGAATGTCCTTTCCGGCGTGACAGCCGAGCCCGTCTTCATGCAGCGCCGCTGGATTGGCCTGCACTTCCTCCAGAGAGACGGTGTTTGGGCCGAGATCGTCCATCTTTCGCTGCGCCTCAGATCGTTTCGTAGACGACTTCAAGTGAAGGCTTCTGCGTCAGCGTTCCGCCGCACATATCGTGTGGCGTCGCAGGCTCGAGCACAACGTCGCGTCCGACGGCGTCGCCGGAGAAAAGTCCGAGAAGCGCGTCCTGCGTCAACGGCGTCGGACGGTTGGCCTTTGCGCTGGCGACATTTGCGGCAAGTTCTGCGAAGAGCGTTCCCCAGCGTCCATCCGGGCGCCCGATGATCTCGTAATTCGCGCTTTTGCGGCGGATATCGTCGTCGGCAGGGATCGAAGCGAGGATCGGAATGCCGGCGGCTTTCGCGAACGCCTGTGCCTCGCCGGTTCCATCATCCTTGTTGATGACAAGGCCGCCGACGCCGACATTGCCGCCGAGCTTGTGGAAATATTCCACCGCCGAACAGACATTGTTGGCGACATAGAGCGATTGCAGATCGTTCGAACCGACGACGATGACCTTCTGGCACATGTCGCGCGCGATGGGCAGGCCGAAGCCGCCGCATACGACGTCGCCGAGGAAATCGAGCAGAACGTAATCAAATCCCCATTCGTGGAATCCGAGCTTCTCTAAAAGCTCGAACCCATGAATGATGCCGCGGCCGCCGCAGCCGCGTCCGACCTCCGGTCCGCCGAGCTCCATGGCGAAAACGCCGTCACGCTTGAAGCAGACGTCGCCGATCGCGACCTGATCGCCGGCGAGCTTTTTCTTCGTCGACGTTTCGATAATCGTCGGGCAGGCGCGTCCGCCGAAAAGCAGCGATGTCGTGTCGCTCTTCGGATCGCAACCGATGAGCAGCACTTTCTTTCCCTGCTGCGCCATCATGTAAGAGAGATTAGCGAGCGTGAAGCTCTTGCCGATGCCGCCTTTCCCGTAGATCGCGATGATCTGCGTTTCCTTCGTCGCGATCGTCGGCGCCGGATCGGGATCTATGGCCGCTTCCTCGCGCAGAAGATGCGTGGGCGGATTGGCGAGTTCGGCGGCAGTGAGAAAGCCTTGCGCGTAATTCATGTCGCCGCACTCCAGTCGAGAACCATCTTGAGACAGCGCGGATCATCGAAGGCGATCGGATAAGCTTCCTGCGCCTGCAGCGCTGAGCGCCGATGCGTGATCAGTCCTTCGAGAGAAAGTTTTTCGCCTTCGACGAGGCGAATGACCTTAGCAAGATCGTCAGGACGCCACTGCGCCGCGACGCGCAGTCGCGCCTCGCGCATGAAGGCGGGAGGGAAAGCAAAAGAGAGCGGGCGCTCGTAAAAGCCGGCGAGCACGATCTCCCCGCCCGGCGCGAGGCGCGCAATCAGCGAGTCGAGGATCGCCGGATCGCCGCTGACGTCGTAGATCGTGCGATAGTCGCGGCGCTGATCTTTCTCCGGCGTCGTAACGAGATAATCCTGAACGCCTTCGGCGCGCTGCGGATTGCGTTCCCACACGGTCGGCGCGCCGCCGGCGGCGACCGAAAGGCGCGCGAGCAATCGTCCAAGCACGCCGTGTCCGACGATCAGCTCGCCGCCCTGCGGCGCCATGTCGCCGCGCGCGTGTTGCGCGGTCGCCGCGAGCGCAAGAAGCACGCCATTGTCGCCGAGCCCGTCTGGAATAGCGGCGACACGCGATCCTTTGACAACAAGATGCGAGGCGGCGCCGCCAAACAAGCCGCGAACGGCGCCATAGCAGGTTGCACCCGGCGCAAAGACGCGCTGACCAATTCTGTGGCCGCTGTCGGAGCCCGCTTCGACGATTTCGCCGACGGTCTCGTACCCCGGGACGAGCGGATAACCCATGCCTGGAAAGTCAGGCATGCGCCCGCTGTACAACAGGCGCTCAGTGCCCGTGCTGATTCCGCTCCAGCCGGTTTCGACGATGACGTCGTCCGCGCCCGGCGAGTCGAGCGGCAGCCGGCTCAGCGCCAACTGACCCGGCTGTTCAAGGACGATGGCAAGCGCTTCCAACATCATCGGCCTTTCGCGCATGCGTCGAGGCGGTAAGCCAATTCGACACAATGTCAGTCTATAGTGACATATAATTGCGTCAAGTAAATATTACACTCGGCGAGCCGACAGCACGCTGGCGAAGAGCTGATTCGGCGATTTAAGGAAGCGAATCCGGTCAAACCCGGCCGCCTGGAGGAGCAGCGTCATTTCGTCTGGACGGCGCGGACGGCCGCTGCCCATGGCGAGCAGGTAGAAGCCGAAATAGGCGTCGCCGATCGCCTCGGCGCCCGCGGTTTCCGCCATGGGCTCGGCGACAAGCAGCGTTCCGCCCGGCGGTAGCGCGGCGTGGGCGGCGCGCAACGCCGCACCGGCGGTCTGGTCGTCGTGATCATGCAGCACCCGAATGAGCGTGACGATGTCGGCTCCGCCGGGCGGCGGCGTTTCCAGGAAGCTTCCCGCGTAGACCTCGACGCGGGCGAGCCCTTTCGCCGCCAGAAGACGGCGCGCCCGCACAGCGACCGGCGGCAGATCGAAGAGCTGCAGGCGCAGCGCAGGATGGCGGGCCGCGACGGCGGCCACGAAGGCGCCGTCGCCGCCGCCGATATCGAGCAAAGACTGGTGGCGGCCGAGCGGATAGGCGTCGAGCACCTCTTCGGCGATGAGCTTTTGCGAGCGCGCCATCAGGTCGCTGTAGGCGTCGCATGTGGCGTCATCCCCCGCGCCGCCCTTGGCGTATGGCCAGAACGCGGAAAGCCGCGTCTTTGTCTCGCCGCGCAATAGCGCAACCGGATCGCGAAGGTCGTCGTAGAGCAGCGCATGGTGCTCGACGAAGGCGGCGACGGAAGGGTTGGCGAGCATGGAGGCGCCGAGATCATCCAGCGCGTAGCGGTCATTGCGCAGCGCGCGCAGGAGACGCAAGGACGTTGCGGCGCGCAGGAGGCGTTGCGCGGCCTCAGGCGAAAGATCCAGCCGCGCGGCGATTTCGTTCAAGTTCTGAGGTCCCGCCGCCAGCGTCTCGAAGACGCCCAGCCGGACGCAGGCGAGCAGGATCTGAGAATAGACGAAGCCGGCGCAGAGATCGAAGAGCGCCTTGGCGCGACGCTGCGCGATGAAGCGCGTGAAAGGCGAAGCAGCCGCCCAGCGCTGAAATCCGGGATCCGCGACGAGGCGGTTCCGCCAGTTCAGCCAGCGTTCGCGCCAAACGGCCAAGCCGCCGGGCGCCGGATGCGAGGCGGCTGACATCGGCAGGCCGTCTAGGCCGCTTCGCGCGCGAGCTGTTTGGGAAAGAACAGCGACGTCTGCGCCTTGATCAGCGCGCGCAGCTCCGCCGCGCCGGGGCAATCCGGAATTGACTCGACGGCCGCCCTGACCAGCTCTTCGAGCCTGGCCTTGGCGCCCGCCACGCCGAGCTGTGCGGCGGCGTTGGGCCGCAGCCGGACGGCGTCCTGCCCGATGGGCTTGCCTAGTTCGTCCGCATCGCACAGCACGTCACGTAGATCGTCGCCGACCTGATAGGCTTCGCCCAGCTTATCGCCGAGCATGCGCCAGGGCTCAGCGTCGGCGCCGCTCGCAGCCGCGCCAGCGCGGGTCGCGGCCACGAAGAGCGCTCCCGTCTTCGCCCGCTGGTAATCGGCGAGCGGCACGGCGACCTCGCATTCCCACGCCTGGCCGGCGACGATGCCGCCGGGCGAGCCGACCGCCTCGGCGACGATGCCGAGCAGCGTCGCCATGCGCGCCGGGTCGCGCGACGCGATCGGCCTGAGGGTCGCGAAGGCGTGGACGATCAGCGCGTCGCCAGCCAACACGGCGATTGGCGCGCCAAATTCCGCATGAACCGACGCCTTGCCGCGGCGCAGCGGCGAGTCGTCGAAACAGGGCAGATCGTCGTGTACGAGCGAGGCGCAATGCAGGAGTTCGATCGCCGCCGCGGCGGCGTCGGCCGCCTCCGGGTCGCCGTCGCCGCAGGCTGTAGCGACGGCGAGACAGAGTTGCGGGCGAATGCGGTGGCCCGCAGGAAATACCGCGTAACGTAGCGCCGACGCCAGCAGCGGCGGCGCCCCCGGACCCTGCGCAAGCGCCACAGCCGCGTCGAGAGCCGCTTCGATACGGTCGACAATCTGCATGTCACGACTCCGCCTGTGTAAACATTGCCAGTCTTCTCGTGTGTCAATATATATTGACACAAGGCGGCGGTTCGTCAACTCTTTTCCGAGCCGGGCTTGAGATGCGTCACGGCCTAAAGAAATGGAATCGAATGGGAACGCATCGCGTCATCGTCGTCGGCGCCGGGATTGGCGGTCTCGTTTCCGCGCTGCTGCTCACGGGCGACGCTGAAGTGACAGTGCTCGAGCGCGTGCATGCGCCCGGCGGCAAGTTGCGGCAGGTCGAAGCAGGCGGCGTCATGCTCGACGCCGGCCCGACGGTGATGACGATGCGCTGGGTCTTCGATCAGATCTTCGACGAAGTCGGCGCCAATTTTTCCGATTGCGTGAAGCTCGATCGATTAGAAACGCTCGCGCGCCACGCTTGGAGCGACAGGGAAAGACTCGATCTCTTCGCCGATGCGGCGCGCAGCTTTGACGCCATTTACGCTTTCACCGGCAAAAAGACGGAGGCCGAAGGCTTCACGCGCTTCTGCGCACGGGCGCGCGGCATCTATGACACGCTGCGAGACTCCTTCATACTCGCGCAGCGGCCGAGCCCGATCGATCTCGTGCGCCACGCTGGCGTTTCAGGCCTCGCCAATCTCACGCGCATCTCGCCCTTCGCGTCAATGTGGGACGAACTCGGCAAATATTTTCGCGATCCGCGCCTGCATCAGCTCTTCGGCCGATACGCGACCTATTGCGGCTCTTCGCCGTTTCTAGCGCCGGCGACTCTGATGCTCGTCGCGCATGTCGAAATGGAAGGCGTCTGGCGCATCGATGGCGGCATGCATCGGCTCGCTCTCGCCCTCGCTGATCTCGCGCGCGTCCGCGGCGCGCGAATTCGCTATGGCGAGGGCGTGAAACGCATTCGCGTCGAGGGCGGCCGCGCAATCGGCGTCGAAACTGACCACGGCGAAATCATCAACGCCGATGCGGTGGTGATGAACGGCGACGTCGCCGCGTTGCGCGCCGGACATCTTGGCGCGCCGGCGATGGCGGCGCTGAACGATGCGCCGCGTGCGCAGCCGTCTCTTTCGGCGGCGACATTCGCAATGCGCGCGCAAACGCGCGGGTTTCCCCTTGTCCATCACAACGTATTCTTTTCGCGCGACTACCGCGCTGAATTCGACGACATCTTCCGTGATCGCCGCCTGCCCCGCGCGCCGACGATCTACGTGTGCGCGCAAGATCGCGCCGACGATGATTCAAATGCCGGCGAAGAGAGGCTGTTCGCGCTTGTCAATGCGCCCGCCGCCGCCGACGGCGCAGGAGACATTTCGAACGAGGAGTTGAGCCAATGCGAGGAGACGACCTTTCGATTTCTCGCCGGCTGCGGTCTCGAGATAGATGCGCCGCCGCAGGCGATCACGCGCACGACGCCGCGGGACTTCGCCAAGCTCTTCCCGGCGACCGGCGGGGCGATCTACGGCCAGGCGTCGCACGGCTGGATGGCGTCGTTCACACGGCCGGGATCGCGCACGCGGCTTCCGGGGCTCTACCTCGCGGGGGGCAGCGCACACCCCGGACCGGGCGTGCCGATGGCGGCGATCTCGGGTCGTCTCGCGGCGCGGAGCCTGATGGCGGACCTTGCTTCGACTCGCCCGTCGCGCCGCGCGGCTATCGCTGGTGGTATGTCGACGCGCTGAGCGACGACGGTCAGTATGGCCTTACCGTCATCGCTTTCATCGGGAGCGTCTTCTCGCCCTATTACGCTTGGTCGGGTTGGGCCGATCCCTTCAACCATTGCGCGATCAATGTTGCGCTTTATGGCCCGCATGTCGGACGCTGGGCGATGACCGAGCGCGGCCGCGGCAGCCTGACGCGCACCCGCGACGTTCTGTTGATCGGACCGAGTTCGCTTGAGTGGCGTAACGGCGTTCTGACGATCTGCGTCAACGAGATCGCGGCGCCTTTGCCCAAACCCATTCGCGGGGAAATTCGCCTCGAGCCCTCCGCTGTCAACAAGCAGGAGTTCTTGCTCGAAACTCACGGACGTCACCTGTGGCGGCCGATTGCGCCCATGGCGCACGTTTCACTTGATCTCGATGCGCCCCGCCTGCGCTGGAAGGGTCACGGCTATTTCGACGCCAATTCGGGCGACGAACCGCTCGAGGAAGGTTTTCATTCTGGACCTGGTCGCGCGGCAATGTTGGAGACGGCGCCGCGATCTTTACGACGCCGAAAGGCGTCGGGAAGCGCCGCTATCGCTCGCTTTACGATTCAGCACGTCAGGCGAGATGGAAAGGCTTGATCCTCCGCCGCCAGCGTTGCTGCCTTCGACGAGATGGCGCGTTCAACGCCGCACGCGCGCCGACGATGGAGTCGCGCAGGCGCTATGCAGCTTCGAAGACGCTCCCTTCTATTCCCGCTCGCTTATTTCGGCGAAGTTTGGCGGCGAAATGGCACGTTGGGTGAACAGAGCCTTTCGCTCGATCGCTTCGCAAATCCCATCGTGCGGCTGATGCTGCCGTTCCGCATGCCGCGTCGCGCCTGAGCCAAGCGACGTTAGCGCGCTTTCCGATCAGACGGAATCGTCTGATCGATAAGAAATCACGCCAAATCAATAAACTGGAGCAAGTTCTGATCGAAAAAGTCTGTCAACTTTTTCGGAACTTGCTCTAGAGCTTGTCGTCAGCGTCCGACTGCTCGTCGCGCAGGCGCTTCCTCGCCTTTTCTAACGACCAAAGCTGCCAGACGCACAAAATGACGATCAGGCCGAAGGAAAACGCCATCTCGACGACGCCGAAATATTCATCTGACATTGCGCCAATCGCCATAACGTTCAGCGCGCTCAAGACGTTCGAAAATTTCGAGCACGCGCAGGAATTGCGGGACGACGCCGTCGGTTTCCGCGCGCCGCGGTCGAACTGGATGCCGCGCGACCGCCTGGATCAAAAATGTCGCGGCGTCGAGCGGCGCCGCTTGCGCGTCGCTTGAAAGCAACGGCGATGCTGCACAGGCTTTTGCGACCAGCGCGAGTTTGCGCGTGGAGCCGACGCGCGCGCGACGCGTCACCGAGTCGAGCGCGCAGCGCATGTCGAGTTCTCGGCCAATTTCGGCGTAAAGCAGCGCCGCAG
Source organism: Methylocystis sp. (assembly GCA_046349135.1). Taxonomy (GTDB): domain Bacteria; phylum Pseudomonadota; class Alphaproteobacteria; order Rhizobiales; family Beijerinckiaceae; genus Methylocystis. The sequence goes on along the minus strand of JAXMCY010000030.1, from coordinate 18,422 downwards.
CGAGAATAGCGGGCCGGCAGGAAAGAGGGAGTTGCGCGATGCCGCGCCGCGCGCGCAAGTAGAGCGCATCGGCTTGATCCAACAGGCGTCGCACGACGCTTTTGAGCGCCGTTGTCGCTGTGGGATTCGCGATAAACGCCTCGGGTTCGACGCCCGCGTCGCGAAGCCAGCAAAGCGGCAGATAAATCCGGCCGGCGCGCGCGTCCTCGCCGACGTCGCGTGCAATATTGGTGAGTTGCATGGCGATCCCGAGATCGCAGGCGCGCGCCAGCGCCTGCGGATCTCGCACGCCCATGATCAGCGTCATCATGACGCCGACGGTTCCGGCGACGCGCGCGGCGTAATCGTGGAGTTCAGGAAGCGTCTCGTAACGTCGTCCCGCGGCGTCCCAGGCGAGGCCTTCGAGCAGCGCTTCGGGCACAGCGCGAGGAATGGCGTAGCGGCGAACAAGATCCGCCATGGCGCGGTCGGCGGCGACCGGATGCGGATCGCCCTCATAGGCGCGGGACAATCGCTTGCGCAGTCGCGCCACGGCGGCCAGGGAACCGTCTTCAACATCGACCGCGTCGTCCGAGAGTCGACAGAAGGCGTAAAGCCCATAAGCAGGCGTGCGCACCTCGCTCGGCAACAAGAGCGAGGCGGCGTAAAAGGAACGCGAACCCTGTCGGATCGCTTCCCGGCAGGCGGCGTAATCTTCTCGCGCAGCGAGCGCGGCGTCAGGCGAAAACGGATGCATCCGGCGCCACCTTGTCGAGAATCCGCGCCGACGACAGAACGCCCGGCAGTCCGGCGCCGGGATGCGTGCCCGCCCCGACCAGAAAAAGGTTGCGCACGTCCTCGCTCGCGTTATGCGGACGGAACCATGCGCTTTGCGTCAATATCGGCTCCAGCCCAAAGGCCGCGCCGCGGAAGGCGTTGAGCTCCGATTCGAAATGGAGCGGCGTCGCGACGCGCGACGTGACGATTTCAGACGCGAGGCCCGGCAAGACCGTCTCTTCAAGGGTCTGTTCAATTCTCTGGCGATAGCGCTCCGCAAGCGCCGTCCAGTCCTGTCCGCCTTCGAGATTGGGCACGGGCGAAAGCACGTAGAACGCGTCGCAGCCGGATGGCGCAAGCGTCGGGTCCGTCGCTGTTGGTCGATGCAGATAGAGGCTGAAATCATCCGCAAGCGTCTTGCGCTCAAAGATGTCCTTGAGCAGTTCGCGATAGCGTGGCCCGAGCAAAATTGTATGATGCGCGACGTTCTCATATCTGCGCCGCGTTCCAAAATACCAGAGGAACAGTCCCATCGAATAGCTGGCGCGATCGAGCTTGCGATCGGTCCAGCGCCGACGCGATGACGGCGCCAAGAGATAGCGATAAGTCCATGCCGAGTCGGCATTGGATACGACAATGTCGGACGCGATGCGCTCGCCTGACGCCAGCCGGACGCCCTTGGCGACGCTCTTCTCCACAATGATGGAGCCGACCTCTGCCTCGCAGCGTATCGCGCCGCCCTGGCTTTCGATCAGATCGACGAGGCCTTTGACTAAGCTGCCCGTGCCGCCCATCGCGAAATGCACGCCCCAGCGTTTCTCCAGCGCCGCGATTAGACAATAGATCGCGCTGGCCCGGAAAGGATTGCCGCCTATAAGCAGCGGATGAAAGCTGAAGACGGTGCGTAACCGTTCGTCGCGCAAAAATTGCGACACGAGCGCGTAGACGCTGCGATAGCCCTGAAGACGGATCAGATCGCCGGCGATGCGCGCCATATCGAGGGGCGAAGAGAAGGGAACGTCGCCGAGTTCTTCAAACCCGATGCGGCAAATCTCGCGGCTTTTCTCCATGAAGCGCGTGAAGCCGTCGACATCCTGCGGCGAAAACCGCGCGACCTCGGCGCGCATCGCCGCCATATCGCCGCTGTAGTTGAAGCAGGCGCCGTCGGCGAAGCGGATGCGGTAGAAGGGCGACATCGGCCGCAGCTCGATATCGTCAGCCATATCGCGCCCACACAGCGCCCAGAGCTCTTCGAAGAGGAACGGGGCGGTGACGATCGTTGGCCCCGCGTCAAACGTAAAGCCGTCTTGACGGTAAACATAGGCGCGACCGCCAGCGGCGGCGCGTTTCTCGACGACGGTTACCCTGTAGCCTCGGGCGCCGAGCCTTATCGCAGCGGCGAGCCCCCCAAAGCCGCCGCCGATCACCAGGGCGTGCGGCCGCCTTTTGCAGGCTGCAGGCGACCGTGAAGGCTCAACTTGTGTCATCATAAGTTGACACTATCGAGGCCCGTCATTTTGATCAAGAGCGGTTTGCCGAAAGGATAGCATGCTCGAGGCGATATTCGCCTCTGTCTAGGCTTTATGTCTGTCAAGCGCCACGGCTGTGCTGGAACAACTCCGTAGGCAACCAGTTGAAATTCTACTCCGCCCTGATCCAACTCATGGAGATAAGAAGATGTCTGGAGAGAACTTTGCCTGGTTGTTGCCAGTCTGGCTGATTGGCGTTCCTTTTCTGGTCGGGCTCATCGAGTTTTTGGCGCTTCCAAGAGGAAGGAATTTTAGAGCCTGACGCTTGGCGAGACGCATCGGCCGCGCCGTTCGGGCGGCGCGTTTTGCCACGTTAGCTGAGGGCGGCCTCTACTGCGCTAGAGGCTGCGTCTTTTTTGTCAAGCTGTGACCTCGCACTCACGCTGACAAGGTGAAGCGCGGGTTGGGGCTGGCTTGCGATAGGCTCTCGCCGACCCATCTTTTGGTGGTGAAACCAACAGAATTGATCCCTCGCGGGAGAGATTTGACCTGCGGCGCGAGCGTGCCTTCAGCGAGATGAAGAAGGATTTGATCGCTCCCGCCGCACACGGGCTCTACTGCCCTCTCGGAAATTTCCATATCGATCCTTGGCGCCCGGTCGACCTGGCGGTGATTACGCACGGTCATTCCGATCACGCGCGGTGGGGAAGCGGCGCCTATCTTTGTCAGGAGGACTGCGCGCCGATCCTGCGCAAGCGGCTTGGCGACATTCGCATCGAAACGCTGCGATACGGGGAAACCCGCGAAATCGGCGAGGTTCGGCTTTCGCTGCATCCCGCCGGCCATGTCCTCGGCTCAGCTCAGGTGCGAATCGAACATCGCGGCGAGGTCTGGGTCGCTTCCGGCGATTACAAGCTTGAAGTCGATGGCGTGAGCGCGCCCTTCGAGCCTGTCTCATGCGACGTCTTCATCACTGAGTCGACCTTCGGCCTGCCGATCTATCGCTGGCGATCGCAAGCCGAAGTGATGGCCGACGTCAATTCCTGGTGGGCGGACAATGCGCGTGCGGGCCGGGCAAGCGTGATGCAGGCCTACGGACTCGGCAAGGCGCAGCGCCTGCTCAAACATCTCGACGCCAATATTGGTCCGATCGTGTGTCACGGCGCGATCGAACCGCTCAATCAGATTCACCGCGATCTTGGCGTGGCGTTGCCGGCGACGGTGAACGTCGCCCAACTGGAAAAGACCGAGATCGCGCGATGCATCGCCCTCGCGCCCCATTCGGCGATCGAGAGCCCGTGGATTAAGCGATTCGGCGTCCATTCCGACGCCTTCGCCAGCGGATGGATGCAGCTGCGCGGCAATCGCCGACGTCTCGGCGTCGATCAGGGTTTCGCGCTTTCGGATCATGCCGACTGGCCCGGGCTGTTGCAGGCCATCGCCGCGACCGGCGCGAAAAGGATTTTTGTCACCCATGGAGCCGGCGACGCGCTCTCACGCTATCTGCGCGAACGGGGCTATGATGCGAGGCCGATGGCGACCGAATATGGCGACGAGGAAGGCGAAGCGGATTCGATTGGCGAGACCGACGCAGACGGCGCATGAAGACCTTCGCCGCGCTTTACCGGCGCATCGACGCCGCGACGTCCACGCAGCACAAGCGACAGGCGTTGATCGACTATCTGCGCGCTGCGGTCGGCGATCCTGCGCAATACGCCAGCGCCGCCTGGACCGTTTATTTCCTTGCCGGCGGCAAGCCGCGTCAAATGATTTCCACCAAGCTGCTGCGCCAGCTCGCGTTGGAGGCGACGGAGCTGCCCGAGTGGCTCGTTGACGAATGCTATCACAGCGTCGGCGACCTCGCTGAGACTCTAGCGCTTCTGCTGCCGCCGCCAACTCACATTGAAGATCTGCCGCTTGACGTCTGGATGAGCGAGCGACTTTTGCCGTTGCGCGAACTCGATGAAGCGGCGCGGTTCTCGGCGCTGCGCGACTGGCTCGACGCCATGCCATCCGACGACCGCCTGCCATTCTTCAAACTGGTGACCGGCGAGTTGCGGATCGGCGTTTCGAAGCTGCAAATGACCCAGGCGATCGCCGAAGCGACGCGGCTTGACGCCAAGCACGTCGCCCAGCGGATGATGGGCTATACGCAGGCAAACCGGACGCCGCAGGCGCAGGATTTCGTCGCGCTTGTCTCGCCGGCGGAAAGCGGCGACGACGGACGGCCTCTGCGCGGCCAGCCCTACCCGTTCTTTCTCGCGCATCCGCTTCAAGCGCCATTGTCCGCCTTTCCGGAACTGCTCGGTTCTGTCGACGATTGGCTCGTCGAATGGAAATTCGACGGCATACGCGCGCAGTTTATCCATCGCGCCGGCGCGTGGTGGCTATGGTCGCGTGGCGAAGAGCTGGTCAGCGACAGTTTTCCGGAGCTTGCCGCGCTTGTCGATTTTCTGCCTGACGACATCGTCATCGACGGCGAGCTTGTCGTCGTCGCGTCCGGCTCCGCCCCCCGTTCTGCGCCGGACGACCTTATCGACCTGCGGCCATTTTCCGAGCTGCAGCAGCGTTTGGGACGCAAGCTTCTGACCGCGAAAATGCTCCGCGAGCGGCCGGTGGCGCTGATTGCCTATGACTTGCTCGAGAAAGATGGGCGTGATCTTCGCGAGAAGCCGCAGCGGGAACGCCGCGCGCTTCTCGAGGACGTCGTGTTGCGCGCGCATTCTTCCGCGATACAGGTCGGCGGCGATCTGCCTTTACGGCTCAGTCCGGCGTTGACGCAGCCTGACTGGGAGTCCTTCGCGCGGCGGCGCGAGGAGGCGCGGGCGCGCGGCGCCGAAGGCTTGATGCTCAAGTCGATGGCGGCCCCTTATGGAGTCGGCCGGCAGAAAAGCGGCGCCCATCTGTGGTGGAAATGGAAGCTCGATCCAATGAGCGTCGACGCCGTGCTGATCTACGCCGCGCGGGGACATGGGCGACGATCCGGCGTCTACAGCGATTACACTTTCGCGGTGTGGAGCGGTCCGCAAGAACAGACCGACCGCACGCTATTGCCCTTCGCCAAAGCCTATTCGGGTCTGTCAGACGAGGAGATGCGCAGAGTCGATGCAACCATCAGAAGGACGACGATAGAAAATTTCGGACCGGTTCGCAGCGTGCGCCCAACAATGGTTTTCGAACTCGGCTTCGAAGGCATTAGCCCGAGCAATCGCCACAAGAGCGGCATCGCCGTCCGATTTCCGCGCATGTTGCGCTGGCGCCAGGATAAGCCCGTCGAGGACGCAGACACGATCGACGCCTTGCGCACGCTGCTGCCGGGCGGGAGCGCATGAGCGGCCGACGCGGAAGGCAGTCTGCGGCCAAGGCTTTGTTCGCAGAACGCGGTTGGAAGCCGTTTCCTTTTCAGCGAGAGGTGTGGCGGGAAATGGCGAATGGGCGCAGCGGCCTGCTGCACGCCACGACCGGCGCCGGAAAAACTCTGGCTGTCGCGCTTGGCGCGTGGCAGGCGCTGGCCGATGAGGGGAAGGAGCCGCCGCGGCTCCGCACGCTTTGGATTACCCCGATGCGCGCTCTCGCCGCCGACGCCGCGAGAGCGCTCGCCGAGGCGTTTGACGTTCTTTCCACGCGAGGCCAGCGATGGACCGTTGGGGTTCGTAGCGGCGACACGCCTCCGGCGGAACGCGCGCGTCAGGCGCGCCGTCCGCCAAGCGTCCTGATCACGACCCCGGAGAGCCTGTCGCTCATGCTGTCGCGCGCCGACGCGCCCGATTATCTGAGCACGGTCAGATGCGTCGTGGTTGACGAATGGCATGAGCTCATCGGCAACAAGCGCGGCGTGCAGACGCAACTCGCGATCGCGCGATTGAAACGCTGGCGCCCCGATCTACTCATTTGGGGGATGTCGGCGACGCTCGGCAATCTCGAAGAAGCAAAGCGCGTGCTGCTTGGTCCAGCTGACGCGTCGCGCGGCGTTATCGTGGCGGGAATTTTGCCAAAAGAATTGATCATCGACACGCTATTGCCGCAAGATTCGGCGCGCTTTCCCTGGGCCGGCCATCTCGGAATCAAAATGGCGACACAGGTCGTCGAAGAGATTGAGAAGTCCAAGACCTCGCTCGTTTTCACCAACACGCGTTCGCAAGCTGAAATTTGGTATCACAATCTTCTGAGCGCCCGGCCGGATTGGGCTGGAGTCATAGCGGTTCACCACGGATCGCTCGCGCAGGACTCGCGTGACTGGGTTGAGCGCGGGCTTAAGGCGGGCAAATTAAAAGCCGTTGTCTGCACGTCGAGTCTCGATCTTGGCGTAGATTTCCTTCCCGTCGAACGCGTCCTGCAGGTCGGTTCGCCGAAAGGCGTCGCGCGGCTTCTGCAACGCGCGGGGCGCAGCGGTCACTCTCCCGGGCGCACATCGCGAATCACACTCGTGCCGAGTCACGCGCTTGAGCTTGTCGAATCATCCGCCGTGCAGCAGGCGGTTCGCGATGGCCGCATCGAAAGCCGCGATAGCCCGAATGCGCCGCTCGACGTTCTGGTGCAACATCTTGTCACTATCGGACTTGGCGGGGGCTTTCTGCCAGATGACTTACGCAGCGAAATAGGTTCGACGGCGGCCTATCAACATCTCTCCAATGAGAATTGGCGCTGGTGTCTCGATTTCATCAGCGGCGGCGGCCCCAGTCTTTCGGTCTATCCCGAATATCGCCGCTGCGGACCAGATGCCGACGGCGTTTGGCGGGTGACAAACAAACGGATTGCTCTGCGCCATCGCCTCAATATCGGTACGATCACGGCGGATGCGAGCGTGCTCGTTCAATACGGACCTGCGCCTGCCGGCCGCAAACTCGGAGTCGTCGAAGAAAGCTTCGTCGCGCGACTGAAGCCCGGCGACAATTTCTGGTTTGCGGGGCGTCTGCTCGAATTCACGCGCCTTCGCGATCTTGTCGCCTATGTGCGGCCGGCAAAGGCGCGCAGGGGCGCCGTTCCGCGCTGGGACGGCGGACGCATGCCGCTTTCGACGACCTTGGCCGACGCCATGGTCGAGCAATTGCAGCGCGCGGCCGATGGTCGTTTCGACACGCCGGAGCTGCGCGCCGCCGAGAGGATGCTCAGATTGCAGGCGCGCTGGTCGCATTTGCCGACGCCGGCGACGCTGCTCGCCGAGACTTTGAAAAGCCGTGACGGCTGGCATCTGTTTCTGTATCCGTTTGCGGGACGCAACGCCCATGTCGGCATGGCGAGCCTCATCGCGTGGCGCGCCGCGCAAGTGGAGGCGGGCACGTTTTCAATCGCGGTGAATGACTACGGTTTTGAGCTTTTGAGCGCCGATGCGCGCGACTGGGCTCGCATGCTTCCCGAGCTGATTGCGCCGCGCGCGGCTTCTGAGTTGACGATCGAAACGCTTGCCAGCCTCAATGCAGCCGAGCTGGCGCGCCGCCGCTTTCGCGACATTGCGCAGATCGCCGGTCTCGTCGTTAAGTCCTATCCCGGCCAACATAAGAGCTTGCGCCAGTTGCAGGCCTCGTCAAGCCTGTTTTATGACGTGTTTCGAAAATTCGATCCCGAAAATGGATTGCTGCGTCAGGCGGAGCTCGAAGTCTTGGAAGAGGCGCTCGATATCATGCGCCTTGCTGAAAGCTTCGAGCGGATGAACAATAGAGAGATTGTTCATGTTGCGCTGAAGCGCTGTTCGCCGCTCGCCTTTCCGCTGATGGTCGAAAGAATGCGCGAACGCCTCAGCAACGAAACGCTCGCCGCGCGTATCGAGCGCATGACGGCCCAACTGGAGCGCGCCGCGGACAAATGTTAGACCTTTCGGCGCAGCGGACGAATGCCCGACTCGTCTCCCAGCACGAGCATCGCGGTCTCGTGTTGCTGCCGCAGCGCGCCGTCTGGCGCGCCGAGACTCGCGCGCTCTTCATCGCCGATGCGCATTTTGGCAAGGCGGCGACGTTTCGCCAGCTGGGCCAGCCGTCGCCGAAGGGAACGACGCGCGACAATCTCGCGCGGCTTGACGCGCTCGTGGAGCGATTTGATCCGGCGCATCTCGTCTTCCTCGGCGACCTGTTTCATGCACGGCAGGCGCATGGGCCGGGCGTGGCGGCGATCTTCCTCGAATGGCGCAAGAGCCGGCGCGCACTACGTCTCACGCTCGTCCGCGGCAACCATGACCGGCGCGCAGGCGATCCGCCGTCTGAGTACGACATCGAGATTGTGGACGAGCCCTATGAAGCGGAAGGCGTCGTGGCGCGCCACCATCCGCTTGCACACGAAGAATGCAAGCAGGACGGCGCGACCGTGCTCGCCGGACATCTTCATCCCAGCGTCCGGCTAAACGGGCCGGCGCGCGACACCGTCCGCCTTCCCTGCTTCGTCCTGGAGGGAAGGCAAATTGTGTTGCCGGCTTTCGGCGCGTTCACGGGCGCGGCGCTGTCGGCGCGCAACGCGCAGACCTGCGCGATCGTCGACGACCGACTGCTCGTCCCAAACTAGAGCGGTTCACGATTTGACGGAAGCGTATCCGGCGTTTGCGAAATAGTTTGCGCACTCGCTTGGTTCGATCTGTTCGACGAGGCGGCGGGTTTGCCGCCAAGTGTCCTCGATGGTTCGTTTCTGGGCCTGTCGCATCCAGTGCTTGATCTTGGCGAAGGCCTGCTCGATCGGGTTGAGGTCGGGCGAGTATGGCGGCAAATACCAGAGCCTCGCGCCGGCGGCGCGGATGATGCGTCGGACGGCTGCGGATTTGTGGCTGCCGAGATTGTCCATGACGACGATGTCGCCCTTGCGCAGAACCGGCGCGAGTTGCTGTTCGACATAGGCGCGGAAGCATTCGCCAATGAGGGGAAGGCTTCGGCGCTCGTGGCGCCGCTGGCGCAAATCGCGCTTGAGCGCAGATTCCAAAAGGCAGAATCGCGCGTTGCCCGCCGCCGACAGGCGCCGCCTTCTGACGCGGCATGAGGACGACGCTCGCCGCTTTGCTGTGCCTATGCGTCGGCGCCGCCGAGGCGCGCGCCGAAGAATTGCGGGAGGAAGACGGGAAGGAGCGCGTGCAACGCGCTGGCAAGCGGCGCGATAAGGAAGAGAGCGGAGCCACAGAGCGGAACAAGGAACGGAAAAAGGAACGGTCCAGCGAGCAGAACAGGGCGCGCAGCCAGGTCGAACCGCGCGGCGCCGCCGCGCCCAATGCGCAAACACTCGGCCGCGATCAGAGCGGCGTCTATGTCAACGCGCCGGCGACCAACTCCGCCTTTTCACCCGAATTCGTCATGCGCGGCTTTTCCCGCCGGCGTCACGCTCTTTGACGGCGCCTCGCACGGCTTCACCGCGCAGGGCGTGGACCTATCGACAGTCGATCCGCGTCGAATTCTTCAAGGCCCGGTAGCCATGCTGTTCGGCAAGGCGCTCGGCGGCTATGGCGGCGCGGCGAATTACATCCGCAAGTCGCCGGTCGAGAAGACGTTCGCCCGCGCCGCCGCCACCAAGGCAAGCTTCGACGTCACGAAGACCACCGCCGACGTCAATGCCCCGCTCAATGACGACGAAAGCCTCTTGTTCCGCATAACCGGCTCAGCGCAAAGCTTAGGCAGTTTCGTCAATTTCACCCGCACCGCAGCTTCGACGTCGCGCCGATGCTCGCCTTTGCCGCCGACTGGCTGGCGATCGAATGACGCGCTGCGCGCCGAACATAATGGCGCAAGGCTCGTCTATCGCGACGGCGTGCCGGCGATCGTGATTTCTGCATATCCCCAAGGAGTTCTACGCCGGACTGCCGGCGAATGAACATGAGACGCCCTTCTTCGACGATCTCACCTTCGCCTATGAGCACGCCTTCAACGCCGACTGGAAGGTCAAGGCGGTCGTCGATTATTTTCTCACCGCCGACCGCTGGGGCTGGTTCACCGGCTGGGGCTATGACGGCTTCAGTCGGTCGTCTTCAACAATCCGGTGCGCGCCCGCACCGCCAACCGCAGCTTCGACGCGCAATTGCGCCTCAACGGCCGCTTCGACACCGGCTTCCTGTCGCACACCGTCTTTCTCGGCCTCGAACGGTGGGACTTCTATTACGGCTATAACAACGACATCGCCCGCCACGAAGGCCGGCGCCGCTCAATATTTTTGCGCCCGTCTATTCGCCGGGAGTCAGCTATGCCGGCGCCTTCTGATCGAACGGCGTCGCGCGCGCGATCAGCCGCTCCGCCTATGGCGGGACCTGATCGATCTCAATGAGAACTGGCGCATTCTGATCGGCGGACGCTACGATCTTCTCGCCCAGCGCGAACGCGTCTTCGATCCTTTCGGCGCGCTGACCGGCGAGCCCACCGCCAGTCTCAGCAAAGGGACCAAGGGCTATTTTTCGCCCCGCGCCGGCATTCTCTATCGGCCGGACGAGGAGACGCAGCTCTTCGCCGCTTACGGCAAATCGCTGATCCCCAACACCGGCGTGCGCATTCAAAGCGGGCATGGGCGGCGATCAACGCGCCATCCTCGAAGATGCGGATCGCGTCGGCGCCCGATTCGTGCAAAGGTCTCCAAGTTGAGCTTATTGAACAACCATTTGACGGGCAAGACACCTCAAGCCTTTCTTTGGGACTCACCACGCATCATAGGGACGCAGCTATCATCTGAGCAATTTGTTCAGCTTCGCCAGCGAGCGCGTGTTAATGACGTCGTCAGCCTCGAGCCAGCCGCGGCGCGCCTAGTCGACGCCAAAACGCATGTATGGGAGATTGGCTGTTGAATGCGGTCGGTTGAAATCGCTATTCGTACTCCAAGCTCTTTCGCCGGCCTTGGCGGCTAGGTCAGTAAGGTCCAGGCGATCGGGCTCCGTGTTTATCTCCAAAGCACAGCCGCGTTCCTTGGCGGCCATCATAATTCGCTCCAGTTCGAGCTCGTAAGGCGGCCGCTCTTCGATAAGGCGACCCATTGGATGCGCCAGGATCGCATACGGCGGTTATACAGCGCGCGCAGAATCCGCTCCGTCTGCTTTTTCGCGCGGAAGATCGAATTTGTAGTGAACGGCCGCGCCGATGACATCAAGGCGTGACAAAACTTCATCGGGCATGTCGAGCTCGCCATCGGCGAGGATGTCAACTTCGACGCCCTTCAGCACGGTAAACCCGTCCATCTTAGCGTTCGGTCGATCGACTTCCTTGATTTGGCGCAGCACGCGAGCGCGGTTCAGCCCATGAGCGACAGTCACGCGCAGGCTGTGATCGGTTAGCGCCATATATTCGCAACCGCGCCTTCGCCCCGCCTGCGCCATCTCCGCGAGCACATCGGCAACGCGCCAATTCGAGTGAACATGGAGATCGCCGCGAACATCCGACAATTTCACGAGTTTGGGCAGCGCGTTCTTTTGCGCCAGCGCGATCTCGCCACGGTCTTCGTGTAATTCCGGGAGGACGAACTGAAGTCCAAGCTTCGTGCAAATTTCCGCTTCGGTTGCGCCGGCGATCGACCGTGTCTTGCTGAAGAAGCCGCGTTCGTTGAGTTTCCAGCCGCGATCAACGGCGATATTGCGCAAGGCGATGTTATGCGTTTTGCAGCCGGTAAAATAGAGTAAGGCGGCACCGTAGCTCTTATCCTCAACGACACGCAAGTCGACCTGAAGGCCTGAGCGCAGAATGACGGTCGTTCGGGTCGGACCATGGGCGACCACTTGCGCGACATTAGCATATTGCGTCAGCCTGTCGCCTACGGCGGCCGCATCGGCGCTCGTCGCGAGAACGTCCAAGTCGCCAACCGTATCGCGCCGACGCCGGAAGCTGCCGGCTAAAGCGAGTTGGCCGCCGTCGAGACCACTGCGCAGCCAGTCGATCAGAGCCGTTGCTTCAGCTTTGGCGAACGGCAGTTTGAAGCGTTTAACGGCGACGGGTTTGGCGAGCGCCGCGGCGATATTCTCTTGGAGTTTGGGGCCGAATCCTCGAAGCTCGTTCAAACGGCCACACAACATCTCGGCGATTTCGGCATTATGGACAGGCATCCCAACGCCTCCGTAAAATCACAAGCTGCCAAGCTCGGGCGCCGCTTCACGCTTGGCGCGCTGCAAGACCTTATCCAAGCTCATTTTCGGCAGCTCGTTTCTAAACGCGATAATAGGCGGTAGCTTATACCCCGTAAGATCGTCGCGATAGCATGCCTCGAATTCGGCTTGTGATAAGATTATGCTTTGACGAGGACCGCCTTGACCACTCTTCTCAAATTCCCAGACCGGCAGATCCGCGCCGCCCTCGCTGTTCACTCCCCGAGATCGGTTGGTTTCCATCGCCATCTGGCGGGGCCGAAGCGCCCTATACATTGCATGGGCAAGCATCTCCAAATGAGCCACTCCTTTTAGCAGAGATGTTCGATGCACGCTGCCTTCAGTGTGTCAGGAGTGACGGGTTTGGGTTAATCGCAGCACCGCCGCGAAGAGAAGCACGACGAAAATGGAATGTACGCGTGTTGCACACGTGACAGAACTCATCCTCGCCGCACGCAGAGCTTTTTTTGCGATCATGGCTGATTTCGGTTCGGAATCTTGCTCGCGCTCGTGAGGCGCCGACAGGATTCAGCTATCCAATCCTGATCACAACGCCTTCATCGCCACGAAAATCGAGCTTGGCGTGGACACGCTCGCCGCTTCGGTCGCCATGCGTCGACAGCGCGATTGCGCCGGAAAGACCCTTTGGCAGTGAAAAACTTCTGGGCTCACAGCAAAAATTCAGCGCGACGAAAATACGATCGGCGCCGTGAAGCCGCTCATAGGCGAGAACATGATCGCTCGCGTGCATCAACCTCTGAGACCCCACGCCGAGCGCGGGGTGCGCATGTCTGTAATGAAGCAGCTTGCTGGTGAGGCGGAGAAGAGACGTGTCGTCCTCGCGCATTGTCGCGACGTTACGCGTCGCAAAGTCGGACGTGAGCGGAAGCCACGGCTCGCGCGTCGAGAATCCTGCGAAGGCGCTGGCGTCCCATTGCATAGGCGTGCGGGACGGATCGCGGCCGACGCCGAGATCTGGCTCGCGCTTTCCCCACGGGTCCTGCGCGCGTTCTGGCGGTATGGCGACGAGGCCGATTCCGATCTCATCGCCATAATAGAGCGTCGGCGTGCCGCGCAGCGTCAAAAGCAGCATCGTTGCGAGCCGCGCCTGAGCGGCGCCAATGCGCGCCGCGATGCGCGGCCTGTCGTGATTGCTCAGCACCCAATTCGGCCACGCCCCTTGAGGCAAAGCCGCTTCATATTCTTCTATGATGGCGCTGATCGTTGCAGCGTCCCAATGCGCATCGAGCAACTGGAAATTGAACGGCAGGTGTACGCCGCCAAGCTCCTTGCCGTAATAAGTCATCAGCCTCTCGATCGGCAGATAGACTTCGCCGAGCAGCACGCGGTCAGGAAACTCATCCACGACTCGCCGCATCTCCGCGATCACGTCGTGAACCTCAGGCTGGTCGGACGAAAAGGTCTGAGCAAGCCGAGCGATATCAGGGCCTTCACCGGTAAAATTCCGATTGGCCGGATTATCCCTGAAGGCGGCGTCCTTAATCATATGCGAGATGACGTCGACGCGAAAACCGTCGACGCCGCGCCGCAGCCAAAAGCGCAGCACGTCGTACATTGCGGCGCGCACCTGTGGATTACGCCAGTTGAGATCGGGCTGCTCAGGCAGGAATGAATGTAGATAATACTGCCGCGTTCCCTCGTCCCAGCTCCAAGCGCTTCCTCCGAAGTGGCTGTACCAGTTGTTGGGCGGTCCGCCATCCGGCGCAGCGTCGCGCCAGAGATACCAGTCGCGCAAGCGATTTTCGCGCCCGCTTCTGCTCGCGAGAAACCAGGGATGTTCACTGGAAGTGTGGTTGGGCACGAAGTCGATGATGATTCTCAGGCCCTTCGCATGCGCCGTCGAGACCAGCGAATCAAAATCGTCCAGGGATCCAAACAGCGGATCAACGTCACAATAGTCTGAAACGTCATAGCCGAAATCATGCATCGGAGAAGGATAGAAAGGCGAAAGCCAAATCGCGTCTATCCCCAGCCAGACGAGATAGTCGAGCCGTTGACGCACGCCATTGAGATCGCCGACGCCGTCGCCATTTGTATCTTGAAAGGAGCGCGGATAGATCTGATAGATCGTCGCCGCTCGCCACCAGTCGTCGGGCATGACGCTTTCTCGTTGCGTTAAGCGCAGACAATGCGCAGACGAGCGGAGAGTAGCTTTTTCGCTTCGGCGCTGAGTCCAGCAAAAATGTCGACGTCTCCTGGCTCAATGACTGACTGCATATCCTCCCCAGGAAACTGGAACGCCTCTGCGCTCAGCGTGAATTCGACAGTCGCGCTTTCTCGCGGCCGCAGAGCGACTTTTGTCCAGTCCTTCAGCTCCATCATCGGGCGCGCCACGCTCGCAACCCTGTCATGCGCGAAGAGAAAGATCGTTTCTTCGGTCGCGACGTCGCTATCGTTGCGCACGTCGACTCTGACTCTCGTCGGTTGACCTGTCTTCAGTTCGGCACAGTCGACGCGCAACCTGGATAAGGTCGTGCGCGAAAAGGAAAGGCCGTGGCCGAAGGAAAACTGTGGATCGTTCGAACAGTCGAGATATCTACTCGTGTAAGGATTGGCGACGTCGAAAGGCCTGCCAGTCGATCGCGACGCATAGAAAATCGGAACTTGTCCGACCTCTTGCGGCCAGGTTACGGCGAGCCGGGCGCTAGGATTGAAGCGGCCCGTCAGAATGTCAGCGATCGCCTCGCCTGCCCTATCGCCGAGAAACCATGCGGAGATGACCGCCTGCGCACGTTCGAAAAGCCAGGGGACAGCCAGAGGCCGCCCACAGAAAAGGAGCGCGACCGTCGGCGCGCCCATGCTCATAACGCGCTCCGCAAGCTGGCGCTGCTTTCCGGGAAGGCCGAGCGCGGCGCGGCAGGCGGCCTCGCCGCTCATGGCCGCCGACTCGCCCAGACAGAGCACGACGGCGTCAGCGCCTTTCACCAGAGCGCAGGCGGATGCGACGCCGCTCTCGTCGTCGCCCTCAATCGCGACGCCGCTATGATGCACGACCTCGCAGTTCGGTAGAGCGCGGCGCAGCCCTTCGAAGGTCGTGACGCAATTCTCGGCGCCGCCTGCCGCGGACCAGGGTCCGAGCATCTCCGCGCCCGCATCGGCGAGAGGTCCGATAACGGCGATGCGGCGCACGTTGGCGGAAAGCGGCAGAAGGCTGCGATTGGTCAGAAGAGTCACGGACCGCCGGGCCGCTTCCAGCGCAAGCGTGTGGTGAGTTTCCTTGGCGCAGACGTCCAACGGGACGACACGATAGGGATCGTCGAAAAGCCCCAGGCGATCCTTCAACTGCAGCACGCGAGCGACCGCGGCGTCGATGTCGTGCGCGTCGACGAGACAGCGCGCGAGCGCTTCCGGCAGATGCGCGAGATAGACGCCGCTGACCATGTCCAGGTCTACGCCCGCCTTGAGCGCGATCGCGGCAGCCTCGACCGAATCGGCGGCGACGCCGTGCTCCAATAGTTCGGCGATCGCCGTGTAATCGCTCATGATGACGCCGTCGAATTTGAGTCGACGCCGCAGATATCCATTTAACAGTCGGCGTTGCGCAGACATCGGCGCGCCATTCACGTTGTTGAACGCCGTCATGACCGCCGCGCAGCCCGCCTCCACGGCGGCGCGGAACGGCGGTAGATAGACTTCATGCAAAGCGCGTTCGGATACATCGACAGCGGCATAGTCGCGCCCAGCCGTCGCGGCTCCCCCGGCGCAAAAATGCTTGGCGGTCGCCGCCAGGGGATATAATCGGGAAAAGTTCTCGCCCTGATAGCCCCGTACCTTCGCTTGCGCGAATCTTTCCCCCACCAAGGGATCCTCGCCAGGACCTTCGGCGATGCGGCCCCAACGCGGGTCGCGGGACACATCCAGCATTGGCGCGAAGGTGAGATGAATTCCCTCGCTCGCCGCCTCCAGCGCCGCGGCGCGGGCCGTGCGCTCCCACAATCGAGAATCGAAGGCTCCGGCTTCCGCAAGCGGAATGGGAAAAATCGTTCGATATCCGTGCAGCACGTCGAGTCCGAAGAGCAGCGGCACGCCCAGCCGGGTCTCTTCAACCGCGCAGCGCTGCGCGCGCGCCAGCGCGTCAAGTCCCCAGAGGTTGAAAACGCCGCCCACTCGACCAGCGCATATGTCTTTCGTCGTATCGGCGCAGACGACGGGACCAGTGACCGCCTGGCCGGCCGTCACGAGATTGAGCTGGCCAAGCTTTTCTTCCAGCGTCATTACGCGCAACAAGCAATCGATACGGCTCAAGGCGTCGTCCCGAAGTTTGGCAGTGCGCCGCAGCAGAACATGACCCTCGCTTCGGCACAACAATCCGTTCTAAGCTAAAGTTACCATAAGCGGATTCTTAGACCGCAAATGTCACAAGGCAGTTGCGGTCGGCAACGAGAAACGGTGCGATCAATCCTGACATGGCGAATACGAAAACCCAGCCGTCAAACGCGCCCAGGATTGCGGCCGAGAGCCTCTCGTCGCAGCTGAGATTGACCATCGACGCCTTGAGAGGGTCGCGCCAGCGGTCCGCGCTGATCTGGCTTGGCGCCGGTCTCGCGGTCGTCATCGCCGCCACGGCCTATGGCCAGATTCGACTCAATGCCTGGAACAAGCCCTTTTATGACGCGCTCGCCCGCAAGGATCTCTCCGGTTTCGGCGATCAGCTCATCGTCTTCGCGATCATTGCCGGCACGCTGCTCGTCCTCAACGTCACGCAAACTTGGCTCGCGAACATGACGAAGCTGAAACTGCGGGAGTCGTTGACGCGAGACTTAATCTTTCAGTGGTTAACGCCACACCGCAGCTTTGGTATCGCCGGCATGGGCGAAATCGGCGTCAATCCCGATCAGCGCATACATGCCGATGCGCAACATCTCGCCGAGCTTTCGACCGATCTCGGCGTCGGCCTGCTACAGGCGACTTTGCTGCTCATAAGCTTTATCGGCGTGCTCTGGACGTTATCGACGGGCGTGACTTTCGACATCACCGGAACAAGTATCGCCATCCCAGGCTCCATGGTGTGGAGCGCGCTGCTCTATGCCAGCGTCGCTTCCTTCGTCAGCTGGCGCGTCGGCCGGCCGCTCGTCGAACTCGGCGCCGAGCGTTATGGGCGCGAATCCGACCTGCGCTTCGCTCTGATGCATGTCAATGAACATGTCGAGGCGATCGCCGTCTGCCGAGGCGAAAATATCGAAGAAAACCGCCTGCATCGGGAGTTTGACCGCCTGCTGACGGTGTTGCGTCGCCTGGTCACAGCGACAACCAATCTGACCTGGGTCATCGCCGGATATGGCTGGTTCACCATCGTCGCGCCGATCATCGTCGCCGCGCCCGCCTATTTCGCCGGAAATCTTACATTCGGCGGCTTGCTGATGGCGGTCGGCGCTTTTACGCAGGTGCAGCAATCGCTTCGCTGGTTCGTGGACAATGCCGGCGTCATCGCCGATTGGCGCGCGACGCTGCATCGTGTGACGGACTTTCGCGAGGCGCTGCTTGATCTCGACAAAGCTACTCAAGATAGGCGCCGCATCCTTTTTGAAGAGACAGGAATTGACCTTCTCGTTCTCGACAATCTGCGTATCCTGTCCCCTGCGGGCTACACGACCTTGACCGAATCCCCCGTCGAGATTGCGCCCGGCGATCACGTGCTGTTCATTGGCGAACGCAAGTCAGGCAAGACTCGCCTGTTTCAAACGATCGCCGGTTTGTGGACGGCTGGAAGCGGAGTTGTCCGCGCACCGCCTGCGGCGCGCGTTCTCTTCGTTCCCATGCGCGCTTACCTTCCAGACCTTTCGCTGCGAAGCTCCCTATCCTATTCTTTGCCTCCTTCGAGCTTCCCGGAAGAAGCCTATGTGGCCGCTCTGACGCGGCTCGATCTTGAACATTTCATTCCTTGGCTCGATCGAGTCGCGCGTTGGGATCAGGAGCTGACCGATGTGGAGCAGCAGGAGCTGGCCTTCGCCAGAGTCTTACTTCACAAGCCCTGCTTCGTCATCATCGATGAGGCGCTCGACTCGCTTTCCTCGCACACGCGCCAGCTTTTCTTCGACGTGCTCGAAAAAGAGCTCGCAGGAACGGCGCTGGTGCACATTGGGGGGCCGAAAAGCCAGGACAGGTTTTTCCGCCGCGTGCTGCGTTTGACCCTGGAGACGGGTCCGAGTTTGACC
>JAXMCY010000029.1:0-29557 GCA_046349135.1 Methylocystis sp. | reverse complement strand
GGATCGCCGGCCCGCTCGGCTCGCGGCGGAAGGCGCCTTCAAAGATGGAATCCGGAATGACCGAGACATAGAATCGCGCCGCTTCTTCGGCCTCATCCTTGAAGCCGAGACAGGTTCTGACTTTGGGTTGCATATATGTGCTTTCTGTTGAGCACGACAGCGAGCTGCCAGGAGGGCCGTTTCTTCGTCCTTCGAGACGCGTGCTGCGCACGCGCCTCAGGATGAGGAAACTTTTACTGAAGCAACAAGACTCGACAAGCCCGATAAATGTTGATATCAACATAAAGCGGCGTTGTCAAAGAATGCCATGTCGAAGAAACTGCCGATCGAGGTCGTTCATGAGGTTCGCGACTCCTGTCTCTGCCTTGCGACGCAACGCGCGGCTCGAAGGCTGGCGCGACGCTTCGACCGCGCCTTCGCGCCGCTTGGACTCACCAATGGTCAGTTTTCGCTGATGATGTCGCTCAATGCGCCGCAGGCGCCGACTCTCGGCCGTCTCGCCGACGGGCTGGCCATGGATCGCACGACGCTCACCGCGGCGTTGAAATCCTTGGAGCGGCGCGGATTGGTCGAAACGCGTCCCGACGACAAGGACCGCCGCGCGCGCAGATTGTTTCTGACCGCGGCGGGCGGCGATCTTCTCGCTTCAGCGCTGCCGATCTGGCGGCGAGAACATGCCGCGCTCGATGATGAATTGTCGCAAAGCGAACGACAAAAGCTTCGCAAAGCGCTGCGTAAGCTAGGGGCTGAAACGCACACTCAAGGAAAGGACCTTCGGCATGAACGCCACTGCTGAGAAAGACGCCGCATGTTTGCGATCGATCACGCCGCATCTCGTCTGCGCCGGCGCGTCTGACGCCATCGAATTCTACAAGAAGGCTTTCGGCGCCGAGGAAGGCTTCCGCATGCCCGGGCCCGACGGGAAACTGATGCATGCGTCGGTCAGGATCGGCGATTCGATGGTGATGCTCGTCGACGAAATGCCGGAATGGGGCGCGCTCGGACCGAAGGCTCTGAAAGGCTCGCCGGTCACGATCCATCTGATGGTCGACGATGTCGACGCGGTCTTCGCGCAGGCGGTCGCCGCCGGCGCAACGGTCAAAATGCCGGTCGCCGACATGTTCTGGGGCGACCGTTACGGCCAGGTGATCGACCCCTTTGGCCATGTATGGTCGATCGCGACGCATGTGCGCGACATGACGCCGGAAGAAATCAAGGCGGCGGGACGCGAAGCGATGGCGAAGGGCTGCGCCGAGGCGACGGCGTAAGGCTAAAAGCGAGGAGCGGGCCGGGAAGCCGGCCCGCTATTTTCGCAAGCGGCGACGGCGCCTTCAGATGCCGGCGCCATTGTCGAAGAGTTCGATCCGCGCCTTCGCCTGCGTGATGTTGCTGCCCGGCGGCACGCTGTGCGTGAGCCAGACATTGCCGCCGATCGTCGATCCGCGGCCGATGACGATGCGGCCGAGCACCGTCGCGCCGGCGTAAATCACGACATCGTCTTCGAGGATCGGGTGGCGCGGCTTGCCCTTCTCGAGCGCGCCGTTTTCGTCGATGTCGAAACGCTTCGCGCCGAGCGTCACGGCCTGGTAAAGCCGGACATTCCTGCCGATGCGCGCCGTTTCGCCGATGACGACGCCGGTGCCGTGATCGATGAAGAAGCCCTGATCGATCTCGGCGCCGGGATGAATGTCGATCCCTGTCTGCGAATGCGCGATTTCGGCGATGATGCGCGCCAGCATTGGCGCGCCGAGCCGGTAGAGCTCATGCGCCAGCCGATGTTTGATCAGGGCGGCGACGCCGGGATAGCAGAAGATGATTTCGTCGAGACTTTTGGCGGCGGGATCGCCAACGTAAGCCGCGCGAATGTCGGCGTCGAGCACTAAACGCACGCGCGGAATCGCGCGCGCGAAGGCGTCGACGATGTCTGTCGGATGACGCTCTTCCAATGGCGCATCATTTGGAACAAGCGCGAACTCGCGGCGGACCTGTTCGCGCAGACCCGCAAGGCAGTTCTTCAGCGTCGACGCGATGAATGCGTCCGCGCTGTCGAGGGGCAATTCCGCTGGACCGAAATGCCGGGGATAAAGGACCGCGGTGATTCCATCGACGATCGACGCCATCACGAATTTCGACGGCAACTGAGGCGGCGCGCCGCTTCCGTAACGCTGCGCCTGCGCGGCGCGGCGCAGCGCGCTCAAGGCGGAAACAATCGTGTCGACGTCGTGGTCTTTCGAAAAAGTCTCGAGCAGCATCGTCGTGCTTTCTTTCAGGGAGCCCCGCTCAAACTGACTTGACCATAAAATATGTATAGTCTATCGACAAGGTACAGTTTACGAGTGACGCGCGCCGGCGTCATGCGGCCGCCCCGGCGCAATCTTCTTGAGGGACAACGATTTATGACCGCAGAACCTGAAGTTCGCCGAACCTTGAGCGAGTCGGCGGCCCGCCAGCTCGCAAATGCGACGAAGACGCGGCCCCAATGGTCCGGCATCACGCCCCGCTGGCTGGTGTCGTTTCTGCCCTGGGTGCCGGTCGAAGCCGGCATCTATCGACTGAACCGGGTGAAGGAGGCGACGGCGCTCAGCGACGCCGACGTGCAATGCAGCCCGGCCCGCGACCGGGACGCCGATCTGCCTGAAACCTTCGTCGACTACGAAGACGCGCCGCGCGAATATTCGATGAATGCGGTGACGACGATCCTCGACGTGCAGACCCGCGTCTCCGATCTCTACAATCACCCATACGATCAGATTCAGGAACAGGTGCGGCTCCTTACCGAAAAGGTGAAGGAGAAGCAGGAATCCGAACTCATCAACAACGCCGAATATGGCTTTCTCGCCAATGCGCATCCGTCGATGAAGATCAGCGCGCGCACCGGCGCCCCGCAGCCGGACGATCTCGACGAACTGATTGCGAAAGTGTGGAAGGAGCCGGCCTTCTTTCTCGCGCATCCGCGGGCCATCGCGGCGTTCGGGCGCGAATGCACGCGCCGCGGCGTGCCGCCGCCGACCGTGACGCTGTTCGGCTCGCCCTTCGTCACCTGGCGCGGCCTGCCGCTCATCCCGAGCGACAAGCTTTACATCGACGAGGCGGGGAAGACGAACATTCTGCTGTTGCGGACCGGCGAGAAGAAGCAGGGCGTCGTCGGTCTGTTTCAGCCGGGCGTTCCCGGAGAAGTCGCGCCGAGCCTCTCGGTGCGTTTCATGGGAATCAATCGCAAGGCGATCGCCTCCTATCTCATCTCGCTCTATTGCTCGGCCGCGGTGTTGACGCATGACGCGCTCGGCGTGCTCGAAGACGTCGACGTAGGCAAATATCACAAATATCCCGACGAATATGCGTGAGCCCGTTCGGGATCGGCGTTGAACGCGCCGATCCCTTCAATTCTGCCTAAGGTGTGCAACAGATGCCGATTGCGCCGCAGACGCCGCAATTTGTCGAACTTCCCGTGGACGGCTTGCCGTCCGAGGAAGCGTTCACCCATCATGACGCCGCCGCGCCGGATGCGCAGATCATCGCGCAAATGGCGAATGCTTTCTTTGGCGCATTGCCCAATGCGACGCTGCCGACGAACGGCGCGGTGACGCAACAATCGGGCGCGCCGGCGCTGGCGGGGGCCTTGCCCGCCATTCCGGCGGTGACGCCAAGCCTGACCGACATCCCGGCGCCGTCGGTCGTCACGTCGATCGCGCCTCATGCGCCGGCGCGCGCGCCATTCGGTCCGGTCGATTTTCCGCCAACGACGATTCCATCCGTCGTCCCCACGCCCAATGTTCCCGCGCCATCTGCGCCGCAGACATTGCATTCATCGACGCGTCCGCTTGGACTCGCCGACATTCCGCAGCCTGGCGCGTCGCTTGGCGGCGCGACGTCGTCGATTCCCGGCGAGTTGGATTACAGCGCGCCGACGCGGGGACTCGCCCAGGAATTTTCCCTCGTCGACGACGATGCGCTCGATCGCCCGTCCGGCGACTATTATTTTCTGCCGACAGCGCGGACGCCCGGATCGGCGGCGCCCTTGCGATATGAAACGCGCGCGGCGCCGACCGGCGCGGGCTACGGCCATCCCGACCCCTTCTCGCCGCAACAGACGAGCGGAGCGCCGCGCGGCGACGATATCGTCTCGCGTCACTCGCAAGGCGGCGCGACGGAAGGCGCCTATCCGCTTCATCCCGGCGAATTCGCGCAAGGCGGCGGCGCGTCCAACTATGCGCATGGCGCGCGCCGATCGCCGAACGCTTCACGGCCCAATCCGACGCCGCCGCGCGCCGGCGCCTATGACACGGCGGCGCATGCGTTTCCCGGCGCATACGACAGTCGAGCGACTCTTGACGGCGCGTCGCGCCATCTGTTCGATCCCTATCGCGTCAAGCGTGACTTCCCGATCCTCAATCAGAGCGTCAACGGACGACAACTCGTCTGGCTCGACAACGCCGCCACGACGCAGAAGCCACAATCGGTGATCGACCGGCTCGCCCATTTCTGTGAATATGAAAATTCCAATATCCATCGCGCGGCGCATACGCTCGCGGCCCGCGCCACCGACGCCTATGAGGAAGCGCGCGAGAAAGTGCGCCGTTTCTTAAAGGCGCCGAACGTCAAGGACATCATCTTCGTGCGCGGCGCGACCGAGGGCGTCAATCTCGTCGCGCAGAGCTGGGGCCGACGCCATGTGCGCGAAGGCGACGAGATCGTTGTGTCGCATCTCGAGCATCACGCCAATATTGTGCCCTGGCAGATGCTCTGCGCGGAGAAGGGCGCGAAGCTGCGCGTCGCGCCGGTCGACGACCGCGGCGCGCTCATCCTCGAAGAATATGAAAAGCTCCTTGGCCCGAAGACGCGAATCGTCGCGGTCTCTCAGGTCTCGAACGCGCTCGGCACGATTACGCCCGTTCACGAAATCGCCGAGGCGGCGCATCGCTACGGCGCCTGCGTGCTCGTCGACGGCGCGCAATCGGTTTCGCATATGCCGGTCGACGTCCAGTCGATCGGCTGCGACTTCTTCGTCTTCTCCGGCCACAAGGTGTTCGGTCCGACCGGCATCGGCGTCGTTTACGGCAAGGACGCCGTGCTCGAACATCTCGATCCCTGGCAGGGCGGCGGCAATATGATCGCCGACGTCACCTTCGAGAAGACGATCTATCAGGGACCGCCGGAGCGCTTCGAGGCCGGCACCGGCAATATCGCCGACGCCGTCGGGCTTGGCGCGGCGCTCGACTATGTCGAGAGCATCGGCATGGACGTGATCGCCCGCTATGAGCATGAGCTTCTCGTCTATGCGACCGAAAGGATGAGGACGGTGCCGGGCCTTGCTCTCATCGGAACGGCGCCGGAGAAAGCCTCGGTGCTCTCCTTCACGCTCGATGGCCACGACCCGCTGGAGGTCGGCAAGGCGCTTGATCGCGAAGGGATCGCCGTTCGCGCCGGCCACCATTGCGCGCAGCCGATCCTGCGCCGCTTCGGCCTTGAAGCGACCGTGCGGCCGTCACTGGCCTTCTACAACACCTGCGCTGACGTCGATGCGCTGGTCGCGGTCCTATTGCGGCTGCAGGCCGGGCGGGGCCAATTGCTGTGACGCTCGCAGCGACGCCGAGCAGGACAAACAAGGAAGCGTCGGCCGGCGTGCCGCTCGTGGAGCGCGCCGGGAAAAAAACGGGAACCGGCTTTTCGCATAGAGCGCGCTCTAACTTTTGGAATCGATCTCGTTATCTGCGTTTAGACGCTTCCGCCTAAACGCGCAGCGTGATCTAGTCGTCCTGGAGCCGGTAACAGGAAAAATCGCGATCCGTGAATCCCGTGTTCCAGCCTTGCAGGTCGCGACGGTAGCCCGGCGGATAAGGGGGCCGACAATCTCCGACGTAAGTCGGCGGACGGTCTCTTCCCCGCCCGGGTTGATACCCATAGTATCCGGGCGACTGCGCGAAAGCTGAATCTCCCGCGGCGCAGATTGACGCCAAGGCGAACGCGCTTGCAAAGAAACGTCGCTTGTTGCGTTTCATTTCGCGCCTCCCTTCGAGATATTGAATGCGACAATAATTGGCGCCGAAGCGCCGTTTCGACAGACTGCGACCCCATTTTTGTGGGCGCCAGAACGTCTAGCTCGGCTTTGCGGACGACGACCTGCTCGCCCAGGTGGACCGCGTCGCCCAGGGCCTTCGGCGCTGGCCCTTTGCGCGCAACTCGTGTAGGGGCAGGCCGTGAATTCGGTGAGCGCATGAGCCAGGAAGCGGAAGGCAAGAAACGCGGCATGTTTTCCCGCCTGTTTGGCGGCGGTCAGAGCGAATCCGCGCCGGAAACGGCGGTACAGGAGGCCCCGGAGGAAGAAAAGCGCTCCTGGTGGTCGCGCCTCTCCGGAGGCCTCTCCCGCACCTCGCAGGCGATCACTCAAGGCGTCGCCGATGTCTTCACCAAGCGCAAGCTTGACGCGCTGACGCTCGAGGAGCTCGAAGACGTGCTGCTTCGGGCCGATCTCGGGGTTGGCGCCGCGACGCGGATCACCGAAGCGGTCGGCAAGGCCCGCTATGAGCGCGACATCGATCCCGAGGAAGTGCGCGAAATCCTCGCCCGCGAGGTCGAGCGCGTTCTCACGCCGGTCGCCGCGCCGCTCGTCGTCGACGACAGCAAAAAGCCGTTCATTATCCTCGTCGTCGGCGTCAACGGCTCGGGCAAGACCACGACGATCGCCAAGCTCGCCGCGAAATGG
Source organism: Methylocystis sp. (assembly GCA_046349135.1). Classification (GTDB taxonomy): domain Bacteria; phylum Pseudomonadota; class Alphaproteobacteria; order Rhizobiales; family Beijerinckiaceae; genus Methylocystis. Next base: position 22,854 of record JAXMCY010000029.1, on the reverse strand, counting down.
ACCGGCGAGGGCAAGACGGTCATGCTCGCGGCGGGCGACACCTTCCGCGCCGCCGCGGTCGAACAGCTGAAAGTCTGGGGCGAGCGGCTCGGCGCCGAAGTCGTTTCAGGCGCGGAAGGGCCGACGCCGCGGGCCTCGCCTTCGACGCGATCCGGCGCGCAAAGGAGCAGGGCGCCGACATTCTGCTCATGGATACGGCAGGGCGGTTGCAAAACCGCGCCGAACTGATGGCCGAGCTTGAAAAAATCGTCCGCGTGATGAAAAAAGCGGAGGCTGAATCGCCGCATGCGGTGCTGCTGGTTCTCGACGCCACCGTCGGTCAAAACGCGCTGCAGCAGGCGGATGTCTTCGAGCGCGTCGCCGGCGTCACCGGTCTTGTGATGACCAAGCTCGACGGCACGGCGCGTGGCGGCATACTGGTCGCCATCGCCGAGGCTTACGGGCTGCCGATCCACTTCATCGGGGTCGGCGAAGGCGCCGATGATCTGGAGCCCTTCGAGGCGCGCGACTTCGCCCGGGCGATCGCGGGGCTTGAAGAAACGGAAGATGCGGAAAGCTAAAGACAGATGACGCAGGAAACGGCCGTCGCGGCAAAGAAAAAGCTCAATCCCTGGCTGAAGCTCGCGCTGGAATTAGGACCGCTGCTGCTCTTCTTCGTCGCCAACGCCAAATACGGCATTTACGCCGCGACCGGCGTGCTGATGGCCGGCGTTGTCGTCACGCTCGCCGTATCATGGGCGCTGACCCGCCATTTGCCGGCGATGCCGGTCGTCACCGCGGCGCTGGTGCTGATCTTCGGCTCACTGACTTATTTTCTGCACGACGAGACCTTCATCAAGCTGAAGGTGACGATTCTCTACACGCTCTTTGGTGCCGGACTCATCGGCGCGCTCTATTTCGGCAAGCTGCTGCTGCCGATCGCTTTCGACATGGCGATCCATATCGACGACGCCGGCTGGCGCAAGCTCACGATACGCTGGGGTCTGTTCTTTTTCGCCCTCGCAGGGCTCAATGAAGTCCTGCGCCGCATCCTGACGACCGACGACTGGGTGAACTTCAAGGTCTTCGGCATATTGCCGCTGACGCTGATCTTCGCACTGACACAGGCGCCGCTCATCATGCGCCATGAAATCCGGCCCGAAGACGAGGACTCTGAAGCGCATTTTTGACGCTCAGCGCCCGCCGCATTCGGATTGGGCTCCATTTTCAGATGTCATCGCACGAGCGGTCGAATCGTTGCGCTCGATCTCGAAAACGACGGTTACCCCTATTTTGTCGTTCCCCGACGTTGCCAATAGTCATGATTTCCGGGCATGCGCGCCGTCGGCCGACCTGCGGGTTGCAATCGCGGGGCCTTCGGGCGAATACAGTCGCAGGCTTTACGGGAGCTGAGTCGATTCCTTGCCCAGTCTCATCCGCTTTCTCATCGTCGTCGCCGCCGTCGCAGCAATCGTCTATGGCGCCATGGTCGCGCTCGTCGGCTATGTGACGCCGCAGCCGCGCCAGATGACCTATACGATTCCGGCGCAGCGCCTCAATAAGTGAAATTGGCATGCCCGACGCGCACAGCGCGATCGGGGCCCCGAAAGGCGAACAGGCGTCGCCGGGGTCGGGCCTTAGGCCTGCCGGCAATGACATCCGAGGACGTGAGCGCATGACTCCAAAGGCAGCGCGCCAGCTCGACGCCTTTCTCGACATGCTCGCCGCCGAACGCGGCGCGGCGCGCAACACGCAGGACGCCTATCGGCGCGATCTTTCGGATTATATCGCCCATCTTTCCGGGCGCGGCGGCGATCCCGGCGCGGCGACGACGGAGGATATCCGCGCCTATCTTGCGTCATTGGAGCCGCGCGGCATGTCGGCGGCGACAGTGGCGCGGCGGATTTCGGCCATTCGCCAATTCCACAAATTTCTCTATGTCGATCGCCATCGCGACGACGATCCGGCGGCGGCGCTCGAAGGGCCGCGCCTGCGGCGCAGCGCGCCGGGCGTGTTCTCCGCCGCGGAAATCGATCGTCTGCTCGCCGTCGCCGGCGAAGGGCTGGACGACGAACGCCGGTCCGTTCGCGAACGGCTGTGCGCGTCGCGCCTTTATGCGCTGCTCGAAACGCTCTACGCCACCGGCCTTCGCGTTTCCGAACTCGTGTCTCTGCCGAAAAGCGCCGCGCATGCGCGCGATCCGTTCATCGCCATTCGCGGCAAGGGCGGGCGCGAAAGGCTGGCCCCGCTGACCGATCGCGCGCGGCGCGCGCTTCTGGCCTATCGCAAGCTTCTCGAGGCGACGGCGCCCGAGCGAGCCGCGTCCGCATTCCTGTTCCCTGCCGACAGCGACAGCGGCCATCTGACGCGCCAGGCCTTCGCGCGCGATCTCAAGGCGCTCGCCAGCGCCGCCGGCCTGTCCGCATCCGCCATGCATCCGCACGCGCTGCGCCACGCCTTTGCGAGCCATCTGCTTCAAAACGGCGCCGATCTGCGCGTGGTGCAGGAGTTGCTCGGTCATGCCGATATTTCCACGACTCAGATCTATACGCATGTGCTCGACGAGCGCATGCGCGCCATGGTGCGCGATCTCCATCCGCTGTCCGAAGCGACTGAAAAATCGCGCTGAGCCGGCGCGCATTTTCCCGTTGAATGTCGATGCGGGCTCAACGTAAGCTTTTGCGCGCATTTTCAGCGACCGAGGAGCTTGGCGATGGCGAAGAACGCGATGGATTTTCGACCGGAAGAAGAGAACGTCGCCTATATCGGCGCGGGCGTGACGCTTAAGGGCGAAATCTCCGCCTCGGATGTCATCGTCGTCGACGGCGCGATCGAAGGAGACGTTTCTGCGCGCGTCATTCAGGTCGGGCAGGGCGGCGTCATTCGCGGCAATGTCAGCGCCACGGAAGCCGACGTCAGCGGCTGGATCTCCGATCATGTCGAGATCAAGCAATTGCTTGTCATTCGCGCCAGCGGCCGCGTCGAGGGCAAAATCACCTATGGCGAGATCGAGCTGGAGAAGGGCGCGGTCATCGTCGGCGAGCTCACGGCGCTCGAGGACTATCGCGCCGCCAAGCCGACGCCGGCGGCGAAAGCAAGCGGCGAGCGCGCCGAACGGGCGGCGGCCGCCGCTGCGCCGCCTAAGCCTTCGACCTCGTCGATGGACCGCATCAATGAGGCGGTGCGCAGCGCCGCAGCCGCCAAGCCCGCCAAGGGCCCTCTGTATCTGGCCGCCGAAGGCGACGGCAAGCGAGCGACGACGCGTGCGCTCATCGGCCGCAAGACCTCGGCGGGCGCCTGAGGCCTTCGCTTCGCCAGTCGGCGATGGCGTCGTCGTGGCCGCAATCGGCCAGCGCATCGCGGGCGACGAGCGGCGGCGCCTCGCAAATTGGATGTGATGCGTCGCGGCTCGCGTGGATCGGTCGAGGATCGCAAATTTGGCGTTGGGCCAAATCAATCCGCCGCACGGGAATCTCGCCTTTGGCGATCCGTCAGCCGCCATCAAGCTGAGTAAGGAGTTCCGCGCGACGCTTGATCGCCCTTGCAAATCGATATTTTATGCCTACTATCCCGACCTGGGCGCAGCGCCCATTTATTGCGAGTGACGATTGCAAGCAGCTTCGAGGGGGAGTTGTGTTCGGCCCGTTCCCGATAACGCAAGCATTGGGCGCTTTGTCCGCATGGTAAGGAGATCTCCTCCAGGCAGCACATTGACGCGGGCCGCGCTGCGAGAAGCAGTCTACAGCTGCTGTCCTTCGCTTTCCCGCGCCGAAGCCCGCAAGATGCTGGACGCTACGTTCGACGAGATCAGCGAAGCCTTGCTGCGCGGCGAATCCGTAAAGCTGCGATCCTTTGGAACTTTTAACGTGCGCGACAAGCGCGAACGCATCGGACGCAATCCGAAAACCGGCGTCGAGGCCACGATTACGCCACGCAGGGTGCTGACCTTTAAGGCTTCGCCCGTGCTCGTCGCCCACGTCAACGGGGATCCGATCATTCCTGAAGAGGACTGATTCCTCTATCATGGGGCTAGACGGTCGTCGCCAGCGATACATTCGCGGCGCGCCGGAGCGGCTTCTCATATTCAAGGTGAAAGATGCAGAAATTGAGCGTGGCGGTCGCCGTCTTCGCGGCCCTTACCGCGCTGGTCGGCGCCCACAAAGGCGACTCCAGTCTGTTTGTCCTGGCCGCTGCGTCGGCGCTCTGCGCCTATACGACATGGCGCGCCGTCGGCATGTCGAGCTTCCTGAGAATTTTCGCCTGCATTTTTTCGACGGAGACCATCGTCTTCGGCCTCATCGGCCTGATGCAGGCGGAAGGCGTGTGGCCCGAGTGGCTGAAGGACTATGCGCCGCCCGAGACGATGCCGCTCACCGTGGCGGTGTTCTCGATCATTGTTTACGCGGTCTCTCATATTCCCGTCGTTCGAGAGATGACGCGCATCGCCGACCTCTATTTCGATACGCTGGAGCGCGGGGAAGGACGCGTCTGGCCGTTCCAGCCCTTTGCGGCGAGAGAAAGCGCCATCGCCATCGCCATGGTGGTCGTGCTGGTGCTTCTCAACCAAGGACAGGTCGGCATCACGGTGCGACTGTCCTTTTTCAATCGCGACTGGTTCAACGCCATCCAAGAGAAAAACGCCCCGGAGTTCTGGCGGCAGCTATTGTTCGTCTTCACGCCATGGGCGTTCGTTTACGTCGTCTCCGTGATCATCGAATTCGTTTTGCAGTCCATGCTCGTTATCCGCTGGCGCCGTTGGCTGACGGAACATTACATCGAGCGCTGGCTCGGCGCGCATGCGCATTACGGCATGGCGCTCGTCGGCGGCGGCGCCGACAATCCCGATCAGCGCATCGCGGAAGACGTCAATCGATTCATCAGCGGCGGCGAGGAAGGCTACGGCGTCTACTCCTATTCGATCCTGCTGATCGCCACCTTAAGCTCGCTCGTGTCCTTCGCCTATGTGCTGTGGGAATTGTCGGGCAATTACCGCTGCCTGGAACAGAAATTTATGTTCCGGGCTTTCTCTTCTGGGTGGTGCTGCTCTATGCGGCGGTGGGAACGCTGGTGACGCATCTGATCGGTCACTCTCTCACCGGGCTCTATTTCGATCGGCAGAGGCGCGAGGCCGATTTCCGCTTTTCGCTGGCGCGATTACGCGAATATACCGAGCAGATCGCGCTGCTGGGGGGCGAACCTGCCGAGCGCGGCTCGCTGCTGCGCCGCTTCGCCGGCATTATCGTCAACTATCTGGCGATTGTGCAGAAACGTAAGCAGCTGATGGCGTTCACTTCCACCTACGGACAGCTGTCGCCGATCATTCCTTACGTGATCACCGCGCCCTTCTATTTCGCCGGCCGCATCCAACTCGGCGTCATGACCCAAACGGCAAGCGCCTTTGGACGGGTCGAGAGCGCGCTCACTTTCTTCATCAACTATTATACCTCTCTCGCCAATTTCAAATCGGTGCTGGATCGGTTGACGTCGTTCGATCACGCGATCGCAACGGCGCGCGCCGAAATGTCCGAAACGCGCATCGTCGCGCCGACCGATGGCGCCGACATTCGGCTCCGCGCGCTGACGCTTGCCTTGCCCGACGGGCGCAAAATCGTGACGGTCGACGATCTGACGCTCGCCGCCGGCCAGTCGACGCTGCTGACCGGCCCGTCGGGCTCGGGCAAGTCGACGCTGTTTCGCGCCATCGCCGGCATATGGCCTTACGCTTCGGGCGAGGCGCTGACGCCCCGCGGGGCCAAGGTGATGCTGGCGCCGCAACGTCCCTATATTCCGATGGGCGCGCTGTCCGAAGCGATCGTCTATCCCGGCAGCGTCCACGACCACTCGCTCGCCGAAATGCAGGAGGCGTTGCGCGCCGCGCGGCTCGCGCCTTTCGTCGAGCGCCTCGACGAAGAGAATAACTGGGGCCAGCGCCTGTCCGGCGGCGAACAGCAGCGCGTCGCCATCGCCCGCGCGCTTCTCGCCAAGCCGGATTGGCTGTTCCTCGACGAAGCGACGTCCGCGCTCGACGAACAGCTCGAAGACGACCTCTACGCGATGCTGCGCGAGCGCCTGCCGCGAACGACGATCGTTTCGATCGGCCACCGCTCCACGCTGCGCGCCTTCCACGACCGACACATCGTGATGGAGCCGGCGCCGGGCGGCGTCTTCAGCCCGCGCGACAAGGTGCATGCGTGACGAAGGAGTCGGGCGCGAAGGCGGGAGGTCGCTCAAGACGCGGGTCAAGACCGCGCGCAAACGCTCGCTGTCGTCGACGCTGTGGCTGGAGCGCCAGCTCAATGACCCTTATGTCGCGCGCGCCAAGCGCGAGGGCTATCGCTCGCGCGCCGCCTATAAGCTCATCGAGATGGACGATCGCTATCATCTCTTCAAGCCGGGCGGCCGCATCGTCGATCTTGGCGCCCGCGCCCGGCGGCTGGTCGCAGGTCGCCGCCGCGCGGGTCAAGGCGAAAGACGGGAAAGGCAAAGTCGTCGCGGTCGATCTTCTCGACATGGAGCCGATCGCCGGCGTCGAATTCGCGGTGAAGGATTTCAACGACGCGGACGCGCCGGATTTCATCATCAACATGCTCGGCGGCGAGGCTGACGGCGTGATGTCGGACATGGCCGCAAACGCCACCGGCCATAAGGCGACCGACCATTTGCGCATCGTCGCGCTCGCCGAACTCGCCGCCGAGTTCGCCTGCGACGTGCTGGCGGAAGGCGGTTTCTTCGTCGCCAAAGTGCTGCAGGGCGGAACGGAGGGCCAGTTGCTCGCGCGGCTCAAGCGCGATTTTTCGACTGTGCGCCACGTCAAGCCGGCCGCGAGCCGGGCGGATTCCGCCGAACTCTATGTGCTGGCGACGGGGTTTCGGGGAAGGCGAGAGGCGCCTGCTTCCTGACCCGGTCGCCTCGCTGCGACCGTTGACGCCTCGCGCGCGCGACTTATCGTAACAGTCTAGGTTGTTCCTTTCATTTTGAAACGCCCTCAACGCCAATGGCGTGGCGAGGTGTCAAATGGCTGACGATTTTCGTCTTCGGCGCGTGCTGATCGCTCGATCGTTACGGCTTTTTCTTTTCCTTTCGCTCATCGCGCCTGCTCCGACGCTTTCCGCTCAAAACGGCTCGGAGCCATCCGGAACCGAACGGGCTGAAACGGAGGCTGCGCCTTCATCCGATCAAGCGATGGCGACGCGGGCGAAGTCCTGTTCCGACCGCGGCAAAGGTCTGTGGCAGATCGACGTATCGAAGGACTACGGCCAAATTTGCGATCCGCCTGGCAATACGCAGACGGCGCGAGTCTTGGCCTGTCTCACGCGCGGGCTCGAAGCCGTGCTAGTCCCCGACCATAGTGGTGTCGTTTGCGCGTCCGCCTCGCGGGGGCGCCTGTTCCTCGACTCGATGGGGCCGGACGGGAAAGCCCGTCGCTATCCCGATTCGCGGCAGATCAGGTCCGAGGAAGTATGCGCTCATGAGTCGGGGGCCGACGGACGCCCCGTTACGCGGACATTTATCAAGGATTTGGTGCGCCACGCGAAGGACAAGATCGACCCGAAAGGCATACGCATCATCGGCGGCGTTTATTGCGACGGTCTCGATCTATCTGGTCTCGATCTTCCCTATTCGATCGTCCTCGACAAGTCGATTTTCGCTTGCACGCGGTCGACCGAATGCAGGCGCGTGCCGATTGAAATCAGAAATTTTCAGACAAAAGGCGATCTGTCTTTTGACTATGCCATTTCACCAGTCGGCGTTCGGATTACGCGATCCGACATTGCCGGCTCGTTCTATAGTCAAGGCGCATATCTTTCGAAGCTGGCGATCATCGACACGATCGTTCACGGCTCAGTGAATGCGCCAGACTCTCTCATCGGCGACGAGTTGACGATCGAAAACACGAAGGTCGACGGCGATGTCGATCTTGCGCGCAGTTTCTTCTCGCATCTGGTTTTTCTCAAGAATCATGTCGGCGGCGCGCTCGATTTGGGACAATCGCAAGCGCGTTGCAGTTTCGATATACGCAAGAATGAAATCGATGACGTCGTCGCGGTGGAGTTCGGGTTTGGCGACGTCCGTAAGTCGGACAAAGGCGAGGAGCTCTTCGGATTCAAGGCAGGCAATGAAAAATCAAACAACGCATACCAACGCTTTACTGGGTCTGACTCGCAGATATTCAAGGGCGAAAATCCGTTTCCCAAGCCCTGCGACTATGTCCGATTAATTGTTCCCGGTTCATTCGTCTTCATCGAAAACCACATCAAATATTCGATTTGCCTACGGGATTTTTCCTGGCTTGTCGACGACAAGAACCTTCCAGAAAGAAGCATCATCTATCTTAACGAAGATGTGATCGACGGAGCCACTTGGCTCGACATAAAAAATCCGATTCGGTCGGTGTCGGGTAGTCGAGACCGTAAGAGACCAGAGTTAAGCATATTCAATTTGCAAACGGGCACATTCGTTCTGGATTTTGAGGTGGCGACGAAAGATGTCCGCGTGCAGGTCAACGGTTTGCATTTTGATCGCGTTTATTCCGCCAAGGACAAGTGTGAAATCGCCTTGTCGCCCCGCGCGACCAGGGAGAAAGCGAAGCCGCGCGGCCCGAACGATCTCCCGCAGTTTCCTCCAAGCCTAAGCCTGCCGAAGCCGGAGCACGTTACCGCTTGGGTGAAGAAAAACGAGTTCAAGGGCACACAGCCTTTCGCTCAGTTCGTAAGCGTGTTCGAACGCGCGGGAGACGCCGACGCTGCGCGCGAACTCAAGATCCAGGGCGAAACGACGACTGTGATGAGAAGTTTCTGCAAGAGCTGGGGCATCTATTGCGAACGCGAGATCGATAATTTTGATGAAATATCCAACGAAAGAGAGCAGGCGGATGGTCGCACGAGTGTAATGGACCGCACGGTCCAGCGTATGGAAGACCGTCTCGTCGCGCTTTTGCAATTCTCGCTTTGGCGTTTGGCGGATCATGGCTTTCGCCCCCAAGCGCGTCGTCTGGTTCGCTCTCGGCATTCTTCTCGCCTATTGGCTCGCTGTACAGCTTGCCGGCGTTGTGGGTTTCAGCGTCGCGGACGAGCGCAGTCCAGGCGAGCCGCCGCGCATTCAACCGATCGGCCTGATCTTTTTGTTCGACACGCTCATCCCCGGCTACAAACTTAGGGAAGATCACTCTAAGCCTCTGCAATTCTATGTATTAGCGGACGCGACGCAGGCGACGTATCCGTTCAGGCGCTTTTTCAAAATTTGGAATGTCACCGAGGCGAGCGAACGCCAGCAGCGCACAATCAGATTTTGCTTCGACCTGCTCAGGTGGCTCGGATTGATCTTTGCGATATTCCTGTTCGCGGCGATCGGCCGACTGGTGCGATGAGGCAAATCACTGACCTGCCGAAGCGGGGACTCGCCCCACCAGATCCGCGCCCGCATTGGGCGTGAGCCGCAGGAAGCTCGTCACCGAAAGCGTTGAGATCAACGCCACGACAAGAAACGCCGGCGTGAAGTCAGCCGCCTGCAGCGCGCCGCCGCCACGCAGCGCGCGCGACGCCTCCAGCGCCGCGGCGCCAATGGCGACGCCCGTCGACAGAGATAATTGCTGCGCGACAGAGGCGAAGCTCGTCGCGCGACTCATCGCGTCCTGATCGACGTCGGCGTAGGCGATGGCGTTGAGCGCGGTGAACTCCAGCGAACGGAAGAAGCCGCCGACGAGCAAGGCGCCCATGATGATCAGATGCGGCGTCGCCGCCGTAAAAGTGGCGCAAAGGGCAAGAAAGCCGGCGCAGATGAGCGCATTGACGATCAGCACCCGCCTGAAGCCGAACATGCGAAGAATCGGCTGCGCGGTGGTCTTCATCGCGATCGCGCCCGCCGCCGCGATGAAGGTCAGAAGCCCCGACTCATAGGCTGAGAGTCCAAAACCCACCTGCAGCAGGAGCGGCAGCAGGAAAGGCGTCGCGCCAAGTCCGATGCGAAACAGGAAGCCGCCGAAGACCGCCGCCCGAAATGTCGGAATGTGCAAAAGATCGAGATCGACGATCGGATAGGGCGCCCGTCTGGCGTGGCGGACATAGGCGATGAGCGCCGCGGCGCCGAAGGCGACGATCGTCGCTACGACCGGCGTCGGCGCGAAGCCGCGCCCCGCAATGGTGAAGCCGAAGACAAGGCAGGAGAGGCCGACGCCCGAAAGGATCGCGCCGGCGATGTCGAGCGGCGGAGTCCACTCCTCGCGCAGATCCGGAATGAATCGCGTCACGAGCGCGACGCCGAGCACGCCGATCGGCACATTGATCCAGAAAATGTAGCGCCACTCAAAATAGGTCGCGATGAAGCCGCCGACGGGCGGTCCGATCATCGGCCCGATCAGCGCCGGGATCGTGAGATAGGCCATCGCGCGCACCAGGTCCTCGCGGGCCGCGGTGCGCAGCAGCAGGAGCCGTCCGACCGGCGTCATCATCGCGCCGCCGAGCCCCTGAACGATCCGGAAGGCGACGATGGCGCCGAGCGAATTGGACAGGCCGCAAAGGATCGAACCGAAAGTGAAGACGACGATCGCCGTGCGAAACACGCGCCGCGCGCCGAAGCGATCGGCGGCCCAGCCGGACAGCGGGATGAAGACCGCAAGCGAGAGCAGATAAGAGGTCAGCGCGAGTTTGAGCGCCACCGGATCTTCGTGAAGATCGGCCGCCATCGCCGGCAGCGCCGTGGCGAGCACCGTGCCGTCGAGCTGCTCCATGAACAGCGCGGTGGCGATAATGAGCGGCGTGACGAAATAGGACAACGCGTTCAGCGCCTTCCCGAGCGCGCTGTGTCAAGCTCGACGATCATGGCGTCGCATCGCGTCATATGAGCTTCAGTCCCCTGAAGCTTGCATGGCCGTGACGGCCGACGATGAGATGATCGTGGATCGTGATGCCGAAGGGCTGGGCGATCGCGGCAATGTCCTTGGTCATGCGTATGTCCGCGGCTGACGGCGTCGGATCGCCGGAAGGATGATTATGCGAGACGCTTCGTCGTTCAATTATAATATTGATATACATATAATTTCTCTGATTCCGGATAGGCATTGGGGGCGTCCATTGGGGGCGGTCGTGCGTGCTTCTCCGGGACGCTCACGTACCATCCTGCGCGTCCATACTAAGTCGCTTTGACGCACGACAAGTCACCATATTCTTCTGAGCCCATGCATCAAGGAGAACGCCATCGTCCGACAATACCCGAGCACCTCCATAAAGAGGAGAGCACGGGCGCGGTAGCGCGCTCCGCGCCAGGCGCTTCGCCGCAGCCTCGACCAGCTTGATTTCGACGATCGCCGCTTCGCTGCGCCGTCGACTTCGCGCAGCCGCTCCGGGCGCGCCGCAACCGTCTCGGCGTAGGAGCCAAGCAAAGCGGGCGATCAAGGCCTTGGTTGCGGCTTCACGTCGCGTCGCGCGATGGCGCGAAACAGAAGCAGCTCCAGCATTTCATAATCGGCGAGCGCCGTCTCGCCCGCCTCGATAAAAGCCGTCGCGCAGACGCCGCCGATGACCGTGATAATGCGGCGCGGAGTCGCGCAGGCCTGCTTCGCTTTAGCGGCGTCAGCCGCCTTCTTCATGCGTCGGCATGCGCGGCTGAGGGATTGTCGAGCCCCGCCGGCGACTTGGTGAAAAACTTCGACGCCCGTTTCGGTGACGGCGACCGAATGTTCGAACTGGGCGGAGAGCGAGCGATCGCGCGTGACCGCCGTCCAGCCATCCGACAATATTTTTACTTTGCGAACGTCCGAGATTGATCACCGGCTCGATGGTGAAGAACATGCCGGGGGCGCAGTTCGACGCCCTTCGCCCCCCTTCACCCCATAGTGCAAAATATTCGGCTCGTCGTGGAACACGCGCCCGGAGACCATGGCCGCAGAAATCGCGCACGACCGAACAGCGCCTCGGTCTCCGCATAGTGCTGAATGGCGGCTGAGTCGCCGGTCGTCGCGCCAGGTTTGACCGCCGCGACGCCGCGTTGCAGCGCCTCATAGGTCACGTCGATCAACCGCTGCGCCCGCCGTGGTATTTCGCCGACGGCGAACATGCGGCTGGCGTCGCCATGCCAGCCGTCGACAATGAAGGTCACGTCGATATTGACGATGTCGCCTTCCGCGCAGCGGCTTATTGTCCGGCACGCCGTGGCAGACGACATGATTGATCGAGGTGCAGATGGATTTTCGGTAGCCGCGATAATCGAGCGGCGCGGGATAGGCGCTATGCGCCATGGCGAAGTCGAAAACGAGATCGTCCAGCGCCTGGGTGGTCACGCCGGGTTTGACATGTTCGACGAGCATGTCGAGCGCCTCGGCGGTCAGCTCGCCGGCGGCGCCATGCCCTCGAAATCCTTGGGGCTGTGCAGCTTAATCTGCCCGCTTCCGTGGGCGGCGGGCGCGAGGGATTCGATAAAGGTCATCTAGGGCGGCGGCTCGGATTTTTGCGGGCGAAGATTATCCGACAAAGTAATGGTTTGAGGCGGCGACGCAAGGCTGTGGCGGCCATCGGCCGCGAATCGCAAGGAAAAGCGGGACCGCGATCTGCGACGGCCTGCTCGGCGCGCGTCATGCCGACCAGTTTCCGCTGTCCGCCCGTGCCTATGGGTTGAACGCCAGTTGGCGTTCGCCGCGGCCGTGGTCATAATCGGCCGGAGGGAGGCCGGCGATGGCGCAGGAAACGGCAGGCGACAAGCCGGCGAGCGCGGCGGTTCTGGTGATCGGCGACGAAATCCTTTCGGGCCGCACGCAGGACGTGAACACATGGCATCGCGAATTACCTTGCGCAGATCGGCGCGTCGATCTGCTGGAGGCGCGGGTTGTGCGCGACGCATATGGAGGCGATCGGCGAGGCGCTGAACGCTCCTTCGCGCCCGCTACACCTATGTCTTCACCACATCGGCGGCATCGGTCCGACCCATGACGACATCACCGCCGACGCGGTGGTGCGCGCTCGGCGTCGACATCGGCGAGGACCTCGTGCGACTGCTCTGCTCAGCGAACGCTGCAACCGAGCCAATCCCGCGCGCCGGCGGATGGCGCGTATTCCGAAAGGCGCGGAGCTGGATTTTCAACGCCATCTCCATGTGGGATTCCGATCGGCAATGTCATCGTCATGGCGGTGCGCCGATGATCATGCAGAACATGATGGACGTCGTGGACCGCGCCTGCGGCCGGGCTACGCCGCCGGTGCTCTTCGTTCGGGGATCGAGGCGAAAGGCGTTTCCGAAGGCGCTTACGCCGTGAAGGGCTGGAAGCGATCGCGCGCGCGCATGACGGCGTCGCGGTCTTTACCTCCCGCCTTCACTGGCGCCGAATCAGAAACCAGATCGTGCTGCGCAGCCGCGACGCGGCGCTTCTGTGCGCGCGCGGGCCGAGGCGGCGCGGATAATGATCGAATCGCCGTTCAAGGAACTGGCGCGCTGACGCTGACGCGGAGGCTCGAATCGAAGTACGGGTCAGACAAAAATCTTTCCGCCCCGACATATTTCATCGCGACGCGCGCGCGCGCTCGCCTGGCGTCTCGCCTCGATCGGCGGATTTTCGGCGATCGTCGGTGACCCGCGGCGGCGTCCGTGCCCGCTGCGATCGTCGCGCGCGAACTCGGCATCGTATCGAAACCAAAAGCGTCGCGAGAGCTATCATGAGGAGATGGAGCGCGGCGACGTGCAGGTGCTCAAGCCGAAACGATCTCCCGGCGCGGCCAAGCGCCGAAGTGCTGATCATCGACGATCTCGTCGACACATACTGGGGCGACGGCGTGGCGGTGCGCGACATGCTGGCCGACGCGCATTTCGCCACCGTCTACGCCAGCCTCCAGCCCTCGCCTACCGAGGTGAGCTTCGTCACCGAAGTCCGCAGGCCTGGATCTTCTTTCCCTGGGACACGGGACTGTCGTTCCAGGGCGCCCATCGGCAAGCCGGATGCCAAGCCGCGACGCCGCGCATAATCCGCTGGTCTGATTGCGGCGCCGCCTGAGCAACGAAATCCCGGGTCTGCGGCGGCGAAACTGGTAGACGCAACGGACTTAAAAATCCGTAGGGCCGCAAGGCCTGTGCCGGTTCGATCCTGGCCGCCCGCACCATAAGTCCAAAAAATGCGGTCGGGGATGGCCGCCGAAACGCTGCAATTTCTTCTCGGAGCGGATTTGGATCGCGAACGAGATAAGATCGCAGGCGAAGCGCTGACGAAGGACGACGGCAGGAACGGCTTCGGCGAAAATCATCGAAAAGGCCCCAGCCCATGCGGAAGCGCGTTGTATTTTTTGGGCGTCATGCTGCTGCGAATGGCCAAATTCGAAGAGGCCGCCTGTTATTTGACGCGCGCCGCCCGGTTGCAGCCTGCGGTGAAGCCGGAAATCCATACCATGCTCGGCGTCACCTCTTTGCAGCGGATAGGAACGAGGAGGCGATTGGGAGTTGGACGAGGAGATCGATCTCGCGCCCGCGATGATTGACGCCTTAGTCAACCGTGCAAGGGCGAATGGCGCTCGAGGAAATTTGGAAAGGCGGCGGCCGATCTCGAACTGGCGATCGACCCCACGCGATCCTGGGGTCGTCGGTTTCCATCTCGCTTTGGCCGAGACATATGTTGCAAGCGGCGCGCTCGAACGCGCGCTCACTGTTCTCGACGCCGCCCTGTCAATCGATGCGAGGTCCGCCGACGGCCATTGTATCAGGGGAAACGTGCTGAGCGATCTTGGCCGCATTGAAGAGGCGCTCAACGCTTATGACGCAGCGATCGGACTGGAGCCGACGGTCGCCGGCTTCCATCTTAACAAGGCGCATGCGCTGGTCGCGCTCGGGCGCGGCGATGATGCGCTTTGCTCCTACGATCAGGCGATTGCCCTCGAGCCGGGAGTATCAGACGCTTATGTAGGCAAGGCAGAGATTTTGACTCGATTGAATCGCCTTGAAGAGTCATTCGCGCTTTTCAACAGGGCGCTCGCGATCGATCCAAATAAGGAGGACGCTCTTGCAGGAAGAGCCGCAAATCTCCTCGAAGCGGGATTTCTCATAGAAGCGCTGCGAGATTACGAGACGCTTGCGGCAATACGGGGCGATGAAAATCACCTTATCGAATTGCGCGGCTTCATTCGGCGACAAATGTGCGACTGGTCTCTCGTTCAAGACGAGTTGAGAAGGATTGAGGAAAACATTCGAAGGGGGGCTGGCGTCTCGAACGCGTTCCCAATTCTGTCGGTTTCCGACGCGGAGGAGGTCAACCTCGGCGCTGCAAAGCTTATGACTTCGCGGCAGGTCGGGTCTCTCGGCGCGACGATGGCCCCGCCGGCGCCGCCGTCCCGCGGCAAAATCACGCTTGGATATTTTTCAGCGGATTTTCACGATCACGCCACCATGCATCTTCTCACACGCGTTCTCGAACTCGCCGACCGAAACGCCTTCGAGCTGATCGGCTTTTCTTTCGGGCCGGATATCCAGGACGCTTACCGAGCGCGCGTCGCCGCAACCTTTGATGCATTCCTGGATGTGAGCGCTCTTTCGGACGAAGCCGTCGCGCGTCGCGCGCGGGAACGATTTGTCGACGTCGCCATTGATCTCAAAGGACTGACCAAGGGCCATAGGATCGGCATATTCGCGCGCCGCGCCGCGCCGATACAGGTGAACTTTCTCGGTTATCCGGGATCGATGGGGGCAGACTTCATCGATTACATCGTTGCAGATCGGACCGTCGTTACTGCGCGCAACAGACCATTCCTGCTGGAAAAAACAATTTATCTCCCGGATTGCTATCAACCGAACGATCCTGAGAAAATCATTAGCGACAGACATTTCGGCAGGCGCGAAGTCGGCCTCCCGGAAGACGCCTTCGTCTATTGCTGTTTCAGTAATCCATATAAAATCCTGCCCGAGGTTTTCGACGCCTGGATGCGCATTTTGCGCCGCGTTCCGCAGAGCGTGATTTGGTTGATCGCCGACAACGACCGAGCGTCTGACAATCTCAGACGAGAAGCCGAAAATCGTCGCGTCGAGGCGACGCGTCTCATCTTTTCGCCGCGTCTCCCCCTCGTTGAACATCTTGCACGGCACCGGCTTGCAGACTTATTTCTCGATACGCTTCCCTATAATGCGCATACAACCGCGAGCGACGCGCTTTTTGTCAACGTGCCCGTCCTGACATGCGCCGGTCAGACCTTCGCGGGACGGGTCGGGGCGAGTTTGCTCATGGCGGCAGGATTGCCGGAACTGATTGCGTCCGACTTGTCGAGTTATGAGGAGATTGCGGTTCAGTTGGCGACGAAGCCGGAGAGGCTGGAATCAGTCAAGCGGCGCCTTCGGGAAAAAGGCGCGGGGTCTGCGTTGTTTGATGCGCGACGCTACGCAGCCAATCTGGAAAAGGCCTTCATCGAAATTCACCGCCGCCGCCAGGAGGGCTTGCCGCCCGACGACATTTATATTTAGCCATGAGCCCTGTCGGCGCAGCTCGCAGTTTTAACTGACGGTTTCCATCAAGAAGACGCTTCGCCAGCTGTCAGGCGCGACTGCGGCTTGTGCCAAAGCGCGTCCATGCCGACGCGCCTCCAGCACTCCAGAGCCGCTAACACAGATTCGAGCGGCTCGACCCGACAGTCAGTCCCCCGTTGAACGGATTGTCGAGAGCGGCGATGAGAAACGACCGATCCGAGAAACAGCGCCATCGCGCCGCCGAGGATGAAATGGACATGCAGCTCCATGTCGAAGAGCCACAGAGGACAATCAACAGAATGCCGCCGACACAAACCACCCACCATAGCTCGCTCGGAATTCCGTCATCGCCCGCGGCGATGAGATAGCGTCGATGCTCGACGAGCGTGTTCAATCGCGTGAACGTCTCCGACTGAATCATCTCCTCGCTCTTGAGTTTCGGTTGAAAGTTCATGATCAGCGCGAATAGCGCGTTCAATCCCGGCGACGACGAATGCGGATCCTGCGGAACGCCTGGCGGCGGATGGACCGCGTCGATCGCCTCGCGCGCATAGGCCCGCAGATTCTCCTGCAGCTCATCCCGGAGCGGCGGCGGAAGGCCGCCAAAATCCTTATGGAGGGCGGCGATCGCCGGGCCTCCTTGGAAACCTTCCTTGACGGCCGAGAAGTCCTGATAGGCCTCGACCGCCAGCAATCCCAGCAGAATGCCGTACAGCGCGGAAAACGCCGTCATCGTCAGTCCGATCATTTCATTGGCGTTGCGACGCCCATGTATCCATGAATGCACGAGCCGCTGAAAAATGAAGGCTCCCAACCAAGTCAGAGCCAAGGAGCTTAAACAGAACAGCGCCGCCATTTGGACGACGGACAAATGCTTGAACAGTTCGGGCACGGGGCGCCTCCTTTTCAGCGGCATTAGGAGAGGGCCGCGACAAATTGTCAAAATCGGCGTCGGTTGAGGAAGCCGTAAATGCCGGCTGAAAGACGACGCTGCGTGAAGCCGCCGGCGGGCAGGGGCATGACGGCTTCTGGTGACATATTGTGCTGAAGCCTTCTTTCTCCGTCCGATCTGCTTGACCGGCCGCCCGGTCGAACGCCCCAGTTGCCGGCGAAGGTTCGATCACATTCATTCGGCGTCGCCTGCGGCGAACCGACGCAATCGAACCAGCGGCGCATGGCGCGCCTCTTGCAGGAGCCTGTTGGAGACGCAGGCGGCGTGACGCTTCGCAAACAAACCGTCTCGTTAAAATATCGCTCTGATGCGATCGCCGGCGCGCAGCGGTTGTGCGCGACTTTGAGGTTCGATGAGGCCGGATCACATTTATCTCGCCATGACCATGGTCAAACACAGCACGCTTGGCGCCTGCTTGCATTTACGCGTTCAGGAATCGCCGCGTTCCTCGTTAAGACCTACTGATTACGCGCGCCGTTGCGCCAGCGCCGCCCTTCGCGCATAAACCATCCACCTCATAGGGGTGCGACGGAAGGGCGCTGATTCATGGCGGCGATTGATGGTCCGAGTGCAGGCGCGTTCCGGCAAGCCAAAGCGGCTGTCGTATTTCTTCATGGCTACGAAGCCGACGAGGCGCCACGTCTCATCGAGATCGGCCGCCAATGGCGCGGCGCTTCGAACGCCGTTCGTCGCGCCCCATGCGCCGGAGCGATGCGCCGCATCGCCGACCGGCCAGCAGTGGTTTCCACTCACCATGCGCGATCCCGAAGAGCGCTGGCGCGGCTGCGTCGCGGCGCGGCCGACGCTCGACGCATTTCTCGACGCCGAACTCGCCAAGCGCGGATTCGACGAGCGCGCGCTGGCGCTCGTCGGATTCAGCCAGGGCACGATGATGGCGCTGCATACGGGTCTGCGCCGCAAGTCCGCGCCGCGCGCGATCCTCGGCTATTCGGGCATCTATGTGCTGGGGCCGACTCAGCCTGGCGAAGAGCCGACTGGCCAATGAAAAGCCGCCCGCGGTTCTTCTCGCGCATGGCGAGAAGATGAAATGATCCCCGTCGAGGCGCTGCTCATGTCCGCCAATGCGCTCGCGGATTCCGGCGTACCGACGCAGTGGCACCTTTCGGCGCGGCTCGGCCATGGCATCGACGAAACCGGCCTGATCCACGGCGCGCTGTTCCTGGCGCAGTCGTTCGGCGTCGCGGTGGAATATCGTCGGCGCTGACGCTCACCCGTCGAGCGTCATATCCCCTCAAGCCCGGCTTCCGCGCCGGCGGGGCCATCGCCGGCTCGAGTTCGACCGGAAGACGGCGCACGGCGCGGCGCGTCACCGGCCGATAGAGCTGCTTCGTCGCCTCGACGATATGCACGCCGCCGCCCGGCAGCGAGAAACGGCCGGCGATGCGCTCGAAAGCGGGCGCCGAGCGCAGCAGCGACGCGCGCTGGAAGGGCGGCACGTAAAGCGCTTCGTCCCCAGCAATAAAGCGGCAGGAATTGCGCCTCCTGCAGCAATTGCCGCAGCTGGCCTCGCGAATAGGGGTGGCCCTGTCGAAGGGCGTCGGCCGACGCGCGCCCAAAGTCCGGTCCGGCTCCGGCGCGACGATCTCGGCACCCGGCCGCCGGCGGCGAGGAATGCGCCAGACTTCTTCGAGCAGATCATGCGGATACTCGTCGGTTTCGAGGGCGTGCACGATCAGGATACGATCCATGCTCGCATCGGGCAGCGGCGTCATCGAGGGCTCCACCAGGGCGGTGGCGGAGCGCCCGTCCAGCGGCCAGTGAACGACGCCCTGCGTCGCCGGCATGAAGGCGAGAACGCGCTGCGCCTTCTCGCGAAAATCGTCAGGACCAGGACGGCGTGGCCAGGCCGAGCACGCGCAGTCCCATGGTCCTGCCAGCAGGCGCGCACCAGCCGCGAGACCAGACGGCGCGCCACATGTCCGAGCGCCGTGTCGTAAAAGGCGCGTAAATCGACGACGTCGAGCATGACGCCGATCATCGGCGCAATCGATCGGTGGCGCAAGGCGACGCTCGAACGGGCCCGCGCGTCGCCATTTCCGGCGGACGTCGGTTATGATAGGCGACCGCCCAAAGAGCGCGCTGCGAAAAAGTGAATGCCGGTTTTCGCGCAAAGCGCGCTCTATGCACAGGATCGATCACGTCATCTGCGTTTAGGCGATTCCGCGTAAACGCAGCGTGATTTTTAAGGAACGCCGCCATGGCATTGGAAGTCGCGCAGTTCATTTGCCTTAACGACAATTTCGGCCTGCTCGTCCATGAGCCGGAGCTCAGCGCCACCGCCAGCGTCGACGCGCCCGGCCAAGCGATCGCTGATGAGGCCGAACGGCGCGGCTGGCCTCTGACGCATCTGCTCCTCACCCATCATCACGCCGATCACGTGCAGGGGACATGAACTCAAGGCGCCCCTTTCCCCGCATGAAGGTGATTGGCGCCGCCAAGGACGCGCCATCGACAGCAGCGGCTCGATCGCGCGGTTTCGGAGGGCGATGTCGTCGAACTCGGCGAAGCGCGCGCCCGTCATCGAAACGCCCGGCCACGCTCGGACACATCGCCTATTATTTCGAAGGCGATGAAATCGTCATCGGCGACACTTTGTTTTCGCTTGGCTGCGGGCGCGTTTTCGAAGGCACCATGGAGCGGATGCATCTCACGCTGGAAACCCTCGCCGATCTCCCTGGCGAAACCCTGGTCTATTGCGGCCATGAATATACCCAGGCCAACGCCAAATTCGCGCTCACCGTCGACCCCGACAATCCGTTGCTACGCGAACGGGCCCAAACCGTCGCCGATCTGCGAGGAGGAAAATATACGCTGCCGACGACGATCGCGCTCGAGAACGCCACCAATCCCTTTCTGCGGGTCGGGGATCCCGCGGTTGCGGGCAGGATGGGCATGCAGGGCGCGGACGACTCCGCGGTTTTCGCGGCGATGCGCGAGCGCAAGAATAATTTCGTCGCATGACCGAGGCGCTTTCGGCTGAGGAGATCGTGCGGCTTCCTGGTCTTTTCGCCCTGCATCCCGAGGGCGGCTTCTATCGCCAGACCTTTCGCGACTCCCTCACGATCGACGGAAGCGCGCGGCGCTTCGACCGCGATCTATTACCTGCTCGCGGCGGGCGATGAATCCGCCTGGCACCGCGTCGTCGACGCCGCGGAGGTCTGGCATTATTACGCCGGCGCGCTCGACCTCGTGCTTTCCGAGGATGGAGCATCCTTCCTGCGGCATCGCCTCGGGGCGGCTGTTCGGCGGGGGGCGCCCGCAGTGCGTCGTCCCGGCGAGGCGTTTGGCAGTCGGCCAGAGTCTCGGCGCCTGGACGTTGGTCGGCTGCACCGTGGCCCCGGCCTTCGAATTCGCGGCGTTCGAACTCGCGTCGCGCGCCTTCGGGACGCCCGAATAGCCTGCGTCGCAGACGACGCCGGCGGGAAACCGGAGCTTTTCGCGAGGAGCCGACGCATTGCGGCGCTCGGACCGCGCGATACATTTTCAGATCGACAGGAGCGTTACCAATACCGGCCGGAGAACCTCAGTCCACTCCGTACGCGGCGTGCGCTGTCCACGATGTGGTCGGCGATTTCGCTGACGACGTCGGGACGTTTGTAGTAGCGGGAATGAACCAGTTCAATGCTCGCCGCCATTTCGCGAATTCTGTCCGCCGAGGCCAGCCAGAGGCGATAGAATTTACGGTCAAACTCCTTTTGATCCAATGCTAATGAGCCAGTGTAGTTCGGAGGGCCGTCCCACGCATAAAATTCCTGCATGATTGCGTCCGGGTTTTCTATCGTATCCTGATGCCTGTCGCCCTCAAGGGATTCTATGTATTCCTGATGCAGGGCGCGAAGGTTGCTTTTCATCAGTCCCCATAATTCGTTTTCCTCTGCGTTCGGATTTTGACTAAAAAGTTCATCTTCTTCCATGATCCGTCGATCTAATTCAACATCGTTGAAAAGATATTCGTAATCGACCGACCCGCTGCTGACTTGTTGCGAAAGAGCTTCGCCAACCGCTCTGCTGACGTCTTTGAAATTTTCCTTGAAGGCCCAGTCAATATTGAGCGTTGGGAAAATTTCGACGCGGGCGTTTCGAAGTTCTTCCAGCGGCAGTCCCAGCGCCCGCGCGCTCATATAGGTTACGAAAAGTCTGGAAAAGGCGCCATATGTCAAATATCGCCACGGAAAGGAAATAAAATAAACAATTAAGTGGATCGTCCTGGAAAAAATATTGACGAAAGCGCCAAATATTTTAGCGCTTGCTACGCGCATTGAAACCAAAAGCGGAAATTGCACCAACACGGAATCGCTTTGCAGCTTAAACGCGGACGTAATGCCTTCGATATCCACTAAAATGCCTTCGTAAAAATCGGCAATAATGCGTTTCTTTAGAAAGAAGCGCCTTACCATCAGTTTTGATCTGAAATTCAGGATGTCGTATGATGACAGCGACAGCAGCGCTTCGTCCAGAAAGCCCGCGCTATAGACTGCCGCATCTATTCTGGACCCGGGATCGAAACCAATGACCCGTCGGGCGTTCTTGATCTCACTAAAGTATAAATTCGTATTAAAATACGTTAACTTATAAAATAGTTTAAATATCATTGCAATAACCAGCCAGATTCCAACAATTATGGCGATTGATGTCAGTATAAATTGGGGAGATGCATAGGATTTCCAGCCGTTTTCAAGAAACAAGTACATGCCTGCGGCGGCCGCCGCGCTGGCTACCGCCGTCTTCTTAAGATTGTATAGTGGATTGAACGCGGCGCGATTTTGCTTGTTCTGCAGCCAATGCTTTCTCATGAACGGCGTGCCCAGGAAAACAAACTGCCCGAACCTGTTCTGATAAATGGAATATCGCCTCAAATGAATTTCCGCTGCCTGCAGCAGCACGTTCCCGCCATGACTATGCGCGATGACATGTATGCGCGCCGACTTGTCCGACTCTTGGATTTCCTTGAACATCGCCGCGAGCTTCTTCGCGGCTTTGAGGCGCTCGAAGTGGTCGTTCTCGCCGCTCCATGCAAATTCCCGCCACGCCAAATTCTTCAACTGCTGTTCTGCAAGCTTCTCCGCCAGTTGTTCGCGAAACTCGCTGCCCTCCTGATACCATTGCGGCTGGGGGTCCGCCCTTGGCGCCAAAAATGGCCGCATCGCGGGGTGAATGTCCCGCAATGCGCGCCGCCCCTGGTCCTGCTTGGGAGCGGCGAAAGTTCCATGGATCAGAAAAATGTAATTGGTTTCATTGGCGGACTGGATGGTGCCGTACGCTCTCAAGGCGTCTGGAGTGAAACCAATATAAGCGATCGCGTCGCTTGCCATAAACGTTTGCGCCCGATGAATAGAGGATTCGCCGTGGTCGTGGCCTTGAGCGACAGATTTGCCCCAGTCCGTCGCCTTTGCAAGCGCAAGGCGCCAACTTGTGCGTTCGCGACGCTCCGATGCCCGGCGCGCATTTTGGCGACGCTGGTTCGGCGCGCCTGCAACGAT
>JAXMCY010000028.1:0-29597 GCA_046349135.1 Methylocystis sp. | reverse complement strand
GCGCGCCAGCCGATCGAGAAAACGCCGCCGGTCGCCGGCCGGACCCGAGAACAGCCCATCCATCGCCGGCGTGAGCCAGAGCACCCGCACATGATCGGCGAAGGCGCGCGCTGATGTCGCCGCCGCGCGATCGACGCGAAAAAGCCGTTCCCCCGACGGCGTCAGGCCATGGCCGAGCTGCGTCGCCGCGCCATCCATTTCGACTTCGATCGACACCGCGAACCCGCCGGCGCCTCCGCGCCTTGCGCATTCGGCGAGCTCGGCGCGGCGCAACCCGCGGCCGGGCGAGAACAGCGACAGCGCTTCGAGCAGATTGGTTTTGCCGGCGCCGTTATCGCCGAAGAGGGCGACCATCGCCGACTCGAAGCGGCAGTCGAGCGTCGCATAAGAACGGAAATCGCTGAGCGTCACTCGGCGGATGCGCGCCGAACTCCTTATCGCAGCGGCGGTCATGACGCTATCTCGTCCGAGCGATGCGGCGCGGGCGCGCGAGGGATCATTGCGGTCGCAAAACGCGGCGGCCCGGCGAGAGGATGGCGTAGCTGTGAGGTCCGGTGAAAGCCGTCATGATCGCTTCGATCAAGGGTTCGTCCGACCCTTCGATGGTCGACCAGTCGACCGTGAAACTGGCGCCCGTTCCGCCGCGAACGTCGTCTTGCGCGATCAGCACCTGCAACGAGGCGTATGGCTTAAGATACAGCGGATCGGCCAGGTAGCTTTCGATCAATTGACCCGCGCCGTTGCGATATTCGATCTTTTCAATGGCGAGAACATTGGTCGCCGAGGCGTTGTGAATCGACAGCGCGCCGGAGAAATTCAGCCGCGTCACGCCGCCTTGGCCGAGAAGCGTCGAGTGCAGCGGAATAAACGTGCGCCCAAGGACGGCGAATTTCCCCGCCGGCGCGGAAGTCGTCGCGTCGGGACTGACGACGACCGGCTGAGGGGCGGGCAGGGGCGAGCGCGCCGCGCACGCCGTTGCGACGACGCTCCAAACCAGAGCGAGCGCGAGAACACGCGGGGCAAGGCTCGCCGGCATTGCGCGCATCTTTTCCTTTCGACCAGATATATGCGGCTACAGCTCGCACACTACCATCGCTTGGCGAAAGGTCTAATTCAATGTCGTCGGCGGTCGGGCTGACCCGCGGAGCATGCGCGACGACGAGTCGCACGACGGCGACTTGGACGCGGCGCGAGGCGCATTGGAACGCGACGGCGAAGGCGTTTGGCCTTGCGCATAAAATCTGTATTCTCCCGCCTGCGGCGACCGGAGTTTTTTCAGTGGCGGGCGTGGGTCATGCGCGAAGCCTCGAGGCTAAGCGCATCTTGCTGATCGTCGGCGGGGGGATTGCCGCCTACAAGTCGCTCGATCTCGTGCGTCGCCTGCGCGAGCGCGGCGCCTTCGTGCGGGTGGTCATGACCACGGCGGCCAAAGAGTTCGTAACGCCGCTCGCCTTCGTCAGCCTCGCCAACGAAAAAGTCTACGACGATCTGTTCTCCGCGACCGACGAGCAGGAGATGGGCCATATCGAACTGTCGCGGGACGCCGATCTCATCGTCGTCGCTCCGGCGACGGCGCATATACTCGCGCGTGCGGCGCGCGGCCTTTGCGACGATCTCGCCACCACCTTGCTGCTTGCGACCGACAAGCGCGTTCTCTATGCGCCGGCGATGAATGTGCGGATGTGGCTTCACCCCGCGACGCAGCGCAATGTCGCGACCCTGCACGGCGACGGGGCCTGGTTCGTCGGTCCAAACATCGGTGAAATGGCCTGCGGCGAATATGGGCCGGGACGCATGAGCGAACCACTGGAGATCGCCGAAGCGATCGAGACGGCGCTGAAGCAAGGGGCCCGACTGCCGGCGCCTGAAGGCGTCATGAAGCGCGGCGGCGCGCTCGAAGGACTGCATGTCGTCGTGACCTCCGGCCCCACTCATGAACCGATCGATCCGGTTCGCTACATCGCCAATCGCTCGTCCGGACGGCAGGGCCACGCCATCGCGGCGGCTGCGGCGCGGGCAGGGGCGCGGGTGACGCTGATTTCAGGTCCCGTCGCGCTCTCCGATCCGCCCGGTTGCGAGGTCGTACATATAAAGAGCGCACGCGACATGATGACGGCCGTGGAAGCGGCGCTGCCAGCGGACATATTCATCGCCGCCGCCGCCGTCGCCGATTGGCGCGCAGAGCCCGCGGCCGACAAGATCAAGAAAAGCCGGAGCGGCGCGCCTGTCCTGCCGCTTGTCGAGAATCCCGACATTCTGGCGAGCGTCTCGCAGGGACCGAAACGTCCATGCCTGGTCGTCGGCTTCGCCGCGGAAACAAATGACCTCATTCGCCATGCGCAGGAGAAGCTCGCCCGGAAAGGATGCGATCTGATTATCGCCAATGACGTCGGCGAGGAGTCGGGCGTTTTCGGCGGCGCGACCAATGAGGCGCATCTCGTGTCGCGCTCCGGCGTCGAAGATTGGCCGCGGCTGCGCAAGGAGGATGTCGCGGAGCGGCTCGTCGCCCGTCTCGCGCAGATGATCGGCGAGGAGAGGACGCCATGAGAGTCGCGATCCGCCAATTGCCGAACGCCGCAGGCTTACCGTCGCCAGCCTATGCGAGTGAAGGAGCGGCGGGCGTCGATCTCTACGCCGCGCTGGCGCCGGGTCAAAAGCTGGTGCTGGAGCCGGGCGCCCGGGATATCATACCTACAGGGCTTTCGATCGCGTTGCCCCGCGGCTATGAGGCACAGGTTCGACCACGCTCCGGCCTTGCGGCAGAGCATGGCGTCACCGTGCTCAACGCCCCAGGCACCATCGACAGCGATTATCGGGGCGAGATCAAAGCCATCCTGATCAATCTCGGGGCGCAGGCCTTTGAAATCGTCCGCGGCATGCGCATCGCGCAGCTCGTTATCGCGCCGGTGACGCATGTCGCGCTGGTCGAGGTCGACGACCTTGATACGACGGAACGCGGCGCGGGCGGCCTTGGTTCGACGGGACTTGGCGGAGAAGGCGCGCGATGAAACTGCTGCCGCGAGCCGCTCGTTTCGCGCTGATGGCGACGCTCGACGTCGCGCTTCACGCGCGCGGCCGGCCGGTGTCCTCGAAGCAACTCGCCGCGCGTCACGGTCTACCGCCGCGGCGGTTGGAGACGATTTTGCAGGCTCTGGTGCGGGCGGGGATTCTCAAGAGCGTCAGAGGACCAGCAGGCGGTTACGCGTTGGCGCGCGAGAGACGCCGCCTCTCGGTCGGCGAGATCGTCCGCGTGGCTCTGCGCGTAGAAGAGGAGGCGCCCGATATTGCGCCGCCGCTCCTCGCGGCGGTGTTGGAGCCGGTCATCGCAGAGGCCGAAGAGCGCGCGCTTCGCCGACTGGACGAGGTGACGCTCGACGAACTGCACGCCCGTGCGCTCGAACATGGTTTTGGAGAAAGGCCGGACGCGAGCGGCGAATTTGAGATATGAAGCGCGCGGCCCGGCGCCGCGCCGGATCGGCGAGGAGGCGGGCATGACCTATGAAACGATTGAAGTAGAGAGCCAGGGCCGAGTCGGCTTGATACGGCTCAATCGACCCGACGCGCTCAACGCGCTCAATGCGAGGCTCATCGCCGAGCTTGACGACGCTCTTTCGGCGTTCGAATCGGACCACGGCGTCGGCTGCGTCGTTCTGACCGGCTCGGAAAAAGCCTTCGCCGCCGGCGCGGACATCAAAGAAATGCGCGACAAGGGCTTCGTCGACGCCTTTCTCGACGATTTCATCGGCCGATGGGACGTCGTAGCGCGGGCGCGCAAGCCGATCATCGCCGCAGTGGCCGGATTCGCGCTCGGCGGCGGCTGCGAAATCGCGATGATGTGCGACTTCATTCTCGCGGCGGACACGGCGCTTTTCGGACAACCCGAAATCAAGCTTGGCGTCATACCCGGCGCCGGCGGAACGCAGCGGCTGACCCGCGCCGTCGGCAAGGCCAAGGCGATGGACCTTATTCTGACCGGTCGGATGATGGGCGCGGAGGAAGCAGAGCGCGCCGGCCTTGTCGCCCGGATCGTGCCGGCCGCGGATCTCCTCGCCGAGGCGATGAAGGCCGCTGCGACCATCGCGTCGATGTCGCTTCCTGCGGTCCTGATGGCCAAGGAGGCGGTCAATCGCGCTTTTGAGTCGACGCTTGCCGAAGGAATTCGCCACGAGCGGAGCCTCTTCTATTCCCTGTTCGCGACAGGTGATCAAAAAGAAGGCATGAGCGCCTTCGCGGAGAAACGAAAGCCGGCTTTCGCCAACCGATAGAGGGCCATTGACGAGAGGCCCGCGTCGCGCCTATAAACCCGCCACTTGGCCGCGATTTCGCGGCCCTTTGGTTTTTGGGCGGCTCGACGCCGTCTCTTTCAAGGACACGCAAAGCATGGCCAATACGAGTTCGGCCAAGAAAGCCGTTCGCAAGATCGCGCGCCGCACCTCGGTCAATCGGGCGCGTCGCAGCCGTATGCGCACCATTGTGCGCAAGGTCGAGGAGGCTATCGCTTCGGGCGATGCGGCGGTGGCGGCCGACGCGTTGCAGAATGCGGTGCCGATCGTGATGCGCGCCGCCCAGCGGGGCGTCATTCACAAGAACACGGCCTCACGCAAGGTTTCCCGACTGACCGCGCGGGTGAAAGCGTTGGCCGCGCAAGCGTAACCGCTTCGCCACCAGTAGCGACGTTCTTCGAGCCCGGCGATCGCCGGGCTCTTTTTTTGGTCCGATCCGCGTCAGCCAAATCGTCGCATGAAACGTAGATGACACATTTAAAAATATTTTTTGCGCCCATAAACTGTGATCATTCAAAATTCTCGCGATTCAATCTCTTGCAATCAAGTTGTCACGAACGCCAAAAACTTCGCCACTTGACACTAATTTTGGCTCTTGTTTGGCGCGGCGACCTCGCGTTGCGTACGACGCCAATACGCATTTCGCGCGCGAATTTTTAAAGGCGGCGAATCATCGGCTTATGGCCAAACGTGACAAAAAATTCGTGGCGCCAGGTTCGAAAGCCGCCAATAATATGCAGGCCGTGATTACAAGCATCGTTGCGCGTGATCGCGCCGGCGTGTAGCCTCGAATGGTCGAACGAAGGGCGGTCGGCGTCGGTTTTTCGATGTCGCCCAAGAGCGAGGGAACGATCGGTTCTCCTGCGCGGATGGGCCACACAATTAGACGCATTGCCGCTTTCCAGCCGTTCGGCTGAATTCAAAGTGATCAGTTCGCAAGGGCGTAGCGTAGAGTCCGTTTCCTGCGACGCGCATTATCCGGGATTGTAAATCCCGGAGTAGGGGAGACTTTGTCATGGCGAAGGGGCGGTTGGCCGAGACAGTCCAGGGAGTGCGCAGCGTCAGCGATCGTTTCATTGCGCGATCGTTCGCAGCGCCTTGCTTCTGTTTGATGCGAGAGGCCAACATTGGCAGATGCGCGCGGCTCGCAATCGGGCCGCCTTCGAAATTTCTAATCTAGCGCCCCCGGCGGCGTTTACTCGTCCAAACTTGGTTCCTTCGATCAGCGCCTGCGGCGACCGTCGCCTGGGGTTCCCCCTCTTTTGGCGCTCGCTTCGGAAAAAGGTCTGATATGTCCGATCATCGAGAACAATTGGCAAGCGACGGAGTTTCCGTTGAGGATCGCTCGAAATGGGACCGAGTTCGACACAGATTGAGAATCGACCTCGGCGACGCGGTTTACAATTCCTGGTTCACGCGGTTGGAGCTCGAGCGCATCGATGACGGCGCGGCGCATCTGACGGTGCCCACCAAATTTCTCAAGAGCTGGATGCAGTCCCACTATGCGCCCCGGATCAAGGCGCGTGTGACGAGCGAATTTTCGAAAGTGGAGCGCGTGGTCATCGACGTGCGCTCGCCCGGGCGCAAGTGCCGCTCGACCGAGGAAGGCGCGGCCAATGCGCCGCAACTTGTCGAGCGCATGGTGGCGTCGTTCGCGCCAGCCGTCGAAACTTCCAGCGAAACCAATGGGCGGCGCGCCGCCCGCTCGCCGGCGTCGCGCCATGATTCCGATATTTTCGTCGGCTCGCCGCTTGATCGCCGGTTGTCGTTCTCGACCTTCCTGGTTGGACCGTCAAACCAACTCGCCTACGCAGCCGCCTGCCGGGTCGCGGAGGCGCGCGTCGGCGATCTTCCGATGTTCAACCCGCTCTATGCCCATGCGGCGGTCGGGCTCGGCAAGACGCATCTGCTGCAGGCGCTTGCGCATGCGTCGAATGACAACCGCCGCCATACGATCTATCTGACGGCTGAGCGCTTCATGAGCGGCTTTGTGTCGTCGCTGACCGCTCAGACGTCACTGGCTTTCAAGGAGAAGCTGCGCGGCATCGACATGCTGATCATCGATGACGTGCAATTCCTTCAGGGTAAATCGATCCAGCAGGAATTTTGCCACACGCTGAATGCGTTGATTGACGCCGGCCGTCAGGTCGTCGTCGCCGCTGATCGGCCGCCATCCGAGCTCGACACGCTCGACGAGCGGGTGTTGTCGAGGTTCAAGGGCGGGCTTTGCGTCGACATCGGGCCGCTCGACGAAGCCTTGCGCGTCAAAATCCTCACCGCGCGCATTGCCGCGGCGAAGGAATCGCAACCCGGGTTTAGCGTGCCGCCAGAGGTCATCTCCTGCGTCGCGCGCATGATCGCAACCAATGGCCGCGATCTCGAGGGCGCGGTCAATCGGCTGCTCGCCCACGCCACTCTGACCGGCGCGCCGCTGACCGTCGAAACCGCAGAAGCAGCCATTCGCGATCTCGTTCGGACACAGGATCCTAAACGCGTCAAGATCGACGACATCCAGAAGCTTGTGGCCAGCCATTACAATATTTCACGCGCCGACATCCTGTCCTCCCGGCGCACCGCCAACGTCGTGCGGCCTCGCCAGATCGCGATGTATCTGTCGAAAGTGCTGACTCTGCGCTCATTGCCGGAGATTGGCCGCCGATTCGGCGGCCGCGATCACACGACGGTGCTGCACGCGGTGCGCAAGATCGAAGAGCTTGCGGCCAAGGACAAGGGCCTCGCCGAGGTCATCGAGTTGCTGAAGCGGATATTGAGCGAACAGTAGGTCGAAAGGCGGAGTGCGGCCCGCCTCATCGTCCAGTCTTCACCGCCGTCCACATTCTGGTGATCAATTTCTGAACCGCCTGATCGGGCGCCACGACTGTAAACAGCCGGCGCATCGTGGGGTCGCTGGGGTAGACCGACGGATCGTTCGCCACCGCCTTGTCGATCAGCGGCCGCGACGGCGCGACGCCATTGGCGAAATTCGTGGCGACGGAATTGCGCGCTGCGATGTCCGGACGAAGCAGATAGTCGATCAGGAGATAGGCTTCGTCGAGATGGCGCGCATCTTTCGGGATGGCGAGATTATCGAGCGAGAGGAGCGAACCTTCGCTCGGAATCACATAGGCGATGTCGACATCGTTTCCGGCCTCTCGGGCGCGATTGCGGGCTTGCAGACTGTCGCCCGACCAACCGATGGCGAGGCAAATATCGCCATTCGCCAGCGCATTAATATACTCAGAGGAATGAAATTTTTTCACATAGCGGCGCAGGCTCGCCAAGAGTTCGCCTGCGCGCTTGAGATCCTTGGGGTTTTTCGAATTCGGATCGAGCTTTAAATAATTCAGAGCGATCGCGAACACGTCTTCCGGGCTGTCGAGCATGTAGACGCCGCAGTCGGCGAGCTTTTTCAAGGCTTCCGGCCGCAGAACCTGATCCCAGCTCGTTATCGGCTTTCCGAGCCGTTCCTTGATCTTGGCGACGTCGTAGGCGACGCCCGTCGTATACCACATGTAGTTGATGGCGTGACGGTTGCCCGGATCGAAACGCGCGAGCCTGCTGTCGATCTCCGGCCAGATGTTGCGCGCATTGACGAGCTTGCTTCTGTCGATCGGCTGGAGCACGCCGGCCGCGATTTCCCTCTGCAGGAACGTCGCGGAGGGCACGACGACGTCGTAGCCGGTGTCGCCGGCAAGAAGCCGCGCCTCGAGCATCTCGTTGGAGTCATAAGTGTCATAAACGACTTTGACTCCTGTCTCTCGGGTAAAGTCCTCGAGCACGGTCGGATCGATATAATCGCTCCAGTTGAAAACATTGACGACGCGCTCGCCGCTCAGGGCGGTGGTTGCGCCGAGAAAGGTGAGGAAGCATACGAGGAGAAGCCGTTTCATGCGACAAGCCGTACAGTGGATCAATCAAAAGGAACCTATCATGATTGCGCGCGCTTTGGCGACGCGCCAAGCTGGGCGCGGACGAAACGTTCGCGGAGGCGAATATGAGCGTTATTTCCGCGGCAGGAGCGAGCGCGCTTCAGGTGCGGCCTGAAGCCACGAAATGCGTGGCGCGCGGCGCGCGGCGCTATTTGCGGGCTTGCGGCTTCTCTGTCGTTTGCGAAGCGCCGCTGCCGAACGGGCGCCGCGCCGATCTCCTCGCGCTCGCGCCCGACGGCGTGCTGCGCATCGTCGAGGTCAAGTCGAGTTACGCGGATTTCCGCGCCGACCTTAAGTGGCCCCACTATCGCGGCTTTTGCGACCGGTTCTATTTCGCGATCCCCGAATCGCTCGATCCCGCATTATTTCCGCAGGACGCGGGTCTGATCATTGCCGACGCCCATGGGGCGCTACTCGCGCGCGAAGCGCCGTCTTTGCCGGTCGCGCCGGCGCGGCGCCGCTCGATGCTAATTCGCTTCGCGACGATGGCGGCGGACCGCTACTGCATGCTGGCTTACGCTGACGAATTGGCCAGTTGAAGCGCAGCTCAACGAGGCGCGCGCTTCGCGAGAATGCGTTGGAGGGTGCGGCGATGCATGTTGAGCCGCCGGGCCGTCTCAGAAACATTGCGGTCGCAGGACTCGAAGACGCGTTGGATATGCTCCCACCGCACCCGATCGGCGGACATGGGATTTTCCTGAGCGTCCGGCTTGTCGAGCTGAGTGGCCATCAGCGCGTGGTAAATTTCGTCGGCGTCGGCAGGCTTCGCTAAATAATCGAAAGCCCCGAGCTTAACGGCGCTGACTGCGGTGGCGATGTTGCCGTAGCCGGTGAGAATGATCCCGCGCGCATCGGGTCGCGACGCCTTCAGCTGGGAGATGACTTCGAGGCCGTTGCCGTCGTTGAGCCGCATGTCGATGATGGCGAAAGCGGGCGGATTTGACTCAAGCGCCGCCAGCCCGTCGGCGACCGTTTCGCACGGCGTTACGATGAACCCCCGCGCCTCCATGGCGCGGGTCAGCCTGCCCAGAAAGGGCTTGTCGTCGTCGAGGATCAGCAATGTTCGATCCTGCGGCAGAGCCGCAATTTGCTCACCTTCCGAGACGCCTTCCCGATCCGCCTTCAATTCTTCGGCCGACATCGCGCTTCCACCCATGATTTTTGTCAAAGCTAGCCGATCGGCGTCGTCGCGTCGATCTATTTATGACGTAGCGGCCCGCTGCGCGGCCTTGTCCCTTGCGGCGGCCGGCTCCAGCGCCGCGCGAGGCCAGGTGATCTTGACGATAGCGCCGGTTCTTGGCGGCGAGACATTCATCGTTTCGACGAAAGCGCCCGATCGCTCGAGAAGCGTCTTGGCTATAAAGAGGCCAAGCCCCAGACCGGAGTCAGGGTCGCTCTTCGTGCGTCGCTCCGTCGGTCGACCTCTGAGATAAGGGTCGCCGAGTCGGTCCAGAATGTCTGGAGAAAACCCGGGCCCATCGTCCTGGATCGCTATCGTGACGTAACTTGGACTCCACCAAGCGTCAATTTTTACGCGTGATGTGGCAAAATCCATGGCGTTTTCGACAAGGTTGCCGAGACCGTAAAGGATGGCCGGATTGCGCGCCAGCACCGGCGCGTTCGGCGGCCCGTTCTTCGAAATCTCGACCGTGACGCCGCTCTCGCGCTGCGGCTCGACCACTTCCTGGATTAGCGTGTCGATCGACAAGAGATTCATGACGCTGCTCTGATCTGCGGCCCCGAGCGAGGCGAGCTTGCCCAGAATCTCCCGGCAGCGCGCCGTTTCTTGCGCGAGGAGCGTAAGGTCATCGCGCAGCGCCGGCGCGTTCTCCGGCGCCGACTTTTGCAACTCCTTGATAATCAGTGTGATCGTCGCGAGCGGCGTGCCAAGTTCATGAGCTGCCGCCGCGGCCAGGCCGTCGAGCTGCGAGAGATGCTGCTCGCGCTCGAGCACCAGTTCGGTGGCGGCGAGCGCGTCAGCCAAAATGCGCGCTTCATCGGACACACGGCCGGCATATATGCCAATGAAGGCCGCGCTAAGCGCGAGCGCTGCCCAAATTCCGGTGCGGTAAAGCAGCGGGAAGACCAGCTTTTCGTTGGGATACCAGGGCAATGGATAATATTCGACCGCAAGCACCGTCGCGATCGCGATCATGACGATGCCAAGCAGAAGCGTCAGATTGCTGGGCAGCGACACCGCGGAGATGATGACCGGCGTCAGGAACAGCATCGCGAAGCTGTTCGTGAGACCGCCCGTCAGATAGAGCAGGAATCCGAGCTGGATAATGTCGTAACCGAGGAGCACGGCGGCTTCGACGTCGCCGAGGCGGAAACTGCGCGGCGTGCCAAAGCGCATGCCGATATTGAGCGTCGCCGACGCCGTGATGAAGACGAAGCAGAGGCCGACGGGAAAATCAAATCCGAGAATGAAATAGACGCCGAGGCAGGCTGCAGCTTGGCCGGTGATCGCCACCCAGCGCAGCATGAGCAGCGTCTCCATGCGCAGGCGCCGAGCGTCGTATTCATAGTCGAGGCTGGTCATTTCGGTTGATCCTAAAGGCCTCTTTCGGCCCGCTTCAAAGTCCGACGCCGCGCGACGCGCGCCAGATACGCCATTGTCGGCGCAACGGCGTCGGTTCGCCGGTCGGACGATACGGATCGTAATCGCTTCGCGCCAAGCGCTCCAGATAAAGCGGTGTCGCGGCGGCTGGAAGCAGCGCGGCGCGGGACGAGTCAAGGTCGACGGCCAGACGGCGCGCCTCGGCATAGTGAGATTGCGCCAGCCTCAGCATCTCCTTCAAGCCCGAGCGAAGCCGATCGCTCTCGCCCTTCGGGCCGACCTCTCGCGCCAACGCCTCGTCGGGTAGAAATTTCCGCTGATCGGGATCGGCGATGGCGCGCGCTATTCGCGTCAAGCCGAGTGCGACGCCGGCTTCGTCGAAAGCGCGTGACGATGGCGCTTGAAGATCGGCGCCGAGAATGCGCGCGGCCCAGCGTATCGGGGCCGACGCCGTCGCACGGCAGTAGTCTTCAAGCGCGGTCCAGGTCGGCATACGATCGTCATAGAGATCGAAGACATGCGCCTCCGCCAGCCCGACAAACTCGTCGCGGGGCAGGCTAAAGCGCTCGATCGTGTCGATGAGCGCATCGGCTACAGGGTTGGCGCGCGCGCCCTCGCCTTGCATGGCGGCGCCCTCGATGGCGTCGATCCACCATTGCAGGCGCATCTCGCCCAACAGTGGTTGCGTGACCTTGCCGCTGACGTCCGAAGTCTCATGGGCAAAGGAATAGAGCGCGTGAATGTGTTGGCGCGCGTCCGGCGGCGCGAAGAGACAGGCGAGCCACTGGTCGCGATCGCGCGCGCGCAGAAGCTCTTCGCACTGCGCATAATGCTCCTGTAAGGCGGCGGTCATGTCACACGGCGATCAGCAGCGCGCCGACTCGGCGATCCTCGTCGACAAGCATATTGTATGTGCGCACCGCGGCGCCGGTCGCCATCGTCTCGCAGCCGACGCCGGCCGCGCGCAGCCGCGCGCGCAGATCCGAGGCAAGAGGCAGCAGATCCGGTCCGGTTCCGACGACGAAGATGTCGAGGCCGCCGCTTTCAGCGAGCGCGCCGTCGATGATCGTTTCGTCGATGTCTGCGGCGCGCGTTAGAGGCACGGCCCTCACCCCGGAGGGCAGCGCGAGAATAGAGCCTCGGTGGGACATGTCGGCGAAGCGGAAGCCGCCGTCGCCGTAATCGTCGATCTTGTGGCGGCCGCGAACATAGCCGCCGTCGCGAGCGGTCAAGCCGGCCTCGTCTTGGCCCGCTTGCCGGCCGACTTGCGCGATGGGGCGGGGGTCTTTTCGGCGGCGGGAGACGCCGTCGGCGCGGCGGCGGGCGCTTCGGCCGCCTCGTTGTTCAGGGAATCGGCCTTTTCGGCTTTGCGCTCAGTTTCGTGCTTCTGAATGGCCGTCTTGTCGGCGTCTTCGTTGCGCAGCCCGAGGTAGATCAGCATCGGCGAGCAAATGAAGATCGACGAATAGGTGGCGACAAAAATGCCCCAGATCATCGCCAGCGAGAAGGAGCGGATTACCTGGCCGCCGAAAGCGACGAGCGCGAACAAGGCGAGCATGACCGTCGTCGCGGTCATGATCGTGCGCGGCAGGACCGCATTGATCGACATGTCGACCATCTGCGCCGTCGCCATTTTCTTGTATTTGCGCATGTTCTCGCGAATGCGGTCGAGCACCACCACCGTCTCGTTCAACGAGTAGCCGACGATAGTCAAAATCGCCGCTATCGACGTGGTGTTGAATTCGAGCTGGGTGATCGAGAAGAAGCCCACGGTGAGCAGGAGATCGTGCATCGTCGCGATGACGGCTCGATCGCGAACTGCCATTCGAAGCGGAACCATAGATAGCTCAGCACCGCGATGATCGAGAGCACGATGCCGAGCGTTCCCGACTGCACCAATTCGTTCGAGACGCGCGGGCCGACGACTTCAACGCGCCGCAGATCGTAATAGGCCAGGCGTCGCGCACCGCTCGACCGCCGCCTGCTGGGCGACGTCGCCGCCGGGCTGCAGACCGAAGCGCAAGGTCGCATCGGCCGGATTGCCAAACGCCTGCACTTCGATGTCGCCCAAATGCAGGCCTTCGCCCAGCGTGCGCAGCGTGCCGACTTCCGCAGCGCCGGATTTCGCCCGCAGTTCGATCACGGTGCCGCCGGCGAAGTCGATGCCGAAATTCATGCCCTTGAAGACGAAGAGGGCGACAGCGATCAGCGACAAGAGAGCCGAGAACGGATAGCTCACGCGGCGGAACCGCATGAACGGGAATTTGGTGTTCTCTGGGGCGAGGCGCAGAAGTTTCATAAGTATCGCCCCTCTAAATCGGAAGTCTCGTCGGCCGCGCGTAATGATACCAGACGGCGATCATCATGCGCGTCATGGTCACCGCGGTGACGATGGTCGTCAGAATGCCGAGCGCAAGCGAAACGGCGAAGCCGCGCACCGGTCCTGAGCCGAGAAAATAAAGAATGGCCGCAGCGACGAACATCGTGACATTCGAGTCGACGATCGTCGCGAAGGCGCGGGTGAAGCCGGCGTCGAGCGACGCGAGGATCGAGCGTCCGGCATGATTTTCTTCGCGGATGCGTTCGTAGATCAGCACGTTCAGATCGACGCCATGCCGATCGTCAGAACGATGCCGGCGATGCCCGGCAGCGTCAGCGTCGAGCCGAGCAGCGCAGTCCCGCGAATATGAAGGCGATATGCACGAAGAGCGCGAGATTGGCGAAGACGCCAAAGACGCCGTAGGTGACGAGCATGTAGACGACGACGAGCCCCGCGCCGACATAGGCGGCGCGTTTGCCGGCGTCGATCGAATCCTGGCCGAGGCCGGGTCCGACGGTGCGCTCTTCGACGATGTTGAGCTTCGCCGGCAGCGCGCCGGCGCGCAGCGAGATCGACAAATTATTTGCCTGTTCGACAGTGAAGCGTCCGGAAATTTGTCCCGAGCCGCCGGTGATCGGGGTCAGGATTCGCGGCGCTGAAATAACCTTGTTGTCGAGGACGATCGCAAACAGCCGCCCGACGTTCTTGGAGGTGACTTCGCCGAAGGCCTGAGCGCCGCGAATATTGAAGCGGAAATTGACGACCGGCTCGCCGCTTCTTTGCTGGTCGAAGCCCGGTTGCGCGTCGGTGAGATCCTCGCCCTTGACCATCACCTGTTTCTCGACGGCGATCTTGCCTTCCTGTTCGACCTGATCCAGTTCCTCGGTTTCCGCGGGGTTCTGGCCGGGTTCGGCGACGAGGCGGAATTCGAGTTTCGCGGTCTTGCCGAGAATTTCCTTAAGCGTTTCAGGGTCCTGGAGGCCTGGCACCTGCACCAGCACGCGGTCGTCGCCCTGACGCTGGATGCTCGGCTCGCGCGTGCCGAGCGCGTCGACGCGCCGGCGAATGACTTCGATCGATTGCTCGACGGCCTTGCGCGATTTGTCCGTGAGACCGGCGTCGGTGATGGTTACGCGAATGACGCCATCTGGCGAGGTTTCGACGTCGAGCGGGGAGGGCCCGCCCATGAGCGCGCTGCTGAAGCTATTGCGCAGCTGCCGCAGTTTCGGAAGAATTTTCTCCCGGTCCGCTTCATCCGCCACGCGCACCTGCACCCCGCGCGCGGTCGTCCCGATGCCGCCGGTGATCGCCACTTTTTCTTCGCGGAGAATGCGGCGCACGTCGTCGCGCAGGTTCTTGACCTGCGTGGCGATGAGGTCCGCCTGGTCGACTTCGAGCATCACATGCGAGCCGCCCTGCAAATCGAGGCCAAGCACGATCGTCGGCGGGACTAGCCACGACGGCAGCCGAGATTTCAGCTGCTCATAATGGGACGCTGACAACATGCTCGGCGCGACGATGAGCACCGCGGCGAGAGTCATCGCGCCAATGGCGAAAAATTTCCAGGTCGAAAATCGCAGCATCGTCCTGCTATTGGCTATGGGATCGAAGGGGCGGCGTCAGCTCTGTGAGCCGGTTTTGGCGTCGCCGGTCTTGCCGTCGCCGGACTTTGCGTCGCTCGATTTGGCCGACCTTCCGCCGCTCTTGGCGGGCGCGCCGGTCTTGGCCGGCGACGGCGGCTCCTCCTTCACCGGCTCGCCCTTGGCGCGCACTTCGGCGATGGCGGTCCGCAGCATCCGCACCCGGACATTGGGGGCGAGTTCGACCTCGACTTCAGCGTCGTCGATCGACTTGGTCACCTTGGCGACGAACCCGCTGGTGGTGACGAGCGTGTCGCCGCGACGAACGTTTCGAAGCTGCGCCAGCGCATCCTTCTCGCGGCGAGAACGGGGGCGGATGACCAGGATGTAGACGATGCCCATCACCACGAAGATGGGAATGAGCTGCCCCAGCATCTCCGGCATCGTTGGGGGCTGCTGCGCTTCGGGCTTGGAGTCGGCCACCTGCCCGGTTTGGGTCGAGGCAGGCGGATGCGGAAGGCTCGGCGGCGTCGGCGCGGCAGGGGCGGTCGGCTCGGCCGGCGGCGAGGCAGGCGCTTCGGCGGCGGGCGGTAACGGCTGGGCTTGCGCCAAAGCGTCCGGGATCAGCTTCATCTGGAATTCTCTTTAGAGAGGCTCGGAGCCCGGCGCGGAGGCGTTTGTTTGAAAAGCGCCGGAACGGGCGCGGACTATAGCCGCTCACTTCACGAAAGCAATGGCGTGCAGCCGACTTCTAAAGCCGGATTGTCACATTCGAAATTGCTGCGTCAGTCCCCTTAGGAACTCAAGGCAAGCCGCCAATTCGGCGATGTCGATATATTCGTCCGGCTGGTGCGCCTGATCGATGCGGCCAGGCCCGCAGACGACCGAGGCCACTCCAGCGCGCTGAAACTGACCGGCCTCGGTCGCATAGGGCACGGCGATGGTCGCGTTCCGCTTGGCGAGCCTCAGCGCGAGAACCTCCGCTTCGGAGCCAGGCTGCGGGGCGAGGCCCGGCACCTGATTCTCCATGACGGTTTCAATGCCGGCGCCAGG
Source organism: Methylocystis sp. (assembly GCA_046349135.1). Classification (GTDB taxonomy): domain Bacteria; phylum Pseudomonadota; class Alphaproteobacteria; order Rhizobiales; family Beijerinckiaceae; genus Methylocystis. The sequence continues at coordinate 13,872 of JAXMCY010000028.1, read as the reverse complement.
AAACCCGGCGAAAACCGTTCGCCTCAATCCGTCGCAATAGGCCTCCAGCCGATCTCGAACGAAATTCGCGGGCGTTCCGGGCAATCCCCGAACCTCCCACAGAAATTCGCAGTCCTTGGCGACGATGTTGCGCGCCGTCCCGCCGTGGATGACGCCCACGTGAATAGTTGAGAAGGGCGGATCGAAGCGCCCGCTCGGATCGCCCGTCGCGCGGAGTTCTTCGCCCAGGCGCTCGAGCTCGCACACCAGCTTGCAGGCGACGTGCACGGCGCTGACGCCGCGATTGAGATTGGCCGAATGGATCTCGAAGCCGCGCACGCGCGTCACGAAGGTGGCGACGCTCTTATGCGCGTCGGCGACCTCCATCGACGTCGGCTCGCCGACGATAACCGCGGACGGGCGCGGCAGGTCGGCGCCGAACCGCGCGATGACGTCGAGCGGGCCGAGACAGGTGGTCTCCTCGTCATAACTCAAGAGAATGTGGACGGGGCGGGACAGACGCGCCGCCTTGAACTCGGGAATCATCGCGAGGCAGGCGGCGTCGAACCCTTTCATGTCTACGGCGCCGCGCCCGTAAAGCCGGGTCGCGTCGCGACGCAGCGTGAACGGATCGGCGCTCCAGCTCTGGCCTGCGACGGGTACGACGTCGGTGTGGCCCGAGAGAAGCACGCCGCCGTCGACGTCGGGGCCGATGGTGACGAAAAGGGCCGCCTTGTCGCCGGAAGCGTTCGGCGCGCGCACGAAACGCACATCCTGTTGGCGCAGGTAGGATTCTACGAAGTCGATCAGCGGCAGATTGGATTTGGAGCTCACCGTGTCGAAGGCGACCAACCGGGAGAGCATGTCGATCGCGTCTTCGAGGCGCTCCATCACGCCCGCCTAGTTCAGGGTCGGACGCGACAGCGGACTGTCGAGCGAGAAAGTGGGGATTTCGACGTCGAAGGTTTCGCCGGCGTCAGTGACCATACGGTAGCTGCCGTGCATGATGCCCGAAGGCGTGCCGAGCGGGCAGCCGGACGCATAGCGAAATGTTTCGCCTGGCTCGAGCACCGGCTGCTCGCCGACAACGCCCGGTCCGCGCACCTCCTCGCGACGGCCGTTGGCGTCGATGATGATCCAGTGACGCGACAGGAGCTGCACTCGAACGCGCCCGAGATTGGCGATCTCGATCGTGTAAGCCCAGAAATAGTGATCCTGGTCGGGGTCCGAGCGGTCCGGCATAAAGTCGGGAAGCGCCGTGATTTGGATGTCTCTGGTGATGGCGATGTACATGGGCGCGAGATTAGAATGCGGGCCGGCAAAGGGAAACGCCTTTGATTAGGCGCCTAGCGCCAATCCGCCCTCTGTTACGTAAATGTTACACTTCCGGCTTTTTTGACCCGGAAGGCCCTGCGCGCCTATTCAAGAGGCACGTTATCGGGAATGCTAAGCTGTCTGATTTTGTTGGAATGAAAATGCGGCTCACGACGCTTCGCAACCTGCTGCTTGTGCTGGCGATGGTCACACAGACCGTCGCGGGCGGAGCTGGTTTGGCGCGCGCCGCTTCGATCTTTTCCGAGGAGACGCTTTCAACCTCGTGTCACCACGTGCGCGAGGCCGAAAACACGGCGTCCAATGACAAGGCAGGGCGTCACCACAACTGCCATTCCTGTCTCTTATGCGGCGGACCGCCGGCAGCCTGGATTTCATCTGTCGAATTTCATGTCGTCGCGCTCGCCGCATATGCGCTGATCGACCCGCCGGTAAATGCGGCGCCATCCCGCTTCGAGCGATTGTCGCGGGCGCACAGCGCCCGGGCGCCCCCCGTCTCGCGCGCCTGAGGCCATTGGACGCGAGCGCGCGAAGCGCCTCGGTCTGAGCCCCGTCCGCCGCGCACAGCAGCTTCCATATCGTCTTCGCGCGCTCGTCGCGTTTGCGACCGTAGCTCGCCTCACATCACGCGTCGACAGGCGTCGGCGCTAGGGAACGCACGTCATGATCCGTCATTCTCACCTCCTCGGAGGAGCTTCTTTGGTCGCGCTTGGCCTGGTGGCGACATCGGCCGCGAACGCGCAGCAGGCGCTGCCCACCATCAATGTCGGCGGCGCGCGGGCCGCCGTGCATAGAGGCCCCGCGGGCCACACCGCGGGCGGCCCGGGACGGGTCACCACCGCGACGCCTACGCCGGGTCCAGCCCAACTCACGGCTCCGGGGTTCAGCCCCCGCAAGCTGGCGTTGCCAGTCTATCGCGATCCGACCGGACAGACGTTCACGACAATCGAGGGCAAGAATTTCGACAACATGCCGCTCCTCTCGGTGCGGGAGATGCTGCAATACAGTCCCGGCGTTTCCTTCAAACAAGGAAACGGACCGCGCGATATCGTCATCTCGATCCGCGGCTCTTCGGCGCGCAACGGCTTCGGCGTTCGCAACATCGTGATTCTCGAAGACGGCTTTTCCGTCACCCAGCCTGACGGCTTGTCGCGCACTGACCTGACCGACCCGCACGCCTACGCCGCGATCGACGTCTATCGCGGTCCTCGTCCGCCCTATTCGGCAACTTCGCCAATGGCGGCGCGATCAATTTCCGCACGCGCACCGGTGCCGAAATCGACGGCGTTCATGTTTGAAGCGAATTCGGATCGTTCGGATATCTCAATAATTTTACCTCCATCGGCAAAAAAGTCGGCAACGTCGATATCGCTATTTTCGCCAGCGACGTGCGCGGCGACGGCTGGACGCTGCACAATCGCTATGACACGCAGACCGTCAACGCGACCATGCGATGGCAGGTGACTCCCGATGACCTTCTGACGTTCAAATTCATTCACAACCAGCTTTACGGCGATCTGTCGTCGCGGCTATCGCTCAACCAATACTACCTCAATCCCTATCAAACCGGCTGTTATGCGCTGACGCAGGCGGCGGCGACGACTCCTCTGGGCTATTTCGGCCGGTCTTTCTGCGGAAACTCGGGCGTCTCACTCTTTGGATTGAACCCGGTAGGCGGATCGAATTTTCAGACGACCGCCTATCTGGCCGGCTTTAACCGCAACGACCGTCGCGACGTGCTCGGACTGCGCTGGGAGCACAACTTCGACGCCAACACCTTTTGGCGCACGCAAGTCATCTACGATGACAAGAACATCATTCAACCGACCGGCAACACCGCCGCCTTGCAGGATGAGCCTGCGGTAAACGCCAGCACCGACATTACGCAGCTTGGTTCGTTCGCCGGCTTCGAAGCGAGACATTTCGCGGGCCTCTATTTCAATCGGACGCGTTACACGAGCTATACAAACAACACCCTGCCGATCGGAAACGGCGCGACCGGCGCTATTCAGGCGAAACAGAACGCGATGATGCAGAATCTCGGCGCGCGCGGCCGAGAGGAGATCGCGCTGTCGCGGGACGTGACGCTTGTGCTCGGCCTGGCGACCGAAATGACCAAGATCGCCGCGGTGCAGGATCAATTCACTTATGTGAATTCGCCTGCCAGCGCGGCTTTCGCGCGGATCGCAACCTGGCAGGGCATTCCCGTCAACAAGACCTACTGGAACGTTGGACCGGAAGCGTCCGTAAGCTGGCGCGTGTGGCCGGAGCTTCTGACGCATTTCCGGGCATCGAGCGGTTATGGCACGCCCAATCCAGGGCAGCTGTTTGTCAATCTGCAGGGTCAGCCTGGCGCGAACACTGACCTCAAGACGCAGCGCAATAACGGTATCGATATCGGTTTCGACTGGAGGCCGAACGAAACGCTGCTCTTCAGCCTCACAGGCTTTCACGAATGGTATCAGAACGAGCAGATAACGCAGAGCCCAGGCGCCGGTTTGCTCAACTTTACGTTTAACGCGCCAGGTTCGGCGCATCGGGGCATTGAATCGCTCGTCGACTGGCGCCCCGTCGACGGCTGGAAAGTGTTGGCGAATTATTCATACAACAATCAAATCTTTACCAACTTCACCGAGCAGTTGTCGGCAGGCGGCGTGAACGGTTTCTTCAATCGCGTGGGGAATAAAATTCCCAATGTCGCGCCACACACGGCGACCGGCCGACTCGGCTATGATCATCCCTACGGCGACTACAAAGGATTCGGCGCGTTCGTCGAATATGTCTATCAAAGCTCTTATTACCTCGACAATGCTAACGTACTGACAATTCCAAGCTACGGCTTCGTCAACGCCAACATACATTTGGACCGGGATATTGATTTTTGGCCGGTCAAAAATTTCGCGCTCTATTTCGAGGTGCGGAACATCTTTGATAGAAATTGGGTCGCTTCGGCCAACAACATCACCAATACGGCGACGCTGGTGAACGGGGTCGTCGTGCAGAATGGATATGCCGCGCTTGCGCAAAACGCCACCGGCTCAATCTACGCCGGCAATCCGCGGCTCTTCCAGGGAGGCGTGAAGTTCAAATTTTAAGAGAGGGCGGGTGGGACGCTTTGCCGCAGCGAGGTGGCCGCTCCAAGATTAACTTGTCGCGGCCCTCGCTTTTTGCTTACATCGGCGCGCGCCTGTAAATTCGGCAGGCGCGCCTGAACGAAGGTTCGAGCTTTTATGCGCCGTAACTGGTTGTCAGCTCTGCTTTTCGCGCTTGCGCTGACCGTCCAGGCCTTTGCGCCTGCGGCGGCGCATGTCGCGACGCGGATGGGCGCCGGCGACGCTGTCAGAGAATTTTGTTTCACCGAGGTCGGCTCAGTCGACCAATCGCAGGCTCCCAGCCAGGCAAAGGGCCAGAGGGACGCCTGTCTCTTCTGTCAGAACCATTGCGATGGCGTTGCGCCGCTGGCGGCGCGGGCTATTCATATTGGCAAGGCGCCCGTCCAATGGACAGCGCTTGATTGGACGGTGGCGGACCGCGCCCTGCCGACCCCCCCGCAAGATTATTCCCGACAGGCGCGAGCGCCTCCCGCCAACTCCTGAATCCTTCGCAGGCTGTCGCCTCGCTTTGCGCATCTCGCCCCATGCCGGGCGCGTGCAGCATTGGGCGCAGCTTAAGGACAACGCCGCATCAAGCGGCGGGATCGGGAGTGAGCCCATGTTTTGCAAACGTAAGCCGAGCGGCCGGGACAGCGTCGTCGCCGGCGCGACGCTCGAATCTCTAAATCAGCGGGAACGCGCGCAGCCGGGTCATGCGCCCGGCATGGCGGCGCTTGCCGCCATCGTGCCGACGGCGCCTCTGTGGCGCGGAAATGACCAGCGCGTCATCCGCCTCATCGATCTCGAGCGCCGCGCGAGATTTTCGCGGCCTTTGACCGACGCGACCTGAATCAATGCGCCCGTCGGCGTTCAGATTCGCTTCGCCGCCTTTTGCGGGCGCCCGGCGCGGCGCGACGTTGCTGCTCTTGGCGGCGTCGCTCTGGGCCGTCGTCCCGCTTGCGCGCGGCGTCGCCGATTCGGGCGTCGGCGGCCGTCTGGTCGCTCAACTCTTTGTCTGTTTCGCGTCGGGGACCTCCCAACCTGACGCGCTTGCGGGGCGGCTGGGCCCCAAAGACGATCGCTCCGCCTGTATCCTCTGCCAGGCGTTTTGCAGCGGTCTCGCGCCTCTTGCGGCGCGGCCCGGCCCGATCGGCGCGACGCCCGTCCCGAGCTTCAGGCTCGTGTGGACGGTGGCGGACCGCGTTGCGCCGACGCCCCGTCACGACCCAGCCAACCGCCAGCGCGCGCCGCCGGCGGCCTGATCGCTGCGTCGCGAACGGCCTGCGTCGGCGTCGATTCTCTTCTCACGCCGCCGCCGCGGGCCGCCGACTGGATCTTCCTTTTTCCGCAACGGACATGTTCTTGAGGGCTTGCCGATGAACGAACTGATCACGGGCGTCGTGCTTGAGACGCTTTGCGCCATTCTCGCCGCGTCCTATTTCGTCGCCGAATGCGCGATGCAGGAGGCAAGAATTCCGGTCGGCCGCGAAAGGCGGGACGGCGCGCGGCAGTAGGCTCAGGCGCGCGCGGCCGCCCAAATGCCGCGCGCGAGATCGTCGATGAGATCGTCGGCGTCTTCGAGGCCGACCGAAAGCCGCAGCAGTCCGTCGCCGATGCCGAGCGCCGCCCGCGCTTCCGGCGTCAGCCGCTGATGGGTCGTCGTCGCCGGATGGGTGACGAGGCTTTTGGCGTCGCCGAGATTGTTTGAAATCTTGATGATTTCGAGCGCATTGGCGAGTCGGAACGCGGCGGCCTTGCCGCCCGCCATATCGAAACTCGCCAGCGTGCCGCCGCCCGACATTTGACGGCGCGCCAGATCGACCTGCGGGTGGTCGGCGCGAAACGGGTAGAGGACACGCCTCACGGCTTTTTCCCCCGCCAGAAAGTCGGCGATCTTGGCCGCGCTGGCGGTCTGTTGGGCGACGCGCAGCGGCAAGGTCTCGAGGCCTTTAAGCATCACCCAGGCGTTGAACGGCGACATCGCCGGGCCGGTCTGGCGCAGAAAATTATGGACGCTCTCTTCAATCAGCGCCTGCGAGGCGAGGATGACGCCGCCAAGACATCGGCCCTGGCCGTCGATATGCTTGGTCGCCGAATAGACGACGACGTCGGCGCCGAAATCGAACGGCTTCTGCAGGAGCGGCGTCGCGAAGACATTGTCGACGACAAGCTTCGCGCCGGCCTCATGCGCAATGTCGGCGATCGCCTGGAGATCATAGACCTCCAGACCGGGGTTGGTCGGGCTTTCCAGAAAGAAGAGCTTCGTCTCGGGGCCGGACAGCCGCCTTCCATTGCTCGAGGTCGGCGCCGTCGACGAGCGTCGAAGGGATTCCCAGCCGCGGAGCAGATCCTCGACGACATAGAGGCAGGAGCCGAACAGCGCGCGCGCCGAAACGACATGGTCTCCCGCTTTGAGCTGCGCAAGCAGGCTCGCGGTCACCGCCGCCATGCCGCTCGCCGTCGCGCGGGCGGCTTCTGCGCCCTCCAGAAGGATCATGCGCTGCTCGAACATGGCGACGGTCGGGTTCGAAAAGCGCGAATAGATGAAGCCCGGCTCGTCGCCTTTGAAGCGCGCCTCGGCCGCCTCCATCGTCGGATAGGCGAAGCTCTGCGTAAGATAGAGCGCCTCGGACAATTCGCCGAAGGAAGAGCGCTGCGTCCCGCCATGAACGAGTTGCGTCGCTGGTTTGAGCGGCCTGCGCGGCGGAACGTCGGCGGACATTGTTTCTCCCTTGGGCGCAGTCGCGCCGATTTCTTGTTGCGCGCGTTGAAACGCGTTGCTGCGCAAAAAAAGCGGGCTTCCTTCGGGAGACCCGGCCTTTTAGCGCGTTGTTTTTCGTGGCGGCAAGCCGGCCGGCTCAAATAACCACGTCGGCCTATAGAGGGCACAGGGACCTAAGCTGTCAACAGCCGCGTCTTGAAAGGCGGCGGGATTTGGCGCTTATGCGGACGCAAAACCCGCTTCAGCAGGGACGACGGGCGAGACAGAATGGGCGGCGTGCTTTCCAGCCGGCAAATTCAGGCGATGGCCGACGCTGGCCTGATCCGCCTTGCGGCGCCTCTGGCGCATGGGCAAATCCAGCCGGCGAGTCTCGATCTGCGTCTGGGGCCGAAAGCCTATCGCGTGCGCGCCAGTTTTCTGCCGGGCAAACGCCGCAGCGTCGACGAACTGTTATCCGCGCTCAAATATGATGAAATGTCGCTCGAAGGCGACGGCGCGGTGCTGGAGCGCGGTTGTTTTTATGTCGTGCCGCTGCTGGAGAGTCTGGCGCTCGACGATTCTATCGTCGGCGCCGCCAATCCGAAAAGCTCGACGGGGCGTCTCGACATATTCACGCGGCTGATCACCGACCGCGGCGATCGCTTCGACGAGGTCGTCGCCGGCTATCGCGGACCGCTCTACGCGGAAGTGTCGCCGCGCAGTTTTTCGGTGCGGGCGCGCAAGGGCTCGCGATTGAACCAGCTTCGGTTTCGCGCGCGTGCGCCAGGCGATACGCCCAGCGGGGCCCTGGTCGACGCAACCCTTGCCGAATTGCATCGTCAGACGCCGCTCGTCGACGGGCCGCTCAATCTGCGCGACGGCGTCGTGCTGCGCGTCGCGCTAGACGCCGGAGCGTTCGGCGGCATCATCGGCTACCGCGCGCAGAAGCACACGGACGTGATCGACGTCGATCGGATCGGCGCCTACCGTGTCGACGATTACTGGGATCGGCTGCCGGCGCGCGACGGCAGGCTGATCCTCGATCCAGGCGATTTCTATATTCTCGCCTCGCATGAACGACTGGCGATACCGCCCGATCTCGCCGCTGAAATGGCGCCGATGGACGCGGCGATCGGCGAGTTTCGGGTGCATTACGCGGGCTTCTTCGATCCAGGCTTCGGCGCCGGCCCGGCCGGCCTGCCGGGCGCCCGCGCCGTCCTCGAAGTGCGCTCGCGCGAAGTGCCTTTCATTCTCGAAGACGGGCAGTTCATCGGCAGGCTCGTTTATGAGCGCATGGCCGAAACGCCGGAAGCGCTTTACGGCCAGAGCGGCGTCTCGAATTATCAGGGGCAGGGACTTAAACTGTCGAAACATTTCATGGCGGAGTGATTCATGCGCAACGCGCTTGCCGCAGCCGCGCTATTCGCGCTTTTGTCCGCCGCTCCCGTTGCCGCGGAAGAGCTTGGCGCATCGAGCGCGAAATTCTGGTCGGCGCCGAGCGTCGACGCTCTGCCTTACGACGCGCATAGCCGGCTGATCCGCCATGGTCGCGATCTCATCACAGCGACTTACTCGCACATCGGGCCCGACATGCCCGACCGCACGCAGCGCTTTGCCGGCAACAATCTCGCCTGTGGCAATTGTCATCTCGACGCCGGCGTGAAGAAATTCGGTCTGCCGCTTTTTGGCCTCTCGGCGGATTATCCCGCCTATAGCGCGCGCGCCGGCGCCGAGATCACACTGCAGGAGCGCATCAATTCCTGCATGACGCGCAGCATGAACGGGCGCCCGCTGCCGAATGCTTCTGAGCCGATGCGCGCGATCATCGCCTATATTCAGTTTCTATCGAAGGGCGTGCGCAAGGGCGAGAAGCTCTCAGGATTAGGCGCCGGGACGATGCCGGAGCTCGACCGCGCCGCCGATCCGGCGCGCGGGCGCGACATCTATCAGGCGCGCTGCATCGGTTGCCACAACGTCGACGGCGCCGGCGTGCAAAACAGCCTGCCCGGTCTTGGCGCCGGCTACGCCTTTCCGCCGCTTTGGGGCTCCGACAGCTTCAATAACGGCGCGGGCATGGCGCGGCTGATCACGGCGGCGAATTTCATCCATTCCAACATGCCGGACGGCGTCGACTATCTGCACCCGCGGCTTACGCCCGAAGACGCCTGGGACGTCGCGGCGTTGATGATCTCGAAGCCGAGGCCGCGTCGCGCCGGTTTGGAGAAGGATTTTCCCAATCTTCTGACCAAACCGATCGATGCGCCTTACGGCCCCTACGCCGACGGCTTCTCGCAAGAGCAGCACACATACGGGCCTTATGGGCCGATCCGTGCGAAGCTGCAGGAGATCGAGAAGGAGAGGAAGGACGTAAAGAATCCGAACGTCAGGTGAGCGGCGACGAAGCTCCAGACGTCACTGTGACCCGTTTGCAACAGACCATGCACAATCGTTAAGCGCTTTTAAAAACACTCTATCGCTTTGCGGGCCGACCGCTGAGAATAAGCAGTCTGTTTCTATTCGTCACACGCGAGCCGCCCGAATGGACCGTCGTCATCCGACCGCCGCCTCTCTCTTTGCGCTTGTTGCCGGCTTGATGACGACATGGCCGGGAGAGGCCTCGGCCCAGACAGCGTTGCCGACAATCGAGGTCGGCGGACACGCGCTCAGACACACGACAAATCGACATGCGGCCCGTTCGCAAGGCCCGGCGAGGACGACCGCGCTTGTGCAGCAAGCTCAGGCGCCCTCGGCGCCTTCCACAGAGCAAGATACTGCTCTAGGACCAAAGATCGATTATCCGACCGGCCCAAAGGAAATGACCTCATCGAGCGAGAGGTTCTTTACCGGCGGTCAGGTCAACGCCATTCCCTTCTATCGCCCCGGAGAGGCGCTTGAAATCGTGCCGGGCCTGGCGGTGACCCAGCACAGCGGCGAGGGCAAGGCGAACCAATATTATCTGCGCGGTTTCGATCTCGATCATGGCACCGATCTCGCGCTCTATCTCGACGGCATGCCGCTCAACATGCGCACCCATGGCCACGGCCAGGGATACGCGGACATAAATTTCATTATGCCCGAGCTGCTCGCGTCGATTGACGCGCGCAAGGGGCCGTACAACGCCGAAGACGGCGACTTTTCGAACGCCGGCACCATACGGATGCAGTATTTGAACCGGGTGCCTACCGGCGTCTTTACTTCAAACGTCGGCGAATTCGGATACGCGCGCCAGTTCGGCATGAAGTCGTGGGACTACATGGGCGGCGATATCCTCGGCGCAGGCGAGATGTCGGTTTATGACGGCCCGTGGTTGACGCCCAATCGCGTGCGCAAGATCAGCGCCGTTATGCGCTGGATTCGTGGAACGGAGGCCGACGGTTTTGGCATAACCGGCATGGCCTACGCCAACCGATTTAACGCCACGAACCAGATCCCCCTGCGCGCCGTGCAGGATGGATTGATGTCGCGCTGGGGCGCGATAAACCCGACCGACGGCGGCGACACGACGCGCTTCAGCCTCTCCGGTCACTGGAGCCAACTCAGCGACACAAATTATTCTCGCGTTGAAGGTTACGCCGTTCATTCGACCCTGAATTTGTTCAACGACTTCACCTACTTCTTGTCTCATCCCGTTCTAGGCGACCAGTTCCGCCAGTTCGATCGTCGAACGATCCTCGGTTCGAATGGCGTTCACGGCATTCGATTCAATGTGGCGGAACTGCCGTTTGAACTGCGCTTCGGTTATCAGGGTCGTTACGACGACATCCGCGTCGGCCTGCAGGATACCTACGTCCGCAGGCCCTACGACACTATACGCAACGATCATGTGGGCGAGGCGAGCCTCGGCCTTTACAGCGACATCAAGACGAAATGGTCTCCGTGGTTGGCGACGGTCGTCGGCGCGCGTTGGGATTATTACTGGGCCAGCGTCGGCGGCCTTCAGTCCTATTGGGCCTCGCCCATCGTAGGCTATGTCGACGATGACCCGAGCCAGCCAGTCCGCCTCTGGACCGCCCCGTTCAATAATGGCGCAAGCACCGGACAGCTGCTTAGCCCCAAGGCGTCTGTGATCGTCAATCCCTTCGACAACAAGACCGACTTCTATCTCAACTTCGGGCGCGGCTTCCATTCGACTGACGCGCGCGGCACGACGCAGACATTCTCCACAACCGAAGCGTCGGATGATCTCGGCTATACATTCGCGCAACGCCGGCCGCTGCTTTCGCCGTCAACGGGCGCTGAAGTCGGCATGAAGACCAGAGCGATCGACAATTTGGAGTCGGCGGTGACGCTGTTCTGGATCAAGCTCCAGTCGGAAAACGTCTTCGCGGGCGACGAAGGCAATACGGTTTTTGGTCCGCCGAGCCGCCGCATCGGGGTTGAATTCACGAACCATTATCGGCCGACTTCGTGGCTCGGGTTTGAAGGCGACCTGACCATGACCGACGCGCGTTTCCTTGGCGTCGACAAGGATCAAACCGACCTTTACTATGCGCTGCTGCAGCCTGATGCGCTGCCTTGGGGCACGTTTTACGGCAACAAGCCGGGAAATTACTTGATCAACGCCGCGCCGATTATCGCGACCGCGGTTCTGGAATTAGGCGAGCCGACGGGCTGGTTTGGCGCGCTCAAATATCGCTATATCGGCCCGAGACCCTTGACCCAGGACGGATTCATCAAAAGCCCGGCGATCGGCACTGTGAATGCGCGCGTCGGCTATCGCTGGAAGGAGGGTTGGAAACTCCAACTCGACGTCTTCAATATGTTCAACTCTCGTTCGCAGTTGATCGCCTATGGATATGGCTCACTGATCGGAACGGACCCGCTTTACCGAGCCTGCAACGGCCTTCTCGATGTGCCGGTGACCCCCGACAACTGCGCCGTCGGCAGGATGGATGTTCACGCGCATCCGATCGAGCCGCCGGCCTGGCGCCTCACCTTCGGCGGCCCGATTGAGTTTGATCCCTCCGTCAAAGGTCCCGACCTCACGGAGCCGTTCAAACTGGTGAAATTCTGGGAGTGAATTGGCCGGCCCGTCGCTCGCTCCGTTGAAAGCGGCCGTCGGGCGCGTTACACAGGGCGGACGCGGGCGTAGTTCAGGGGTAGAACGTCAGCTTCCCAAGCTGAATGTCGTGGGTTCGATTCCCATCGCCCGCTCCAATAAAAACAAGACCTTGCGAGCAAATCTCGGCCTGCCTCCCCGGTAAGTGCCGTCTTCGGTAAGCGCTCGGTAAGCAGAAATTGGAAATTCGGAGGAAACGGGCACCTCGTCATGGTCGACGTCACAATCCCGATTGTCCTGCCGGCACCCACGATCCGACAGAGCCACGTGACCCGGACGCGCCCAGCGTCCGTTCTGACTATTCTGTCACCATTATCAGTAGCAAGCTACGTCCGACGCTGGCATGTCGCCCCGCCAAGCCAAACAGGCGATCCGAGTCGCCAATATCGAGGACAGTTTTGAGCGCTTGGTGGATACATGCGCTCTCGCTGTTGCGGGACAGGACGCTGACGCGCGCGCAGGCATCGTTGCCTCGTTGCAAAAGGAAGCGATGGAAGACTTTTCGAAGTCGGACGCGCTTCGCGGCAGGGACCTTGCTCCGCTCGCCGCCTTGCTCGCCGCGCGGCTTGCTAAGCGCATTGCCGAAATCGAGGCGGGCGACCATGGGAGCGCATGACGAGCGCCCTCAGCTTGGTCAAGCAGCGCGTCGGCTTGCGCTGGCGGCAGCGCGGCGACTTCAGCATGGTGGCTAAAGGTCAGAACGTCCCGCCGGCGGGACGCTTCGAAACTGCGACAAACGCTCGCTGTGAGCCCCAACAAGGCCATTTTGAGAGAGTAGGTCCAGCCTAGCATGGGGAAAAGCACAGGGGGCCGAGAGCGGAGCGGCGACGGTGATTATAGGCTTGGCGGGTGCGATTGTCTTACTGCATGGCTACGAAATCGAGAGTCAGTTATTTATGATACTTGGGGCAAGCCTGCTCATGTGGAGCCTGGAAGGAGCGCGTCGCGCCCCGTCCTGATGAGGGACCGTTCCCGACGCCACTCGATGGCCCTTGAAGGCTTACGCCTCTTCTTCGAAATCGCTCAGCCCTTCTAAGCGCTTTAGGATCACTTCCAGCAGCTCGCTCGCGGTCGCTGGAAACAAAGTGAAGCCCACGGCGTGCAGTTCGCCACTCACGATTTCGCTGAATATATCCCTTTCCCCGCAGGAAAGTCCTTGGGCTTCCCGAAACTTGAAAAGACGCTCGTGAAGCGGGCTACCGTTAAGAGCAGCGATTTGGGGTTCCATGGAATCCAAAATCGCAGCCGCACGGCTGTTGCTCTTATCCTCGGGATATTGCGACTGTTTCCGCCTGCGCCTTTCGAGCGTTTGGGCATAGGAAGTCAAACGTCCTAGTTCCAGCATCTTTTCGCTCCTTCTTTGTGATTGGAGCTCTCCCTTGCGTGCCGGCTTAAAGAGGCGCCCTTGGCTGGCGGCGCGGCGTGTCGGGCAGTTAACGTCGACCGATGTGCTCGCCTCTCCAGCCGTCCAAATCTTGGCGATGCATATTAGGTAATTGTTAGGCATAATATGCTGCCGCCGAATGCGGAACTGGTCGAGCTTTATGCTATCGAGGAAGTCGTTCACGTTGTCGAAGCGTCCGCCGAGTTTCCAGCGGTTCTCGTCAAGCAGCCATTCGAGATGATTGCAGGCTCGCCCAAGGCGTGGCAGGTGGACGCGCTTGCCTCGGCGCGCTTCAGGCTTAGTTCAGACTGGGGTCGCCCTCTCA
>JAXMCY010000027.1:0-37551 GCA_046349135.1 Methylocystis sp. | reverse complement strand
AGGCGAACGACTCGAAACGCTCTCTGGTTGGACTGGCAGTCATTCCGCAGGCCAACGTATTTGGCGTGCAGAGCGCTCGCTTCACTATCGCCAACGCTCGAGCGCACTTGGTCGAGGAGCATTCTCACTTCGGCGGCGCCGTAGTGCTGGACAAGGGCGCAGCCAACGCGCAGCTCCTCCGCACAGGTCGGCAACGACGACAGCGCGACGCCGAACAGAATTACGCCGGAGGCAACGAAGCCTTTGGTCTTTGTCGAGCTTTGCAGACGATTGAACATGATCCCCCGCCAAATAATGACTGTGGCATCGCTCAGCATGCGCTTGGTCTGCGCGTCGCCGCATGCTGCCGAGCGGTCCGGACCGCGTCGATGTCGTAGACGGTCGTCGTGAGTTTTCGCCCATGAACGCGGGCGAGACCGCCGCAATATAGCACAAAGCGAATTTGCCTCGAATCGACACCAAAAATGGTTGAACTCCCCGCCGTCACATCCACGGTCGGGGCGTTGTTGCGACGGCCAGGGATTTGGGAGCTATGGCTCAATCTGTCCTCAGAGTTACAGCATACCCTACGTCGCAAGTCGTAAGAGAGCCGTGCGCAGTTCCTTTCGCGCTCTCCGCGCTCGGCGTCGCGCTGGATGGCGCGCTCTGACTGACCGGTCTTGGCGGCAGTGTCGGCGGTGAAGCGGTCGGCAACCTGCTTGTCGCCAACTTGGCGACTTGATCGCTGTTTAATGCGCCTGCCTTCCGGGCGGTTGGGACGCCACATGCTCCATAGTTTCGAGAATGTCAGAGATCATTGGCGCGAGCTCCCCCTTCGGAAAGCTTAGAAAAATTGCCTCGTCTCCAGTTCGACCTATGACCGCCCTAAGAATTTCGCGTCCTTCATGTGGCTGAACCTCATATTCCAAACTCTTCAGATCAAAACTATGCGCTTCGACAGAGCCGGATTTGAATCTTTCCCTGCGAGCGTCGCCTAGTAGCTGAATCAATAGAACTAAGAGGCGTGGGATTTCTTCGGCGGGGAATAGAATATTGGCGTTCCCGTCATCTGCCGAGGCGTGCAAGACTACTTGTTCGCCTCCTGTTGCGACGGTCCCGCTGCCGATCTTTCTGAATCCGACTGTGATCATCGTTTCACGCTCAGGCTTTAAGGCTTCAGAGACTTTCGCTCGACCCTCGTCGAGGCACCAACTGCAAACCCACGGCCGTCAGACCGTCCAAAGAGTTGGCGCAGCGTCGTTTTGCGTCGTGTTCGCGATCCTGATTGAAAAACGATAGCACGAGACGCGATTCTGCAATCTGGCTAATCGTTTTAGGGCAAGCTAAACCTTTGGCTGACCACAAACCAACTAATTGGTAGGTTCCTCTCCTTAGTTAACCCCCTACCATCCGCGACGTCCGAGATTCTCCATTTCGGACGTCTCCATGGAAGCTAAGAAGGACTGTCCATCATGAAGAAGCTTTTGATCGTTCTCGCCATGACCTGCCTGTCGGGAAGCGCTTTTGCGCAGCGCACCGCCGTCGCTGTGCAGAACACGGGTAGCCCCGTCACCGCTACTGATTCTCCTGCCGTCGCTATCGTCTCCCCGACTATTGGAGCCAATGGCAACATCAACGCGCAGGCCTCCTTCCTCAACGCTTTCGGCTCCGGCAACCAGAGCCAGACCTCGCAGCAGGCGGCCCAGGGCAACGTCGGCATTAGCGGCGGCAACAGCGCCTCGTTCTCGCGCTAGTCGCGCTTCTGCCCGCGGCTCTTACGACCGCCGTGCGCTCCATCCCTCACCTCGGCGTCCGAGTGTAAGACTTTCGCACACATGATACGCCTGTCGTATCAACACAAGCAGAGGAGTGTTTATGATGAGAAAGCTATTGATCGTTCCCACCATTCTCGCCATGGCGAGCGTCTCGGGAAGCGCTTTTGCCCAGCGCGCCTCCACCGGCGCGACTACCGCTACCGGTTCTCCTGTCGGCACCATCGGCAGCCCGGTAATACAAAACAATGTCGGCGTTATCCCTCAAATTTCAGTGTTGAATTTTGGAGGCAGCGGCAACCAGAGCGCCAACTCCCAACAGGGCAATCAAGGCGTTATCGGCATTGGCGGCAACAGCAGCGCCCAGGGGGTCCGTTAATATCGACAATATCGACGGCGGCCCGCCTGTCGACGTCGTGACAACATAAAAACGCCCCGCCGTTACATCCACGGTCGGGGCGTTCTTAGCGCAGGCAAAGAGGAGTCCAAAGCCGGCGTTCGGCATGATGTAGGGCTCAAAGCCGAGTCCGCAAATCCTCGGGCGTCAGCGCCTCGCTAAGGTCGCGCAACGCCCGGCTCAGGCGAAGGCACCATCGCGCTAGCCGCATCCGCCGAACCGAAACACCAAACTGGCGCGTAGACGTTGTTCACCTCGTGCTCGCGAACTGCCTGGAGACGAAGAACACTGACCAAACGTATTAGGGTCAGCTAAACCTTTGGTTGCCGCAAATCAACTAAATGGATGGTTCCCGTCCTCATTTGATCCCCTATCATCCGAGACGTCCGAGATTCTCCTTTCGGACGTCTCCATGGAAGCTAAGAAGGACTGTCCATCATGAAGAAGCTTTTGATCGTTCCCGCCGTTCTCGCCATGACCTGCCTGTCGGGAAGCGCTTTTGCGCAGCGCACCGCGGTCGCTGTGCAGAACACGGGTAGCGGCGTTACCGCTACCAATTCTCCTGCCATCGCTGTCGTCTCCCCGACTGTTGGGCTCAATGGGAACGTCAACGCGCAGGCCTCCTTCCTCAACGCTTTTGGCTCCGGCAACCAGAGCCAGACCTCGCAGCAGGCGGCCCAGGGCAACGTCGGCATCAGCGGCGGCAACAGCGCCTCGTTCTCGCGCTAGTCGCGCTTCTGCGGGCAGAGACGCTGGAACGAGCATCGAATGATGTTGTCCGCGTCTCTGTCCGCAGCTCATACCCGTGCGCCCATCCCTCGCCTCGGCGTCCGAGCGTAGGCTTTTGCGCGCATGATACGCTTGTCGTATCAATAAGCAGATGCAGGCAGAGGAGTGCTCAGGATGAGAAAGCTATTGATCGTTCCCGCCATTCTCGCCATGGCAAGCGTGTCTGGAAGCGCTTTTGCGCAACGCGCCTCCACCGGGGCTACTACCGCTACCGGTTCTCCTGTCGGCACCATCGGCAGTCCAGTAATACAAACCAATGTCGCCGTTATCCCTCAAATCTCAGTGTTGAATTTTGGAGGTAGCGGCAACCAGAACGCCAACTCCCAACAAGGCAATCAAGGCGTTATCGGCATCGGCGGCAACAGCAGCGCCCAAGGAGGAGGTGCGCCACGCGCCTCCGCTGGAGCCACTACCGCTGTTGCTTCTTCCGTCAGCACCACCGGCAGTCCGGTAATACAAACCAATGTGGGCGTTATCCCTCAAATTTCAGTGTTGAATTTTGGAGGCAGCGGCAACCAGAACGCCAACTCCCAACAAAGCAATCAGGGCGTTATCGGCATTGGCGGCAACAGCGGCGCCCAGGGAGTGCGTTAACCGCTGGGGCGTCTAGGCCGCACTGTGTTTTCATCTTTGCCGGTAGCCTTTGCAGTCTCGCTGACGAACGTCGCGGCCATGTTGTCGCTTGCCATGAAGGCTATGCGGCCTTCACGAGCCGGACTTGATGCGCGCGCTTCCGAGCGGCGCTGCACATTCGAAAATGCCGGCGAATCCTTCGCGGTCGAGGACGTTCGCGGCGTAGCGCTCGCCTATGCCTATTTCAAGACGAGCCTCGATGGTCAAAAAGGGAGACACAGCGCTGCCACTCGACAAAGTCCCGGCGTTTGCCAAAGCACTAGACGTTGATCCAAAGCACCTCTTCCGACTTGCGCTTGAACAGAACCACACTGAGATCGCGCACGTGGCCCATGAGATTTTTGGCAATATCGTAAGCGACAATGAAATGGCGCTCGTCAGGATGTTTCGCGAAGTTACTGGCGATCGCGATCCGAGGCCGGAGACCCTATTACTCAAGTCGATTGAAGACGCCTTCAAAACGAAACGACGGCTCGAGTGACGTCGCGCAGCACTGAAAGCCCCCAACGGGGAGCCAAACGAGACCTGCGTCGGCGGAAATTGTAGCCACGCCGACTGCTCCAAGAAGTCCTAGAAGGGGACGCTGTCTCTTATGGGGATGCAGCCTGTGCCCGGTGATTTTCCATTCAGCACACCTGCCGCCAGTGCGTTCCCAACTGAACAGATAAAAGCGTTCCTATTAGATGGACTGAACTCGTGCCCGACCTTCCCTACCCTGGTAACGAGAACGGCCACTCCGTAAACGCAACGTCAGGCAAGCGGACAGTTCTGTTTATTGAATGTTTAGAGGGGATCGCTCGAGCGCAGCGCGCGCTGGCGCGCAGGTCTCATCCAGGCGCCCCAATGGGCCAACTGGCGCGCCGCAGCGGCCGAAGCAGCGCGACTGGGTCTAGCGCCGCTGGTGGACGCCATCGAGGCAGGCGTTACGCCAATCGAGGCGATCAAACCTGCCTTTGAATTTTCATACGCGCCCTGGTTTGCGGAGAAGATCGTCAATCAGGACGAGATCCTCAGTTCTTTCCTCTCCGTCCGGCACGAAGCGGCCATCGAGGCCTTCATAGCCGCCGACCGGCGCGTCGCCGAGTTGTCGAAGGAGATTATCCGCGCGCGCATAGGCGCCGACATTCCTACTCGGACAAATTTTGGCGCGGATCCGGAATGGGGAACTTTGGCGCGCGAAACGCAGAAAAGAGCGCAGCACATTCCGTTGCGCCAGCTCTTCGCGCGCATCCCCAACGCGCTCACTAAGCTGACGCCCTGCGTCATGATGAGCCCTTTATCCATCGCACAATATCTGCCACCGGACGCTAAACCTTTCGATCTAGTGATCTTTGACGAAGCTTCTCAAATACAGGTGTGCGACGCCATCGGAGCCATCGCTCGGGGCAAGCAGGCGGTTATCAGGAGGATTTCCGAATGGACGACGCCCGCCTTGTTGGAGAAATCATGGTCGCGGCCGAGCCGTTCGTCATGGAGGCGCGAGGCCGAACGATAGGCGGCGGCCGCCACGGCGCTGCGGCCGCAGGCGCGGCCGATGACCTTCACGCTGAAATGATAGATCGCCATGGCGGCGAACTATTTACGCTGCAAAGCGCACGTCGGCACGACGTATAAGTGCGCCCTCGCCAGAAAAAATCTCGCGAGGGACCGGGCCGCCCCATCGTGTCTCCCAGACCTTACAGCGTTGCGCGGCGTCCCGAGCTAAACTGACCGCATCCTCTCAGCGCGGAGACAAAGATGCGTAAGCCAAGGGATTTTGATTCGGAACTGCGGGCGCTCGCTGACAAGGCCAAAGCGCTCAAGGAACGCCGCGTTCGACAGCTCGGCCAATTGATGGTGGCGACGGGCGGCGACGCGCTCGACGCCGATCTGCTCGCGGGCGCGTTGATCGACGCGGCGACTATGAAAGACGCCGCGACAAGGGAGGGCTGGCGCAAACGGGGCGCGGCCTTCTTTCAGCGTAAGCCATCCAAGCCTGCGCGCGGCGCTGAACGCCAGCCGCAAAGCGCTCTCCCGCTCCACGGCGGCGCGGCGTCGGCTTGAAGCGAAGAAGACGCGAACAGACATGCGCGAATGGTCCGTAAAGCGGCGCGAACGCACGCGTCATCTCATCGAACTCGGCGGCCTGGTCGTCAAGGCCGTGCTCGTCGAACTCGCCGACGACGATCGCGCCGCGCTCTACGGCGCCTTTCTCGCCGTCGCCGAGAAACTGGGCGGCGAAGATCGCGAAAAGGCGCTCGGGATATGGAAGCAAGAGGGCAGGCAAGCGTTCGAGGCGGAAGCCGGATTCAATTCCGTGACGCGCGCCAGCAACACGCGCGCCGAGGGAGGCTGATGCGCGATGGTCTAACGTGATGAAAGATCCGTGGCCGAACTCAGTGACGCCGAGGCTTTCGATGCGAAGCGAAAGCTATCGATGCTCCCGATGTCGGCAAGCGTCGAGGCGACGCAGTCGCAGCGGCGTGACAATCAACGCGAGAATCCTCTCATCCAAATCGCCACGCCATAATCCAGCGTAGGTCAATCGCGCCGCTCGAACGGCGCTCATATTCGTTTGTCCGAGAGCTCGGAAAAGCCGGCATTTTGTGAGCTGTATTGTATTATGTGCGAGCCGAGCGTGATTTCTCTTGTTCAGACTCTTGACGATCGCAAAACCGACGATGGCGTTCATGCCATCGCGACCGAAACAACATCGGCTAAATAAAACGCGAGAAGGAAATCGCCGCTTACGATAGAGCGTTCGTGCGCGAAGAGGATTGCTCGTAATTCAGATTGGCGTGCGTCTCCGACGTCGCGGCAGGAAACCACAGCTTGAAAGTCGCGCCGCCGCCGGGCGTGTCTTCGACCCAGATACGACCACGATGGGCGTCGATCAGCTCTTTGGCGATGGCCAATCCCAGGCCCGTGCCTGGCGTGTTCTCTGACTTTCGCCAGAAGGGTTCGAAGATCATCTCGCGGTCCGCAGCGGCGATTCCTTCGCCGTGATCGATGACCTCGACAACTCCGTCGCTATCAATGCGAACGACGACCGATCCTTTGGTCGGTTCGGCGCGCAGGGCGTTATCGATGAGATTGGTCAAGACGCACTCGATGGCGCGCTGATTGCCGCGTGTTGCAACAGGCCCAACGAAGTCAAAATCGATGAAGCGGTCGCGGTCGATCGCAAGAGGCAACAAATCCGAGACGACGCACTTGGCGGTATCGGGCAGATCGACGCGATGGTCGAGCGGCGCCTGACCCTCAGTCAATCTCGCCGCGACCAGCATTTGCTCGACGATCGAGCGCAGCTGGCTTGCGTCGCCCAGCAATTCGCTCTTGAGCGACGAGGCTTTCGCATTCTCCAATCGCGCACGCATGATCGCGAGCGGCGTGCGCAATTCATGCGCGGCGTTGGCGGTGAAACGCCGTTGACGCGCCGCCCAGGCGTCGAGTCGCTTGAGCGCTTCGTTCACCGCGTCGACGAACGGCGCCACTTCGACAGGAACGTCGTCCGAGACCAACCGTTTGCTCAAGGAGTTCATGTCGATCCGCGCCACTTCGGCGGCGGCGCTACGCAAGGGCGTCAGCCCTTGTCGAACTGCGAACCATGCCGTCACCCCGGAGAGCAACGCGGCGACGACGAGATAGGCGGCGAAATCCGAGAGATCCTCTCGCATCGAATGGAAGATGTCGCCCCATAGGAATTTCGCCCGATAGCTTGCAATCTGAAACCGGCCATAAGGCGTCCGATGCGGTCCCATGAAACCCAGCGTCGGCGTATCCGGATCGCCTTTCAGCACGAAATGCGAATGCGTGGGGCTCACCTCAATGACATTCTTCAACGTGGCGACGAGTTCGGGGGAGGAGCCGGGGACTGGCGTCTTGGTTTTAAAGTCGAAGGCCGCGTATTTGAATCCAGGGATTCGCTTCAACTCAGCTTCAAGCTGCGCCGAAGGAACAATATGGACATCGCCGGCTTCGTCCGGTTTGAGCGCATCAATCACCAGATTGGCGGTACGGTGGGCCGCGAGTTCGTCCCAAGACTGAGTAAATCTCTCGACGCCGGCAAGCCCGAGCGCCAGCGTGATCGCCCAGGCAAGAACGAAGGCGGATATCTGCGCCAGCATGAGATAGCCGACCGTCCGGCGCGCCAGCGACGAGCCCCGCGTCACGCCTCCGCCCCGCTCTCCTTAGCTTCTCTCAAAATATAGCCGAGCGAACGCGCCGAATAAATTTCGATTCTTGCGTCGAGCGCCGCCAAACGCGCGCGCACACGTGAGACAACCGACGTTAAGGCGTGATCCTGAACCTCTTCCCCATATCCATAGAGTTCGGCGTTCAGCGTCTCGCGCGAGACGACGCAATTGGCGCGCCTGACGAGCGCCTCAAGCAGTATGAGTTCGCGATGCGTGAAGAGGACGGGTTCGCCCCCGACGGTGGCCGCGCGTCGAACGAGATCGAACGACATCGCGCCGATGACGACCGGCGGCGTCGCGCCCCCGTCTCGCTTTCGTAAGTTTGCGCGAATGCGCGCGATCATTTCGTCGAGATTGAACGGTTTCGTCAGATAGTCGTCGGCGCCTGCCTCGAGTCCTTCAATTCTGTCGTCGACGGCGTCGAGCGCGGTGAGCATGAGGATTCGCATCTCGGGCTGTGTCTTGCGGAGACGTGGAACCAGCGAGACGCCGTCGCCGTCGGGCAGTCGGCGATCAAGAAGAGCGAGCGCATAGGCGCAACGATCGAGCGCATGAATTGCGCCCTCGATGGTGTCCACCTGATCGACGGCATAGCCTGCGCGTTCGATTCTCGCCGCGACCTGACTCGCCAGGCTCTCTTGATCTTCGACCAGTAGAATTCGCATGGGCGCCGCTCCTCGCTTGCATCATAGGCCGACCGGTCTGGCGTGGGCCCCGCCCCGATCGCCGCGCTATTCATAGCCGAGCAAATGCGACTGACAAGCTGGGGACAGTTCCGGCCCTGTCGTGAACTCGGGCTAACCCCTCCCACCGCTCCTTGTGGCGCCCTGGCAACACTCCAAGCTTTTTGTGCGCCGGCATCGCTCTGCGAGGTTGCCGCGACCTTTCGTCTTTATCCCTATCGTCGAACGCGCCGCGAACCAACAAGCGGCGCCCGTAGGAATGAGCCTCGGTCCATCTTGGAGGCAAGGAGCAGGGCGATGATCGAATCGCGGAGAGGGGGCTGTTGGCGGAACGCCGTGACCCGTCCGCTCGCCGTCGGCCTCTTCGCGCTCGTTCTGCTCTTGCAGACTCTCGCCACACTCGCCGCACTCCGCGTTTCGCATGCGAATCGAGGTCCAGCGGTCGGCGAGGCGGGAAGCATTTTCTTCACCGTCGACGGGCCTTGCGCCGCCGACAGCTCTACCGGAGAGTCCGGGCGCCACGAGAGGGACGGCCGTCCGCCGTGTTGCGTCTTATGTCTTGCCGCCGCTCTTGGGGGTCTGCCGATCTCCGATGCAGCCGGGGAAGGCGTCGCGGCCATGCCGCTTCCCAAGGCGTCCGGCTCTTTCGGCGCGCAGTCCTACGACATCCCCCGCAAGCCGCCGACCGGCTGGGCGACCTCCTGGTCGTCGCAGGCGCCGCCGCTCTTCTCCTGATCGAACCCGGCCGGTCTCGGCCTCGCGCCTCGGCGCATTCCGATCACGACGGCCTTCGCGCCGCATCAGGAGAATAGAAGAATGTTGCCCGCCTCCCTTTCGCGCGGCGTTTCCGCCGGCGCTATGACCCTCGCTCTTTCTTCCTTGGCTCACGCGCAACAGTCTCTGCCCACCATCGACATCGGCGGCCAGCGGCGCCCGGCGTCGGCGCCGCGTGTCGTAGCGGCGCCAGGTCCCAGCGCTTCCGGCGTTCCCGCAGCCCCATCCCGATTCCGGAGCGAACCCAAGACGCCCACGCAAGGCTATATCGTGACGGATGCGACGACCGCGACCAAGGTGGACATTCCGATTCGCGAATTGCCTGTCTCGGTCCAGGTGATTCCAAAGCAGGTCCTGAAAGATCAGAACATTACTCAGGTTCAAGACGCTTTCGAAAATGTTTCCGGCGTGACGTCGAACAGCAATGACGTCGCGGGCTATAATTTCAACATTCGCGGTTTCCAGAGCCTCAACATTTATCGAAACAATCTGCGCACGGAAGCCTTTGTTTTCGATACGGCGAATATCGAGCGAATCGAAGTCTTGAAAGGACCCGCCTCAGTCCTCTACGGCCGCGCGGAGCCCGGCGGCCTGATCAATCTCATCACCAAAGAACCCCTTGGCCAGCCGCGCTACGTTGTCGAGCAGCAGGTCGGCAACTACAACTGGTACCGCACGCAATGGGATCTTTCCGCTCCGGTCGCGCAAGTGGAGGGAGTTGCATATCGCGTTACAGGCGCCTATCAGAACTGGGGCTCGTTCCGCAACTTTCAAAACGGTTCTGAGAAATTCTTCATCGCGCCGGTCGTGAGCTACCGGCCGACAGAGTGGACGGACTTCACTGCCGACGCTCAGTTCCAGACGCAAAGCGTCAAAGCCGAAGTCGGTTTGCCGCCGATAGGCCCCAATTTGCCGAGCATTCCGCTGAATGTTTCGCTCAACGAACCCAACGAGCCGAGGTCCCAAAGCAATCAACTCTATGTCGGCTATCGTTTCCGCCAGAATCTGAACGAAGATTGGAAGGTGACGAATCGGTTTCTCTTCTCGCAGTTGAGATCGCCCGCAAACCCCGTGCTGACGGCCGCTTGCCAACCGTTTTTCTGTCTCGATACGACGACGTTCCAATTTCAGAGGCAGGCCGCGGCTCAGTCGATCGACGCATATTCGTTCTCGACCAATATTGACATTGACGGCAAATTCCAGGCGCTTGGCGGAGATCACATTTTCCTGATGGGTCTCGACTATTTTAGTAGGAATTCCAACTACTACGCCGGGACGACCTATGACGGCTTCTCGCCGCCGAACGTTCCGTTCAACCTCGTTCCGCTCAATCCCTTCGCGCCTGTCTATGGTCTCGTGCCGCCCACCTTCTATTGGGCGGGAGTCGCCGGTTCGGGTTACAAATTTCAGTTGTCCTCGGTCGCGAGGCAAAAAGGCTTTTATGTTCAGGACTACGTGACATGGTTCGATCGCGTGCATGTGTTGGCGGGCGTCAGATATGATGTCGCCGATCAGACGAACGGAAGCGCCTTTACCTGTTGTTCCGGCGATCTTGCTTTCGATTACAGCGCGACGAAGGAAGAGGCGATACGAAACCGTCTTGACGCGCCGACGGCGATTGACAGAGCATGGACGCCTAGAGCCGGCGTCGTTTTCGACATTCTTCCTCAGTTGAACGTCTACGGCAGCTACACTAGGTCCTTTGGGCTGAACAATGGCCTCGGCACGAACCGCGAGCCGTTGCCGCCGCAACGCGGTCAGCAGTGGGAAGTTGGCCTGAAGGCCGAGCCGCTGCCGGGACTGACCGCGACGCTCGCCTTTTATCAGATCACGCGCTCAGGCGTGCCGGTGCCGACGCTCTCGTCGGGATTTGGCCTTTCTGCTGTATCGGGCCTGCAACGCAGCCGCGGGGTCGAGCTTGATGTCATGGGCGCCATTACCGACCGACTTGCCATCATCGCGAACTATTCGCATATCGACGCGAAAGTGATTTCTGATGATGTCGTCAATCGGCTCAACCCGTTCGGGCTCCTGGATCCGACGATTTATGGCCCGCCGAGCGGCCTGCTCGGCAACCATCGGGATAATGTGCCGCGTCATTTGGGCAAAGTGTTCCTCACCTATGACTTGGGCGAGAACGGCCTTGGGTTTCGCGTCGGCGGCGGCGTCACGGGCCAATCGCACGCCTGGGGCGATATCCAGAACACTTTCATACTTCCCGGCTGGGCGCGTTTCGACGCCTTTGGAAGCTATGCGACGCTGCTCGAAGGCCACAAGGTGACCGCGCAGATCAATCTCAAGAACATTAACAATGCCAGATATTTCACCGGGCCAGACAACTTCTTCAACAACTTCACGCTGCCCGTCAGCGCCTTCCCGGCGAAGCCATTCACTGTGGTGGGTTCGCTACGATTCGAGTGGTGAGGGGCGCGTCTGTCTCGCCATCCGGCGAGAGCCGCCAATGTCGCAATTTGGGAGGCTAGCGATGTCCCGCGCTTTCTTCGTATGGCTCCATCGCTGGACGGGACTCGCGATGGCTGGCTTTCTGATCCTCGTCGGTCTGACGGGAAGCCTGCTTGCCTTCTGGCTCGAAATCAATCAGTGGCTGACGCCAGAGCTCTATCCCGCGCCGCGCGCCGGGATAGAACTCGACGCGGCGACACTGGCGCGCCGCGCCGAAGCGATCGTTCTGCAGGCGCGCGCGACGACCGTCTACATGGGCTATCCAGGCTCAGTCTCGATCGGCATGGAGTCGCGCGACGGCGCGCCGCCGCTCGATTTCCAATACATCCATCTCGATCCGATCGACGGCCGTGAACTCGGGCGCGTCACGTGGCATGGGCTGCCTACACGCAAGAACGACATCATGCCCTTCGTCTATGGGCTTCACATGCATCTCGCGATGAGCGGGATCGGCGACTGGATCCTCGGCGCAGTCGCGCTTCTCTGGACGGTCGATTGCTTCGTCGGCTTCTACCTCACGCTGCCGACGAGCGGCGAGCGCTCGCGCAAGAGTTTCTTCTCGCGCTGGAAGCCGTCATGGCTGGTGAAGCTGAAAAGCTCCTTCTATCGCGTCAACTTCGATCTGCATCGCGCGAGTGGCCTGTGGCTCTGGGCGATGCTGCTCGTCTATGCCTGGTCAAGCGTGTTTTTCACATTGCCGAACTTCTATACGCGCGCGACGCAGCTCGTTCTCGATTACGAGACTCCCGTCTGGGCGCAGGAAGGAAGACCGCAGACCGATCCGCGCGCGCCGATGGAGTGGGAGGACGCGCAGGCGACCGGCGCGCGGCTGATGCAAGAGCAGGCGCGCCAGAACGGCTTTGTGATCGAACGCCCCCTCGCGCTCTATCATCTGCGCGACAAGGGTCTTTACGAATATCGCGTACGCTCGTCACGCGACATCGGCGACAAGGCGGGTTCGACCTCGATCCTGTTCGATTCGCGCTCGGGCGAACTCAAAACCCTCAGCCTGCCGACAGGGCAGCGCAGCGGTGCGACGCTCACCACCTGGCTTGTCGAATTGCACACGGCCAATCTCTTCGGTCTTCCCTATCGCATCTTCGTCTGCCTGCTCGGGCTCGTCATCACGATGCTTTCCGTCACTGGCGTTTACATCTGGTGGAAGAAGCGTTTGGCGCGGCTGGCGCATGTTCGGCGAGTGGCGGCGCGGCGGGCGCCGGCGGAGCGTAGGCCGGCGTGAATTTGATGCGGATGAGTTGTTGATTGCGATGGAGCGACAAATGGATTGCGTTCATGGAGAACGGCAGCGCCTTGTTCAAAATCTGCGGCGCGCCCTGCCGGCTTCGGCGCATCCGCGTGGGGCGCTGCTCGACTTTCTGCGCGCCCGCGGCGCGGCTATGGGCCGCCATGCCCCGCGCCTCAGCATCGTCGATATTTTCGATGCGGGGGAGGCGCGCGGCCTGATGTGCCGTTTCACCATCGCCGAGGACGGCGAGGCCGCGAGCTTCATCGCGCCGCTGGCGCAAGTGGCGCTCGCGCGCAGGCGCCCCGTCCGCTCGCGCGTCGCGCGCCGCCGGCAGGCGCCGCCGGGCGCGGCATGAGATCGACGCTCGTCGCTTTGTTGTGCCTATGCGCCGGCGCCGCGGCGGCGCGCGCCGAAGAATTGCGGGAAAACCAGGATGAGGAGAAGCTGCAAACCGACGGCAAGCCGCGCGAAAAGGAGGGGGTCCGGGACAAGGAAGAGAGCAGTCGGAAAGGCAAGCAACAGGATAAGCAGCAAAACGAGCAGCGGAATCGTCGAAACGACGCAGTCGAACCGCGCGGCGCCGCCGCGCCCAATGCGCAAACACTCGGCCGCGATCAGAGCGGCGTCTATGTCAACGCGCCGGCGACCAACTCCGCCTTTTCACCCGAATTCGTCATGCGCGGCTTTCCCGCCGGCGTCACGCTCTTTGACGGCGCCTCGCACGGCTTCACCGCGCAGGGCGTGGACCTATCGACGGTCGATCACGTCGAATTCTTCAAAGGCCCGGGCGCCATGCTGTTCGGCAAGGCGCTCGGCGGCTATGGCGGCGCGGCGAATTACATCCGCAAGTCGCCGGTCGAGGAGACGTTCGCCCGCGCCGCCGCCACCAAGGCAAGCTTCGACGTCACGAGATTCACCGCCGACGTCAATGCCCCGCTCAATGACGACAAAAGCCTCTTGTTCCGCATAACCGGCTCGGCGCAAAGCTTAGGCAGTTTCGTCAATTTCACCCGCACCCGCAGCTTCGACGTCGCGCCGATGCTCGCCTTTGCCGCCGACAATGGCGATCGAATGACGCTGCGCGCCGAACATAATGGCGCAAGGCTCGTCTATCGCGACGGCGTGCCGGCCGATCCGGTGTTTCTGCATATCCCCAAGGAGTTCTACGCCGGACTGCCGGCGAATGAACATGAGACGCCCTTCTTCGACGATCTCACCTTCGCCTATGAGCACGCCTTCAACGCCGACTGGAAGGTCAAGGCGGTCGTCGATTATTTTCTCACCGCCGACCGCTGGGGGTGGTTCACCGGCTGGGGCTATGACGGCTTTCAGTCGGTCGTCTTCGGCAATCCGGTGCGCGCCCGCACCGCCAACCGCAGCTTCGACGCGCAATTGCGCCTCAACGGCCGCTTCGACACCGGCTTCCTGTCGCACACCGTCTTTCTCGGCCTCGAACAGTGGGACTTCTATTACGGCTATAACAACGACATCGCCCGCTACGAGGCCGCGCCGCTCAATATTTTTGCGCCCGTCTATTCGCCGGGGGTCAGCTATGCCGGCGCCTTCTGGTCGAACGGCGTCGCGCGCGCGATCAGCCGCTCCGCCTATGGCCAGGACCTGATCGATCTCAATGAGAACTGGCGCATTCTGATCGGCGGACGCTACGATCTTCTCGCCCAGCGCGAACGCGTCTTCGATCCTTTCGGCGCGCTGACCGGCGAGCCCACCGCCAGTCTCAGCAAAGGGACCAAGGGCTATTTTTCGCCCCGCGCCGGCATTCTCTATCGGCCGGACGAGGAGACGCAGCTCTTCGCCGCTTACGGCAAATCGCTGATCCCCAACACCGGCGTGCGCATTCAAAGCGGCGAAGCGCCGCCACCGCAGCAGGACACCCAATATGAACTCGGCTTCCGGCGTGAGTTCTTCGATCGCAAGATGAGTTTCGAGGTCGGACTCTTCGACATCACCCGCGACAATGTCGCGATCCCTAATCCTGCCAATCCCAGCGGCTTCTATTCCGTGGTCACCGGCCAGCAGCACAGCCATGGGATCGAGGTCAATCTCGGCGGCGAGATCCTGCCCAATCTCAAGATCAACGCCGTCGCCACCTTCCTGCATGCGCTTGTCTCGAAGGACGACAATATCCCCTCGCAACAGGGCAGCGACCTCTTGGGCGCGCCGCGGCGCATCTATAATTTCACCGCCAATTACACTTTCGACACGGGCGACCTCAAAGGGCTCGAACTCGGCTTCAGCTATTATTACGCCAGCCGCCTCGAAGCGACGCTGCCGAACACCTATGGTTTTACGCTGGCGCCCCAGCAGATGCTCGGCGTCTCGCTCGCCTATAATTTCACCGACAATCTCAAACTCGAACTCAACGCCGCCAATCTCACCAACCAGTCAAACTGGACGTCAAACGGCGCCCTCTACCACGGCGAACCAACGACCATCGCCGCAAGCCTCAGCCATAAATATTAGAGAGAGCGCCGACCGCGTATGAAAATCCTCGGAGGAAAGGAACATGACGAACGGCTTGGCGAGTCTTATCACGTCGCCGACAGGCGGATATTTCGCGCATGGACGCGCCACGATCAATGCGAGAGTCTTTGCCGGATTATCACGCTATGGCTTCTCCATGGCTGCCGCGCGTCGTCTTCAGTTGTCCAACGCCGATGGCCGTCTCCGTACGCCGCCATTCGCCAGTTTTTGTCGCCGCAATCCCCCTCTCACGCTACACCCGCCAAAGCGCTCTTGCGCGCAAACTCCAGACCGCCAATTCTGGTTTAAGGGGGCTTCACCAACTGCCAGAGAATGGAAGAACATCCCGTGGCCGACGCCGAAAGGATCATTCGTATAAAGACCGTGCTCGCCCGCACAGGCCTGTCCCGCTCGACGGTCTATCGAAAGATTGCCGAAGGCACATTCCCGCGCCCGGTGCCGATCAGCGTCAATGGCGCGGGTTGGCATGAATCCGCCGTCAATCGATGGATTGCTGACCCTGCCGCTTATCGCCCAGACTGAGGAGCGTGCGTCGTAGACGCGCCGTCAAGCGGCCTGGCTTGTCTTGTGCAACGGCGCGACCTTGTCGTCCGCCTTCTTCGCACAATAGCTCGCCAAAGCCTCCATGAGCGCCCGTCTCTTCTCAAGCGCATCACCACGCCGATACGCTTGCTCCGCCTGGTCGCCGACCACATGCGCCAACGCCGCTTCGGCGATCTCGCGTGGAAAATGCGTTTCGTTTCCAGCCCAATCACGAAAGGCGCTTCGGAATCCGTGAACTGTCGGACCATCTATGCCCAAGCGGCGCATGACCTTCGCCATTGCGACGTGACTAAAGCTCCCCCCGCGTGGGCTTTGGAAAACGAACTCTCCAGCCCGAACTTCGGCCAGCTTCTTGAGGTTCGCCAGCGCCTGATCCGACAGGGGAACTCGACAATCCAGACTTTCGTCTCCATATCCACTTCGGTCCATCGCGCCCCGTAGATTTCGCCGAAGCGCGTCGCCGTGAGGATGGCGAACTCCAACGCCATCGCTGCAATCGACTCCGATTGATGCTCTCGCAATTTCGCGAGGAAGGCTGGCACCTCGGAGTAAGCCATGGCGGCGTGATGACCCACGCGTGAGTTTCTGGCGCTTTGGAAGCAGGTGCGAAAGATGACCTCGCCATGCCGCCGGATTTTCGCCCAAGCGATGGCCCTGCGCTTTGGCTGCGTCGAGAACCGCTTCGATTCGACCCCGGAGGCGGGAAGCCGTTTCCGGCTTTTGGGTCCAAAGCGGCTTTAGCGCTTCGAGGACCGCAGCAGTATCGATCTCATCGATCGGGCGGGAGCGCAAAGGCGCAGCGTCTTTAATGAGAGTCGCCACCCATTGACCGCGATGTTTGTCGTTTCGCGACGCGGCGCCCTTCGCATCGATCAGGGCGTCGGCAACCTCCCCGAAAGTCGGCTTACGGGACCTTGCCCGCCGGGATTCCTCACGCGCGGCGATCGGGTCGCGGCCTTCGCGAACAAGGCGCTCGCCTTCCTCGCGGCCCTTGCGGGCGTTGGCCAACGAGACGGCGGGAAAGCCGCCGAGCCCCATTTCGCGTCGCTTCCCACGCCAGTTAAAGAGGTAGAGCCAGCGACGGCGCGTCGCCGCGCCGTCGCCGTCAATGACCAAATAGAGAGAACCGCCATCCGAATGCCGGCCCGGCGATGTAATGGCTGCAGCCTGACGGGCCGTCAGCTTGTTCCTTGGCCGCGCCATCGCCACGCCTCTCTTTGGGCCCCACTTACGGCCCCACTTTTGAACTGCGATTATATGCGAGAGCATGAGAGGAGGGTAGACAGGTGACGCCATTAAAGTGCATGAAATCAGAGGTATTTTTTATGTCGTTAAGTCGTCCTGCGTCGTCTTGAGAAATGATTTTGGCGGACTCTCACTCCGACCAGTTTTCTCTCCAACTTCGAAATTCTGAACGCGTCGGCGGCCCATCACCCCGGTCCCAATTGCGGGAAGAAGCCGCCCCCGGCCTGTTCGATCGCTGTGTCGGCCAAGATGTCGCGCCACATTCGATATTGATCGTTGAAGACCGCTTGGCCGAGATCGCGTTCAACAAGCGCGGCCGCCAGAAACTTAAGTCCATCAGGGATTGTCAGGGCGTTTTCGAGATAGAGCAGCCGTATCCCGACTGCTTCGCGGCCCATCACCGACATCGCCGCCGCAATCTCGATATTGTCGCGACGGCCTTGTCCGGGACCGCAGACGCCGACATAGCATTGCGCCCAATCGCTCGGGCTGCTGTCGTTTCGAAAGGCTTCGAATCCCTCGCTCAGCGCGCTGTAAGCGGCACGACCGACGAGTTTGATGACCTGCTTCAGTTGCGGATTGACTCGCTTCAGGGCTGAAGGAAATTCATCCGCGGTCGCGTGGCTCCCCGACAACCACCCATCAGACAGGCGTTTGAGCTCGATAAGAACCTCTCTCGCGGGATAAGCCAGTTCGTCGGGCAGTTCCGCCGCAGCGCGTTCGATCGCCTCGCCCAATGCTTCATTCAGCTGCTTTGCCGCCTGCGACGCCTCGCTCGAATCTCGGCTCCGCAGCAACAGGCTCCAGGCGCCATGAGCCCCAAGCACCGCATGCATCAATCCCTTGATCTTCGGCAGCGTCTTATTTGGCTGATAGCACTTCGTCAGTTCGCCATGTTCGACGCGCCAGATTTCTCCAGTGCCGATAAGCGTCAGCGCCGCGAGCGGCGTTTCCGCCAGAACCTGTTCGCGATTGGCGCCGTAGAGCGAACGGAACGTCATATTCAGGTTGGCGATCGGATCGTCCGGCGCTACGGCTTGCGC
This sequence comes from Methylocystis sp., assembly GCA_046349135.1. Lineage (GTDB taxonomy): Bacteria > Pseudomonadota > Alphaproteobacteria > Rhizobiales > Beijerinckiaceae > Methylocystis. The sequence goes on along the minus strand of JAXMCY010000027.1, from coordinate 19,307 downwards.
CGGCGCGGCCGCAGAAATGTCCGACGCTCCCTCAGGTCCAGCATTCATTGTGGCGCTCCAATGCGGGCGTTTCCAAAGATTTTCCAATTTATCTTGCGCCGCGCGCCTCATTCAATCGACTCGGCGCACGTCTCGTCACGGCCAATAAGTCGAGTGCGTGCGCCGGCATACCATTCGATAGAAGCCAGTGTTCAGGGCTCGAGTTGGAGCGCCCCGTCAGTGTCCATCGTTGGAAAAATGCTGATAGTCGACGCTTCTCCTCCAATGTCCGCCCCAGCGCCAGCCTTGACGCGCGAAGGCTCTGGTCACGACGTCGCCGTCGACGATGATCCCGACGATATCTCTTCTGCGCTTAGAGGGCTCGTCAAAGGCGCGCCCAGCTTCGGGCTCAGTTAGGTTTCCTTCCCGGTAGGGATTTTGAACGGGATTGATGTCCACGGCCATTCCGAAGGCGTGCCGCGACATGGCGCCGCGATCGGTCGTGCGGCAGTTGAATGCGCTGGTGTTGTTCGCCGCCATCGATCGCGCGTCGTCGCCGCCGAATTCATCAATCAGCGACATCCGATAGATCCGAAATTTCCCGCTGTCGTAAATTTCCTGAAACGCCGCCGCCACCGGCTTTGAGACGCTTCTCGCGACGATCAGAAAGCCGGTTTGCGCATTGCCGTCGAAATCGAGATAGGGGATGCGCAAAAGGACGAGTTCGTCCCGTCTCGGGCACGGCAGATCCGCGCGCCACGATCTGCCCTGCATGTACGCCCATATTTCATCGGGTATCGGCTGAGCGCTCACCCTGACGCCGCGCGCATTCGCGCCTGCGCCCGTTACGAGAAAAAACAAAAGCGCAGTCGCTCGGACCGTCCGCCGCCAGTGAGTTTGACTTGAAAATTCTGACGATGCCGTCGACATGCGCGCTTTCTGACTTCGCTCTACCCAGCAGGCCGCTCCAAAAGGACTTCCGGGTAAAATTTCAGCAAGAAATCGTTATAATGACGAGAGAGGTACAAAATAATTCCTGTCGGCAACGCTTCTCTCCATTCGCTGCCGCTTCCGCAGCGGTAATGTGACGATAAATCGATTTCTCCCTGCCGCCTCCCGGTTATGGAAGAGAACAAGAAGCTGACGGGATCTGGCATGACGGCATTTCTTAAAAGCTCCGTCTGAGACAGCAAATTGAAGAAACCGGATATGTTCGAGGTTATATCCTCCATCCGCAGCGTGACGATCCGTGGATCGTCGTAATTCCAAGCGCTTATATCGTATAAGGGACCATTCGTTTCCGGCTGAAATCGCCTTGACTCGAGAAAGGCGAACGTGATCGCCATGCCGACATCTTTATCGACGCTCATCAGCACATGCCTCTGATCCGCCAACGAGTCCCAGCTTTCGATGGGATGGGTGCGGAGATGGGAGTAATACGCGGAAACGACGATGCTCAACGGATTCCTGACAACATGCACGCAAACCATGCCGGTCAGTATATGATGATTTATACTTTCGTATTCAGCATTTATGGCAATAATAATCTCATTTCTGGAATTTAGCGCCTCTTCTATCGTGTAACCCGTCAGCCAGCACCGCCGTCCCCAGGGTATCGCAATATAGTTTAGCTCATTTTTTTCACATATATCTTTTACTATCGACGTTAGCCACGTTGACGCGCATTTGTGGTGTGTAAATATTATCAGTTTTTCGTACGATTCCACTGTCGTCCAAACAAAAACACAATAACCACCCGAATATTTTGCCGTTCAGCGTCAAGCAGAGCAGTTCTATTGCTCAATGCCTGAACCAAAGGCTTCGGCGCCGCATGTCAATGGACAATACAGGGGGAATATTTCCTACTGTGTCTCAACGATGGCTCGCCATTCAAATTCTGACGTCCGAAAAGAACCCCCACCCGTCGGCGCTGCGCCATCTGAAATTGCTGCGGCTAAATAAATCCTGGGCGGCAATTGCGGAATCGCCGCCCAAGGGCCCCGGCGAGGGCATTCCCAATTTTTCAGCGCGCGTGTCTCAGCACCGCCATTCCCATCGGCCGATGTAGTCGTTCCAGTAATAGCACACGCCCGGATCGAGCGGGTGTCCGGGCCTGCTCCAATCCCTGTGTTGGTAACGCCAGGGCGCGCCGTACGCCTGGATATCGCCGTCATAGGGAATTGCGCCGGCGCGCTGCGCCTGAGCCGATGGAGTCAAAGCGAGCAGCGCCGCGATGGCCAGAAGCGTGAGTATGCGCATTGTATCCTCCCGATTGATTGGAGTTTGCCAATGCAACTGGAATGCGGCTGGGGTCGTTCAACCCCAGGGGGGTTCTGCGCTGTTACTGGTGCTTAAGCCTATGTGAATGTTCGGAAATAGTTTTTCTTGCGGGCATCGCCTGGACCGCGCAACAAAGTGCGTCACCCGGCCCTTCGCATGGGGTGCGCGAGCTGACGTTAAGGCCGATCGCGTTATTCTGAGAGCGACTTACCGCTTGGCGAATCGCTCGATGGCATCGACGAACGCCTCAGGCGAAGCGGCAATTCGGCGCGCGATATTCATCGGTAGCCTGACGAGAACCCGAACCGTGGAGTAGGTCGCGGCAAACGTCGACGAAGAAACCAAGCGCTGCATACATATCTCCATTCATCGGATACAGGCGCCACCTTTGGGGGGACGAAAGATCGCGCGAGCGGTATTTAGCCATGCAGACGTTTCCGTCGGGTTGCCGCAATGTTGCCGATCCATTTCGGCCCCGCGTCAAATTTGTGCGCGGAAGTAAGGCCCGGCCAGAGTCAAACCGCCATTGCCCGAAAGAACGCCATCTCGGGCTAAAAATAGCCAAGGCAGGTCTTGGGGGGCGCGCCGGGTTGACCAACGGCGTTGCGTTGGAGGGGTTATGAGAAAGTCGGCTATGGCCGCAGCCTCCGTTGCGCTGTTCATGAGCCCGGCGTTCGGTTTTGAACCGACGCCGGCAAGCGCGCCTGCGCCGACGTTCACGGGAATGCTCGCATCGAATGCTGCGCCCACGTTGAGAATCGGCGCCTATGTCGGCGCATTGAGCGACCAGTCGCTGATCAACATTACCGTCCTGCGGCCCTGGGCGCCGAACTTCGCCTCGGGGCTTCTCGTCGACGCCCACGCCGTTTACACCGCCTATCGCTTTCAAAGCATTCCGATCGAACTCGAGCTCGAAGGCGGCATCGCCAAGCGGTTCGGCAATAGCCAAGCCGGACAGCAATGGGAGTTCGATCTTATCCCGATGGCGCGATGGACCTATTTCCCCTGGAACGACTATGTTTACACAAATTTCAGGCTTGGCTTGATCGGCGCGAGTTACGTCACCGGGATATCTGAGTTCGAACGACAATTCGACAGTAGCGGTCATAGCTCCCGCTTTCTGAACCTGCTTGTTCCAGAATTGACCGTTTCGCCTTCCAAGGAAGCGCCATTTGAGGTTTTCGTCCGCGTGCACCATCGGTCGGGCGTCTATGGCCTGATTAACGGTGTTCATGGCGCCTCAAACTATATTTCGACGGGCATTCGCTTTACGGCTTTTTAACTCTTGAACGACGCCGGAAGCGGCGTCGATCGATCGGGGAAAATTTCCGCTCGCAGTCGAGCGGAGACGATCTCGACCGCCGCCGCGACCTGCGGCGACAACGACGCGCCTAGATCGAAGTTTCCGCCCTCGATCGCATAAAGCACGCAGCGCGGCGGCAATACGCCAAGCGCCCGGGCGAGCTCGAGCGCTTCGGCGAGTCCGAAGCCGTGCGTCGACGCGCCGAAGACCGTCTGAGGAAGCGGCGCCGCGCCGACGTCGAAGCGGCGTATGAAGCCGGGCGGCCGGCCGGAAACGCAGGCGTCGACGATGAAAGCGGCGTCCGCGCCTTCAAGCCGCGCCACAAGCCTTGCCGCCTCGCCCTCCTCCTCGACGACATCGAGGCCGTCGAGCGACGCGCGCAGCATTCGCGCGACAGCGCTGCCGGCGCCGTCATCGCCGCGCTGAGGATTGCCGACGCAGAGCACGAAGACACGCCCGCCATCCCGCGCTCTATCCACGATCGATCTCGAGCCTCAGGAAGTGCGTCGCACAGGAGATGCAGGGGTCGTGATTGCGAATCGTCTGCTCGCAACGGCGACGTAGAATGTCATCGGGCAAATCGAGCCAGGCGGTCGCAAATGTCTTCAAATCCTCTTCGATGCTCGGCTGGTTCTGAGACGTCGGCGGCACAATCCGCGCGTCGGCGATCTTTCCGACACCCTCGAGACGGTAGCGGTGGTACAGCATGCCGCGTGGCGCCTCGGTGGCGGCGTAGCCAGTACTCGCGCGGAGTTCTATGTCGATGGCGGGCCGTTCGGGCTCTTGATAGTCATCGATTATCCGCAGCGCCTCGTCGCAGGCGTAGAGAACCTCGACGGCGCGAATGACAATGCTGCGAAAGGGATTGCCGCAAACTGTTCCAAGTCCTGCTTCTCGCGCCGCCTCGCGCGCGAGTGGCGAGAGATTGGCCGCGTTCAGGGCGTAACGCGCCAATGGTCCAGTAAGATAAGGGCCGCGCGCCTTGATGTGCGCATGCAGCGCAGTTGAATGCTCGACCTGCGTCTCTTCGAAATGTTCGTCATATTCCGCGGCGGAAATGTCCAACCCGCGGCTCGATGCGATGCGGCCGTGATTGAAGGGATATTCGCCATCGCCCCTCAGCGATACGAATTCATAGTCGCGCGCGACGTCGGGGAAATCGAAGCCGGCCGTCCAGCGCACGGTGGCGAGCGCCTGGTCCCGCGCGCGTTTCAACTCTTCGGCAAGCGGCTTGAGCTCACGCTTGCGCGGCGTGCGGTAAAAGCCGCCGACGCGGACATTGATCGGATGGATTTCGCGGCCGCCCAGCAGCGCGATGATCGAATTGCCGGCTCGCTTGAGGTCGAGCCCGCGCCGCACGATGTCGGCGTGATCGCGCGCCATTTCGATGGCGCCTTCGTAGCCGAGAAAATCCGGCGCATGCAGCATATAGACATGCAACGTGTGGCTCTCGATCCACTCGCCGCAATAGATCAGCCGCCGCAACTCGCGCAACGGTCCGTCGACGACGACGCCCAGTGCGTTTTCCATCGCATGGACGGCGCTCATCTGATAGGCGACGGGACAGATGCCGCAGATGCGCGCCGCAATGTCAGGCGCCTCTGCATATAAGCGGTCGCGCAAAAAGGCTTCGAAGAAGCGCGGCGGCTCAAAAATGTTGAGCTCCGCCGATTGCACGACGCCGTCGCGCGCCACGACCTTAAGCGCGCCCTCGCCCTCGACGCGCGCGAGCTGATCGACCTTAATCGTTCTAGTTTTCATGGCGCTCGCTTTCCTTGCGGAAGGCGTCGGCATTGGCGTTGAACGTTCTGTAAACGCGCTTCAGCGCATCTTCGTCCATGCCGAGCTTGCACAGCCACGTCGAAAGCGAGGACGCATTCGGCGTTTCCATCGGACCGTAGCAGCCGTAGCAGCCGCGGTTGTATGACGGACAGAGCGCGCCACATCCCGCATGGGTGACCGGGCCTAGGCAAGGGGTTCCGTGACCGACCATGACGCAAAGATTGCCAGCGATCTTGCACTCGACGCAGACGCTGTGCGGCGGCGTCTGCGGCTTGCGCCCGGCGAGAAAGGCGGAAATCACCTCGACGAGCTGCCTGGTGCTTATCGGGCAGCCGCGCAATTCGAAATCGACCTTCACATGCTCTGCGATCGAGGTCGAGGTGGCGAGCGTCTGGATATAGTCGGGCCGCGCATAGACGATGGCGGCGTATTCGCGCACGTCGGCGAAATTGCGCAGCGCCTGAATGCCGCCTGCCGTCGCGCAGGCGCCGATCGTCACAAGGAAGCGCGACTTCTTGCGAATCTCCTGAATGCGCAAGGCGTCATGCGGCGTCGTCACCGAGCCTTCGACGAGCGAGAGATCGTAAGGGCCTTCGACAGAGGCGCGCGTCGCTTCAAGGAAATAGGCGATCTCGACTTGGCCGGCGATTTCCAGCAGTTCGTCCTCGCAATCGAGCAGGCTGAGTTGGCAACCGTCGCATGAGGCGAATTTCCAGAGGGCAAGCTTTGGCCGAATGCGCTCCACGTCATAGCTCCCGACAGGCGAGAAGATTGCGTACGCGATCGTAGGAATGCACCGGCCCATCCTTGCAGATGAACAGCGGACCGAACTGGCAGTGGCCGCAATGGCCGATTGCGCATTTCATATTGCGTTCCATCGAAACGAAAATCCGCGAATCGGCAATGCCCGCGTCTTCCAGCGCAAGCGCAGTGGCGCGGATCATCACCTCCGGCCCGCAGATCATTGCGACGGCGTCCGCCGGATCGAAGCGCAGCTTCGACAGCAGCGGCGTGACATAGCCGACGTCTCCCGCCCACTCGGGTCCGGCGCGCTCCACCGCGACGCGCAGCTGAAAGTCGGGCGTTCGCCGCCATTCCTCCAGTTCACTGCGGAAGATAAGATCAGCAGGCGCGCGCGCGCCGTAGAGGACGCCGACGCGGCCGTAGTCGGCGCGATGACGCAATAGCCAATAGACGACGGGACGAAGCGGCGCGAGGCCGATGCCGCCCGCAATCAGCAGCACGTCGAACCCTTTGTATTCTTCAACGGGCCAGCCGACCCCGAAGGGTCCGCGCAGACCGACGCGATCGCCCGCTTTCAATTTGCCGAGCGCGGCGCTCACCGGTCCAACGGCGCGGATCGTATGGGTGAGCCGTTCCGGCGCCTGCGCGTCGCCACTGATGCTGATCGGTATTTCGCCGACGCCGAATGCATAGAGCATGTTGAATTGCCCCGGCGCGAACGGCGCGACGCCTTCAGGCGCAAGATCGAAAGTGAATACGTCTTCCGACTCGCGGACAAAGCGCGTCACCGGCGTCATGCGCGGGACCATCGGTTGGGGCGCCGACGCGCGGGCTTTAAGCGTCGGCGGCATCGTACATCCCGAGCGCCTGCATGCGCGCCGACTGCAATCGTTTGACGAGCGGCGGAATGAAACGCTTCATCATCTCGTAGCCGACGCGCGGATCCGCCTCGCATTTGCCGCGCAAGCATTTGCCGTCGAAAGCGATGGCGCGCGTCAATTCGACCGCGCGCGCGTCGAATGACGAGCGGTAAGGCGGAATGAGCCAGTCGGCGCCAAGGATCTCTCCGCTCTTGACCGTAAGAAAGGAGAAGACGCCGCGCCCGGGCACGAAAGTTTCGAGCGCCACGGCGCCATGCCGCACGAGATAGAAGGCGTCGGCCGCGGCGCCTTCCCGGAAAAAATAGTCGCCCGGCTGCAGCACGACGTTTTTGGCGCATCCGGCGACGAGCGCCAGCGTGTCGTCATCCAGCCCCTCGGCAAAGGGATGATGACGGAGCAGATCGGCAATGTCCTTCATCGCGGTTCCCTCACGTCGGCGTCATGTCCGCGAATGGCGCTGACCTCTTCGGTGATGTCGATCCCGACCGGACACCAGGTGATGCAGCGGCCGCACCCCACGCAGCCCGACGAGCCGAACTGGTCGATCCAGGTCGCCAGCTTATGGGTCATCCATTGGCGGTAGCGCGATTTCGCGCTGGCGCGCACGCTGCCGCCGTGAATATAGGAAAAATCCATTGTGAAACATGAATCCCAGCGCCGCCAGCGCTCGGCGTGCTCGCCGGCAAGATCGGAAACGTCCTCCACCGACGTGCAGAAACAAGTCGGACAGACAAGCGTGCAATTTGCGCAGGTCAGGCAGCGCGTCGCCACCTCATCCCAGCGGGGATGTTCGAGATTGTCCATCAGCAGCGCGTTGAGGTCGTCCGAACGCATTTCGCGACCCATCGAGGACGCGGTTCGCTCGATCACCGCGTCGGCCGCTTCGATCTCGTCATCCGAAGGCGTTCGATGCGGAATTTGCGCCAATATCGCCTGTCCCTCGTCGCTGCCGGCCTCGACGAGAAAGACATGTTTGCCGCCATCGAGAAGCTCGGTCAGCGCAATGTCGAAGCCCTGTTTGACGCGCGGACCCGTCTGCATGGAGACGCAAAAGCACGTGCCCCCCGCCTCGGCGCAATTGACGGCGACGATGAGCGCGCGTTCGCGTAACGCCTTGTAGTGCGGATCGGCATAAAGATCGCCGACAAGCACCCTGTCCTGGATTTCGATCGCGCGAATTTCGCAGGCGCGAACGCCGATGAAGGCGAGACGATCGCCAGGCGACGCTTCGGGCGTGACGTTGACGTCCTCGCCACGACGTTCCGCCGTCCAAAGCCTCAGCTTCGGCGCATGAAGGTATTTCTTCCATGATTGCGGCCCAACCGCATATCCAAAGAGTGCGTCGTCGCTGCGACGCGTTAGCCTATAGCGGCCGCCGCCCTGGTCGTCCGTCCATCCGCGCGGCAGATCGTCAATCGAACTGACATCATCGTAAACGATGGCTTGGTTTTGCACGGTTGGTCCGATGGCGCGATAGCCGCGCGCCTGAATCGCCAGCAGCAAAGCCTGCAGGCCGTCGACCGTTACGATCGCCCTCGCATCGTCAGTTTGGGCCGCCATCCGCCTACCGGGCTCCCTCCGCGTCACATCAAAAATATACGGGACCGCATGGGATTTCGTCAGCGGCCATTATAGCCTTTGCCGGCGCCCGTGTGACGAGCCCATGACGTCAAACCGATGCCGATGAGCGCGCACTTGCCGCGTTTGCCAACCGCGGCGTTCGGCGCACGCCTGCCGAATTCGCGGGCGCGCCGGTTGCTCGCTCCCCGCCCCCGAACTATCTTGCTCCTCTAATTCGGCCAACAGGCGCGAGGAGAAAGGCGAAGAAAGACGCCGCACCCTCCTTTGCGCCCGAACCAGCGAGGATTCCGAATGTCGAATAGCTCCGACCCGGCCGAACCGAAAGCGCCCGATGTGTCGCCTCATCAGGAAAACTGGGCGACGACGATCGAACACGGAATCGAGGAGATCAGGACCCAACCGCCCGGCGTTCTCTTCCTCGATGTTGTGAAGATCGATCTGCCCTATATCGTGATGCTCTCGATGGCCGTGCTCGGCATCGGCGTCGTTACCTTCACCGGACAGCCCGTCGCCTTTTATTGGGAATTCTTGACGCCGGTCTATTGCGCAATCTGTATTTACGTCGGTTGGCGTCATGCGCAAACGACCCATGAGCGCACGCGACTTGTCTGGACTCAGATACTGCATTGGGCGGCGTTTCTTGTCGGCATGTGGCTGATCTACTCGCCGCCGCTGCGCAGCCTCATCGACGTCAATGCCGCCGGCCTCAACCTGATGGTGCTGCTCGCCGTCGCGACCTTCGTCGCTGGCGTTCACGCCGCCGCCTGGCAAATCTGCGTCGTCGGGATGATCCTCGGGCTCTTCGTCCCCGCCGTGGCGATTATTCAGCGCTCCTCGCTGTTCATCATCGTCTCCGTTCTCGGCTTGGCGTTCATTATCGCCAGCATTTACATCACGATGCATACGCATCGCCGCAAGGCTGGCGAAGAGACGGCCTAGAGCTGCGCGCGCTGAAAAAGTTCTCGGCGCGCGGTCCCGTTAGATCTCGCCGCATCGGGCGCAATCGCCCGATGCGGAAGGCGTGATCGTTCCCAGAATGTCGATTCAGCTTAGGAAGAGGCAGGTTGCGCCGCGAGGGCGGCGCGGATCGCGTCTTCCTTCGACTTGTCGAAAGAGGTGCGCAGCACGACGCCGCCGACGCCTTTCAAGCCGTCCAGAACCTTGTCCGTCGTCATCTTGCGAACGAGCAGGAACAATGCCGCGCCGCCGGGCGGAATCGCGGCGGCCACGTCCTTCATGAATTTGTCGTCGATGCCAAAATCGGTCAGCGCCCCGGATACAGCGCCGGCACCGGCACCAATCGCCGCGCCTGCAAGGGGCATCATGAAGATCAACCCGATCAACGCGCCCCAGAACGCGCCAGAGACTCCGCCAAGCGCCGTGGTGTTGAAGAGCTGATTGAGCTTTACCGCCCCGTCCGAATTTTTCACCGCGACGACCGCGTCGCCGAGCTCGATCAGATACTCCTTCTGCATGGTGAAGAGCTTCTGCCGAACTTCTTCGGCCTTTTCTTCCGACGGAAACGCAATCACGACAAGATCATTCATTGGCCTCTCCTATTGCGCGCGCGGATCTCGGCGCGCCGCCATTGACGATCTAGTTCAGCCAAAAAAGCAAGACAATGCGCCGCCGGCCTGATCCGCCAGAGGCGCGGAAAGGAGCCCGACGACAGCGCCTCGCGGCGCGGCGGCGGGCTCCTCAAGAATAGCTAGTCCTTACGACCCTGCGACGGCGCGATCTTGCAGCGCGCGCGCTGCGGAATACGACGCGGCGCAGCACAGAGAAAACAGAGCGGCGAGAGCGCTGCAGCCAAAAGCAGCATGGCGACGACCATGGGACCTCCCGGATTTTTGATTTTCTTTGACGCCGCCCGGCTCAATGCCGAGCGGCGCCATGTTTCACTTACTCGGTGAGGAGGGCGACGCCTTCCTTGCCGATCAGGCGCTGAATGTTCATCAGCAGCTGAAGGACGACGCCGAACACGCCAAGCGCCATCCAGCCGAAGAACACGAAGCCCCAATGCAGCGGCGCAACGAACAGTTCTTCCATGAACCAGAACGTGTGGCCCCACTCATTCAGGCCGACGTTCGGGATGATCATGAACGGGCCAATCGCCACGATCAGATACGCGACCGAATAGCCCTTCGAAAAATACGGAAGACGCGTCTTCGCATAAAAGAAGCCGCCAACCGCGATCACCGAATAAATCGGGTAGCTCATATAGAACTCGATGATGTGCGACGGCGTGAAGTCCGTGTCGCGAGATCACCGTCATGTGCCAGGTGCCGTCCTGCTCAGTGAAGAACGACGCGCCCCAGTAAATGGCCGCGGCGTAAACAACAAGCCACTGCACCTCAACAACCAGACGGCGCATCTCTTCGCGCGCCGTCAACGTCGAGAAGTCGCGCGTGCGCGTCTTCCACAAAAGCCTGCAAGCCCAATGCCGGAGATCAGCTCAAGCGGAATCTCCGTCCACAGGATCGCCATCCAATACGTCTGGAATTCAGGAGCAAACGAGTCAAGGCCAGCGCGCCAGCCAAAAATCTGCTCGTAAATCCGGACAACCAGATAGAAGCCGTTCAAAACCGCAAGGCCAATCCACATGCCCTTAAGGTCAACTACAGCTTCCGTGCCAGCAGCAGCCCGGGCTGCTGTGTCAGTCGTCGAGCTCATTATCGTTAACTCCTCCATGGATTTTCTCTCGAAGAGACGCTCTTCGAGGCTGATGCATCTTGCGCGTTATGGCGCTTCGCAACAGTGACTTTGTCGCCAAGTAAAGCCCAGAACCCGCCATGCGGAGAAGGGCGCGAGAGGAGTGAAAATCTGCTGTACGCAACAAAAAAGGCCCGGCGCAGAACGCCGGGCCTTCGCTTGAATTCATCCAATCAGACCGGCTGAGGCTCCATGCCGCCGACGTCCGGCTCCGGCTTCTGCCCGGTCGTGGGCACCGCTGAGCCGCGCGGTGGCGGAGTCGAGGTCGAGTCGTCGCGGACAGGGCGCTTCCCGACGAGCAGACCTTTCATCTCGTCCCCGGTCAGCGTCTCGAACTCGAGCAGCGCATTGGCGAGCAAGTCGAGCTGACTGCGCTTTTCGGTCAGGATGCGCTTCGCCTCGTCATAGGCCTCCTGCACCAGACGGCGCACCTCGGCGTCAATCGTCTGCTGCGTCGCTTCGGAAAGCGTTTGCTGGCGTCCGATCGAATAACCAAGGAACTGCTCCTGCTCAGGATTGGCGTAGGCGACGGCGCCGAGCTTGTCCGAGAAGCCGAGCTGCGTGACCATCGCGCGCGCGACACGGGTGCATTGCTGAATGTCGGAAGCCGCTCCCGACGTCACCTTGTCGTGACCGAAGATCATCTCCTCGGCGACCCGGCCGCCCATGGCGATGGCGAGCATCGCGGTCAGCTGCTCGTAGGTCTGCGAGATCTGGTCGCGTTCGGGAAGGCCCTGCACCATGCCGAGCGCTCTGCCGCGCGGAATGATCGTCGCCTTGTGAACGGGCATCGCGCCAGGAACCGAGAGCTGCACGAGCGCATGGCCGCCTTCGTGATAGGCGGTGAGCTTCTTCTCCTCGTCGGTCATCACCAGCGTGCGCCGCTCCGCGCCCATCATGATCTTGTCGCGCGCGTCCTCGAACTCCTGGTTCGTGACGATGCGCTTCGACCGACGCGCCGCCAGCAGCGCCGCCTCGTTCACAAGATTCATCAGATCGGCGCCGGAAAAGCCCGGCGTGCCGCGCGCCACAACCTTCAGATCGACGTCCGGCGCCAGAGGCACCTTGCGGGCGTGAACCTTGAGGATTTTCTCCCGGCCGATGAAATCCGGGTTCGGCACCTGAATCTGCCGGTCGAAACGGCCCGGACGCATCAGCGCCGGGTCGAGCACGTCCGGACGGTTCGTCGCGGCGATCAGGATGATGCCCTCATTCGCCTCAAAGCCGTCCATCTCGACGAGCAGCTGATTGAGCGTCTGCTCGCGCTCGTCATTGCCGCCGCCCAAGCCGGCGCCGCGATGGCGGCCGACCGCGTCGATCTCGTCGACGAAGATGATGCAGGGCGCGTTCTTCTTCGCCTGTTCGAACATGTCGCGCACGCGCGACGCGCCGACGCCGACAAACATTTCGACGAAGTCGGAGCCCGAAATCGAGAAGAAGGGCACGCCCGCCTCGCCGGCGATGGCGCGGGCGAGCAAAGTCTTGCCGGTGCCGGGCGGCCCGACGAGCAGCACGCCGCGCGGAATGCGGCCGCCGAGGCGTTGAACTTCTGCGGATCGCGCAGGAATTCGACGATCTCCTGCAGATCCTCCTTGGCTTCGTCGACGCCGGCGACGTCCTCGAAGGTGACGCGGCCCTGGGTCTCGGTCAGAAGCTTCGCCTTCGACTTGCCAAAGCCCATCGCGCGACCGCCGGCCCCGCCCTGCATCTGGCGCGCCATGTATATCCACACGGCGATGAACAGCAGCAGCGGAAGGCCATTGACGAGCAGGGTCGAAAGCCAGCCGGGGCTGTCGCTCGCCGGTTTGGCGCTGATCTGGACCTTCTTCGACTCAAGCTTCTGCACGAGGCTCGGATCATTCGGAGCGTAAGTCGTGAAGGTGCGGTTGTCGTTGAAGTGGCCCGAGATCTCGTTGCCGGACATCGTCACGTCGTGAACGCGGCCTTCATCGATCTGCACCAGCAGTTCGCTGAAGGTTATTTCGCGAGCCGGCGTGCGGGCCTGCTGATGTTGAAACAGCCCGAAGAGCAAGGCCCCGATGGCGACGAAGACGACCCAAGGCAAATATTTCTTCCAATTCGCCTTCATTTTCACCTCCATGGCGAGAGCCGAGACGCGCCCGGCGTCTTCGCCAAGATTAAGCATTCCGCGCCGGAGACGAAGATGTCTCCCGAGAGCAGAATGGGATTAGAACTAATCTAGGTCAGGATGGCGCAATAGCCAAACAGGCTGCATAATTCGCCAAAAGCAGAGTCAGATGCGTAAGATTGTCATTGCCGGCCTAGACCATTGCCTGGGCTCGGCTTTCCTGGGACTGACCGACCTGCTGGCGCTGGCGCGCCGCGCTATCGGCCGCGCCGGCGCGCCCGGCCTGAGGGCTGAAGATCCTTTCTACGTGGTCGCGGCCAGCGCGAATGGCGAACCGATCCGCGATCTTACGGGAGCGCGTTTGCCTGTCGCCGCCTCTTTCGAGGCAATCGCGACCTGCGACGCAATCATCGTGCCGAGCTTCTCGCCGGACGAGAAGGGAAAGCCGCCGGACATGTCCCGCTTCGGGGCGGCCGCCGCCTGGCTGCGCCGCCACCATGCGCGCGGGGCGCTGATCGCAGGCTGCGGTTCGGGCGTCTTCCTTCTCGGCGAGGCGGGCCTCCTCGACGGCCGGCGCTGTACGACGAGCTGGTGGCATCAGGAGGAGTTGAAACAACGCTACCCGCGAATCGACGCCGCCTGGGGCGCGCGGCTGATCGAAGACCGTCGGGTCGTCACTGCCGCCGGCCCCCTCTCCTGGATCGACGTCGGCTTGCACCTCATTCGCGCACTGTGCGGGGTCGACGCGGCGCGGGTCGCGGCGGATTTCACCGTCGGCGAGGCGGCGCTCGTCAAAGGCGCGCCAAGCGGCTCGGCCGCCTATAGCGCCGCCGCATTGAATGAAGGCATGGACGCCTTTCTCGCCGAAGCCGAACGAATTGTTCGGCAGTCGGATTCATCGTTCAGCGCTCAGGAGCTGGCGCGCGCGCTTTCGACATCCGAGCGGACGTTGCATCGCAAGCTCAAACAGGCGTCGGGTGAGTCGCCGAAGACGTTCATCGATCGCATACGGGTCGACACCGCGCGGATGCTGCTCGAGACCAGCGCCAAGCCGGTCAAGGAGCTCGCCGCCAGCGCCGGCTTCGCCGACGAAGCGAGCTTTCGTCGCGCTTTCCGGCGTTTCGCCGGCATGGCGCCGAGCGCCTATCGCGTATGGGCGCGCGCCAGAAGCCAGAACAAGGGGCAGCTTTTCGCGCTGCGAAAAGAAGCTGAAATCATTCCGAAAATATTGACCACTATCTTCGACGCCTGCGTCAACGGCGTCACGCTCGCGGACCCCGACCTCGAAGACTCGCCGATCATTTACGCGAACAGGCCGTTCACGCGGATCACCGGCTACGAAGTGGACGAGATCATCGGGCGCAACTGCCGTTTCCTTCAGGCCGACGATCGGGACCAGGAGGGAAGACAGCGCCTGCGCGACGCCATTCAGAATCGGGAACAGGTCGAAGTGACGCTGCGCAATTACCGCAAGGACGGCGCCCTGTTTCACAACAAGCTCAACATAACGCCCCTGTTCGACGCGGACGGGCGGCTTCTGTATTTCCTCGGGGTGCAATACGACGTTAGCGCGCAGGTGCAGGCTGAGCTGGAAATCGGCGACCTTAAAGCAAAGCTCATGTCTTTAACGGATTAATCGTCATTGCGCCGCACAGCCCCCGCAGCCTAGCCAGTAAATCATTGATTAAGAATTAATTACGGGCATGGACTGATTGCGGGAAGAATTCCCGGGCTGAGTGGGCGACGCGTTGCAATAGATTTTCCCACTTGGCGAATTTTCGAGTTGGTGCGCTAAATTGTCGCGTCTGCCCAGATCCGGTTCCTTTCGACAACGGGCAGCGAGCCACAGGATGGAAGCGCCATGAACGCGATCTCAGCGATTCTCTCGATCTTTGCCGCCGCCGCCGCGATCACGCTGGCGATTACCGCGTTCGTCAACGCCTGACCACATATGTAAAAGGGTTGAGCGTCGCTCGCCGCCCAGCGGCGAGCTTTTTGGCAGCGTGAGACCTGCTTGCGGCCTTTCTATTCGACGTCGTTTGCTCAGAGATTGCCTACTGTCGAGCGCATGCTGTCAACATCGGCAAGATTGATCGGGCGTCGCGCGTCCTCTCCGGCGAGACGGATGAATTGCGCGTCCATCGCGGGACCAACTTCATAAAGAGAGACGCATATCTGCCCGCTGTCCAGACTGAGCGGCGGCGCTAACGCTTCGCCGGCGCAGCCGCGGGAAGAAAGCAGGTCGTAGGCGCCGCGGTCGAAAACGCCAATCAAATGCGTCAGCCCGGCAGCCTGCGCGATCTCGTTGAGCGCGCAGCCCAATTCGCCGACGGCGCGATCGATGGATCTTACCTGCGCTGGAGAATTCCCGCTCGCATCCAGCGTCAGGCGGCTGGCTTCCCAGATCAGCGGGCTTTCGATTCGTCCGCGCTCCGGCAAGGTCGCGGCGAAAGCGTCGTTCAACATGGTCACGCCGGTCGTCGGCAAGAGCCTTATCGCTCCAAGGATGCGTCCTGCGTCATCGAGCGCGAGGACGTACAGCGGATCGAGCGAATCGAAATAGTCGACGACCGTCAGTCGATTGATTGCGCCCAGCGGGCGATCGAGGCGCGCCCGAGTCGCGTCCAGGCGCAGCTCGTACATTTCATCGGTGATTCGAGGGAAGCGCGCGCGCGATTCGCCGGGAAGCAGCGCGATCATCGCTCGCGCCAGCCGATCGAAGACGTGACGGGAAGCGACTGAGCTGGGGGACGATCGGCTTCTGCGCGACGCCGAATCGATTCCATCGCCAAGACTTTTTCCACGGCGGCATCGACGGTGACGGCGTTCAGCCGGGCGCGTGCCGTCTCCAACCAGAACCGCGCCACGTTCGAACTGGCGCCTAGGGCGATTCCGATCTCGTCATCGGTCTTTCTCACAGCTCTGAGACGAAGACAGTTGAGTTCGCAGTCCGTCAATCGATCGCCAGGCGCCGGCGGCTGAGAACAGGCGCGCCGGACTTTCGAATGAAATATCGCGCTCGCGACCATGAGCCGACGCGTCACAGCATTGCCCGACATCCCAGGGAACTCGGGGTTTTCAACGCAGACGCTGAACAGCGCATATTCGCCGTCCCGGCCGCGCAAAGGAACGGAGACGCCATTCGCGCCGAGATCGAACTCGAGCGCCTCGCCGAGCAGTTTACGGATAATTGGATGGTCACGCTCCAAACCATCCCAGAGCAAAGGCGCAATGCCGCCCAAACCGGCGGAGAATAGCGGCGCCAGATCGACGCGCCCGGACTGGACATGATGCTTACGCCACGTTGGGGCGAAGGCCGCCGAGAGCAGGCGCCGATCGGGACCCGTCGGGAGATTGAAGGCGACATAAGCGACATGGGCGAAGCCCGTCGCCCGCAGGAATTCATCTAGAACGTCGTTGAGAGCGGGCCGTTTTCCCGCGCGCGCGATCCGGTCGATAAGGTCGAAAACGTCTTCGCAATACATCATCGCGCGTCAGACGGGAGCAAATCAAAATTCTGATACTGCTTTGCGCCGAACCAGGCAACGGCCGCGCCGACTGGCGTTAAGCGGGATGCAGAAAAGCAAAGAGCCCGGCTGTTCGCCGGGCTCTTTCTGTGTGGATCGCGTTAAGGAAGGGCGTTGGCGAGGACGACGAGCTTGCGCATGACGGCGGTGATGGCGACTTTGGCGGGCTTTCCGGCTTCGACGAGCTTTTGATAAAGCGCTCGACTGTCTTTGTTGAACCTGCAAGCGACGAGCGCTGGCATATAAAGGGCTTATGGCAGGAAAGCCCTGCCGCCGCGAATGTATGCGTGGCCTTTCCATGCGCCGGATTGTCTTTGCACGGGCGCGAGGCCGGTGAGGCTTGCGGCCTGTTTGCCTTCGAGGCTCCCAAGCTCCGGCATTTCGATCAGCAAAGCGAAAGCGGTGATCTTGGAGACGCCCGGGATGGAGAGGAGAATCTCGAACCGGCGAGCGAGATGCGTGTCATCGAAGATGAGCTTTTCGATCGCAGCGTCGATCTCCTCGCGTTTGACGTCAATTTCCACGAGGCGCTTTTTGTTCTGCTTTTCGAGCAGGGCAAGCGTGATCGCCTTGGCGCGGTTTTTGGCGGCGGTGCGGTCCTTGATGAGCGCGGCGCGCGCCAGATGCAGTTCCTTCAGTTCGGCGATGGTCTGGGTGACGCAAGGCCGTGGTTCGAGGCCGAGAACCTCGCCCATGCGCGCGAGCATGGCAGCGTCGACGCGATCGGTTTTGACGAGCTTGCCGGCCGCCTCGGCGAAACGGCGCGCTTGGCGGGGATTGACCTTGGCGATCGGCACGCCGGCGGTGTCGAGCGCGCGTTCGAGCGCACGGTGATAGGGGCCTGTTGGCTCGAACACAACGCTCTTGACCGGCGCGGTGGTCAGCCATTTGAGCAGGGCTTTGCGGCCGGTCTTGTCATTGGCGAAACGGCGCGAGGCGCCATCGGCAAGGCGGTGGACATCGAGAAAATCTTTCGAGACATCAACGCCAATGGTAGAAGGATTCATCTTTTCCGCGCCTCTGCTTGTCATTCGGGCCAAAAGCCCGAGTATCCGTCCAGGCCAAAGGAAAAGACGAGGGCGATCAAACTCTAGCTCGACCCGTCAAACGGTCCGCAGTTTCCCGATCCGTCCCTCGCCGCTGACGAGAGGGCGGCAACCCTCTCCCAGCGGTTCCCTTCTCGCCCAAGCGGCGCGGAAAGTCATAAGACAAGCGAGTTTGTCATTTTCCGATTCAAGAAGGGATTCGCGAATCGGCGATTCCTTACGTCATGTGCATGACGGGGGAGAAAGATGGCTCGAGCCTACAGCCAGGATTTGCGTGACCGAGGGATCGACGCCGCGTTGAAGGGCCTTTCGGCGTGTCAGGCGGCGGCGCGTTTCGGGGTGGGTGATGCGACAGCGATCGTCTGGGTTCGCCGCGCGCGTCAGACCGGCGAGCGCGGCGCGCGCAGACAGGGACAGCCAAAACGCTGCAAGCTCGATGCGCATCGCGACTTCCTGCTGACGCTGATCGAGGCGACGCCGGACCTGACCATCAGCGAGCTGTTGGAACGCCTCCTCGCCGAACGCGGGATAAAGGCTAGCCGAGCGACGCTGTGGGACTTTCTCGACCGCTGCGGTCTGACCTACAAAAAAGACCGCCCATGCGAGCGAGCAGGAACGGGCGGACATAAAGGAGCGGCGCGAAGCCTGGTTCGACAGCCAGCTCAATCTTGATCCCGAAAAGCTCGTCTTCATCGACGAGACCTGGACCACGACCAATATGGCGCGCAAGAACGGCCGCGCGCCCAAAGGCGAGCGGCTGCGCGCCGGCGTTCCGCATGGGCACGGGAAGACGACGACATTCGTCGCCGGCCTGCGCCTGACCGGAATGATTGCGCCGATGGTTCTCGACGGCCCGATCAACGGTCAATGGTTCCGAGCCTATGTCGATCAGGTCCTCGTTCCGACGCTGTCGCCGGGCGACATTGTCATGATCGACAATCTGGGGAGCCACAAGGGCGCAGGCGCGCGCAAGGCCATCGAAGCGGTCGGCGCGACGCTGCTCTACCTTCCGCCTTACAGCCCCGATTTCAATCCAATCGAGAAGGCTTTCTCCAAGCTCAAAGCTCTGCTGCGCAAAGCCGCCGAGCAGACTGTCGACGCCCTATGGAACAGGATCGGCGCATTGCTCAGGGAGTTCTCCCCCACGGAATGCGCAAATTTCTTCGCCGCCGCGGGATATGAGCCGGTTTAAGGCGAATCCGCTTGTCTTATGACTTCTCGCGCCACTGAGGCAAAAAGGAACCGCTGCGAGAGGGTTGCCGCCCTCCCGTCAGCGGCGAGGGACGGATCGGGAAACCGCGGACGTTTGACGGGTCGAGCTAGAGTTTGATCGCCCTCGTCTTTTCCTTTGGCCTGGACGGATACTCGGGCTTTTGGCCCGAA
>JAXMCY010000026.1:0-37689 GCA_046349135.1 Methylocystis sp. | reverse complement strand
ACTCACTGTCTGCTCGCCGCCCCTTCACGGCGAAAACAGGGGTTCGAGTCCTCTTGGGCGCGGCAAGCGCGCCGCTTGTGGCGTCATCGCTGCTCTCTCAGGCCGGCGCGCGGCCCTCTCAGCGAGAACGAGCGGCGATAAGATGAAGTCGAGCACCCGGCACCGTTGCAAACGTACGGATCATTCGCAGCGCCTGCACCCGGTTGCCAGCCCATACAATATTTTGTATATAGCGCGTGATGAGCAAGCCGATTCCAATCGAGTTTCGAGGCAGCGCCCTCGACGACTTGCGGACCTTTCCGCTGTCGGCTCGGCGTGAAGCGGGTCACCAACTCGATTTGGTGCAACGTGGCGGAGAACCCGACGATTGGAAGCCAATGCCTGCAATCGGGCGAGGCGTTCGAGAAATTCGCATCCGAGAGGCGGACGGCGCATTCCGCCTCATCTATGTGGCGAAATTCGCCGATGCTGTTTACGTGCTGCATTGCTTCCAAAAGAAGACGCAGAAGACGAGCAAGGCAGATCTCGACCTGGCGGAGAAACGATACCGAGAGTTGACAAAGGAGTGGGATCAATGAGCAGCGAGCGCTTCAACAGTGTGTGGGACGCCATTGAGGATACGCCAGAGGAAGCAGAAAACATGAAGCTTCGCTCGACTCTGATGCTGGCGCTGAAAGATCACATTTCTCGCACCGGCCTCAGTCAGTCGCAGGCGGCCAAGCTGTTTGGCGTTACACAGCCACGCATCTCCGATCTCATGCGCGGCAAGGTCAACCTGTTCGGCTTGGACGCCCTCGTCAACATGGCGGCGGCGGCGGGACTACATGTCGAATTGCATGTACGCGACGCGGCATAAAGCCCTCCTGTCGCGTTGCACTAAAATTGCAAGAATGCGCTGGTTCGCGCAAGTTTACTGCAGCTTATTTGAGAATCTTTTTGCGAGATATTATCAATTATGCTGCAATAATGATAATGTCGTGGGCTCGGGGTGGAGTGCCGAGCATGGTCGTGGCGAGTTCGCTAAAGCGTGTGCGGTTTTGACCAATGGTGTTGCTTTGGAGCCATACCAGCATGGCCGGTCCCTGGCGTTCGACGATCGAGACTCCCGCGAGCAGCGCCGGGCGCAGCCAAAGTGGTAGGATCGGGTTTGCCGGGGAAGGCAGTGAGATCTCACCGTCCACGACGGCGTCGATTTCCGGAACGATAGCGCCAAGCAGCCGGATGTTACCGCTGCGTTTCAAATGCGTTGTTCGTGGGTTGCGTCGCATCAATAGTAGGCGCGCCAGCTCCGTTGACGATGCCCAGGTTCGAACGCCGCGTTCTGCTTCATCGTCGATCAGACGTTGGCCTTCGAACGCGTCAGTCCAATAGGCCGCGAAGGGGGAGGGGGGTTGATCGCTTGTCGCTATCGATAAGCGGCGAACCACACTGTACGCAAGTGAGACGCTGTCGGGAGCCATCTTGGCTTGAGAATATCCGAATCCGAATCGGAAAAGCCATCAAATGTGAGAATATGGCGGCCGATATTCTCACATTTGATGGCTTTCCTTCACGCCTTGAGCTTCGAGACGGGCTGTCTCGCACAGGCGCTCGAAAGCCCTTCTCCCGCGTAGGATCGTGTCATCCCGAACAGCTTTGAGGATGGCGGGATTGGCGATCGCTCGCGAAACGCCCGCCAAGAGCGCCGGACGGAATGAGATAGGAAGAGCTGCGACGGCCGAATGGTTGATCCTGCGCTTGATCGGCCGAGCAAGATTGTCGAAATCAGGAAAGATCGTTCCGAGCGCCCAACCGGCCGCAGGTTCGCGGCCATTCGTGCCGCATGGCCGCCAAGTATGCACGAGCAGCGCACGCATGAGCGTGATCGGCGAATAATCGAACGAGCTGTCGCCGTGAAGGAAACGTTCGATGACCGCCTCACCGGCAACAGCTTCTGTCCACACCTCCACGAATGGGCTGGTGTCGCGCAATGTTTCGCCAGAATTGGGACGCTCGTTCGTGTCCGACAAAGGCGTGCCGCAAGCGGGGCAGGTGACGCGCCAGGCCTTTCGCCAATGCTTCGGGACCGCGCCGGATGCGCCTTCGCGCGCGTGCCGATCTGCGCAGGGCAGGCAAATTTGCGGCGCTCTGTTACGGCAGATTAATTCGGCGGATCGTGCCGGCGTATCAATGAACGTCATCGCGATGAGCGCGAGCGGATCGCATCGGAGTTTTTCAGATAAGCGCGCAACCTGCGCCAATCCCAGCCGATAGTCGAGAAGCGAGAGATTGCGCGTGCCGGGCATCAACCAGTTGGCGAAAAACGGTCCCGAGATACCATAGTAGGTCGCGTGCCTAGCCAACCACGACGAAAGCAGCTCGTCGTCTACGGGCTTTAGCACCACGGGCAGGGGCCTATGAGCATCATCGTCGTCGATCATTGGAAAGTCGCCTCGTCTTCCCCCACGGGTTTGTAGCGCTCCAGCGCTTCGTCGGTGATCCGCTCTTCGCCAGTTTCGATGGCTTCGATCGCTACGTCATTGAGCATGCGGAATATACTTGAGCTGACTCCACCGCTGACCAACAGAATGCGCCGCAAGCCTTTCACCGTCAGAACGCTTGGTTCTTTCAGTGGAAGGTTGCGCACGATGGCCAGGACGAGTTGCTCGAACTCTTTGTCCGCTATCCACCGCGGTAATGAAATGGAATCAAAGCGTCGCGCCAATTGCACGTCGCCATTGATCGCCTGGCGGGCTTCCATGATCCCAAAACAAACCAGAGACAGTTTCAGTTCGTTGCTCAAATAGCGCAGCGTGTTGAAGACGACGCGCTGTTCGCGCCAGGACGCCGCGAGCACATTATGGATCTCGTCCAAAACCAACACTTGAACGCCGAGGTCGTCCAGCAGGCGGACCGTGGTCCTTTCGAGTTCGACGATCGTGGCGCGTGGGTTCTGGGGCGCGCCCAACACCGCGAGAATTTGCGCGAAGAGACGGCGCTCATTCGGCCGTCCCGCCAGTTCGACAACCAACAATTTTGCCTTCGGTCCGTGTGGCTTTTCGCGGGCGCTCAGCGTGTAGTCGTCTTTGAACTTTTCCACCAGCATGGATTTGCCCATGCCGCTGTCGCCATAAACAGCCAGAGACGGCATCCGCGTTGTCCGCGGATGCTTGAGCAGGGCGTTCAGATGTCCCAGTATCTCAAGCGCTTTGGGATAGGCGATCCACCGCTTCGAACGGATAAAATAGATGCGCTCGTCGATGCTCTCGGCCAAAACGGCGCCGGCGTCATCCGTCAGATGGTCGGGTGTTCCGGTCACGCTGCCGCTCCACGAGTTCCAACACAGTTGGTATGCGCGAGTCGATGCCGCTCATCGCGCCGAAATTTGCCTCATCCCCACTTTTTGTGTTGACCGGCACCCGTCGTGCGGCGGCGGTCTTGGCGATGGCTTCGTCGATCAGTTTGCGTTGCGATAGTGCAGTCTTGGTGATCTGCTCGTCGTTTCGCTCCCTGCGGCCTTTTCCGCCCAGCGCTTTCCTCGCTTGTTTCCACTCCCGCAGGCTGATGGCGGGGAAACCGAGAGGTCGCGCGCGAGCTTCTAAAAAGCGACCGTCGGGATGTTGAACGAATATTCGTGAAACATCTCGTGGATCAAATTTGACGAGAAGCTCGCCCTTCGTGCGTCCAACTTGGCCAGAGAGCGCGTTTGACCAATAGGGAATATTGTGGAGCCATATCCCGTCCGGCCTGAGCGTTCGATGTGCGTCGGGCAGGAATGACACCCAAAACGCCATTCGGTCTTTGGGCATGCGCAAAGCCAGCGAAGCCTCATGTTCGCGCCATACGGCGATCGGCGGGCGGAGCAGGGCGCCGTGAATTTCCTCGTTGTAGCGCCCGGCGATCTCCCAACCCAACGCGCACTCGAATTCGCGGAACGTCATCGCCGCGAAGTGTTCCGATTTGTTGCCTTGGCGGGCTGTTGGATTGGCGAAAGTCGAGCCAGGATAAAAATGCACGCGCCCCATCATCGTGCCAATCAGGCGCTCAATGTGCCCGCCATAATGAGGAGCGCCTACGGGCCGAAAGATGAGCTTAATGCCTTCTTCGCGGCACGCCCATGCAAAAGCATGGCTGCGAAAATCAGCGCCATTGTCTGCATGCACGGCCTCGGGCAACCCCGCGGCCGGCCAAGACGCGTCGATCTCGCGCTCCTTCAACCATGCGCTCTTGTCGTAAACCGCGTTCAACATGCAGAGGCCGAGCGAGACGCGCGACGGCTTGTCCATCGACAAATGAAAACCAACGACCATGCGCGTGAACACGTCGATGGCGAGCGTCAACCAGGGTCGCTTTTTCATTGTTTCCCTTGTCGTTTCATCGACCAGGAAAACATCGACCTCTGTGTGATCAATCTGCACGACTTCAAGCGGTCGCGATGCCACATACCGACCCGGCACGGCCTTTGCGGCTTTGACGCCCTTTAAGTCTTTGCGTTTTAGGGCGACGGTGCGCCGATCGATTCGATCGACGCGCACCTTGATCGTCCGGCGGTCTGGAAGCGGCAAGCCTTTTTGCGCGCACCGCGCCCGCACTTGCTCGATCAGATACGTCATGGTCGGGCGTTCGGGCTGCAGATAAATCTCGTGGATCGTCGCAGCGATGAGCTTCTCTCGCTTGGCGTCCAACACGAGCGTATCTTTTCGTCGCCCCAGCGCGCGCGGTTCGACCGATGACACCGTGCCCTTGGCTCGATAGGCTGCGATCAAACGATACATCGTTGATCGGCTGACGCCCAATTCCTGCGCGATTTCATCGACGGCGCCGATCGACAGTCTTTTCTCCTCGTACCGCTTCAACAGGCTCCGGATTGCTTCCTCGCGCCGGCAGCCTTCTTCTCTGCGCCGGAAAGCCTCGTCGTCTTCGGGAGCGTCGCTTTCGCCCATTGCCGCCTACCGGATTTCTCAAAAAAGCTTGCGGCTTCAAATTCTCAAATTAAACGGCTTTTGCAAGCCATATTGTCAAATTAAATGGATATTCCGAAGCATGATGGCTTCGATTAAATTATTGATTCTCTTCAAAACACATTCTCAAGCCAAAGTGGCTCCCGACAACGGTTGATGACGATCCCCGGGGTTGGGCCTGTCGTGTCTCTGGCGTTCAGCGCCACCATCGACATTCCCGCCCGCTTCAAGAACTCGAAAGCTGTCGGTCCATCATTGGGATTGACGCCCCGATTGCATCAATCTGGCGAAAGCTGCCGGATCGGCGGCGTTTCTTTATGCGGAGACGCAATGATGCGATCGCTTCTCTACGAGGCCGCGCAAGTCATGATGACCCGCGTGAAAAAATGGTCATGGCTAAAGGCCTGGGCAATGAACGTCGCCAAACGACGCGGGCGCCAAAAGGCGATTGTCGCGCTGGCGCGCCGATTAGCTGTCATCATGCACCGCATGTGGGTCGACGGCTCCGTCTTCCGCTGGACGAACAAGGTCCCTTCGGCGGCCGCGTAGACTGAATTTGGAGCCCCCGGCCTTCAAAAAGGAGAGGTAGCCATAGGAGTTCTGCCGATAAGCGGAAAGATGTCCTTCGCGGGACGATGGATGAGGTGAGTTCGCAAATGGGTCTTGTGCCGATCGCGCATAGCGCAACCAGGACGCGAGGAAGATTGAGCCGCCTTGTTCTACTGATCCCATCCTGGGAGAGCCAGACGGCCGATCCCGAAGAGAAGCGCGGACCCGCGAATGTCATCAACCGTCAACGTCGGAGAAGCTGAGCGGATGCACGCGCTTGACTCCCAAGGGCCGAATAGAGAAGACCCAATTAAGTGTGGCGTGAGATACGGAATCCGAAGTGGATCAAAATGCCTAACCGTTGGTATCACTTATTGAGCCGCTGTTTCAGCAGGGCGTTGGCCCGATCAATATTCCGTTGCGCAATTCGCCGTCGATTGAGAGCTATTTCTTCCGTTAGTTCTTTCAAGGCTTCGAGATTGACCGCGACCGCCTCTTCGAGTTTGTTCGTTCCGACTTCTCTAGATCCTAGCGCGACGAGCGCATTGCCAAGGTTCGCTTGCGTCAATGCCCAGCCCAGCGGAGCGTGCTCGCGCGTATATACCTTCAGCGCTTCACGAAACGCAGCGATAGCCTCATCGAGCCTGCTCGTCCCACTCTCTCGCTCTCCCAAAGTCTCCAACGCATTGCCGAGATTCACCTGCAGTGTGGCCCAATCGAGCGGTTCGCGCTCACGTTCGATCACCTGCAAGGCTTCACGAAAAGCTGTAACCGCCTCTTCGAGACTTCCCGTCCCGCCTTCGCGCTCTCCGAGCGTCGTGAGCACATAGCCACGCTTCATCTGAGTTTTTGCCCAGTCGTGCGGCGCGCGTTCGCGTGTCGTTTCCTTCAGCGCCTCGCGAAAGGCCGTGGCCGCCTCTCTGAGCTTGTCGGTCCTATTCTGGCGCTCCCCTAGCATTTCGAGCGCATAGCCGAGTTTCATCTGCAGCGCCGCCCATTGAAGTGGAACGCGCTCGCGCGTGTATTCCTTCAATGCATTGCGAAGAGCCACGACGGCTTCTTCGATTCTGTTTGCTGCTTTCTCGCGTTCTCCGATCGTCCCGAGCACATTGCCAAGATTCACTTGCAAGTTCGCCCAATCAAGCGGACTTCGTTCGTGCGTGAATTCTTTCAGCGCTTCGCGATAGGAGACGACCGCCGATTCGAGGTTTCGATTACCTTCTTCCCGTCCTCCAAGCAGCGACAGCGCGTCACCGAGCTTCGCCTGTATCGTGGCCCAGGCAATCGGGTGACGGTTACGTGTATATTCCTCGAGCGCTTCGCGATAAGCGGAAACGGCTCTTTCCAAATTCGCAGTCTCGCTTTCCAGCTTTCCCAGTTCCGCGAGCGCCGAGCCCAGACGAAGCTGTAAATCTGCGTGGTCGAGTGGGGTCCGCTGGGGTTTGCCTCCGTCCGGTTTCTTTCGAAAGACCGTAATTGCTTCTTCGATATTCGACGGCGCGGAATCCTCTATCGGTTCCCGCGTGTTTCGAGCTTGAACGGCTTCGGCGGACAAGAGCCCCAGGAGCCCGCAGAGGACGACCAAAGCTACGCCGCCGATCGAAGTGAGGCGGAACCTTCCGCTCTTTCTGGTCATCAATGACGACGATCTACTCAAGGGCCACCTCCTCCTTTTGTTGAACGACGGCAACGAATTCGCAAAAACCTCAATGGCGGAGCGCAAGTGTTTCGATGCTTGGGCTTTTATGACGTGCAGGGAGAAGCTTTCATGATCCGTTCATTCGCCGATAGCGCAGCCTTTCTCAGCTTCGTCACTTGTGCTGAGGAGATTGGCTTTCACAATTTCCTCGGTTTTGATCTTCGCCCGGGTGAGATCGTCGTCGTAGATGTGGGTCGTATATTCCGCCGAAGACGTTTTTGTTTGCGACGCGTTGACCGAAACGCCACCGCTGCTCACGTCGATCGAGATCACCGTCGACAGGCCGGGGCGCAGCGGCTGCTTTTCGAGCTCGTCCGCCCGCAAGGCGATTCGCACGGGAATGCGCTGGACGATGCGGATGAAGTTGCCGGTGGCGTTGTCGGGCGGAAGCATCGCGAAGACGCTGCCAGAGCCGGGAGCGACGCCTTCGACGACGCCGTGATAGGTTTGGGCGGAGCCATAAAGATCGACCTTCACGATCGCCTCCTGCCCGGGCCGAACCCGATCCATTCTGTTTTCCCAAAGGTTGCCTTCGACCCAGAGATGATCGAGCGGCACGATATTGAGGATCGGATCGCCGGGCCGCACGCGCTGGCCGACCTGCGCCTTGCGCTTCGCCACATAGCCTGTCGCGGGCGCGCGGATGTTCTGGCGCAGGAATTCGACATAAGCGTCGTTGAATTTCGCTTTCGCCGCTTCAATGTCGGGATGGTTCATTCGGGTCACGCCCACGACACGCGCCTCGACGGCCTGATATTCCGCGCGCGCCTCGCGCAAATCCGCTTCCTGCGCGGCGAGCTGGTCTTCGGTGTTCTGTAGCAATTGGCGCGAGGCCGCGCCGCTCGGCGCCGCCTGCTTGTATCTTGAAAGATCGTGCCGCGTCTTATCTCTGATGGCGGCTCGCGCCAGAACTCTCTGGCAGATCTGGCGGCGAGAGGCGAAAAGCGCGCCGACAGCGCGCACGGCGCGTCCGAGTTCCGCTTCCGCCTGACTGAGAGCGGCTCGCGCGCGTTGGCCGTCGAGGCGAACCAGCGCGTCGCCTTTCTTGACCATTTGCGTTTCCTCGGCGAGCACGGCGGCGACGACGCCCGTCGCGTCGGAATGCACCGGAATGATATTGCCGGTGACGAAGGCGTTGTCCGTCGTCACCCAATTGCGGTCGAAAGCAAACCACGCGACAAAAGCGATAAGCGCGCCGACCCCTGCCGCGCCGATGACGAGCTTGAGCAGAAAATCTCTGCGGGCGCGGATGCTTTTGCGTGAGAGTTGCATGGATCGGGTCGGTCGCTGGCCTTAGCCGCCGCCAAGCGACTGGATCGCTTCGACCGTCGGGGTGATCGGATCGGCCTCCGGCGCCGGCTTTGGCTCGGATGGATGCGGGCCGTCGGCGTAGCCGCCGCCGAGCGCCTGATAAAGATCGACCGCCGCAACGAGCCTATCGCCTTCGATCGCGCGCTGCGCGAAGGCCGATTCAAGAAGATCGGCTTGTTCGGCGATGATCTCCCGGCGATCTTTCATCCCGTCGCGCAGGCGCACGCGCGCGAGATCGAGTTGGGCGCGCGTTGCGCGCAGGAAACGGCTCTGCGCCTCATATTCGGCGCGCGCGCGCTTGAGATTGGCGATTGAATCGGCGACTTGCTGCGCCGATTGCAGCAGCGTTTCATTATAGGCGTCGACAGCCTGATCATATTCGGCGCGCTGCACTTCCAGATTCCCAGTCAGGCGGCCGCCCTGGAAAATGGGCAGGCGCACGCCTGGGGCGACGGCATAGCCGATCGCGGAAGGCGTGAACAGATAGCCGGCGAGCTTGCTGATCTTGGTTGTGGTGACCGACCCTTCGAAGCCCCCCGTGATCGCGAGATCGATCGAGGGAAGGAACATCGTCTTCGCGACATGGATGCGTTGCGCGGCCGCTTCCGCGCGCCGCAGCGCGGCGGCGAGATCGGGACGGTGGATGAGCATTTCGATCGGCAGATTGCGGGGCAGCGCGGGTTGCGCTGGCGAGGGCGCTCTTCTGCCGGCATAGAGATCGCGCCCCGCGTCCGGACCTTCGCCCATCAAACGCGCCAGAGCGTCTTGCTGCAGGGTGAGAAGCGCTCTCGAGGCGGCTTCGCGCCTTATGGCGAGTTCGAGATCGGCCCGCGCGATTTGCGCGCCGTCCAAAGTGTCGAGGCCGGTCTGGTATCGCGTTTCCGCGAGCGCCACCAATTCGCGGCGCAGCCTCGTCAGCGCGCTCGCGACTTCGAGCTGTCGCGCCGTCGCATAGCCGCGCAGATAGGCCCGCGCGGCGCCGCTTGTCAGCAGCAGCCGCGCCTGCTCCAATTCGCCTTCCTGAGCCGCCGCTTCGCCGATCGCAGCGTCGAGCAGCGCCCGGTTCTTGCCCCAGAAATCCAACTCCCAACTCAGCGCGAGCGGATTGATGAAGGCCATGGTCTTTTGCAGGCCGCCCTGCGCCGGATTGTAAGAGGCGACGACGCCATGCAGCGGGTTGCGGGACTGCCGCATGCCGAAGGTCGCCTGAACCTCCGGCAGGAGCCTTGCGCCGGCGATCTGGACGACGGCGTCCGCGGCTCGGAGCGTGCCCTCGGCCTTTCGCAAATTTTGATTGTCGCGCAGCGCCTTATCGACGATGCGGTCGAGCTCGGCGCTGCGAAAGGCGCGCCACCATTCCTCGCGCGGCCAAGCCGTTTCTCCGGCGGACTTCATACCGAAATTGGCCAGCGTCCGCCCCATGGCCGGCGCGTCGAGGAATTGCGCCCGGTCTTCTTGGACCGTCGGCGAGCAGCCGGCAAAGAGAAGCGCGAGAAGACCGTTAGCGATGCAGGCGCTTCGCCGCGTCATGGCTGCTCCATCAACTCTTCGGCGCGCAGTTGACGCAGCTTCTCTTTCCGACGCAGAGGAATCACCGGCGTCGGATGGGCGAGCCAGACGAACGCGGCCAGCACGACGAACACGACGGCGCCCAGCAGAAAGGCGTCGTTCATCGCAAGCAACGCGGCCTCCTCGCGGATCAACATGCTGAGCTTCTTCGTCGCAGCGGCAGAAGAAAAGCCGGCAATTTGCAACTGCTCGACGAGCTGCGGGACGAGATCGAGCGAAGGAAAGCGCCGCCCGCCAAAATGATCGGCGAGATCCAGCTGATGGAACGGCGAACGCCGAAATTGAACGACGGCCAGCGATGATATGCCGATGGCGCCTGCGGCAGTACGGAGCATCGCGAGCTCTTCTGCCGCCCGGACAAGCTTGGAGCCGGATAGTCCGTGCATCGCAAGTGCCGCGAGAGGCGCAAAAAATGTGGCGAGGGAGAAGCCGAAGAACAGCATCGGAACGGAGACGTTCTCGAAAGAAGCCGGTTTGTCGAAGAGTCCCAGCCAAGTCAGAGTCACGGCGAAACAGAGGAAATTCAGACAAGCGACAAACCGTGTGTCGATCTTACGATTAAGCTCGTGCATGACGGCGACCAGCGGCGCGGCGACAATTAGCATTGTCAGATAGATCAAGCCCACGAGCGACGAGGAATAGCCGAGGAGAGTCTGCAGTTGCCCCATGAAGATTGATAATATCCCCTGAACAACCAGAAACCCGGCTATCGAGCAGACGGTCGCTATTGCATAATTACGATATGCGAACAGTCGTATGTCGATCACGGGATGGCGTTCGCCGAACTCCCATATGAGGAATATCGGCAGGGCGATGCTCACGACGATGAGCGACATCGTCAGCAGCGGCGACGCGAACCAGTCAAAATCGTTGCCCTGATTGAGAATAGTCTGCGTTCCGAATAGAACGCCGGCGAGCAGGAAGAAACCAACGCCGTCAAAACGGGTAATGACGCGCCTGAAGCCGCGGCCATAGAGCAAGGAGCCCACAATCCCCGCGACCGGCAACGCCGCCGCGATGTTGGAATAGAACAGCGCCCGCCAGCCGAAATATTCCGCATACCATCCGCCCATGAACACGCCGACCGTAAAGGGGGTCATGCTCAAAACGCCCCAAAGGCCGACGCCGGCAATACGCAGCCGCTCAGGATACTCTTTGAGAGCGAGAGACTGTCCGACCGGCAAAATTACACCGCCCGCGAAGCCGAGCGCAATACGTGCCGGTAGGAACGTCCATAGAGTTTCGCTGGTCGCGCAAACGAAGGAAGCACAGGCATAGAAAGCGAAAGTCGCGACATATATGCGATAGTCGCCGAAACGGCCGGTGAACCAGCGCGCGACAGGCAGGCCGAGCGCCAGGCCGATCATATGGTCCGTCGTCGCCCAGGTTCCGAAACTGGGCGTCACGCCGGCCAGGTCGCCAGCCGCATAGGGGACGAGGACCGTATAGCCGGGAACATTCGAGAGGACGACGATATTGCCGAGCGCGAGCGCCGCATTGAAAAGGACGAAACGCCAGCCTCTCAGAGGCGACCCGTAAATAGATTTCATGGTGCGGCGGCCCGTGAAGCATCACCTGTCAACATGCCGCCCCAGAAATTCGCGGCGAGCGACGCCACCGCGCCGCTCGACAGTGCTCAGCGGAAGCGATGTGACGAAAGCCCTCGATCGACTCTCGCGCGATCGACTCCTCAGCGAGGCAGTCGACGACCTGGCCTGAATTCTTCGAGACTGCCGGCGAGCGATGAACCGAGCGTCGCGACAGGGCGATCCCGCAGCATCGCCGCGACGCCGTATACGTGCGAACGCGCACGTAGAAGAAGCAGACATTGGTCACTCGTCGTCGACTCCCATGGCGTTTTCCCCGCCTGCAGCGTCAGACGGCGCAGCTGCTCATTTTCGCGCCGATCGCAGTCGGAACGTTGCTTGGAACTTTGCTTCGTTGACAGTGACAGTCCCATTATCTCCTAACAAACGCATTTTCATTGAAAATAAGAACAAAACTTTTTATATGAAAAGCATGGATATCAATCTGGCCAAGACCTTTCTGGAAGTGGCCGCGAGCGGAAGCTTCATCGCTGCGGCGGAGCGCCTGCATCTAACTCAAACGGCGGTGAGCGCCAGAATTCGAACGTTGGAGAATCTACTCAATCGATCCCTCTTTGTACGCAACAAGGCCGGCGCGCGCCTGACTTCGGCCGGCGAACGCTTCGTTCGCTACGCTACGACCCTGGTTCAAGTATGGGAGGGTGCTCGCCGGCATGTGGCTCTCCCTCCAGGGCGGAAGAGCGGCGTCAGCCTAGGTGGGGAACTGAGCTTATGGTACCCACTCCTGGCCGATTGGCTCATATGGATGCACTCCGAATTTCGAGAGGTCGCGATCAGAGCCGAAGTCGACAGTCCGGCGCGGCTGCTCGAACGCGTCCAAGAAGGCTCGCTCGACCTCGCGGTTCTATATAATCCGCCGCAACGGCCGGACCTCGTCTGTGAGCTTCTCATGGAAGAGAAGCTGATCCAAGTGACCACCGACGCCCGCGGCCGCGTCAACCCAAATCATTATGTCTTCGTTGACTGGGGTCCCGCTTTCACCATCAATCATC
This sequence comes from Methylocystis sp., assembly GCA_046349135.1. GTDB lineage: Bacteria > Pseudomonadota > Alphaproteobacteria > Rhizobiales > Beijerinckiaceae > Methylocystis. The sequence goes on along the minus strand of JAXMCY010000026.1, from coordinate 25,022 downwards.
AGGCGGCCTTTCCCAACCTCAGCAACCCGCCCCTATCGATCTCCCTGGGTCCGCTCGCGCTCACCTATATTTTGACAGTCGGCGGCTCGGGGTATTTTCGCATCGGCACGGCCCAGCCATTTCTCGCTGACGGTCGTCTGCATCGCGTAAGTCGAGCGCCCGAGTTTTCATATTCTGCTTATGTCGTCTACGCGACAGGACGCGAAGATGACGTTATCGAACGTGTCCGCAGAGGATTGCGGTTTGTGGCCGCTGGCCACGAAAAACCGGGAATAGCGCCGACGATCGGCGCAAGAACATTGCCATCCGATTTGCCGAAGAGTGTCCGGCGTCAGCGCCTTTGAGACAAACCGAGCGGGTTGAAGAACGGAGGATTTCTGGCTCATCGTAACCGTCTAGGAGTGGAGATGAGCCAGAAATCCGATAATGCCACGCCGTCGTCCGAACGGCTTGCGAAAGACATTCGCCGGGCGACGCGCCGGCAATATTCGGCCGAGTGTCAACGGCGGGGACAAAATGTGCCAGATGGCGGCGCAAAAGTGTACCGGTCTGGTTGAGAGAAAAGGGGGCCGTGAAGCCTCGGTGAGTTAGGCGTTCTTGCTTGCAGGACGGTCTTGAACACTTTCTTGATGACTATCGGAGCATACCTCGCGGTCAATTCGGCGCGAGCATTACTTCCTTCGAGACGCCCATTTGGGCGTCCATTTTGACGTCTCTGGTCATACAGCCACCCTCGAAAGCAGGAGCTTTTTCGCATGATCAGAAAATTTTCGGCAGAAGGGGATCGGCTAAGCGCTTACTCTCAAGTCAGACCGAATAAAAATTCGGAATGGCTCGCAGTCTCACATTGAAACCGAAATCGACACCAAGGGATTCATCCTCGTCGCACGGCGTTGGTTCGTCGAACGAACGCTCGCTTGGCTCAATCGCTGCTGAAGGCTCGCCAAAGATTGGAGGCATCCATCGCCTCATCCGAAGCCTGGTTGCTCATCGCCTTCGTCAGGCAGCTCTCCTGACGCATCGCCACAACTGAATAATCAACATAGGAATTTTGAGTCCGACTCTAAGTAAGATTTCGTCTTCTCATCACATCTAAGAGGCGTCATGCAATCGGCACGATGGGCGATTTCCGAGTCGTTAAATAGCAATCCAAATAGCAGGAACCAATGGCATGAACCACGCTACTTACCTACTTGCGCTCGCCACTTTCCTACTTACGCTGTCTCCGCTGGCGGCAAACGCCATTGAACTACCTTCGCGATCCGACGACGTGTTCCTCAGCCGCCCCGGGGTTCGGCCTTCCGCAAATCAACTGAACGGAACTGGCGCGGAAAGTTTTGGAAATGGCCAAATGCGGGTCGGCGTGTTTCGGTGCGGAGAGCTTGTCGGAGATGATGCACAAAATTGCGCTGCAGAAACAAAAAATGAAAGCAACCGCACGTCTTCTGGAGCCGATTTATATGTCTGGGCAAAGAATCCCCTTGCGCGAATGATCGTGCTATCTTTGCTTTTTGCCTTCCTAGGCCTCATCATCGACATTGCAGCGATGCCGCCCTTCCAAGGGTTGATGCCCGAAGAAGTGCTCTCAAATTACAAGACTACGTGGAGAGCGATCATGATCGTAGCCATACTTGGAGGAGCGCTACTGTTTCCTGTCACAGCCGATATCATACGAAATTCAATGACTCGTCTTGACCACCGAGAAGGCCCGCAAGGCGCCATGTGAGGCATTCAGCGTTATGCCGATAATAGTTGGTTCTTCCTCACTTTCTGTTGCGCCCTTGATCGATTGGGAGTGAAGCCATACCTGGTGGCGAGAAAATCGATTTGGTTCCTCGGGGAGGGCGTACGAATTGTAGACGCGGAACAGATTGATGGCCAATGGCTGATTTCGGCGGCGGCCATCCGATCTGGTATCTGTCCAGATTGCGGGAAAAAATCAACCCACCGACACGGCTGACATAGAGACTGAATGTTCGAGTTCGACTACGCAATCGCGCGCTCCATCGCTATTTCCGCGCGCAGATTTTCGATGTCGCGGAAAATCGACGCGACGGCGAGTGTGCGCCCCTTTTCCTTGTAGCGCAAAAGGCAGTCCCTTGCCGCAAGGTCGCCCTCGATTTCAATTTCATCCCAAGCCTCCGCATGGCCGACGTAGTTGATGACCACGTCGTAGTGCTGGCTCCAGAAAAACGGAATGGCGGTGAAGGGTTGTCGCGCCCCGAGCATATTGAGCGCGGCAGTCTGACCCTGACGCTCGGCCACGTTCCAATGTTCAACGCGGATGTGCTTACCGCTGTGACGATCCGGCCAGCGCGCGATGTCACCTGCCGCAAATACACCAGAAGCGCTTGTCTCAAGAAATGCGTCGACCACGACGCCGCGCTCGATGGTAAGCCCAGCCGCTTGCGCGAGTTCGAGACGGGGACGTACGCCGACGCCGCAAATCACGAGATCCGCATCCAATCCACTCCCGCTTCTAAGAAAAACATGGAACTCGTCGATGGCTGTTGCGACATCGTCAAGATGAAAAACTACTCCGTGCTCCTCATGCAGGCGGCGCACGAAATCGCCGATTTGTGGGCCGAGAACGCGTTCCATCGGCCGTCTTTCTGGCGCGACCACATGGACTTCGATTCCGCGCGCCCGCAATGATGCGGCGACTTCAAGACCAATGAAACTGGCGCCGACCACGACGGCCCGCGCACCAGCCTGAGCGCGTTTGTTGATCTCGCGACAATCGGCGAGCGACCGCAATGTGCGCACATGCGGTAGATCGGCGCCGGGCATGGAAAGGCGGATCGGTTCGGCGCCCGTCGCCAGCAACAGGCGATCGTAGGAAAGCCTTTCTCCATCGCCCAGGGTGATTTCTCTCGACTTCGGATCGAGGCTGGCCACGTGGACGCCGAGGCGCAGCTGGATGTCGTGTTCGGCATAGAAACTCTCCGAGCCGAGCGGCAACCATTCTTGGGGGGCGTTGCCGGCGAGATAATCTTTGGAGAGGTTCGGCCGATCAATCGGCGAATCGGCGTCGTCGCTCAGCATCACGATCCCACCGTCGTACCCTTCTCGTCGCAGCCTCTCCGCGGCAGCGAAACCGGCCGCGCCGCCGCCGATAATCACGATATTATTCGGGCTCGCTTCCGAGCGGGCGATCGTTGGCGCGCGGTTGACCGGCTGCCGCCGCTTGCGCACGAATATCCTATCTCCCTGTCGCTCCACGTCCCAGCAAGAAAGCGGCGCAAATGCCGGAGCTCTCAGAGCTTCCCCGGTCGAAATATCGAAGGCCGCGTGATGCCATGGGCAGCGAACGGCGCCGTCACCCACGAAACCGTCAATGAGCGGCGCGTGGTAATGGGTACAATATGCGCCCACGGCGAATATTCTTTCGCCGGATAGGAGGAGGAGAACTTCGTCCTCGCCAACGCGCCCGTTCAACATTCCCGCCTCAGCGAGGTCAGCAAAAGCGACGCCTTGGGTAAAATCCCGTCCCGTTGGATTTTGTTGATCTTTCGACATAGTTGTTTTCATCTCCGAGATGGCAAGGCAGGCCCCCCCGCGCCTCCTGTTCAATGTGAACATATTCGCATGACGACGCCCCTGTACAAGATTTCGACGCCTTTCATCAAATTGACGGCGCGCTCTCGGCGCCGACTCGGGGCGCAGTCAGCGGCTGGAAATAGAACAGGGCAAAAAGTCCGAACGCGGCGCTCCATGCCGTTCCAACGAAAGACAGCGTCCGGATTGTCGCGCCATACGCCATAGAACACATCTACTTCGTAGAACGGATGCGGGGGCGCCAAAAACACATAGCGCCCCCGCCATCGCACCAGCGTGAATTTACGGGGGTTCCCGACGGCGCGATGTTTATGTACCGAGCGCAGCAGCCGCTGAGTTTTTCCCGGCACTCATGCGCACGGTGGCCGAAGAATGACTGGCGTCTCCTCAAGTTATTTTCATGCTCGCTCCCAAATCTATGAGCCGTAACGATTACGGAGCCGCAAACAGGAATGCCGCGGGCCCGGCTAGTCCGGCGAGGACAAATAGGATCCCTCGTAGATCCTGATCTTCGATTGGAATGAGCCCCAGACCCGGCTGGTGCTGTTGAAAGTAATTTTCGGAGCCGCTTGAAGGCTGGTAGTTTTGTATGGGAGTCGCCACGCCCTTATCACGGAAAGGTTGATGAGCACTGTAATGAGGTTTGGGGTGCGCCATAGGGTTCGCATGCGACGCCAAGCATCATCATAAGTGCAACGACATATTTCATCGTGTTTCCCTTTCTTTCGCTTCAGCCCACTTGGCTAGTTACTTCCTGGGGCAAAAATCCACGCAGTCCGAGGCACTGCTTTTCGTTATACCTCTAACAGCTGTTGACATTTCGTTGGCCTACGCTCCTACCCTTCTCGAAAAAGCGGCGCTGAAATGCGTCACCCCTAATCAAGATCGAGAGGCGTCGCCGTTCTCGTCGAGTCATGCTTTAGATGCTCGAAGGCCAGGAGATCTTACTTAAGAATGTGTTTCCCAATTTTCTTATGACCTTTTTCAAGCGCATTCGCCGTGCGCAGCCTACCCCGTCTGCTTTTTTACGAGGGCGAATGTGTTCGGCGAGGCAGAGGTCAAGACGCTGGCGTGATTTCGACGGTTGAGCCGTTTCTCATTCGCGGGTTGGATACCGCATACGGAACTTTCGTCGGAGGAGAACCTCGGTCTGACTCGCGGAAATCGGTCACGCCGCTCCTAAAATTGCTGGAGAATCCCTTGACCGGCGCCGACGCCCTGGCCGCTGCCTCGATATCGTCGCGCTCGTTACGCGCCAATCGTCTTCGGTTCGACCTGTTGCGCGATCGCTCAAATGAAGCCGACGAGCTCGCGCGCGATGGCGGTGATGACGATCGGCACCTTCTTGCCGCGCGCCAGCATGCGACGGTAGCCGCCGGTCACGCTGGAAGGACGAACGGACGTCTCAGTGATCACTCCGCCGTTTGGCTCACCGGCAGCGGCTTAGATTAGAGAAGACCAGCCGGTCAACCGCCTGTGGAGAGAGCGGGCGGAGCTTTCCCAGGCCATCAGGAGCGCGCCGATCGCGAACACGACATCGCCCGGCAGCCGCATCCACTGCCTGAATAGCGTCGTATTGTAGAACGCGCTGCTCCAGGCATAGGCAAGCCGATGCTCATAGACAGCGTCGAGCTAGGGCCAGCCTATGGGAAAGAAGTTAAGTCAGCGACTCGAATGATCCCCATCATTCCGAATGCCGCACGGCATGCGCGCAAGGGGTTGATCGATCAGATCGACGCACCTACAGCGCGGATCGAACGATTGGATCGCGACATCCTGGCATGCGTCAAGGAAAACGAAGTCGCAAGACGTCTGACGACCATTCCTGGAGTTGGGTCGCTCATACGGGCGACAGTCGGGGTCGCGGTACAAGACGCACCCCACTTCAAGTCCGGACGCGACTGAGAGTCTTTGCCTTTGACTGAATCATAGGGGGACTCCGGGATCCGCTCGTTTTTGATTCAAGTTCCGTGCTGTATAAGGGAGGCCAGCATGGAAGGCTCGAGCCTATTCTTTTCATCTTCGCGAGCGGGTTGTCGCCGCGGTTTTGCGCGGGGAGAGCTGTCGCTCCGTCGCCGCCGCCTTCGACGTGAGCGTCGCCAGCGTCGTGAAGTGGTCACAACGTTCGCTCGCGACCGAAAACCCGGCAGCGAAGCGCATGGGCGGCAACCGGCCGTAACTCCTCGAAGTCGAGCGGAATTATCTTCACGCGCGCTTTTGCGAGAAGTCGGACCTCTCCCTGCATGCGCTTCTCTCCGCGCTCGACCTGCTGCCGGAGAAATGCTGTTTTATTTGAAATTGCATCCGAAGTTAGAATCTCAAATGAAACCAAAATCGACAGCTGGGAACTTTAGTTCGACGGGCTGTTGGAGCGACCTGCGTTGCTTGATCAGCGATCGCTCGGCAAGGTGGTCTGTGTCTTTACGCATCGAACCGTGTCGACCTACTATCAGTATAGCCTTGCACCCATCGCTAGTTACCGCAGTCGAATGTCCGCACTGTATGTTCTGCAACGGCGCCGAGCAGTGCGTTGAATCCAAGGCGCGGTTTATTATTCATGCGTTGATTAATCTCAGCGCCAAATGCCCACTGGCGGCACCGAGGGTCGGCCACAAGACGTTCTGCGATCCACCACTCGCCAAGATGAGACATCATAAGCGCGGTGCCCATAAGCGCTTCCAGCAAGAGCATCTGATCTATTTCCGGTAGCTTCTCGAACGCATCCCAATCTTTAAGCATCTGCCCACTCCTTGGATCATAGTGGCCGGACTGGACCGGCGCGCATGTGCGCATCTTCCGGTTTTTCGGCGGAACGCCGCGCCTGCTGGTTCCCGACAATCTCAAGATCGGGATTCACAAGGGCTCGTTTTACGACCCTAAGATCAACTGGACCTGCGGCGCGCTCGCGTCGCATTACGGCGTCGGCGTGCAGCCGCCGCGCCCAGAAGGCCGCGCGACAAAGCGAAGGTCGAAGCCGGGGATTTGCGCAAACCTATATTTTGAGACGCCTGCGACGGCAGACTTTCTTCTCGCTCACCGAATGCAACGCGGCCATCTCGCACGCCGTCGAGGCGCTGAACAGCCAGCCGATGCGCGAACTCGGGATCAGCCGCCGAGAGCTGTTCGAATAGATCGAGCGCGACGCGCTGTGTCCCTTGCCGGAGACCGACTGGGAGTTCGCCGCGTGGAAGCGGGCGCGCGTCAGTATCGATTATCACCGCGTCAGTATCGATTAACACATTGAGATCGATAGATTTTTCTATTCGATCCCGCACGCCCTCCTCCATGCCGAGGTCGACCTGCGCGCCACCGCGCGCGCATCATCGAGATCTTTTATCGCGGCAAGCGCGTCGGTCTGCATGAGCGTCGCCCTATGGGCCGCCGGCACGGCACGGACCGCGAGCATATGCGCACGCTTACGCCCCACGCACCAGGCCAAGGAACTCCTCGCGCGTGCGGGGATCGTCGCGGATCGCGCCGAGCAGGCTGCTCGTCGTCAAGCTCGATCCGTTGGTGTTGACGCCACGCAATGTCATGCAGCTGTGCTCGGCCTCGATCACCACGCCGACGCCTTGCGGCTCGAGAACGTCCTGGATGGCTTCGGCGATCTCGGCGGTTAGCTTCTCCTGAATTTGTAACCGACGGGCGAATCCGTGCACCACGCGCGCCAGCTTTGAGATGCCCACGACCCGGTTTGCTGGCAGGTAACCGACATGCGCGCGACCGATCACCGGCAGCATGTGATGTTCGCAAAAACTGACCACACGGATGTCCTTCAATACCACCAGTTCGTCGTAACCACCCACTTCCTCGAAAGTACGCTTCAGATACTCGCGGGGATCGGCGGCATAGCCGGCGAATAGCTCGCGGTATGATCGCGCCACGCGTCCAGGGGTATCAATCAGGCCTTCGCGGCTTGGATCGTCGCCCGCCCATTCGATGAGAACCCGGACAGCTGCTTCGGCGTCGGCCTGGGTCGGTTTCGCAATCTCCATGTCTCCAAAGTTGTCCACCAAGCCCCTTCGACGGCCTGATCCACCCGTAAGGTCATAGAATCGTTCCGCACGCGATGGAGCGACATGAACTGTCTTCTCGATCGGAAGCTGGACCATTCGGCACTCCTCCTATCCTGCCGCGAAAGGCTGCGTCTTCTGCCGCTGACACAGTTCCTTTATTCGACGGAGAGTCCCTTTCAGGGCTCTCCGTCCACGCTGAATCGTTATGGTTCAGTTGCCGCCCCGCTGCTCCTTGGTCAGAAGCTTGAGCCAACCATCCACCTCGGGGCTCAACTTGCCCGTTCCCGCGAGTTTGAGTGTAGGCGCCAGCATGCCGCGCTCGACGATCGGCAACGGCAGCACGCCCTGTCCGCCCATGCCGTTATGCGCGGTGATCTGACCGTCCTTCGAATCCGCGAGCAGAATGCGGCCTACGACTTCGAGCTTATCCATGTCGATGACGATCAAGTCATTGGCGAACTTGCTCGCCACATAGGCGTAATAGCCGCCGCCCTTCTTGTGCCCGAAGTTGACGCCGTGGCAGCCTGCTTCGCAGGGCAGGCTTTTCACCACCTTGTCGGACTTCACGTCGACGATCGTGACCGTGGCGCTCAGCGTGTTCGCCGTGACGACATACTTGCCGTCCGGGCTCACCGGGGTCTGGATCGGAAGCAGGCCATAAGCCTCGCCCTTGTGCGCGCCACTAATCGGATCGTAATCGGCAGCGAGGTCGATGTCCTTGAGCTTTTTCTTGTTGTCAACGTCGATGACCGTCAGCGAGGAGAGCATGGCGGGTGGCGTGCCGAGCAGATTGGCGGCATAGCCCTTATGGTTCATGTCGCTCCAGATCGCGATCGGGATAACGCCGCCGGTCGGAATTTCCGTCGCTTTCTCAGTCGCGAGATCGACTACGGTGACGCTTCCCGCCAGCGCGTTCGGCGTCATCATATATTTGCCGTCGTCCGTGAGGTGATGGCCATGCGGGCCGGAATGAGGGCCGACATTGATATTGCCCATCGCCGAAGGGAATTCGCCAGGCGACAGTTTCGCCACGCGGTCTTCGCCATTGATGGCCACATAGAGCATGCCGGTTATTGGGCTCGTCATCACATGAGACGGATTTTGTCCAACGACCTGCGTGTTAAGAACCTTGCCGCTCTCGCGGTCAAAGGTGGTCAGCCGCTTGTCGAACCATTCGGTCTGATAAATGTATTTATATGTCGGATCGGGCCACATATTGTGGGGATTGTTCATATTCTGCTCGACGCCCTTGACTTTTTTCTTGAGCGTCCAGTCCGTCGCGTCGATTTGCGTCGCCGTTCCGAACTTCGTCTTGCCATTCACGCCTTCAAACTGCGTGTTGACCCAGACCTCGCCGACGCCAGGCGTCTTGGGCGTCAGCAATGTGTTCGGCGCCGAGAGGCTGAGCGCGCTCAGATTGATCTGCGCGCCGCCGAGATTGAGCCCGAGATCGGGAAGCTTCACCTCCCATTTCGGCTGCCGATAGTCGCGCCATAGCGTCGGCGTCGTGGCGACGAAGAAGGTGCGCAGCAGCTTCTTGGCGATGTCGCTTGTCGTCGGAACTTTAGCGCCGGTCACGAGCTGCAATTCGCCGCCGATGTCCAGCCCGTCCGTCTTCGGATCGTCGACGACGACGGCGCCAAACATGTAGGGATGGACCTTGCAGGTGAAGACATAGAGCCCCGGCTTGTCGAAAGTCTGCGTGACGCTAGCATTCGAGGGCTTCTCCTGATCGACCGGGAATTTGTCAGCACCCGGCTGCCAGGCGAGACTGGTGATGGTGTGATCCGTATTGGTGTCCGTCATCTTGATGAGCACCGCCTCGCCAGGCTTCACCACAACGAGCGAGCCGCCGCTCTTGGGATCCCTGAACCATTTGCCCGGCTCGTCGGTCATCTCCAGCACGGCCGACGGTAGGACGCCGGGGCGGCTGATGATCACGTCGTCAGATTTCACGGCGTCTTTCGCCTGCGCCGCCAGCGGCGCGGCCAGCGAGGTCGTCGCCACGGCCAGCGTCAGAAAGGATACGCAGTTCATGATCGTTGCGCGGTTCATGCCCTTAACTCCCATTTTCGTTATTGATTATTCGATGACGCGGAAATCGCCCATCATTCCGGACTGCATGTGTTGGATGACGTGACAGTGGTAGTGCCAATCGCCAGGACCTACGCCTTCGCCCGCTTTAACGACGAAGGAGGTGCGGCTGATTGGGCCGATGTTGACGGTGTCGACGCCTGCGGTTGTTCCTGGCTCGATCCAGCGATGTGCATGGAGGTGGAAAGTATGGAACGCGGTGCCAATGCCGATGACATGGAAGCGCACCTTTTCGCCCATGCGCGCGCCAACGGTCGGATTGGTCCACAACGGAATTTCCTTGCCGCCTTCGACAATGTGATTGAGCTCCTGACCCCAGAAGGTTGTTTCGTGCATCCAGAGGATGAACTCTCGCTTGATGTCCGCGAGATCGACGTCAACGACTTTGCCATCGATGAGGGCGGGGACCTTGCCGCTTGCTGGGTTGATGATGAGCGTTCCGAACAGCCCCTTGTCCTCGGCCCCGAGCATCGGATTGCCAAAGGTATGATCGTGATAGGCCCAAGTGCCCGCCGTTCCGGGCGCGGCTGTCCATTTGTATGTGTAAGGCTTGCCAGGGAACGCGGCTTCGTCGGCGAAGCCATTCAAGAGCTTCATCGTGCCGTCGCTGTCGATCTTGTAGTGCACGCCGTGGACATGAATGCTGACTGGTAGCTGCGCATCAGCAATGCCATGTTGCAGGGTCACTTCGGCGGCGTCCCCCTCTTTCATGACGAGCGTGGGTCCAGGGATAGTGGCACCACTCGCATACCGTTCGGTAAGGTCGCTTTCTTTTCCCGTGGAAGATTTGATCTTGTGACTGACCATCTCATAGGCCAGCTGACCCGACGGCATTGCGCTTGCCTTGAGCGTGATCAAATGTTGGTCGCCGGCAGAGGCTACGCTGGCCGCCAGAAGAGCGCCCGGCCATATGAGCAATAGCGCGAACGAACGTGAAAGCCCCAACTGCGCCCAAGTTCTTAGCATCGCATCACACTCCTTCGAGCGGCGAACCGGGCGACAACGCCGGCGATCTATTCGATCGTGCGCCAGCCGGTTCGATCCGATACGACTTAGATGCGATGGGACGTCGAGGTCTTACTTCAAAGGATCAGAAGATTTTTCTTTGTCCACGAGTCTCAGAAGAGCCAGATAAACCTCTTCGCACTCGGGGCACTGATGCATATGATGCTTGACCTCGGGCAACAAAGCCCCGGCGTCCTGGCCGGATACCTCGATGTCCACGTAACGTGGAAGTTCATCAAAATATTGCGTGCACAGCATCTCCTCTCCGCTCTTTGCGGCGAAGATGGTGTCGATGAGACGGGTAAAGTCTTTTTGTTTCATGTCGGTTTCCCGCACAACCAATTATAAGACGCGTTGAACGGAGAATGTCTTACCCTCCGATTGAAGATGGGATCCCGATATTGACTCGTCAAACACGGCAATAAGATCTTTGTGCGTGACGCCTTCTTCGAGCAAAGCCTGCTTGAGCCGCTTACGCGCATCGTGGATGAGTTTGTAAAGACTGTTCCGATTTGAGTTCAGCCATTCGGCGACCTCGTCCAAGGGCATTCCCTGAAAAGCGTGAGCGATGAGCGCAGTTCGCTGCAATGGCGTGAGCTTAGTGTCGATGAGTCGCGTCAGCAGAGTCCACGCTTCGCGCTGTTGTAGACTACGCTCCGGTCCTGGTTCTTGAATCGGCCAAACCGGCAAAGTCTGCCCAAGCTGAGCGCGCTCGATGGTCGCTTGCCGCCAGCGACGACGGCGCAACTCTCCGAGCACGACCCTGATGGCGATCGAGTACGCCCAGGTCATAAACTGACTTTCGCCGCGAAAGCCGTCGAGTTTCGACTGAATGATGAGAATGGACTCTTGTGCGCAATCTTCGGCCAGATGTTGCGCTTCGTCTGAGCGCAATGATTCTTCCACTGCGTAATTTTTTGCCAAATAGGCGCGAATTGCCCCAACCAGTTTCGCTCGAAGCTCCGCCAGCGCCGACTGTTGGCCTCTGCCGCCGTCCTGAAGCGCCGTCAGCCACTCTGAATTGGATCGTTGCATTATTTTCCGTCACGGCTTCAGGCGAAATTAACGCGAGCGCGGAACAAACGCGTATCACAGCCGAATGTAACAACCACTTGGGAGAAATGCCATCCTCATTAACGGCTGGGAGTTTTCGCGGCGCAACCGAAAATCTGCGTCACGACGCTTGATCCTCTATCAATCGTCCCTTTGTTGCCGGCGAGGTCACCGGAGAACGCTTGGCATTGAGGCAACTTGATCGAGTTTGGAGCATGCTCCGATCAGACCAGTAAAAAGTGCGCTTATAGCCCCTCTGAAGACCTTCGACAGCACCCCTTTCTCCCTAACGACTATGATCGTTGATGCGGGCCAAGCACGTCGGCGAGCCAGGCCTGCGGGTCGACGCCATTGAGCTTCGCTGTCGCGATCAGCGTGTAGATCGTCGTCTCTATCGCGACACGCGGGCTTGCGAGCATGGCCGCAATGTCCGAGCTTCGCACAGCGGCAAAATCGAAGACTGGACGCGACACCTCAGTGGCGCGGAATTGTCTGGGTAGGTCGCAAGAGGAAATCTTCACCATCCTGCTCAAATTTCGATGTCGCCAACGTTTGGCTAGCCGGCGACGGCGCAGCATGATTCGTTGAGCCACTGGAAACCGAGCGTGATCGCGGTCGCGGCCATAGAAGTTACTCCCCCCAGTGACGTTCAATCGCCTGATAGCGGATGATGTCGGCTATCATCTGCCTATCGGTCGCCCCGGCCGAAGAGGCCAGCATATTAACGATCTGAAGTCGGCTTGGAGCCAGACAATATAAATTTAATGATACCAAATAAACTTCCCATGCGTTTGCTCTTCTGTGGTCCTTTTGCTTGGCGCTTGCTTCCCGCAACCTGAAGCGATCAATAAGACTGCTTACCCCTGTTGCCTTGTTGACGAGCGATAGCCGGTCCGCCCCCGAGGCCGACGCGGCCACGGCCGTCGCTCTCTGCTGAAGCGCAAGCAAGCATGTTGAAAGTTCGGCCTAAGGGAGGAACAAATGGCTGTCAACGTTCACAGCGGCTCGATCGGAAAAGTACTGCTCTATATCGCCGGCTTTGTCGCCTTTGTGGTCGTCGGGCTGGCCTGGGGGCCCGCGCTGATTTCGCCCGACACCGCCAACATCACCGGCGCGACCGGTTCAACGGCGCGCATGATTCAGTAAAGCGCGTGCGGCGGCGTTTCGGAATCCGATCCGCCCAGAACGCCGTCGTTCGCAGACTTTGTAATTTTCAACAGCGCGCCCGTACAAAGCCGGATCGTTCGCGGCGGAATCTGCCGCCCTGCCACAACATTGCTCGGATTCGCGCAGATAGACAGACGCTGCGCCATGGTGACGCTGGCCGCGAACTCGGCCCACCGCGCTTGAACTAGTATCTTGGGGATCGTCTCCGCCCCACGCGCTTTGCCTGACGGGACGAAGGCTGTTGCGCGCACTCTCTTGACGAAAAAGCGGCCAGCGGATTCCGGTTGTTGATCGCCGGGAGTTTCGTCGGAGGCTGGTTGCTCGTCATCGACCCGAGCGCGCTTCTGCTTCCCGCCCTCGCCGCGATCCTACTGGTCTCCGCCGTTAAGGTCTGGCGACATGTATAGCCTTGCACGGCCCGACGCAGACGGGCCGGGATGTTCAAACACCTCGATCGCCTATCCCTGAATCATTTGGTCGCTTAGCGTTTCTCAAGCAGGTTGTAACGTAGGAGATAACGCATTCCGCGTATCCAAGACTCGTCGGTGTTGCCCCGGATATCGACACTCTGGCTGAAATATACGGTCCCGTTGCTCGCGTCGTCCATATAAACGTTTTCATTCAGGATGAGATTGCTGACCTTCTGCACCGTGCCCCAGGCCGCCAGATCGGCCCCCGCCTCACGCGCCCATTCGATTTGACAGCCGTTGCAACCGGTGATCCTGGCGCTTCCCTCGATCTTTTGTTTTAGCGCGTCCGAAAGCGACACAACTTCATAGAGGCCGGTGTCGACCAACATTTTCGTCAACGTCTCGCCCACCATGACAAGTCGCTGCTTTTCGATGTCGCTCGTCGGCTGAGGCGACGTATTGATCATTTCGAAGCCGAAAAAGGCGACTTTCAGCTTTTTGCCCGCGTCCGTCTGGGCCGACGCCATCCCCCTCCCAAGGACCAAGAGCGCCACGCCCAGCATGGCACGATGGGCAATCTTGCTCCTGGAGACCGTGATCCGAGGATATTCCATGATCCCACCTCTAGTTTCAGCGTCATGCATGTTGGTCGACGCCGCGCGGAATTGGAGTTGTCTTGCTCGGCGGCGACGGTTGGTCGATAAGCAAGGCGGCCTTGCGGCGAAAGGCTCGCCCGCATCACTCGCGTTTGGCGAAATGGCTTCGAGGCCGACAAACTAGCTCCGCTCCGTCAGCCTTTGCAACGGAAACGTGCGTCCCCTCAATGGCCGTGCAGATAGATCACATAGGAGGCCAGGAAGTAGACAATCGACAGCGATAGGCTGGTCCAGCCCACGACGCCGAAAAAGCGCGTCGAAGGCCGATAGAGCAGCGCCACGATAACGATCCCCGACATGATGACGGCCGCGATGGCCGTCACCGCGTGCGTCGGCGATGCCGCCGCGAACAGCGATCCTGGCTGATAGGCGATGTCGTCGATCGCAAGGACGAGCATGTTGAAAAGATTGCTGCCCAAGAGGTTTCCGATCCCCATGTCGAGAGCGCCGAGCCGCAGGGCCGCCAAGGTGACAATCATCTCGGGAGTCGAAGTCGCGGCAGCGACGAACAGGGTGCCGACGAAGGTCGCTCGCCAACCCATGGCGTGGGAGATGTCCAGGCCGACGAAAGGAAGCCAGACGCCGCCGCGAGGTATCCCACGATCGCTCCGCCAAGCCCCATCTCGCTCTCCCCGCGGGACGTCGCGCCCGCGACGGCAAGGCGCGCCTCGTAATCGAATGCGGCGCGCATGGCGACGAGATACAAGATGATGAGGATTGGCGTGAAGACGCCGATGTGAAAGAACTTCGGGGCGAATTCACTGGCGCCGAGCAACAAAGACGCGCCTGCGAAGCCGACGAGGATGCCCCCGAAGCCGGCCGTCAGAATATGACCCTGGCCCATGCGGCTGAACACCGATTCGTCCCGATTCAAGGCGTCGAGCACGACCAGGATCGCCAGATTGAAGATGCAACTGCCCAGCGCGTCGCCCACGGCGATGTTCGGCGCGTTCGCGGCGGTGACGGCGCTGACGCCCGTGAAGAGTTCGGGCAGCGAGGTCGCCGTGGCGAGCAGCAGCAAACCGACCCAACTGCGCGACAGCCCCATCTTCTGCGCGATAATTTCGCCATAGCGCGCCAGCGCCGGCCCCGCGACCGCGATCAAGGCGACGCAGATTGCAAATTTCCCCAAGCCGCGGTCATCGCCGTCATTGGGCCCCCTTTCGTTGTTTCGGCGTGGAACCGCCTTGGCCTCGGCGACGTCGCTCCCACGCGCCACGCACGACGGGATGGATCGATCTCATCGCAATTTGGGCAAGAAACCCATCCGGCGCAGCAACGACGGCATCGTCAGCCCCTGCACGACGATCGAAAAGCAGACAACGGTGAAGGTCACAACCAGGATCTCGTCGCGCAAGGGAAGCGTCGACGGATCAGCGCCAGAGCGAGACCAAGCGCGCCGCGTAGCCCGCCCCACCTGTGGATTTGCATTTCAAGGCGGGACTCGTCCATTGAGTGATTTCAATGAGATGGCTGAGACTGAAGTGCCTGCCCAAGCAGTTCAATCGAGACTGGCCCAGACATTTTGCGCACTCAAAATGGAACTCATTGACCGGTCGATCGACCGAGGCGTTCTCGAGAGCGATACCAACTTTGCCCGAGAAAATTCGCGCATTGCTTTACCCTTCAATCGAGACTCAGTCCGCTAGAGTCTCACATGAAATGCCCGAGTTCGCCGCTATATCCCAAAGTCTCACATTGAACTGCCAATCGACACCTGAGGAAATGCGTTAGGCGCTTTCGAAGACTTGTGCGCCGCTATACTCGGTGCAAAAGGCGGGTATATGCGCGTTCAAGCGTCAAGACGGGACGACTTCGTTCTGGGGCCGTGACCCGAGGATGACATAGGCGGCTAACACAGCTACCGCTCTCGTTGGCCGGGCCATTGGATCGCCAACGGGGTGGCAGCGACCGCTTCCTGACGAGTGCGAGGACAAGAATGAGCATGTCGCAACACGGCGAGGACGCGGAAAAGCCTGCCGGCCGGAATTGGCGTTTCAATATCGGCTATTTGCTTTTCGCGCTGATCGGCGTCCTGCTTCTTCATCGAATGTGGGACATCCACCAACAAACGCAAGTCATTCCCTATAGCGAATTCGCGAACCTCTTGCGTGAAGACAAGATCGCCGAGGTTTTCGTGAGCGATCAGGCGGTCCGCGCCACCCTGAAGGAGCCGATGCCGGACGGACAAAAGCAGGTGCTCGCGGTGCGCGTCGAGCCCAACTTCGCCCAGGAGCTGGAGGCCGCGCACGTCAAATATACCGGGCTCGTTGAGCAAACGTGGATTACCACATTGCTCTCCTGGATCGTGCCGATCGCGATCTTCTTTTTCTTCTGGAGTCTGCTCGCGCGACGTATGCAGCAGGGCCTCGGTTCGATGATGTCGGTCGGCCAGAGCAAGGCCAAGGTTTTTGTCGAAACAGACATCAAGATCAGCTTCGCTGATGTCGCGGGCGTTGACGAAGCCAAGGAAGAATTGCAAGAGATTGTCGCTTTTTTGAAAGATCCGGCGACTCATGGTCGCCTTGGCGCGCGCATTCCGAAAGGCATTCTCCTCGTCGGACCACCGGGAACCGGCAAGACTCAGCTGGCGCGCGCCGTCGCAGGCGAGGCTGACGTGCCGTTCTATTCGATCACCGGCTCAGAATTCGTAGAGATGTTTGTCGGCGTTGGCGCGGCGCGCGTGCGCGACCTCTTTGCCCAAGCCCGAGCCAATACGCCTTGCATCATTTTCATCGACGAACTCGACGCGTTGGGGCGCGCGCGGGGCATTTCGGGCTTAGGCGGTGGGCACGACGAAAAGGAGCAGACCCTTAACCAGCTCTTGAGCGAACTCGACGGCTTCGACTCGACCATTGGTGTCGTTCTGCTCGCCGCAACCAATCGTCCCGAAGTGCTCGATCCCGCGCTGTTGCGCGCCGGCCGGTTCGATCGGCAGGTTTCGGTCGATAGGCCCGACAAGAACGGACGGGTCGCAATTCTCAACGTGCATCTCAAGAAGATCAAACTCGCTGCGGATGTCGATCCCACTCATATCGCGGCGCTGACGCCCGGCTTCACGGGCGCCGATCTCGCCAATCTGGTTAATGAGGCGGCGGTGCTGGCGACGCGCCGCCATGCGCAGGCCGTGTCGCTCGACGATTTTACCGCCGCGGTCGAGCGTGTCATCGCCGGCCCGGAAAAGCGCAAGCGGCTGATCAATTCCCGTGAACGTCGGATCGTTGCTCATCGTGAGATGGGCCATGCGATCGTCGCCATGGCGTTACCAGACACCGACCCGATCAAAAAAGTTTCGATTATTCCGAACGCGCTGTTCGGACGACAACAGGCTGCGACATGACATGAAGGCCTCCTTTCGACGATGCGAGGCCGTTCATAAAGCGATTGCCTTTGGACGGCATTTTCAAAGAGGATATTGGAAGGCAAAACGCGAGGAATTGCCGTGGCCCGGACATCCATGCGCAAACGAACGTTTGTGAAAGCCAGCAAGCCCGCCAAAGGCGGCGTGCTGCTCGGATACGCCCGTGTGTCAAAAGGCGACGAGCAAACGAACGCATTACAGGCGCGAGCGCTCCGCGCCGCGGGTTGTCGACGCATCTTCGATGAGGCGGCGTCGGGCGGTCGCTGGGATCGGCCCGAACTTCAGCGGATGCTCGATCAGCTGCGCGAGGGTGACACGGTCGTCGTCTGGAAGCTCGATCGACTCTCCCGCTCGCTCAAGGACGTGCTGCACATCATGGAGCGGATCGCCAACGCCGGCGCGGGTTTTCGCTCGATCACCGAGAACATCGACACGACCACGCCGGCCGGACGCATGATGATGCAAATGGTCGGCGCCTTCGCCGAGTTCGAACGCGCCATGATCCGGGAGCGGACCTCCGCCGGCCTCGCGGCGGCCCGCGCCGAGGGCCGCGTCGGCGGTCGAAAAAAGAAGCTTGATGCAGCCAAGCGGCGCGAGATCGCTGAGAGCGTCATCTCTGGCCGGAAGTCAGGAGCCGAAATGGCGCGCCTATACAATATCAGCCAGCCCACGGTGTCGCGTATCGTCGCCGCTCGCCGGGTCGAGCGTGCTTAGCGTGCAGTTTTGAACAAATCGTGCAGTGACCCCTATCGCGTCGTTTCGCCTGCCTCGTGATGCAATATCCTTTTTCTCCGATACT
Organism: Methylocystis sp.; assembly: GCA_046349135.1. Lineage (GTDB taxonomy): Bacteria > Pseudomonadota > Alphaproteobacteria > Rhizobiales > Beijerinckiaceae > Methylocystis. The sequence continues at coordinate 6,903 of JAXMCY010000026.1, read as the reverse complement.
GCACCCGTTGCCTTCTGGATGATCTCCGCTTATCGAGCGAGTCTAAGATTGTCGCTTGCGACTTAAGGGATCACAAACGGAGGTTCGAAGCAGCTAATGACTCCGAAACGCTTCCTCGCCCTTGAATGGGACGCGATTGCCGGCGTCATCGCCGCTGTCGCTGCGATCATGATGCATTTCCTGCACCTGCTTAACGAAGAGACGCTCATTACGATCGCCGCCATCTTGATCGCTCTATTGTTCCTACGAGACCTACGGCGTGACAGCGCAACAGAGCAGGCGCACGCCAGCATCGCGGAGATCCGTTCGGTACTGCAAGCAGTCCAAGCCAATCTTGTCCCGGCCGACGCAATACTTATCGGCCCTGATCGGCTTCTTGTGGCTAGCGAACGCTTTTCCACAAATGCAAAGGGAGAAATGATATGGTTTCATGTCTGCTTGTCCATGTTCAAACCGCAACCATTGTTCGATGTGCTTCTTCGGCCAGCCATTGAAAATCCTCGGGTGACATCGATTCAGTTTATTCTCGACGAGAATCAGAAGGAGCTATGGAACTCAGAAGTGTTGCCCAAGGTAGGCTCCTGCAAGGGCAAAGATAAAGTGAAGCCGCCGCGGTGGGGCAAGATTCAGGAATCGGTTTCTGTAATCATTTCCGACGTTGGATCAAGCGGCGGCGCAGAAAGCCTGTTGAGCTTCTGGGGCGAACCGTTTATGGCCCACACGACGGAACGAAGTGTTCCGCGATATATTTTTCATGTACAAAAACATTCCGAACTTGTCACCCGCCTGATTGAATTGGCGAGAACCTACCGGTTCAGCGCTTAACAGAATTACATCGAGTTCACTGCGAAGGGTAGCCATCCCGCAGCCTCGAAGGCTGTCGCACTCCGAGAACACAGGAACTCCCTTCATTCGAGTTTGCGGTTCCAGAATCCAAATGACGCGCTTCACGATCGATGGCGAGAGCGCCGAGAGCCGCAATCTCGCCAACGCCCGCCGAAGCCTTTTCAGGTCAAGGTTTTCTTACCGGAATTTTTAAAGCCTTGCATACACGAGCTTGAGGCTGCATGGTCTGTTGTGTAGCCATTGGTGCGTGTCGAGCTCACCAAAAATCGTGGAGAATTCTCTCCCTTCGTCACCGCTCATCGGCGCGGTCCACGCGCCGGATTACGAAAAGATGGGTGCGGGTTGATGTCGGCGATCGCCGCCAAGAACATTAGCCGACCGAGCGCGCAGTGCCGCGTCCATGGTGGTGTGGTTCCCGATCTCAGCGGTCAGTCGGTGACGCCTCTTGAGCAGCTCGAACCGCGCATGCCGCTCCTCGGTCGCCGGCTGCGCTGAGCTGCTGGCGCTCTTGACCGAGTAGCAGACGGCAAGCTCTCCGACCCGCCGGAGCGTATAGCCGGCATCGACCAGCCGGAGCAGGACGTCCCAGTCGCAATAGCCGCCAAGTTCGCGGTCGAGCAGGCCGACCCGCCTATGCGCGACGCGTGGGTAGGCGATCGAACTCGTCAGCACGGTGTTGTTTGAACGCAAAGAGTCGGCTGTCGCGTCCCAATCGAAAACCGAGCGTGAACCGTCGCCGCTGACGAGCCAGCCTCCCCGAAACAGCACAGCGTCTCCTTCAGCGCCGGCGGCTGCGACGAGCGAGAGATGGGCTGGATCGTCCCACCAGTCGTCGTCATCGAGCCAAGCAATCAAGGCCCCCTTCGCCCACACAATCGCAGTGTTGCGTGCGTCGACCAAGCCGCAGCCAGCGTTCGGGAACGCTGCTATCCGCGGGTCGCAGATCCGCTCAACGAGTTCAACGCTGCTCCCATTCCCGTCGTCTACGACGAGGAGCTCCCACGCTGGTTCATTTTGCGCCCGCACAGAGGCGATCGCCCGCGCCAGCTCGGCGAGGCGATCGCGCGTCGGGATGATCACGGTGATGAGTGGCTCCATAGGGTCCTGTCGTCGCGAGCAGATCGCAAAACAATAGGCGGACATGGCGGGAGCGTCTATCGCTGACGGATCGCCGCCGGCTGAATTCTGGGGTAAGGCGCTGCGCGGAGCAAACTTGGGGGTATTTGCAAGCTCTTTCAGCATGAGCTGGAACGGCGTCTTGAAGCCGCAGTATTTTCGTAAGGTCAGGACAACCCCCCGCGTACCCTTCCTCCCCCAGCAAACCTCGCCCAGGCACCTTATTCGCAACCGCCGCTGCTCACCGCAGTCGCGATCGTTGAGCGCCAGCGGTCGGACATACCGGCATCGATCCACCGCAATACGTTTGGTCAAAACCCCGCGAATACAGGTAGTTAATGCAACGGCGGCGCGCGTCATCGATAATTTGCGGGCGCGAGGAATAGAGACATGCCTATTCTGACGGAGTGGATGGAGGCCTTCCGTTAGCGCATCAGCATGTCGCGCAGCACAACGGCATGATTATGCGCCCCATCTCGAGATCCATACAGTAGCGTGACGCGTGTCCGTTTCGCCGTGGCACGAAGCTCTTCGAGCAGATCACCACGCTGCGAAAGTTCAAGCTCATATTTCCGACGGAATTCCTCCCAAAGTTCCGGGTCGTGATGAAACCATCGACGAAGATCGCTGCTGGGCGCAAGATCAGCCACCCATCGATCTATAGCCGCCTTTGACTTACTCAAGCCACGCGGCCAGAGACGATCCACGAGAACGCGAACGCCGTCCTCAGGGGAGGGAGACGCGTAGACACGCTTCAAGCTAAGCTGCAATGGGCTAAAGTTTCGCATCGTTCGGTGTCCAGAGGAAGAGCCGCTTTCAATGGCCCAGCTCTTCAAAGAAAGACTCAGGCACGTTATCGACCGCGGCCACGTTAACTCGGGGCGACAGTGACGCAATCGCGTCTACCATAATTGCGGCATGCATGGAGAGTTCAAGCCCACAATCAGGACGCAGACCGTGCTGCCCTCAGCGGAGACCACGGGGATACTGTTATGGGCCGGACGCTGCTCGCCTCCCCAGACCGATCACCATGCGAAAGGTCGACGGCTGGGACAGCGTCGTCGAGGGGCTGCGAATCAGCTCATTGACCTTACCGCATGATCAGATAGCGTCATGCCGCTCTGAGACGTTAGCCAATCCCAACGCAGTTCACGGCGCGAGCTTCGGTAAACTGCTTGGGGCCGTCAAGGATCGGTCAAAGAGGCGGACTGCGGGCGAGTTTCATGCTGAACAAGCTGGTCCGCCTCACATGAAGGCGCAGCCGCGCGCCACTCTGCATTCAGGCGGTTTAGAAGCTCGATCCTGCGCCCGAGAGTGGCCAAACAGGACCCGGTGGGCGATTTGTCGCGATCAGTAGCGCCGAAGCGGTCGAAAAGGACACCGGGTCGAAAATCAGGGGATCGAGAAATGGCCGTATCGACTGAAGCCGCCGACGAACGACTGTCCCCTTGGTGGAAACGCGGCGTCGCCATCACGCTCATTTCGGGATTCGCCGTCTTAGGTTTTGTTGCCGTTATGGCGTATCATGATGCGCCGCCGATCCCAGACCGGGTAGTCGATTCCTCGGGAACCACGCTCTTTACGGGCGACGACATTCGGACGGGGCAAGCCATCTTCCTCAAGTACGGTCTGATGGACAATGGAACGATTTGGGGCCACGGCGCCTATCTAGGGCCCGATTTTTCTGCAACGTACCTTCACAATGTCGCGCTCCACTTCATCCGCGACTTGGCAGAGACCCGCTTCGGGCGCCCATACGACGCTCTCTCACCCCAGGAAAAAGCGGCTGTCGAGGGCGAGACGGGGACGGCGCTCAAGCTTAACCGTTATGATGCCCGAACCCACACTCTTACTTTACTGCCAGGCGAAACCCGTTCCTTCGAGGAGCAGGTTAACTACTGGGTTAATTACTTCTCGGTATCGGCCGGTAATGGCGGTCTCTCTCCCAATCTGGTCAGCGACCCCACCGAACTCCGCCAACTGACCACATTCTTCGAGTGGGCGGCCTGGGCGTCGGTTACGGAAAGACCCGGAACAAACCATTCCTACACCAACAATTTTCCCTTTGATCCGATGGCCGGAAACAGGCCAACTGGCGAGGCGCTCTTATGGAGCGCCTTCAGCCTGATTTTTCTCCTGGCGGGAACCGGGCTCGTGCTGTTCGCTTTTGGCAAATTTGGATTTCTGGGCTGGCGGACGCCTTCGGGCATGATCCACCGACAGTTAATGGTTGGGGTTTGCACTGAGGTTCAGCAGGCGACACTCAAGTTTTTCGTCTTTGCCGCGCTCCTATTTCTTGCACAAGCGATGGTGGGCGGAGCAGTCGCGCACTATCGCGCCGACCCAAGAAGCTTCTACGGCGTCGACCTTGCAGCCTATTTTCCGAGCAATCTCTTGCGCGTCTGGCATCTCCAGCTCGCAATATTCTGGATCGCAACGACTTACGTGGCCGGGGCGTTGTTTGTTGCGGCTTCACTCGGCGGACGAGATCCCGCTAGACAGGTCTGGGGAGTGAATCTGTTGTTTGGCGCGCTTTGCGTGGTCGTCCTCGGAAGTCTTTTTGGGGAATGGGCGGGGATTAGGCGAGCGCTGCCTGAGCTTTGGTTCTGGTTCGGCAATCAAGGCTGGGAATATCTCGAACTCGGTCGCGCTTGGCAGATTCTATTGATCATCGGTCTCTTATTCTGGTTCTGGCTGCTGGTGCGGGCCGTCGCGCCGGCGCTGCGCGATCCCGGGCGACGAGAAATCACGGTCGTATTTCTCGTCGCCGCACTCGCCATTCCAATCTTCTACTTGCCAGCCCTATTCTTCGACGCCAGCAGCCACTTTTCCGTCGTCGATATGTGGCGCTTCTGGATCGTCCATCTCTGGGTCGAAGGCTTCTTCGAATTCTTCGTTACAGTCATCGTCGCCACAGTCCTTCTTCAGATAGGCGTGGTGGCGCGGCTCACCGCAATACGTGTGGTTTACCTTGACGCCATCCTTTACTTTGGCGGCGGGGTCATCGGTACAGGACATCACTGGTACTGGACTGGCCAGACAGAGATCAATATGGCGCTTAGCGCCGCTTTCTCCGCGCTCGAAGTGGTGCCGCTCACGTTGCTCACCTTGGACGCCTGGGATTTCATTAAACTTGCCCAAATTGATGCGCGCGATCAAGGTCAAGAGGTTGCGACGCAGGAATATAGATGGACGTTTTATTTCCTTATGGCGGTCGGATTCTGGAACTTTACGGGCGCCGGCGTCTTCGGATTTCTCATCAATCTGCCGATCATAAGCTATTTCGAAGCTGGCACGATCCTGACGCCCAATCACGGTCATGCGGCAATGATGGGCGTATTCGGAATGTTGGGCGTTGGCCTCATGGCTCTCGTCGGCCGGCATGTGACGCCGGCGAAAGCGGCGCCAGCGATCGAACGATGTTTCGAGTTCGCGTTCTGGGGGCTCAATGTCGGGCTCCTCATGATGGTCGTCCTCAGCCTCTTCCCCGGCGGCGTGCTGCAGGTGCGAGATGTCGTCCACAATGGCTACTGGCACGCGCGTAGCCTTGCCTACACGGCCGGCGATTTGGCGCGGCTCTTCGAATGGCTCCGGTTCCCCGGCGATCTGATATTCATTTTCTTGGGTGCGCTTCCCGTCGCGTTTGCGGAGATACTCGCTTATCGATCGCTTTTTGAGCAGTCGCCAGCGTCTCGGGACATAACGAACTTGGGTTCGGAGTAACTAACGAAGTGAGATTGTCCGGCGTCAGGGCCTTTGAGACAAACTGGGCGGATTGCTGAAAGGAGGATTTCTGGCTCATCGTAACCGTCGGGGAGTGAAGATGAGCCAGAAATCCGATAGCCCGAAACCGTCGTCTGAACGGCTTGTGAGAGATATTCGCCGCGCGACGCGTCGGCATTATTCGGCCGAGGAGAAAATCCGCATCGTGCTTGACGGCTTGCGCGGCGAGCACAGCATCGCCGAGCTGTGCCGGCGGGAAGGCATTGCCGAGAGCCTGTATTACTCCTGGTCGAAAGAGTTCCTCGAAGCCGGCAAACGGCGCCTCGCCGGCGACACCGAGCGGGCGGCGACGACCGGCGAGGTGAAGGATCTGCGACGGCAGGCCAAGGAACTGAAAGAAGTCGTCGCCGAGCAGGCGCTCGAACTGCGATTGCTTAAAAAAAGCATGATCGCGGATGGGGGAGACGAGGAATGAGATATCCTCCCTCCGAAAAGCTGGAGATCATCCGCCTTGTTGAGCAGTCGCATCTGCCGGCAAGGAAGACGCTGGAGAAGCTCGGCGTCTCACGCGCCAGCTTTTATCGCTGGTGTGATCTTTACCAATCCGGCGGATTGGAAGCTTTGGCCGACAAGCCGTCCCGACCGTCGCGCGTCTGGAACCGCATCCCCAAAGAGAAGCGCGATGAGATCGTGCAGCTGGCGCTCGATGAGCCGGAACTGTCGCCGCGCGAACTTGCGGCGCGCTTCGTCGACACGAAAAACTATTTTGTGTCGGAAGCCTCGGTCTATCGTCTGCTCAAGGCGCATGATCTGATCACGAGCCCTGCCTTCATCGTCGTCAAGGCGGCGGACGAGTTCAAGGACAAGACCACGGCGCCAAACCAACTCTGGCAAACCGACTTCACCTATTTGAAAGTGATCGGCTGGGGCTGGTTCTATCTCAGCACGATCCTCGACGATTTCTCGCGCTATATCGTCGCCAGCTGTGCACGACGATGAAGGCTGACGACGTCACCGAGACGCTGAACCTGGCGCTGCAAGCCTCCGGCCTTGATCAGGTCCATGTCGTTCATCGGCCGCGTCTGCTCTCGGACAATGGCTCGTCCTATATCTCCGGCGATCTGGCGACATGGCTCAACGATCATAAAATCGAGCACATTCGCGGCGCGCCATTGCATCCCCAGACGCAAGGCAAGATCGAGCCCTGGCATCAGACGC
>JAXMCY010000025.1:0-39463 GCA_046349135.1 Methylocystis sp. | reverse complement strand
ACAAGAATTACGGCTCGGCGCCCTATTGGGAGGACACGACAACCTCCGCGTCGAGTAGCGACGAGTCGGCGCGCCGCGGTTGGTGACATCCGCTGACGTAGCAGCAAAAAAAGGCGGAGCCTTTCGGCTTCGCCTTTTTTGCGGCCCTATATCTATCTCAGCCTTGCCATTAAATTAATTTGTGAGGCCTCGACGCCATGCGTATCGCCTTACCCTCATTGGCCGCACTGCTCGTCTGCGGGACGCTGAACGTCGCCGCCGGCGAATCCGTGTCGCAGAACGCCCATCGCGCGGAAATTGAGTCCGCTCTGAAACGCGTCAAACTTCCCCCAGGCTTCTCCATCTCGCTCTATGCGATCGCGCCTGGAGCCCGCACGCTTGCGATCGGACGGGAAGGAAAGGCGATTCTTGTCGGCACGCAGGAGAAAGACATCTATGTGATGACGCCGGGCGAGAACAGCGCCGCCGCAGTTGAACGCTTCGCGCCGTCGATGCCCTTCATTATGCCGCATGGCGTGTGTCTATCGGCCGATGGCGCGCTTTTTCTCGTCGAGCGGAATCGCGTTACGCGGTTCGACGACGCCGAGAACACATGGCGCGACGCTGCGGCGAACGCCAAGGTCATCGTCAAGTCGGGCGATCTCATTCCCAGAAACGAAGAGAGCCGCGGCCATTCCTCTCGGGTTTGCCAGATAGGACCCGACGGCAAGCTCTATATTTCGCTTGGCCAGCCTTACAATGTCTCGCCGCCGGAAAAGCTGCCGCTCTATCAGAAGACGGGGATCGGCGGCATTGTCCGGATGAATCTCGATGGATCGCAGCGGGAAGTGTTCGCGACGGGCATTCGCAATTCCGTCGGCATGGTATTCGATACTGACGGGTCGCTCTGGTTCACCGACAATCAGGTCGACTCGATGGGAGATAATCAGCCGCCGGGAGAAATTAATCGCGCCGATCGGCCAGGATTGAATTTCGGATTTCCCTGGTACGGCGGCGGGCATGTGCGCACCAATGAATATGCGCGCATTGAGCCGCCGAAGGACGCCGTGTTTCCCATCGTCGAGACCGCGCCGCACGCCGCCGATCTCGGCATAACATTTTACCGCGGCGACATGTTTCCTAAAGAATATCGCGGCGCGTTGTTTTACGCCCAGCACGGTTCGTGGGATCGCAGCGTACCGATCGGGGCGCGAGTGATGGTGACGCTCTCGGGAACAACCGAGAGCGCGCCATTCGCGGAAGGATGGAACGACGGTACGGGATCTTATCTTGGTCGGCCGGCCGACGTCGCGGCGCTTGCGGATGGCTCTCTTCTCGTCACCGACGATCAGAACGGCGCGATCTACCGCATTACCTATCAGAGGCCGTAAGGCGCATCGCCAGAGCGCGGCCGTCGTGACCCGTGCACAGCGCGTCGATCATCTGACCCGCCGCCGCTCCCGGCGTGCGCGCGAGGGTGAAATCGGCGGCGCGCGCCGTTCCGCCCCGCTCGGTCAAGAGCCGCACTGTGCGGCCCGTCTGGGCGTCAAGATGGAGGCTTAGCGCCGCATCGCCCTTTTCGCGCAATCGCGCCGCGCGCGCCTTTATGACCTCTGGCGCGACCTGCGGCATCCGCGCCGCCGGCGTTTGAGGACGCGCCGAAAAAGGAAAGACGTGAAGATGGGTGAGCGCGCAGTCGTCGACGATATCGAGCGTCGCCGAAAACATTTCTTCGGTTTCGGTCGGAAAGCCGACGATGAAATCGGCGCCAAAGACGATGTCTGGCCGCGCCTTGCGCAGCGCGCGGCAAAAGTCGACGGCGTCCCGCCGCGAATGGCGACGCTTCATGCGCTTCAAAATCAGATCGTCGCCCGACTGCAGCGACAGATGAAGATGCGGACAAAGCCGCGAATCTTCAGCGAAAGCGTCGAGAAGATCGTCGTCGACTTCGATGCAGTCGACGGAAGAAAGGCGCAGCCGTTCGAGGCGCGGAAGTTCGCGCAGCAATAGGCGCACGAGTCGTCCAAGCGTCCAGCCGTCGCCCAGATCTACGCCGTAGCTGGTGAGGTCGACGCCGGTTAGGACGATCTCCTTCTTGCCGCTTGCAACGAGCGCGCGCGCCTGCGTCACGGCTTCGCTCGGCGGCGCCGAGCGGGCTTGGCCGCGTCCGAACGGAATGATGCAAAAGGTGCAGCGATGATCGCAGCCGTTCTGAACGGCGAGAAGGCCGCGGGTGCCTTCAACGCTGGAGAGCGCGCGATTTGGCGCGTGTTCGGCGAGAACCCGCGTCACCCCATCAAGCTCAGCGAAGCCTTGAGGATCAAGCCTTGCCGCGCAGCCGGCGACGACAATCTCCGCCTGCGGCCGTTCGCGATGCACGCGGCGAACGGCCTGCCGCGCTTGCCGCGCCGCTTCGCCGGTGACGGCGCAGGTGTTGACCACGACGGTTTCACGCGCGCTTGCGTGCGCTTTGGCTAGCGCCTGCGACTCGACGGCGTTGAGCCGGCAGCCGAAGGTCACCACGTCGACGCGGCGCAGCGGCGCGTTCACGCCGCGAGGTCCCGAAAGATCTCGGGATCGAGCGTGGTTTCGAATTCGAATTCGACCGGCCCCGTCATCAGCACGTGATCGTCGGCGCGCCATTCGATGGCGAGATCGCCGCCCGGCAGGCGCAGGCGTGCGGCGCGATCGCCGAGAGCAGCGCGGACGGCGGCGACAAGCGTCGCGCAGGCCGCCGAGCCGCAGGCCTTGGTCGCCCCAGTCCCGCGCTCCCAGACGCGCAGCAGAATGTCGTCGCGCGCAAGCATCTGCGCGAAGGAGACGTTGACGCGCTCAGGAAACAGGGGATGGCGTTCGATGCGTGGGCCAAGCGTCTCGAGGTCGATCAGCGCCGCGTCGTCGACGAAGAAAACAGCATGGGGATTGCCCATGCTCACCGCGGCGAAATGCGTCGGCGCGCCGGCGACAGACGGATCGAGCGCGACTTCGCGCGTGTCAGCGACGGCGCGGGCGAGCGGTATGTCGCGCCAACCCAACCGCGGGCGGCCCATATCCACGGTAAACGCCGTCTCAGCCCGGCGCTGGGTCTCGACGAGACCGGCGTCGGTCAAAAGACGCAGCGAATCCTTGCCCTCGCGCGCCAGCACATAGGCGACACAGCGGGTTCCATTGCCACAGGCTGAAGAGTGCGAACCGTCGACGTTGTAGATGCGCATGAAGGCGTCGTCGCCGGGCCGGCGCGGCTTGTGGAGCGCCATCAACTGATCGAATCGCAGGCCCGGCGCATTGGCGATGGCCCGCGCTTCCTGGGGCGCCAGTTCGTGGCCGGTGCCGCGCAAATCGAGAACGAGAATCTCGTTTCCTGCGCCGTTCATGCGCAGAATCGGAAGATTGTCGAGCGGGTGCGCCATCACTTAAGTTTTCGCCTGTTCTCAAGGAGACGCGTTCGTATATAGAGAAGGCTGCGCCGAAGCGCCACTGCGTCCGCCGGACGCGTCGCCTGTGCGCGAAAACGCCACGATGAGCGATTAGGGCGCTCGACCATGGAAGACAAAGAACCCGGCTTGCTGGACAGCCTGCGACGCCATTGGCGGGCGCTGGCGATCTTCACAATTCTCGTCGCTGGCGCCTCGATCTATTCGGAGCGCGCGCTGTTTCCTGGCCGCGGCGTCGAAGAGACGGACAAACCCATCCAATCGCAAGAACCGGCGGCGACGCCGACCGTTGCGCCAAGGGATAAGCCTGCCGAGGAAGGGGGCTCCACCCCAGGCGAAGCGAAACCCGGAGAAGCGAAGCCGGCGGAAGCCCCCCCGCCGGGGAGCGCTGTCGACGAGTCGACGCAGGCGGTCATGAGCCAGACCGTGACCGTCGACGCTCGGCCCGCTGCGGTGATCAAAGGGCAGGGCAAGTGGGACAATGCAGCCAAGACGATTTCCGAGGCGCTCGCCAAACTCAACGACGCCGTCGGCAAAGCGAATCTCGTGGTCAATGGGCGTCCCTTCGCCGTCTTCACCAAGACCGACGACGCCGGTTTCTCCTTCGAGGCGATGACGCCCCTCTCGGCTGCCCCCGAGGGCGCGCCGAAACTGCCTGAGGGCGTCAGCATCGGCGCTTCGCCCGCCGGCAAGGCGCTCAAGTTCCAGCATCGCGGCGCCTATGACGAGATCGAGGCGACATACGAGGCGATCGCCGCCTATCTCGACGAGAAGGGCCTCGACACCAAGGACATGATCATCGAGGAATATCTCACCGATTTTAAGGGCGACGACGCGAATATCGACGTCGACATTTATGTTTTCTTGAAGTGAGCGGTTGCAAATCCGCGAGTCGACGTTATAACTAAGTTATAACATTGTTGGATGTTCCATGCGCAGCGCTCTTCGAAAAATGGGAAATTCTTCCGGCTTGATTATCCCCAAGCCGTTCCTTGCCGAAATTGGGGCGGACGTCGGAGACGATGTCGAAATGACCGTCGAGAAAGGCCGCCTTGTCGTCACGCCCGTCAAGAAGCGCGTACGCGAGGGTTGGAGCGACGATGCTCGCCGCATCGCCCAGCATGACGACGACGCGCTTCTGTGGCCGGAGTTCGGCAATGAAGGCGACGAAAAACTGACTTGGTGAAGCGCGGCGAAATCTGGCTCGCAGCGCTCGATCCGACGGTCGGGAGCGAAATTCAAAAGACGCGGCCATGCCTGATCGTCTCGCCGTCTGAAATGCATGACCATTTGCGTACAGCGATTGTGGCGCCGATGACGACGGGAAGCCGCCCCGCCGGCTTTCGCGTCGCCCTGACTTTCAAGGGCAAGCGCGGGCTCGTTCTGCTCGATGAAATTCGCGCGATCGACAAGCAGCGGCTCGTCAAGCGCTTGGGCAAAGCGTCCGACGCTACGCTCGCCGCCGTTCTTGCCGGTCTTCGTGAGGCGTTTGAGGATTAGCCGGCCCTGGATTTTCGAGAGAGATCGGAAACAAAACGGCGCCAGAGCTGCTGCGCGTCATCGCCGAACGCGACTTCGAACGACGGTTCGAACGCTTCGCCAGCTTCGAGCGCGCGAAGGAGATGCAGAAACGCCGCATCGTCGCGCCTGCGCAGCCAAGCGACGAACAAGCCCGCCTGCCGATAAGCGAGGCGTTGGCGCTGGGTGAGCGCGTTCTTCGTTGGATCGCGCGGCGGTTCGATTTCAAAGCCAAGCCCAGCGAAATCGATCCAGCGCCGTCCGTCGAGCACGATTCGATAGCCGTCGCGGATCGCCTGAGCGGCTTCATCGTCGCTGACGCCCTCAGCGCCGCCGCCGTTCGACGCCATCACCGCGAGTCCTTCGGTGAACCATTGCGGCGGGCGGGGCGAGACGAGCGGCCGCCAACCGGATAGGTGCACATGCGACAATTCATGCGTGAGGACGCTTTCGAGGCGATGGCGCTCAGCGCCGCATAGCGTCGGCGACAGAAGTGCGGCGCCCGCGCGCGTCACGGCGGCGATGTCGGAATCGCCTATGGCGTTGGCGCTCGCGTAAGTCTCGTAGGCGGCGTAGACGCCGATGACCGGGGGCCGTGCAAATGAGCGTCCGTGCGCCGTCTCTATCTGCGCGGTGGCGCGAGGCGCCAAAGCAGCGACCGTTTCGGCGCACGCCAGCGCTTCGGGTTCGTAATGAATTCGAGAGTCGGCGGCGAGCGCTGGCAGATGCGATGGGTCGTTCAACAAGGCGGCGACGGCATGGCGTAGCTGCGGTCGGATCGCGAAGGCGAGCCCGATGGCGACAACCAGCGCGGCGCTCCAGATTCCGCCGATTCTTATCGCGCGGGACGAGTACATGGCCGTAGCTTTCAGCCTTCTTGCGCTTGCTGGCGCGTGAGAGCTGAGACGTCTAGGACGGCGTCGCACCCCTCTGCAGAATCTCGATCGCGCGAGCAAGTCCCGCGGCCATTGTCTCTCCCGTATAGGGTTTGCGGACGACGGGCACGCTACGCAGGCGATGGGGGATCATAACCGAATCTCCATAGCCCGTGGCGAAAATGAACGGAACGCCGAGGCGCGCCAATTCGTCGGCCACGCCTACGGACGTCGTCGACCCAAGGTTGACGTCTACGATGGCGCAATCGGGGCGCGACGCGCTCAACAATTCGAGCGCGCCATTCTCGGTTGCGACTGTCGAGATTTTCCTTGCCCCCAGTTTGCGGAGCATCTCTTCCGCTTCGAGCGCGATGACAAGCTGATCTTCGACGAGAAGAAAATCCAGACCGTCGAAACTGTGGCCGGCGGCATGGGAAGGCTCTTCGCCCGCCTCAGGGTGGGTTCGGCGCCCGCGCAGCTGAGCGATGAACTTGCGCGGCAGGGAGAAGAATGCTTCCACGCCTGCCGCCCCATATGTCACTTCGCTCTTTCCCTGGAGGTCGAACGGAATGCTCCGACTGAGCAGCACTGAACCGAATCCGCTTCGAGCCGGCGGCCTCACGAGCGGGCCGTCTCGCTCTCGCCATTCAAGTTCGAGATCGCCTTCGTCGGCTGCGCGCCAGGAAATCGCGAGCCGTCCGTTCGGGACCGATAGCGCGCCATATTTCGCGGCGTTAGTGGCAAGTTCATGGATGGCGAGCGCCATGACCGAATATGCCTGCGCCTCGAGCCCTATGTCCGGTCCCTCGAGACGGATTTGATCTGTGGAGTAGGGAGAAAGTTCGGCCATAAGCAACTGACGCAGACTGCCGCCACCATCGGAGCGCACGACCTGATCATGAGCGTTCGCCAGGGCCAAAATTCGTCCCTGAAGTCCAGCGACGAACTCCTCAAGGGTCTGGCCGGTCGTGGGCTGGTTCACAAGCGACTTTATCAGCGCCAGAATATTCTTCACGCGATGATTGAGTTCGTCGTTGAGGATCCGCATGCGGACTTCCGCCTTCTTGCGCTCCGCATCAAGAACCTCGTTCTGCTTCAGGATGAGTTCGCGCATGCCGAACAAAACCGCTTCGGCCGCGACCTGCTCGTCTTCCTTCCAGGGCTCGGAATGCCGCTCAATTGTCTGCTTCCAAATGGCAAAGCTCTTTCGTGGCGTCAAACGGTCGCCATGTGGACCGGTAGCGTATGTCTTGTTCGGGTCGCCGGCCCAATTCAGTGTTTGCACCTTCTCACGACGGAAGAAGAACAAATAGTCGCGCTTCGTCAGCGAAAGCGGCACTGCGAGCATTCCAGATGCGTCAGCCGCGTAAGCCGACGCTGAAAGCAAATGTTCGGCGATGTTATTGGTTTGCCAAATGCCGCCGCCGCCATTTTGCGCGCTCACGTCCGCGAGCACGCCTGCAGCTTTCATCGGGGGCGTACAGCCGTCCGATGTCCAGACCCCGTTCATCCACAGCGCAACGCCGTCTGAGGGGATGACGTTTCGCAAATCCGCCAGCGACTCGCGCAGAAACCCTTCAGCAGTGTGATGAAAAGAGAACGATTTCAGGACGCGATCTAACGCGATGCGCGCATTCATTGACGATGTTGCGCGCATCCTTTGATATATCGAGGTGATATGCAGTGAAAGGAAATCGCCAAACAGTTCGGCGGCCGTCCGCTGCGACATCGTCAGAGCTTTCGGCGCGTAATGGTGACATGCGATTAAGCCCCATAGCCGACCGTCGACGATAATTGACACCGACATCGATGCGCCCACGCCCATATTCCGCAAATATTCGAGGTGAATCGGAGATACGCTGCGCAGATGGGCGAACGACAGGTCGAGCGGCGCGCCGGCGGCGTCGAATTCGGGAAGGATTGGAGTGCTGGGACCATGGGCGTCCGCGATGACGCGTACGGTGTTTTTTAGGTAGAGATCGCGCGCTTGATTCGGAATATCGCTCGCGGGAAAGTGCTGGCCAAGAAATGATTCCAGCTGATGGTTCTTGGCCTCGCCAACAACTTCGCCGCTTCCGTCGTCGGCGAATTCATAAATCATCACCCGGTCGTAACCGAACATCGCTTTTAGATAATGCGGCAGGGGTCGATAGAGCGCGGCGAACGTCGTGAGCTTCGCCGTTTTGGCAATCAAGGCGCGCGTGATCTCGAGGGGGTCAGGCGCCGGGGAGGCAGTTTCGCCCGCTTCGAATTCGAAAATTAAAAAGCCGGCATGGGCATGACAAGCGACATCATATGTCGCGGCGCCAATCGTCGCGCCTCGCAACAGGGCCGGTCGGCTCGGATTGCTGGTTTTCGCCAAAGCGTTGAAAAGATCGTGCGCGATTTTTGGCGTTAGCGCGTCGCCGAGCATTGCGTCGACTGCGACCAGCTCCTGGCCAAGCGACGCATTCACATTGGCGGAAAAGCGCTTTATGCGGCCGACCTCGTCGCAGGCCAAAAGAAAACCGTGGTCCTGGATGCTTCCAGGAAATTGTATCTGCTCGTCGTCGCAGTTCGTCAGGTCAACGTGTTGCGGCATGTTCGATGCTTTCAGCGACGTGGAGAGCGAAGGTGAAAGTAGCTGTCGCCGCTCGCCTCAGGCGTTCGCCGCAAAGATCCGATTCGCTTTCCAAGAGCTGCTGAAAGCGAGTCCAGCGGCTCGAATCGGCCGTCTGCATAGCTAAATGCCGGGCGCCGAAATCTTCTCTCAGACCCAAAGCTCGCGCCCGAAAGGAAATAATCTTCGCGCCTAATGAGGCGCCTTCGATAACGTAGGCCGCGCCGAGAATGTCTTCGCGGCCCGCTCCCAAGTCGAATGCGAAAATCTTTTGGCGCCAAGCCAAGCCCAGGTCGCGACAGTCCGCAAGAAGCGCCGATCTCAAACTTAGCTTTTCGAATGCGCCAAACTTATCCGGCAACGCTTCTTCGACCGCGCAGCGAAATCCGGTCATCATCTCGAGATAACGGCGATAATCCGCTTTGTCGGCAAGCGCGCCGATTCGCGCGTCCAGCGACCGATGTTGAAGTCTCGTCGCCTCGCGTAACATGGCGTGTCGCGCCCCGATATCCGACAGTGTCGCTTCCTCCATAATTTTTTCTACCAGACATTTTCGAGCGCGGACGACTTGTAGTCTGTTCACTTGTGAACATAGGGTAGAAGATTCTCCTTGGCCATTCTCAGGATCGACACAGCATGGCTCGTCCAGACAACAATCTGTTGCGCGCGTTGCGCGATGTCGACTTCGCGTTGATCGAGCGGTCTTTGACTGGGGAAAAATGGGAGACTGGCGACCTTCTCTACAATCCAGGCGACAATATTTCGAAAGTCTACTTCCCATCGGGTCCAAGTCTCGTCTCGTATCTTGTGTCGAACAGCGACGGTCGGGACGTGGAAACGGTGCTGGTCGGCCGGGAAGGTGCCGTCGGCGGCATTGTGAGTTCGGGATTCCTCCCGGCATACTGCAGGATCACCGTCAAGCATGGCGGGGAATTCATGTGCGCAGCCGTCAGCGTCGTTCAATCGGCGAAGGAGCAGTCGCTGTCGTTCCGGCGGCTGTTTGCGCGCTACGCGGATTGCCTGATGGCGCAAATGTTCCAGGCGACCGCGTGCAACGCCATCCATACGATCGAGCAGCGTTCCGCGAAATGGTTGATGGCCGCGCTTGATCGAACAGGAAGCGACACGCTTCCTCTCACGCAGGAACAACTGGCGTCCTTGCTAGGGGTGGGGCGAAGTTATGCCAGCCGCGTAATCCAGAATTTCAAATCGGAAGGCATATTGCAGACCGCTCGCGGCTCCTTGATCGTGAAAAACAAGGAGGGGCTTGCCGCGCGCGCCTGTGATTGCAACGAGAACGTCAAACGGCATTTTGACGTTGTGCTGAAAGGCGTTTACCCAGATTAATATGAGCGCCCGTTCCCCGTCAGCGCATGGCGAACGCAAGCCAAAGAGCCAAGGCGCGCCCTGTCACACGGATTTGTCGTCCGGTCGATATTCGAGAATGTCGCCCGGCTGACACTGCAGAATTTCGCAGATTTTTTCGAGCGTGTCGAAGCGGACGCCCTTCACCTTGCCCGACTTCAACAAGCTCACATTCTGTTCTGCGATGCCGATCTGCTGGGAGAGATCGCGCGAGCGCATTTTGCGCTTCGCCAGCATCACGTCGAGGTTGACGATGATCGGCATCAGATGATCTGCGAATGTTCGTCGGCGATGTCGGCCGCGGTCTTCTGGATATGGGCGAGCGCGAGGAGCGTCGCGAGCAGCATCAGCGTCGAAAGGTCTTCGGGCCGAAGATAGACGGAGACCATATGCGCGCCGGCGCCCTTATGCGCCGTGAGGATCAGCGATGTCAGCGGCCGCGCGGCGATGTCGACGAGCGCGGCGATAAGGCCCATCAGCGCGAGCGAGCGCAGCCATGCGGCAGCGTCAGGCGTGAAGATGCGTCCCTCGAGATAGCCCGAGAATAGCTTCCAGCCGGCGTAGCAGGCGACGACGAGCGTCGCCCAGATCGCCAGGCTGAGGCCGAAGACCGCGAAGCGTTGATAGGCGGCCAGGCCTTCGACATCGACCTTCAGGGACGCAAATCGCGCAACGATCTGCGCTTCATCGCTCCAGAAGGTCGCGAGCGAGACGAACATCCAGATGCAATAGGCGACGAGCGCGAAGCGAAGCGTCTGGCAGAGCCAGCCGATGCGGCGGCGAAGCGAGTCGAGACGGCGGTCGTCAAGGGAAAGAGCAGGGCAGTCGGTCATGGCGGTCTCCTTGTGCCGCTTACGTTGACACGGAAAAAATTTAATGTAAAACATTAAAAATAAATACGAAAACATGAGAAATTAGATGTCGCGCATGATCTCTCGTCTGTTCGCTGCTGCCGCCGTCGCCGCGCTGCTTGCCGCCTGCAGCCATGTTCCGGTCTCCACCCTATGGGCATTGCGCAATTTCGACGCCGCAACGGTCGATCCGGCCGCTCTGCGCGCCGCGGTGCGCCTGCCTGAAAGTTTTGAGCCGCAGAGAGGCGGCGTGACGTTGAAAATCGGCTGGTGGCGCGACGGCGAAGAGCAGGCGAAGCACGAGGTGACCTTCGCGCTCAAGGAGACGATCGCGCCCGAAGATGTCGCGCCGCTCGCCGGCGAGAAAACGACAGGAACGCGCATCTACGCTTTTCGCGTCGACCAGGCCGACTATGCGGCGATCCGCGCGCGACAGAAAGAGTTTCTCGAAGAGAAGGCGCGCAACCCGGGTAAGACGCACGGCTCCTTCGGCGTCGGCGCCGAGGCCTGCCGGCGCGGCGACTTCCCCGAAGGTCCGCTGCTCACGACGACTTATCTGCGCACGCAGCCGTCCGGCGCCTATCTCACGGTGCTCAAGAATCTGGACATGCGCGAAGCGGCGACAAAGGAAAAGCCGCTCGACGGACTCGTGCCGCCATGCATGTAATTTCCAACTGAGCGCCAAGCGCTGTCACCAGGACAAACTGACCACTCAGAAGATCGATGCAAGCGGCTGCGGCAGAAGGTCGGACTCGATAGCAAGCAGTGCGATAAGAGCTGCAATCAGCGCAAAATAAATGCTTTGGCGCAGGCGGGGCCGCAATACCCGTGCGAACTGCGGACTTCCCTCAGGATAAATTACCTCCACAATGGCGTCCCGCGGGAGCCATGGAAAGCTTCTATACATACCGTCGACGAAGATGTGCTCATTGCCGGTCTCGTCCGCAAATTGCACGATCATGCTGTATGTGTCGTCGCTTTCGTTGCCTCGAACACGATGACCGCGCACCTCGCCAAGTGCGGTTCGAGTAGCACGGCCAACCCAACGCAAGTCCTGCCAAATCATATATAATAGCGCCGCAGCGACAAGGATGGCTGCGAAGCCCGCTGCGGTCACGCCGCATTCGCCTTCTCCATCATCTCGATGAAACGCCGGAAGAGATAATGGCTGTCCTGAGGGCCGGGCGAGGCTTCAGGGTGATGCTGCACTGAGAAGGCCGGGCGGTCGGTGAGCGCGATGCCGCAGTTCGAGCCGTCGAACAGCGAACGATGCGTCTCGACCGCGTTCGCCGGCAGGCTGTCGCGATCGACCGCGAAGCCGTGGTTCATCGAGACGATCTCGACCTTGCCGGTGGTGAAATCCTTTACCGGATGATTGGCGCCGTGATGGCCATGCGGCATTTTCTTCGTCTTCGCGCCGACCGCGAGCGCCATCATCTGATGGCCGAGGCAAATGCCGAAGGTCGGGATTTTCGCGTCGAGCAACTCGCGGATCACCGGCGCGGCGTATTTGCCGGTTTCGGCCGGATCGCCGGGACCGTTCGAGAGGAAGACGCCATCGGGCTTGAGCGCCAGAATTTCCCGCTCGTCGCGGTCGCGGGTGCGACCATCACCTCGCAATCCTGCTCGGCCAAAAGCCGCAGGATGTTGCGCTTCACGCCATAGTCGATGGCGACGACGCGAAACTTGGGCGCGCCATTGCGCGCGCCATAGCCGCCGCCAAGCCGCCAGGTCGTCTCGCGCCAGTCGTAACGGTCCTTCGCGCCGACGCTCGGCACGAGGTCCATGCCGTCGATTCCCGGCCAGGCGGCCGCCTTCGTCTTCAGCGCGGCAATATCGAAGCGGCCATCCGGCGCATGGACGATGACGGCGTTCTGCATGCCGCGTTCGCGAATGAGCGTCGTCAGCGCGGGTGTCGATCTCCACAGCCCGACAATGCCGCGCGACGCGAGCCAGTCGGCGAGCGGCGTCTGGGCGCGAAAATTCGAGGGGTCGGAGGAAGGCGCGCCGAATATGGCCCCGACCGCGCCGGCGCTCTTGTCGAGATCGACGGTTTCGACGTCCTCGTCATCGTCCCGACATTGCCGATATGCGGGAAGGTGAAGGTGACGATCTGGGCGGCATAGGACGGGTCGGTCAGGATTTCCTGATAGCCGGTCATGGCGGTGTTGAAGCAGACTTCGCCGACCGCCTCGCCGACGGCGCCGAGCCCGTAGCCTTCGATCACCTCGCCGCTGGCGAGAATGAGCGCGCCGGTGTGGATCGGTTTCTTCCAGCCGTTGTCTTGATCGATCGTCATAAAGGTCTCAGCGCTCCGGCGCCCTGCCGGCTTGACAGGGGTCTCTCCTCGCGTCATGGCCGGGCTTGGCCCGGCCATCCACGCGCTGCGGCCCGGCGTGGATGCCAGCGACAAGCGCGGGCATGACGCGGCGGTGTTGGCGGTGGATGTAACCTATACGCCCGGAAAATGGAAACCAAGGCGATTCAACATGCGCGAGAAGATTACGGCGGACCTCAAGGCGGCGATGAAGGCGGGCGAGCGCGCCAAGGTCGACGCGCTGCGGCTCATCAACGCCGCGCTGAAGGATAAGGACATCGAGGCGCGCGGGACCGGCAAGACCCTCGGCGACGACGATGTGCTGGCGCTGTTGCAGAAGATGATCAAGAGCCGTCAGGAATCGGTCGATATCTACGAGAAGGCCGGGCGCACCGATCTCGCCGACAAGGAAAAGGGCGAGATCGCGGTAATTTCAGCCTATCTGCCGCAGCAGCTCTCGGAAGCCGAAGTCGCCGAGGCGGTGAAGGCGGCGATCGCCGAGGCCGGCGCCGCATCGATCAAGGACATGGGCAAGGTCGTCGCCGCGCTCAAGGCGAAATATACCGGCCGCATGGACTTCGGCAAGGCCAGCGCGGCGGTGAAGGCGGCGCTGTCGGGGTAGAAGCACAGCGGGCTCACCCGCTTCCGGCGCCTCGCGGCGCCTTCCCCCCAGGGGAGCGCCGTCGCTAAGCTTTTCGTCAACCGATCGGCAGACGAATAGTCCGTGTGTTGAGGACAGGCGCAATCTACTCCCTCTCCCGCGAAGCGGGGGAGGGTTGGGGAGGGGGCGATTCGCTAACTTCTCCCCCGACCTGGGCAAGGATCAGCTCGCATACGCCATCGAGAGGACAATACACGTCCTCATTCGTCACGCGCAGAACCAGATAGCCATTCGCTGCGAACCAAGCGTCCCTTTGCTTGTCGTAAGCGACTTCCTCATCGCTCGAGTGCGTGGCGCCGTCGACTTCGACGATGAGGCGCGCCTCGGCGCAGATGAAATCAGCGATGAACGGCCCACAAGGAGTCTGACGCCGGAAGGACAATCCGGCCAGACGATGCGCACGCAACGCATGCCAAAGTTTGCGTTCTGCATTGGTCGGCTCGCGTCGCAAATGGCGGGCGCGTTCGGTCATGACGCGGGTCTGCCGCATGTGCCCCCTTCCGGCGCTTCGCGCCACCTTCCCCCGCTAAAGCGGGAGAAGGGGAGCGGCGCCGCTGCGCCGTTAGCCAAACCTAGCGGTTGAACCAGATATTTGCGCGTGTTGATGACACGCGCAATCAGCTCCCTCTCCCGCGAAGCGGCGGAGGGGGCGATCCGTCTAGAGGGGCTGCCGCCACGGCGCAAAAAAATGATGCGGCGGGCCGCGGCCTTCGCTGAGGCCCAGCGTGTCGGCCGCTTCTAGCGCGCCTTCGAGCCAGGCTTTCGCTACCGCAATTGCGTCGATGAGCGACGCGCCTTTGGCGAGTTCGCAGGCGATGGCGGAAGACAACGCGCAGCCGGTTCCATGCGTGTTGCGCGTCGCAATGCGCCTGCCATGGAAAACGCGCTTCTCTCCCGCCTCGAAGAGAACGTCGATGGGTTCGCCTGCAAGATCGCCGCCTTTGACCAGCACGGCGCGTGCGCCGGCCTCGCAGAGACGCCGCGCCTGCGCCGTCATTTCATCAGCGTTACTGGCAAGAGCCGTTTGCGTCAGCGCACTCGCCTCATGGAGGTTGGGCGTAACGAGGCGCGCGAGGGGCAAAAGGCTCGCGACCAGCGCCGACTCAAGCCCGGCCGAGGCGAGACTGACGCCCTGCGTCGGAACGAGCACCGGATCGAGCACGACGTTGCGCGCCTCGTAGCGGCGCGACAGTGTTTTGGCGACGGCGCGCGCGATGTCCGGCGTCGCGAGCATGCCGATCTTGATCGCATCGGGAGAAATATCCGGCAGAACCGCTTCAATCTGCGCGGCGACAATGTCAGGCGCGACCGGGTAGGCGGCGGTCACGCCCCGGGTGTTCTGGGCGGTGAGCGCGGTGATCGCCGCCATGCCGTAGCAGCCGAAGGCGGAAAATGTCTTCAGGTCCGCCTGCACGCCCGCGCCGCCCGAGGGGTCGGAGCCGGCGATGGAAAGAAGGCGGGGGATTTTGGCGGGCATGGCAAGCTATTCCCGGGCTCCATAAACCGAGAAATGGTTTGGCCCAACGTCGGTCAGTGGAATTTAAGGCTTAGGCTTACGAGCGCGTCACCGCAATTTTTTGGTCCACGTGATGACCCAACAATCCTTTTGGCGAGCGCCGCATGGGCTGGCGTTGAGCCAGCAGCGACAAGAATTGAAGTTCGCCCACCTGGGCGTACGCGAAACGTCACCTGTGCATTCCCTGGACCGAACTCTGTCGATCCTGGAGTATGACGTCTTATCGCTTCTGATACGGCTGCTAGACAGGACGATTGGTCCTGCGCAGCGCCGCCTGCAATGACCGAACCGAGGCCAGACAATAAAAACGCAAAACTGCCCAGGACAACGATCGAGCGTCTCATTCAAATTGTTTCCTATGGTATCTCTTCGCTCAAGTCCGCTTTTCCTGGGGGGTCTACGGTCACCCTTTCGGCACGCTCAGCACGCCGGCGTCGCCATTCTCGGCGCCGAAAGCGAGGCGTGCGCCTTTTTCGTCCCAGGCGAGCGCGCTGATCCGGGCGTGTTCACGGTCCTGCGCCGGATGGCGGACCAAAATTTCGGATCCGTCGGAAAGCCGCGCCAACATGACCAGTCCGTCGTCATAGCCGATCGCGACGACCAGCGCCGCCGGATGGAAGGCGACGCGCGTCACCACCGCGCTACGGACGCCGCATTCGCGCGGCGCCTGACCCATCGGGCCCTCCTTACCGGAGAAGGGCCAGACGATGCAGGCGTCGGCCCCCGACGTCGCCAGCCATCTCCCGTCGTGCGACCAGGAGAGGCTGCGGGTCTTTCCGGGATACCCAGCCATGCGCATATGTTTGCCGTCGGCGAGACGCCACCCGTGCAGGGCGTTCTCCTGCATTGAGGTGACCAGAAAGCGCCCGTCGGGAGAAATGGTGGCGTCGAGATGCGAGCCCGCCCAGACGAGCGCCTCCGGTTTGCCCGCGTTCGGGAACCACAGAGTCGCGCCGCCGTAATGGGCGATCGCCAGCCGGTAGCCTTTGGGAAAGAAGGCGAGGCCGCGCGAGGTCGACGGCAGATCGAGCATTTTCTCCTCGCCCTTGGCCGAGCGCGCCCGCGCCGTTCTGCCCGCCGTCCAGGCGACGGCGCCGCCGCGCGCGGCGACCGCGTCGATCCATCTGCCCTTTTCGTCGCCGATGAGTTCGACGCCGCCATTGGCGTCTGTCGTGACGACGCGGCCGTCGTCGCCGCCCGTCACGAGCCGGTCGCCGTCCTGCGTCGCGACGAGGATGGCGGCGTCCTTATGGACGGGAATCCGGCGCCCGCTGGCGCCGTCCCCGAAATGCAGCGTTCCGTCGGCGAGGGCGAAGACCGGCGCGCCGCCAAGGAATGCGGCGGCGGCGACCGGCTCTCCAAGCGCGATCGTTTCGACCTTGTCGACGAGCGTCGGAGACAGCGCCACGGCTATGCGCTGTCCCCTGCGGATGCGCCGAAGCCGACAGGAACGCGCGGCGCGCGTTTCCGAAACTGGCCGCGCATGACCAGGGCGAAGGCGATGGCGTCAAGTCCGGCGAGCGTCAGCCACCAGAGCTGCTCGGCCGCCGGGCCGAACAGACAAATGGCGAAGCCCGCGCCGATTCCGCCCAAAAGAAAGGGGGCGAGCGCCGGACGCGATTGGCCGACGAACAGGCTGGCGCGGGCGGCGACGAGCGCCGCCGCGGCTGCGCCGAGCACGCCGAGATCGAACCAGATCTTGAAGATCAGGCTGCGCGGCGTCGACGGCGTCAGATAGCCGCCAAGCACGCCCCAGGTCGCCGCCCCGAACCCGTGTCCGATCAGCGTGCGCCAGCCGTCGGTCTCGATCATCTGACCCCAAAAGACGAGATGCCTGAAAAAGGCGGGGGGACTTTCGGGCCATAGGAGGCGCGCGCCATAGGCGGCGAGCGGCGCAAGCAGCACGATCGCCGCCATGAGCGCCGCAATAATTGCGGACATCGCGCGCGGGCGGCCGAACGAAGCGGCGAAAACCGCCGCGCCGGCGGCGAGCGCCGGCATCGCATTCGGCGCGCGCGAGAGATAGCAGGCGGCCACGGTCGCGACGGCAAGCGCGGCCGCCCAATACCATCGGTCGCGCACCGCGAGCGCCCCCATCGCCGGCCACACCAGCAGGGACAGGGCAAGTCCGGCGCGACCGAGCGGGCCCACGTCCAGAATGTCGTCGAGCGTATACTGCGGCTTCAGCAGCAAGGTCACGGCGGCGAGCGCTATCGTCGCCGCCGCAACCCCAATCGGCAGAAGATTGAGATTGGACGTTTTGGTGCGCAGCGGCAGGAACCCCGTCGCAAGCGCCACGAGCGCGAGGGTCGCCGTGATTTTGGCGAAACGTTCCGCGGGCCCCTCGAAGGGCGTCCAGAGCAGTGAAAGCGCCGCCCAGGACGCGAGCAGCAGGGCCGCCAGAAACGGCGGCGAGAACAGGATCGCGCGCATCGAGCGCGCCGAACCCTCTTCCGGCGTCAGCGTCGCAGCGGCGAGAAGCAGCGCCGCCCCGATCGGCAGCAGCACATAGACGGTCTGGCGCGCCAGAATCGGCGCGATGAGCGAGATCACGAACAGCAAAAAGACGCCGATCCGCAACAGCAGGCGGGACGCCTCTTCTGCGGGTTCGTCATTATTGCGGCGCGAAAGATCAGACATGGCGGGGCGCGGCCGAGTCGGGGGTTCCGGATGAGAGATTAGAACGAAATGGCCGGCGAATAGTCTGCCGCAATGCAGTAAATTGGAGAAACAGCGCAATTTTTCGGCAACTGTGGCGGATTTGCTATTGTCGAGATCGCGCCCCCAGCGTGGTCTAAGCGGCTTGGCGCCACTCTTCCCGGACCGATTCGTCGGTTTCGGCCGCCAGTCGCTCCCGACGAAGCGCCGCCGATCGCGCCGGCGCCAGCCGGCCGAGCGCCCATACGGCGGCTCCCCGCACGATGGGCGCGGCGTCGCCAATTAGGCGTTCGGCTTCGGCGGCAAGCTCCGGTCGGCCAGAATTGCCGATCGCGATGAGCACATTGCGCAAGAACCGATCGCGGCCGATGCGTTTGATGGGCGAGCCGGCGAAAAGGGCCCGGAACGCAGCGTCGTCGAGCCGCGCCAATCGCGCCAGGCGCGGAGAGTCAAATTCGCACCGTGCGGCGAGCTTCGTCTCACGACCGGCGCTCGCGTATTTGTTCCAGGGACAGACCGCGAGGCAATCGTCGCAGCCATAGATGCGATTGCCGATCTTCTCACGAAGTTCGATCGGAATGGGGCCTTTGTGCTCGATCGTCAGATAGGAGATGCAACGGCGCGCATCGAGCCGATAAGGCGCCGGGAACGCGGCGGTCGGACATATGTCAAGGCATTTGCTGCATGAGCCGCAATGATCCTGTTCCGGAGAGTCGGCGTCGAGATGAAGAGTCGTGAAAATCACCCCGAGGAAGAGCCAGGAGCCAAAGTCGCGCGAGACGAGATTCGTATGTTTGCCCTGCCAGCCGACGCCGGCCGTCTCGGCGAGGGGCTTTTCCATAACGGGCGCCGTGTCGACGAAGACCTTGGCGTCGCCGGAGCCGGCGCGCTTCAGCATGAATCCGGCGAGCTGTTTCAGTCGACCCTTGATGAGATCGTGATAGTCGCGGTTGCGGGCGTAGACGGAAATGGTCGCGCAGTCGGGCTTTGTGAGCGAAGCGAGCGGGTCTGTTTCGGGCCCGTAGTTCAGTCCGAGCATCACGAGACTCGTCGCCTCGGGCCACAGCGCGCGTGGCGCGGCGCGACGCTCGGCCGTCTCGAGCATCCAGCTCATGTCGCCATGCGCGCCATCGTCCAGCCAGGCCCGCAGCCGCTCGCCCTGCGTGGGCGCCACACCCGCATGCGCGAAGCGGCAGACGTCGAAACCAAGATCGTAGGCATGAGCTCGGATCGCCTCCTCGATCGTCGGCGTCGCGTGCGCCGGATCATTGCAAATCGTCGTCATCGCCCGTGAGAGAGGCGCCTGCATGTCAGGAGGGCGAGTTGAGCGGGATCGAGACGACAAACTCCGTTCCCGGATCGTGCTTCTTCATATCAATCGTTGCATTGAGCTGGCGCGTGAACGATCCAATGATCCGCATGCCGAGGCCCTTGCGGCCATGAGACTGGAAGTCGTCAGGCATGCCGGCGCCTTCGTCGCGCACCGAAACCATGAAACGATTTTCCTCACTGCGCGCGACCTTCACCGTTATGATCCCCGACGGCCCGTCGCAGGCATATTTCGCAGCATTGGCGATCAACTCGTTGACGATCAGCGCAGTGGCGACGGCGCGATCCGTCGCGATAACGATGCCTTCTTCGACCTCGGTGCGAACGTCGCATTGCGCCACGCTCTCATCGAGATCATGACACAGCGCTTCAATATATTTGCCTACGTCCATGCGCTCGACGTCGGAGCCGCGAGTCAGCTGGTCATGCGCTTTCGCGATGGCGTCAACGCGGTGCGACGCCTCGTTGAGAAGTTCGCCCGCTTGCTCGTCCTCTGCGTCATTCGCCTGCAGGCGAAGCATGCTGCCGACGATCGTGAGGCTGTTCTTGACGCGATGGTTCATTTCCTTGAGCAGCGTTTCGTTCCGCGCGAGCGCCTCTCTAAGCTTGCGCTCTTCTCTCTCGCGTTCGATCGCCATGCCGAGGATATTCGCGGCGCCCTGCAAAAATGCGATGTCCTGCTCGACAAACTCAGTCGGCGAACGACTGTCGACTTCCAGCACCCCAAATGCTTTTCCGTCGCCCTGCAAGATAACGTTCATGGCGCGGCGGACGCCGTGCTGTCGCAAAATCTCTGGAGTCTTGAATCGCGTCTCGGCCTCCAAATGGTTGGAGATAACGGGCGTTCCGCAGCGCAATGCGAATCCCGCGGGAGAGTCCAGGTCGGCGCTGATCTTAGCGACGCCGACGACGCCGGGACTCCATCCCACGCCGGCGCGCACGAGAAATCTGTTTTCGGCGGGAAGCAGCTCCAAGACTTTGCAGAAATCCGCATCCAGTCCTTGCGCCGTCAGCTGTACGGTGTCGTTCAGCAACTGATCGAGCGAAGCGCCCTGAAGAGCGGAAACGCCGAGCTCCGCCAGTATTTCCTGCTGCCGAATGCGCTGCTGCAGTCCGTGCGACGGATCGATCTTTCGCGTGGACTTCGCCTTTACGCTTTCTCGCTCGTCGGGCGTGCTCATAACACGGTCCTTGATGGACTTCACTTAGCCTGTGCCAACCAAACGCTTGTCAAGCGCAGCCGCATGGCGCCCGACGGCTCCGCCCGAGCTGTCCGATCGCTTCAGATTACAACTAAAAGTCCAGCTCCGCATAATAGCGTCCCGGCGGGAGCCCCGGCGCCCGGTAAGCCAACAGCGGACGAAACGCCGGGCGCGACTTGATGCGTTGATACCAGTGCTTCGCGGCTTCATCCTCCTCCCATGGCGCGTCGCCGAGATAGTCGGCGCAGGAAAGATGTGCGGCAGCCGCGAAATCGGCATAGGTCAATCGATCGCCCGCCAGCCAGTTTCGCGCATGGGTGAGGTAGCCGATGTAACGCATATGGTGACGGATATTGGCGCGCGCCACACGCAGCACGTCCATGTCAGGCGCGCCGCCGGGGGGCGCGAAGCGCTTATAGACTTTCTCCTTGATCAGCCAGTTGGTGACCTCTTCATAAAATTTGATGTTGAACCAATCGACGAGGCGTCTCGTTTCGATGCGCGCGGACATTTCCCGGGGCAGCAGCCGTTGTTCCCCACGTTCGGGGCCATAAATCTCATCGAGATATTCGGCGATGAGATTGGCGCCGGGCGCCACAGTTCCGTCGTCATCGACGAAGACCGGCGTGCGGCCGGCCGGGTCGAGCGCGAGAAACTCCGGTCGGCGATCGCCCGCGCGCTCTTCGATAAGCGTCGCGTCAATGCCGTATTCGGAGAGGATGAGCCGGATAAATCGGGAATGTGGGCAGAGCGGATGATGATAAAGCGTAGGCATGAGGCTTTTTCGAGAGGACGCGGCGCGACGATCCGGCCGGGCTTCTGTATGCTGTTTGGATTAGCGCCGCTAGGCGGCGGTTTTGGGGCTTTGATAAGCTCATTAGCGGTAAAGCTTTCGTTAGGATATGCCATGATTCGTCCGCTCTTCGCACTTTCGCTCGGCTTGATGCTGATCGCGGCTGAGGGCCGCGCCGACACGCTGAAGGACGGCGTCCCAAATATTTCTGTTACTGGCGAAGCTTACGAGGATGTTGCGCCGGACTTGGCGATTCTACGCTTCGGCGTGGTCACCGAACGACCATCCGCCGCAGACGCGGCGGCGGAAAATGCGCGAGCGGTCGACGCCGTTCTCGCCGAACTAAAAAAGCTCGGGATTGCCGACGCCGAAATCGAGACGCAGGGTGTGACGCTCGCGCCGGCGACGACCGAAGAGCGCGATCCCAAAACCGGCAAGCTCAAGACGATGCAGAAGTTTTTCCGCGCTCGCAACGACCTGCAGGTGCGGGTGACGCCGATCGGGAAAGCAGGCGAAATCGCCGGGAGTCTGATCGACAGAGGCGTCAACAGCTTCGACGGAATCGATTTCGATATCGCGCGCCCCGAGCAGAGGCTCGACGCATTGCGGCGCGAAGCGGTCAAGGACGCCGAACGCCAAGCGAAAATCTATGCGGAGGCGGCGGGGACGCGGCTGTCGCGCGTGCTTGAAATTCGGCCCATCGAGGAGCGCGATATGCGCCCCCGCGCTTTCGCGGCGAAGGCCGCCGCCGCGCCTGGCGCCATGGAAATGCCGCTTCGCCCCGGCCTCCAGCGTCTCTCGGCCCGCGTAAGCATTGTCTGGGCGCTCTCGCGATAAATCGCGCCTGCCCGCCAAAGCGGCGAACCGATCTCGCTGTTGCCCGCAATTTGCTCGATCGAGGCCATTTCGCGCTGCACAATTTCGCGCTAGGCTTTCGACGGCGTCTGGGGGCATGTGGGGGTCGCGATGGCTCACGTCATTTTCTACGAAAAGCCGGACTGCGCCGGCAATGCGCGGCAGAAGGCGCTGCTTCGCGCCTCCGGACATGAAGTCGAGGCGCGAAACCTCCTGAACGAGGCATGGAGCGCATCGAGCCTGCGTCCCTATTTCGGCGCCAAGCCGGTGCCGGAATGGTTCAACGCCGCGTCGCCACGCATCAAATCCGGCGAGATCGACCCGAACAAAGTCACGCCGCAGCAAGCATTGGTGATGATGATCCTCGATCCGCTGCTCATCCGTCGCCCGCTCATGCGCATCGGCGACCATTGCGAAGCGGGCTTCGACCCGAAAGCCGTCGACCGCTGGATCGGCCTGAAGCAATCGGCAGAAATGGTCGGCGACGGCTGCGTCCGCTCGATCGAGGACGACGCCGCTTAGCCGGCGCGTCAGCGCTTTAAAGCGCTGCCAAAGCCCTTCCGCCGAACCATATCTGGAGATGCCGCCGGTTCGGCTGCGCCGAAGCCGTTCATTCGCCGCAGCCTTGGCGGCGACCTTCGGACTGCTGCGGAGGAGAACGATCGCGCATGCAACCTTCGGCCGAATCGAACGAATATTGGGCGATTGGAGCCGATGCGGTCCTCAAGCGCCTGGGCGTATCCCGTTTGGGTTTGAGTCAAGCTGAGGCCGAACGACGACTCGCCGTCCACGGCCCCAATCGTCTCCCGATCGGCAGACGGCGCAGCGCCCTGACTCGCTTCGCGCTGCAATTTCATAATGTGCTTATCTATGTGCTGCTCGCTTCCGCCGTGGTCACGGCGCTGATGCGGCATTGGATCGACACCGCCGTCATCGTTGCGGTCGTGGTCATCAACGCCATCATCGGATTCATTCAGGAGGGCAAGGCGGAACGGGCCATGGAGGCCGTCCGCAACATGCTTTCTTCCCAAGCCACCGTCGTCCGCGACGGTCAGCGAGTCGTCATCGACGCCAGCGGCGTCGCCCCCGGCGACATCGTTTATGTTCAATCCGGAGACAGGATTCCCGCCGACATCCGTCTGATCCGAGTCAAGTCTCTAAAAGTGCAGGAGTCGGCGCTGACCGGCGAGTCGCTGCCGGTCGACAAGGACACCGCTCCGGCGCCGGGAGACGCCGCGCTCGGCGACCGCGCGTCGATGGCCTATTCGGGAACCGTCGTGACGTACGGACAGGGCTCCGGAGTCGTCGTCGCCACGGGCGCGGCGACTGAGATCGGACGCATCAACGCGCTGCTGTCCGAAGTGGAAACGCTCTCGACCCCGCTGTTGCAGCGCATGGACGAATTCGCGCGCTGGCTCACGGTCGTCATTCTGGCGGTATGCGCCGCCGTCTTTGCGTTTGGCGCGCTGGTGTGGAATTTCGACGCCGGCGAGATGTTCATGGCGGCCGTCGGGTTGGCGGTTTCGGCGATCCCGGAGGGTTTGCCCGCGATCATCACCATCACGCTGGCGATCGGCGTGGAGCGCATGGCACGGCGCAAGGCGATCATTCGCCAACTGCCTGCGGTGGAGACGCTCGGCGCGCTGAGCACGATCTGCTCGGACAAGACGGGCACGCTGACGCTCAATGAGTTGATCGTTCGCTCGATCGTGACCTCCGGCGGCGTCTACGACACAACCGGGGCGGGCTACGATCCGCATGGCGGTTTATTGCGCGAGGGCAAGGATGCAGTGGTCCGCGAGGACGTTCACCTTGCGGCGGCGTTGCGCCCTGTTGCGCTCTGCAATGACGCGGCGCTGCGTGAGAAAGACGGCATCTGGCTCGTCGAGGGCGATCCCACCGAGGGCGCATTGCTCGCCGTCGCCGTCAAAGGCGGCGTCAATCTGAAAGAGCTCGCGCTGGAGCTGCCGCGAACGGATGAGATTCCCTTCGAGTCGCAGCATAAATTCATGGCGACGCTGCATCATGACCATGACGGCGTTGGCTATATTTTCGTCAAGGGCGCGCCGGAACGGCTGCTCGAAATGTGCTTCTGGGAGCAGGGACTGCGAGGAGAACTGCGACCGCTCGACTGCGCATGCTGGCATAAGCGCATCGTTGAAATGGCTAAGCGTGGCCAGCGTGTTCTGGCGGTCGCCTCCAAGCAAGCCGAGCAGGGGCAGCAGCAACTCGCTTTCGCCGACGTTGAAAACGGGCTTGTCTTTGTCGGAATCATCGGCCTGATCGATCCGCCGCGGCCGGAGGCCATCGACGCGATCAGACAGTGCGCCACCGCCGGCATGTCGGTTAAAATGATCACCGGCGATCACGCCGCGACGGCCGTGGCCATCGCGCGCGAACTCGGTCTGCAACGGCCGGATTCGGTGCTGACCGGCCGAGAGCTCGACGCCATCGGCGACGACGACCTCGGTGAGGCGGCGATCGCCACGACCGTGTTCGCGCGCACCAGTCCCGAACACAAGTTGCGACTCGTTCAGGCGTTGCAGAAGCGCGGAGAAATCGTCGCGATGACCGGCGACGGCGTGAACGACGCGCCTGCCTTAAAGCGCGCCGATATCGGCATCGCCATGGGGGTGAAAGGCACCGAAGCGGCCAAGGAGGCCGCGGAAATGGTGCTCGCCGACGACAATTTTGCGTCGATCGTGCATGCGGTTCATGAAGGCCGTGTCGTTTACGAGAATCTAAAGAAGACGGTTCTCTATATTCTGCCGACGAACGGCGGCGAAGGCCTCACGATCATCGCCGCGATCGCCATGGGCGAGACATTGCCGGTGACGCCCGCGCAAATCCTCTGGGTCAATCTGATCACCGCCGTCACGCTCGGCCTCGCGCTCGCGTTTGAGCCGCCGACCAAGGGGGTCATGCTGCGCCCCCCGCGCGCCTCGAGCGAGCCGATCCTGTCGCGCTATTTCGTCTGGCGCATTGTTTTCGTGTCGTTGCTGATGTTGCTCGCGACCTTCGGTCTCTATGAGCTGGAGAAGGCGCGGGGCATGGGGCTCGACAGCGCACGGACAGTCGCGGTCAATACGCTTGTCGCCTGCGAAGTCGCTTACCTCTTCAACGCGCGTTTCCTATCGGAATCGTCACTGTCGCCGATGGGCCTGTTCGGCAGTCGCGCCGTGCTGATATCCGTCGCGATCGTCATCGCGCTACAGGCGATGTTCACCTACCTGCCTTTTATGCAGACGTTGTTCAATACGACGCCGCTTGATCCGGAGATCTGGTTGCATATCGCCGGCGCGAGCGTCGTGCTTTTTCTGCTGGTTGAGATCGAGAAGGCGATATTTCGGTCGGCGGCGAGCGCTCCTGCGCCGCGCGGCGCGCCAGCTCCGCAGGTCTCCGGCATGGCGACCGTCATCGCTCCCGGCGATTGGGTGCGACCTGTCGTCGCCGGCTTACTTGGATTGGTGCTCGTCGTCGCAACCGGCGCGTTCTATCTTCATACGCGCGCCAGTCTGACGCGGGAGGAAGCCCCAACCGCGCGCGCGCCCACCGCTCGAACGATCGTCGTCAGCGGCGTGATCGCCCCTTTCTCGGAGATGCTGATCGCCGCGCCTGCGGCGGGCGTGATCGCGACGCTGCCTTGTAACGTCGGCGCCAAAGTGGAGAAGGGCGAGACCTGCGCCACAATCGATCGACATGGTTTCGACGATGCGTTGGGCCGGGAGAAACGCGCGCTGGCGGCCGCTGAGCGGAAACTGGCCCAACGCCAGAACGCGCAGACGAGAGCGCAGTCGCGCCTCGAAAAGCTGGAGACGGGTTCGGGACGTCGCGCCGCGAGCCGCAAGGCGCTTGCCAGTGGACGCCGCGCTGTGACGCATTTGCAGGCGCAAATCGAACGCGCCGAGGCCGAAGTCGCGCTGCGCCGGCAGGCTCTGGCGGCGGCGGAGGCAGCGCGCGCTGGAGCCCAGGTTCAAGCCCCTGTAGCCGGCTTTATTGTTCGGCAGACCGCTTCTGTCGGCGCGCGCGTTGAAGTCGGCGCGCCGCTGTTCGTCGTCGCCAACGCCGAGACGGTGCGTCTTCACGCCA
Source organism: Methylocystis sp. (assembly GCA_046349135.1). Classification (GTDB taxonomy): domain Bacteria; phylum Pseudomonadota; class Alphaproteobacteria; order Rhizobiales; family Beijerinckiaceae; genus Methylocystis. Next base: position 13,422 of record JAXMCY010000025.1, on the reverse strand, counting down.
AGGTGGCGGAGGAGGAGGCCCTCGCGATCACGCCGGGGGCGAAAGCGCTGCTTTCGGGCTCCTCTGCGCCGGATCGGACATTTGCAGGCATGGTGATCGAAGTGCGCCGCCATGGGTCGCCGCAAGACGGCGCGACAGCTGATATTGTCATCGAGGCGGAGAATCCGGGCTTTGCGCTGCAGCCCGGAACTCAGGCTTCGGCGCGGATCGAGATCGAGGAGCGCGAAGCGCAGTTGCGTTGATTTTTCATCTGGATGTTTCGGAAGCGCGGCGGCGGTCCGAGTTTCCGAGCCCGCCGGGCGGGGACTTTACCCCCCAGACCGCATGCGCTAAACCCCGGCGGTAACAGCCCCGGCGTTACCGCACGGGGCTTTTTCTATTGGAGATCGAGATCGGCCATGGCGAATGTGGCGGTGGTCGGCGCCCAATGGGGCGACGAGGGCAAGGGCAAAATCGTCGACTGGCTGTCGCTCGAAGCTGACGTTGTCGTGCGTTTCCAGGGCGGCCATAACGCCGGGCATACGCTCGTCATCGACGGCGTGACCTATAAGCTCGCGCTGCTGCCTTCCGGCATCGTGCGGCCGGGTAAGTTGTCGGTGATCGGCAATGGCGTCGTCGTCGATCCGCATTTCCTCGTCGGCGAAATTGATCGCCTGCGCGAGCAGGGCGTCGAGATTTCGCCGATGAATCTCAAGATCGCGGAAAATGCGCCGCTTATTCTTTCGCTGCATCGCGAACTCGACGCGCATCGCGAGGAGGCGGGCGGCGGCGCCAAGATCGGCACGACCAAGCGCGGCATCGGCCCCGCCTATGAGGACAAGGTCGGGCGCCGCTCCATTCGCCTGATGGATCTCGCCGAGCCCGACCTGCTCGACGACAAGATCGCCCGGGTGCTCGCGCATCACAATCCGCTGCGGCGGGGCCTCGGCTTGCCCGAGGTCGATCGCAACGCGTTGCGCGAGGAGCTGCTCTCCGTCGCGCCGCGCATTCTGCCTTTCATGGACGCTGTGTGGGAGCTGCTGGAAGACAATCGCCGCGCCGGCAAGCGCATCCTCTTCGAGGGCGCGCAGGGCGTGCTGCTCGATGTCGATCACGGCACCTATCCTTACGTGACGTCGTCGAACACGGTGGCCGCGTCGGCGGCCAGCGGCTCGGGACTCGGACCCGGCGCCATCGGCTATGTGCTGGGCATCGCCAAGGCCTATACGACGCGCGTCGGCGGCGGCCCGTTTCCAACCGAGCTCCATGACGAGATCGGGCAACTCATCGGCGATCGCGGCCGCGAATTCGGCACCAATACGGGGCGGCGTCGCCGTTGCGGCTGGTTCGACGCGGTGCTGACCCGCCAGGCGGTGAAGACCTCGGGCATCAACGGGGTCGCGCTGACAAAGCTCGATATTCTCGACGGCTTCGACGAGATCAAAATCTGCACGCATTACACGCTCGATGGCAGGCGCGTTGAGCGCTTGCCGGCGTCGCAGGCGTCGCAGGCGCGCGCGCAGCCCGTCTATGAGAGCTTCCCGGGCTGGAAGGAATCGACGAGCGGCGCGCGCTCCTGGGCGCATCTGCCGGCGCAGGCGATCAAATATGTTCGCCGCATCGAGGAGCTGATCGAGGCGCCGGTCGCCTTGCTCTCGACGAGTCCCGAACGCGCCGACACGATCCTCGTGCACAATCCGTTTCAGGATTGAGCTTACACCTTCGTCGCAGAATTCGGCCGTACTGCCCCCTCCCTGTCCCTCCCCCCGCTTCGCGGGAGAGGGGACGCCAACGAACCGCATTGCGGGAAGCTCGATGAAGCGCCGAGTCTCGCTCCCTCTCCCGCGAAGCGGGGGAGGGTTGGGGTGGGGCCTAGCCTCCATAACGCGCGAGAGTCGGGCGGGAGCATGCGGGTTACACCCTTGTCGCCGGCACAGGCTTGCGTCCCTTCGTGTCCTTCGCCATATGGGCGAAGGAGGAGAGGATATGGAGCCACCCAGCCGGCCTTGTGAGCAATACGCTTTGCGCCTGCATGCGCTCGACGGCGAAGACCTTTCGCTGCTTTCGGCGCATCTTCAGGACGCTTTGGTGCGGGTCGGCGACATCGCCTTTGTTCCTGAAAAGCGCCGGTTCGCGCTGGTTGGATCGCGGTTCGACTGGGCCGCCGAGCTTGACGGACGTCTGGAGCGCTGCCGCTGCGGCGTTCATTTCGAAGGCGTTCAGCGCGTGCGTTGTCAGCGCATCGCGCGCGATCGGCCCGACTCCATACTCGAACTGCTGGCGGTTACTTTCGAGCCAGACGCCGAGCCGCCGTCGGGCGTAGTGCGGCTTTTTTTCGCCGGCGGGGCGTCGATCGCGCTCGACGTCGAATGCATTGAGGCGCAGCTCTGCGACGTTGGGCCGCGCTGGAAGGTCGCCGCCCGTCCGGCCCATGATTTCAGCGGCGAACTTGACGAGGGCGCTCCCCGAGGGCCATGACAGCCGGACTTCCGGCTGGAGAGGAACATGACCCTGCGTTTGGACGCTGCGGCGCCCGATTTTGAACAGCGTTTCGCGTCGCTGCTCGCCATGAAGCGGGAGGCGTCCCAGGATGTCGACGCGACTGTTCGCGGCATTATCGAGGATGTGGTCGCTCGCGGCGACGCGGCGCTCGTCGACTATTCCAAACGCTTCGACCGTATCGATCTTGAAGAAACCGGCATCGCCGTCTCGCGCGAGGAGGTCGCCGCAGCGGAAGCCAAATGTTCGTCCGAGCAGCTTGCGGCGCTCGATCTTGCGCTCGACCGGATCACCGCCTTCCACGAGCGTCAGAAGCCGCAGGATCTGCGCTTCCGCGACACAGCCGGCGTCGAGCTCGGCTGGCGCTGGACGCCGCTCGACTCTGTTGGGCTCTATGTGCCCGGCGGCACGGCCGCCTATCCCTCTTCCGTGTTGATGAATGTCGTGCCGGCGAAGGTCGTGGGCGTGAAGCGCATCGTCATGGTGGTGCCGACGCCCGGCGGCCATGTCGAGCCGCTGGTGCTCGCCGCCGCGAAACGTTCGGGCATCGACGAGATTTACCGCGTGGGCGGCGCGCAGGCGGTGGCCGCGCTGGCCTATGGCACGAAGACGATCGCGCCCGTCGTCAAAATCGTCGGGCCGGGCAACGCCTGGGTCGCAGCGGCGAAGCGCCGGGTGTTCGGTCAGGTCGGTATCGACATGATCGCCGGGCCGTCCGAAGTGCTGATCCTGGCCGACGTAACCGCCAATCCCGACTGGATCGCCGCCGATCTTCTCGCGCAGGCCGAGCATGACGAATCCGCGCAATCGATCCTCATCACCGACGACGCGGCGCAGGCCGACGCAGTTGTCGCCGCCGTCGAGCGGCATCTGGCGACGCTTTCGCGCAAGGAGATCGCCGGCGCGTCATGGCGCGACTATGGCGCGACGATCGTCGTGAAGAGCCTCGCCGACGCCATTCCGCTCGCCGACCGCATCGCCGCCGAACACCTCGAAATCATCAGCGACGACGCCGAAGCGCTGGCGGCGCGCGTTTCGAACGCCGGCGCAATCTTCATCGGCGCCTACACGCCAGAAGCCGTCGGCGATTATGTCGGCGGCTCCAATCATGTGCTGCCGACGGCGCGTTCGGCGCGCTTCTCGTCAGGCCTGAGCGTGCTCGATTTTGTCAAGCGCACGTCGATCCTTAAATGCGACGCGGAGTCGCTGCGCGCCATCGGCGCCGCCGCCGTGACGCTCGGCGACGCAGAAGGCCTGCAGGCCCATGCGCGCTCGGTGTCGATACGCCTCAATCAGCTTGGGGCGTGAGGCGTGGAATCAAGCGAGTCGAAGCGGCTCATTTCCGTCACGCTCGACGAAAATTCGATCGGTCGCGGCTCTGCGGATCAGGAGCACGAGCGCGCCATCGCGATCTACGACCTCTTGGAGGAGAACAGTTTTGCGCTCGTTGGCCATGATGGCGGGCCTTACGCGCTGCTGATTTCGCTCGTCGACGCCAAGCTGGTCTTTAAAATCTGCGACGCGGAGGGCGTCTGTCTCGTCACACACATTCTCTCGTTGACGCCATTCAGGCGCATTCTCAAAGATTATTTCATGATCTGCGAAAACTATTATGCGGCGATCCGCCATGCGACGCCGAGCAGGATCGAAGCGATCGACATGGGCCGTCGCGGACTCCACAACGAAGGCGCGCAACTTCTGCTCGAACGCTTGAAAGGCAAGATCGATACGGATCAGGACACGGCGCGCCGCATCTTCACGCTGATCACGGCGCTTCACTGGAAAGGATGAAGTCGACGCTGGCGCGGTTTCCGATCAGACGGAACCGTCTGATCGACAAGAAATCGCGCCAAGTTAAGAAGGTGGAGCACGTTCTGATCGAAAAAGTCTATCAACCTTTTCTGAACTTGCTCTAGCGCCAATGCTGCAGCGTCACGCGTCGCGGCGCTCGATGGTTTTGCACTGGAATGCTTCGCATGGGAAAAAATCATTCGGATCACTTTGCCGAGCTGCGGCTGACGATGGAAGAGGGAGGCGGAGAACTTCTTCGCGCCTTCGTGCGCGAGGCGTCGCTTGTCGAAGGCGTTCCCCCCGCGGCTGCGAGCCTGATCGCCGCCGACGTTGAGCAGATTTGGCCGATTCTCTGCCGGTCGAGCGCGCAGTCGGCGCGCGCGTCGATCCTACTCTCGTCAGAGAAACGCGAAGTGCGCGCGAGGATTCTGCTCAACGGCCACTCCCGGTTTTCCGCCATCTTGCCATCGCTCGGCGCGCGTTTGCGACGGGACGCCGGATTGTCCTACCGTGAACGCGGCGTCGACGGCTGGGAGATCGCGCTCCATCGCAGCATCGAGAGCGCTCGCGAAGCGACCGGCAGCGAAGAGCCGGTCGACGAAGTTGCGGCGTCGACGGAAGAGGTGCAGGTCGACGCCCCGCGGCAGAGCGATTCGGCGGCGATCGCGCGTTGCTTCCTCGCCGTCTACGGACACAATTACATTCATCGCGAAGTGTTCTCGCCGCATCGCTATTGGCGGAAAGTCGAGAGCGGCGAACTGATCCCGATGGTAAGCCGCGACGCGCGCGGCGAAGTGATCGGCCATGTGGCGCTCGAGCGAGAACCTGGCGCATTGGTCGCCGAACGGGGCGAAGCGGTCGTTCTGCCCTCTTACCGCGGACATCATCTCCTGGAGCGGATGACTGAGCGACTGACCGACGAGGCGCTGAGGTTGGGACTGGTCGGCATCTACGCCGAGCCCGTCACCACACATACATTCTCGCAGCGCAATGACGAGCGCGCCGGCATGCCGACGACCGCCATTCTGCTCGGCGCAGCGCCCGAGACGCTGCATTCAAAAGACTTGCCCGTGCCGACGGCGGGGCAGCGCCAAAGCTTTCTGCTGACGTTCCGCTTCCTGCAGCCGTCGCGCGCCTGCGAGATCGTCGCGCCGAACGACTATCGAGACGTCATTTCGGCGACATATGATCGTCTGGGCGTTGGAATTTCTCGACGCGACGCCAAGACGCCGACCGAGACGCGATCGACGACGAGCATTACCGTCAACGACGGAGGTTACGGCAGAATTCGCTTCGAGACGATCGGATCGAACGCCGCCATCGAATTGACGCAAGCGATCAGCGACATCGACAGCCTCGGCGCTCGCGCCGTGCAGCTCTCGGCGCATATCGGCGATCCAGGCCTGCCGCTTCTAGTGGAGCGGGCGCGCTCTCTCGGCTTTTTCTTTTGCGGACTGGCCCCAGCCTTTTCTGAAGGCAGCGATCTGCTGCTGATGCAGCGCCTGAGCGAGCCGCTCGACATCGGCGCGCTGCAATTGTTCTCGGATCAGACAAAAGAGCTCGCCGCCTTCATTGAACGGGATCGGCAGTCGGCGCCGAGCCTTCGATGAGCATGCGTTAGCGTCGTGACGCGACCTCAGTCGATCCTCTTCGCATGCACGCTGAACACTGTTCGATCGCCCATGGCCGAGGCGATCGCAAAGCACTATTTCGGCCGCGAAATCTACTTCGCTTCGGCGGGACTGAAGCGCGGCGCGCCGGACCCTTTCGCAATCGCGGCGATGGAGGAAATCGGCGTCGACATTTCGGCGCATAAACCGCATACGTTCGAGGATCTCGAAGATTCAAATTTTGATCTGATTGTGACGCTGTCGCCAGAGGCGCATCACAAGGCCTTGGAGTTCGCCCGCACCATGGCCGTCGACGTCGTCTATTGGCCGACGCCGGACGCGACCGCCGCCCAGGGATCGCGCGACGCCATACTGGACGCCTATCGCGACGTGCGTGAGAGATTGACCGGGCGGATCAAGGATCTTCTCGGACCCGGGCCGCGCCCGAGCGGATAAGCAAGAGCTCTTGTCGAGTTCGTCACTGCCGTCTTCGCAGTGACGACACTACAAAAATTAGAGCGACTGCTTCATTTGCGCGCAGAAGCGCTGGGCGAAGGCGATCAACGACCGATCGCCGCCATGCCGACCGACAAAGGAAAGGCCGACAGGCGCCTCGGCGGTCGGCAGCGGAATGCTGATCTGCGGCAGGCCAAAAAAGCTGGCGATAAGAAACAGTCGCATCATCTGATAGCGCTTGGCGTCGAGCGCCTCGTCGCTTTCGGTGAGCAGCGGCGCGCGAAACGGCGTGGTCGGCATGACGATGACGCCGCGCGCGCCCAGCATCTCATCAATTCTTGGTCGCGCTGCGTCGCGGAAGGCTGCGGCGGCGTCCCTTTCGTCGGCAGTGACTTTGGCCGCATAGGCAAAACGTTCTTCAACGCCCTTGCCGAAAGTGGGGTTGTTCGCCGAAATCCAGGCGCCATCCGCCGCCCAGGCCTCGAAGGCCTGCATATTGCGGAAATGCGCCAGCGCCGTCTTGAAAAAATCCTCGCCGAGCATCGCTTCGCGTGAGGGCGCGAACGCCTTCAAGGCGTCGATCGGTTGCGCCGCCGCCGAGGCGAAATCCATTTCGACTCCCGAAAAGGCGTCGGTGAGCAGCACGGCTTCTCCGACTTCGACGTCCTTTGCGTCCGCAGGCAACAGCGCTCCGCCGACCGATGCCATGACGCCGATGTCGCGGGCGAACCAGCCGATGGTGTCGAATGATGGCGCGAGCGGGATAATTCCTTCCATCGACACCGCGCCGTGCGAGCCGCGAAAGCCGAAAACGCCGCAAAAAGCGGCCGGTGCGCGGCAGGAGCCGGCGGTGTCGGTACCGATGGCGAAATTGACGAGTCCGGCGGCGACGGCGACCGCCGAGCCTGAGGACGACCCGCCCGGATGCCGATCCTGCGACGCCGGATTGATCGGCGTGCCGTAATGCGGATTGGCGCCGAGCAGACTATAGGCCATCTCGTCCATATTGGTCTTGCCGACGAGGTGCGCGCCCGCGCCCAGCAAGCGATCGACGACAGGCGCATTGCGCTCGGCGGCGGCATGAGTTTGCGCCCATTTCGGATGGCCGTTCGTCGAGACATGCCCGGCGACGTCGATGTTCTCCTTGACGACGAAAGTCGCGCCGGACAGCGGCCCCGAAGTTTCTGTGCTCTGGTTGAGAACGACGGAGAGCGCGCCGAGATCAACTTTCATCGCGGCATCCTTCCTGAAGCGGCTAGAGCGTCGGCGCGGCGGGATAGAATTGCGCTTAAGCGCCAATATACTCAAGATTGTGGCGAGACGAAATGAGGCGCGAACGCCGCTGTTGCGCGGTTCGCAGGCTTCCGCCAGAGTGCGCGCCGCGGCGCGACTATTGGAGAAGCGAGATGGATGAATTCGGCGGCGGCTTTATGCGCAATATGATGATCGGTTTCGCGCTGGCTTTGGCCTTTTCGATCATCTACGTCTGGTACACCCGTTAAACTGCGCGCTTCATTTTCCGGCGGCATGCGCCATGAAACCAATATGACTCAACGCGCGACGAAGCGTCCATTCTTTGCCATCACAGCGTCGGTAATTGACGCGCAACAGGGTCGCGTCGTCGAGCCTATGTGAGAAAGTTCCACAAGCCTATGGACCCCTGGATTTCACATATCGCCAATTCAGTCGGCGCAGATCCTGGCGCCGTGCGACTGGCGATCGGCCATGTTTTTGGATTTTTGCTGAAACGATATCCGAACGGCGAGGCTGATGAAGTTATCGACATGATTCCAGGAGCGCGCGACGTCATCGCCGACGCCGCCACGTCAGTTCCGCCGAAGCGGAGTCTTGCAAGTCGCGCGCTCGGAAACATGGGCGGCCTGCTTGGCGGGCAGAAAGGCGGAACCTTGGAGCTGACGTCGAACCTCTTGGCGCTGGGCTTCACCAATGATCAGCTCAAACGCCTTACCCATGAAATTTTCGGCGGCGCGGCCTTGATCGCCGGCCGAGAAAAAGTCCAGCGGCTGACTGATCCAATTCCCGGTCTTTCCAAATTCCTTTGGCCAGATGCGAATGTCCGGCGGTAAGACGCCGGACGGCCACGAGGTAATTGCTGCGTCGTTGCCTTCCAACATCGCCGGCGTATGCTGCTCACCCGGTGGGTTTCCCCCGTGACGAGGAGAACGAGCGATGACGATCCCGAGCGAAAGAGAGACGCTTGCAATTTCCGGCGCCGCGGTCGGCGCGACGGTGGGCGCATTGGTTGGTTCATTATTCGGTTTGATCGGAATTGCGGCAGGAGCATTCGTGGGCGCGACGATCGGCGCCGCCGCTCGTCTCGCCAAAGCATGATGTGATCGGACAATGTTTTCGCGGCGTCACTCTCGCCGAATTGCTCAATCATGTTTCGGGCGACGCGGAGTCCTTTTGCGGCGCAACAGGAGCGCCCCGCCAAAAAACATTGATTCCGCTGGAACGACGCCGCGCCGGCGTTGCGGCTTCGCGCGCGCTCCAGCCCTTTCGCCTTCGTGGCTGAGCGCTAGATAGCGTGTGTCGACCCAGTTCGAGAAAGGCCCATCGGCATTTTCACCCGATTTGTAGGAGAGCATTATGAATAGACGCGAGTTTCTGAGCGCTTGGATAGGCTGTGGAAGTTTTGACTTAATCTGACGGACGGTGTTTTCAGCCACGCAAGGGAGCCGTGGCGGGGCGGAGCTGGTCGGGGTAGCGCAGCCCCCCGCCACGGCATCTCCAGGAGACACCGACATGACCGAGGATCAGAAATCCGCCCGAGGCCGGCCAGCTCGAACTCGCAAGCAGCTCGGTAACGTCAGCCAGGCTGCAAAATCACGCGATACAGCCGCGACAGCCTTTACCGGTTCAAGGACCTTTATGGCAAAGGCGGCGAACTGGCCCTGCTGTAAATGCAGATTTTGATTTCCCCAGAGCGCCGAAGTAAAATTCCCCAGTCTGGCGGGATGGCGATCAGCCGATTTCGTGATCGGCGCCTCCATTTTTTGGCGGTCGTCCACGACGCCGGAGCGTCGGAGAGATCGGCGCGGGTTGGATGCTGGCTTTTGTCCGAACATGTTCGGGGAGCAGATCGGCGTGTTCGCGCAGGCGATAGCTCGAACCTTCGATCTGGAAGACGACCGCGTGGTGCAGAAGCCGATCGAGCAGCGCGGTGGCGACGACGGGATCGCCAAAGATTTCGCCCCATTCCGCAAAGCCGCGGTTCGAGGTGAGGATCATGGCGCCCTTTTCGTAGCGGGCGTTGACGAGCTGGAAGAACAGATTGCCGCCGCCTGGAGTGACCGGCAGATAGCCGATCTCGTCGACGATCAGCAGCGAGAAGCGGCAGAAGTAACGAATCTTCTCCCGCAGCGCCCTTCGCGTTCGGCCTTGGCCAATGTTGCGATGATGTCGGCGAGGCAGGCGAAGTAGACGCTGCGGCCGACTTTAACCGCCTCGACGCCGAGCGCCAGGCTGAGATGGGTTTTGCCCGTGCCGGGCGGTCCGATGAGATGAACCGCTTCGGCGCGATCGATGAACTGCAATTCGGCGAGCGCCATGACGCGGCTCTTGTCGAGCGACGGCTGGAAGGCGAAGTCGAAGCCGGCGAGCGTCTTGACAGCAGACAGGCGCGCCATCTGAAGCGCCATTTTGACCCGACGGTTCTCTCGCAGGGTGAGTTCTTCGGTGAGCAGAATATCGAGCGCATCGAGAGCCGTCGTCTCGCCGCGCTCGATGCCACGCAGGGTGACGTCGAGGATTTCGAGGGCGCGGGGCATCTTCAAGCCGACGAGATTGCGTTTGACGCGGTCGATGACGGCGGAGGGCGCCGCGTTCATCGCGAACCTCCCTGCATCGCCAGCCGGCGCCCCACAGCGTCGTAGAAGGCCAGCGGACGCCTTGCGGCCTGATCGCCGGCGCGCAGCACAAGGGGCGGCGATGCGTCGGGCGGCCGGCGGCGTGGCGCTTGAGACGGCATTTTGCGATGCGCCGGATCGAGGCGCTTTTCGCTGCGGCCTTCGAGTGTAAGCGCCGTGGCCGAGTTGATCGGTTGCGCCGGAGTAAAAATCCGGCAGGTGAGCAAGCCTTTGCCGTTTTTGGCGGGGCGAGGGATGAAGCGCGTGGAACTTTATTTTCTGGTCCGACATGCGGTTCGGATTGAGGGATTGAGCGAGCGAGCGGCGGCTCGGCGGTTTGGGATCGACCTGAGAACGGTGTCGAAGATGTTGAGGTTCACGGTTCCGCCCGGCTATCGCCGGTCGAAACCGCCGGTGAGGCCAAAGCTTGGGCCTTTTGTTCCGGTCATTGACCGCATTCTTGGACAAGGCCAAGCCCAAGAAGCAGCAGCATACGTCGAAGCGGATTTTCGAACGTCTGCGGGACGAGCATGGCTTCACTGGCGGTCTTACGATCGTCAAGGATTACGTGGCGGCAAAGCGACAGCGTTCGCAAGAAGTGTTTGTGCCGCTGGCGCATCCGCCAGGTCACGCTCAGGTGGATTTTGGCGAGGCCCTCGGCGTCATCGGCGGCGTGGAGCGCAAGATCCACTTTTTTGCTTTTCACCTGCCGCACTCGGACGCCAGTTTCGTTGTCGCCTATCCGGCGGAGACGACTGAAGCGTTCTGCGACGGCCATGTGAAGGCCTTCACTTTTTTTGGCGGCGCGCCTCAGTCGATTCTCTACGATAACACCAAGATCGCGGTGGCTCGGATCCTGGGGGACGGCAAACGCCAACGAACGCGGGTCTTTGCCGAACTGCAGTCGCACTACCTGTTTGAGGATCGTTTTGGCCGGCCTGGCAGAGGCAACGACAAAGGCAAGGTCGAAGGGCTTGTCGGCTTTGCGCGGCGCAATTTCCTTGTTCCTGTCCCGGTTTTTGACAGCTTCGAAGCCCTGAACGCGTATCTTGTGGAATGCTGCCGCCGCCGCATGAACGACCGTTTGCGTGGCCATGACCAGACGATCGGCGAACGACTGGCGCAGGATCTTCCGGCGTTCCATAAGCCTCTGCCGCCAGCTTACGACGCCTGCGAGAAGGTCACCACCACGGTCTCCTCGTTGTCTTTGGCGCGTTATCGCGGGAACGACTATTCCGTGCCGACATGCTACGGGCATCACAAGGTTCTTGTGCGCGGTTACGTGCACGAAGTTGTCGTTGCCTACGGCGCCGAGATCATCGCTCGTCACCCTCGCTCTTACGAGCGGGAGGACTTCGTATTCGACCCGCTGCATTATCTCGCGCTGATCGAACATAAAATTAACGCGCTCGACCAAGCCGCGCCGCTCGTTGGCTGGAATTTGCCGGAAGAGTTCGCGACACTGCGGCGACTTCTCGAAGCGCGCATGGGCAAATAGGGCAAACGTGAGTTTGTCCAAGTGCTGCGCCTAATGGAAGCATTCAATATACGGGACGTGACGGCCGCCGTCGCCGACGCGATCAATCGCGGCGCCATCAGCTTCGACGCGATCAAGCATCTCGTGCTGTGTCGGATCGAACGGCGACCACCGCGTCTCGATCTGACGATGTATCCTTATTTGCCGCGCACAACGGTCGCGACGACCTCTGCGCGCGCCTATATGGCTCTCCTGGCGGGAGGCGCGGAATGACTGACACGCCGCAAGTTCTCCTGGCTCACTATCTGAAAGCTCTCAAGCTTCCAACATTCCTGCGCGAATATGAAAAGGTCGCTCGTCAATGCGCGGCCGAAGGCGTGGATCACATTCGCTATTTACTGAGGCTTGTCGAGTTGGAGTTGATCGAGAGAGAACGCCGAACGGTAGAACGGCGGATCAGGGAGGCGAAGTTCCCAGCCGTCAAAAGCCTCGACAGCTTCGACTTCCTCGCATTGCCGTCGCTGAACAAACTTCTGGTTCTCGAGCTCGCCCGTTCCGAGTATGTCGCCCGCCGCGAGAATATCATCGCCCTTGGGAACAGCGGCACGGGCAAGACGCATATCGCGCTGGGGTTAGGCCTTGCAGCTTGCCAGAAAGGCCTTTCAGTCAGCTTTGTCACCGCTGCCGCGCTGGTTCACGAGCTCATCGAGGCCAGAGATGAAAAGCGACTTCTGCGTTATCAGCGCCAGCTTTCCGCACATAAGCTGCTAATCATCGATGAACTCGGTTACGTGCCGTTGTCACAGACCGGCGCCGAACTCCTGTTCGAGGTCTTCAGTCAGCGTTATGAGCGAGGTTCGACGATCGTCACCAGCAATCTGCCATTCGACGAGTGGACAAGCGTATTCGGTTCAGACCGCCTGACTGGCGCGCTCCTCGACCGTCTAACCCACCACGTCCATATCCTAGAAATGAACGGCGAAAGCTACCGTCTCGCTCAATCCAGGAAACGCGGCCGCCAACAAAAACCCTAGCTGCAACCTTCAGGGATCATGCTTTCGCTCATCCCGAATGATGCATTTTCACTCCGACCTGACGACGTAAAATCACTCCGGCGTTGACACAACTCACATGTCACTTCTGAAATCTCGAACAGGAAAGGCACACAAGCCACTATGAGCAATAAGATCACCGATAAGCGTCTCAAATATGGTTTTGGCGAGTTCAATCTGGGCGACGCGTGGCGCTACTACAATGTTCCGCTAGAGCGCGTCCGCAGCGCCGCCCAAATGTTCGGTCAGCGCCATGGCATGAAGTTCCGGGTCCGGCAGAGCGCCAAAGCCGTGCTGGTGGAGCGGCTGGTGTAAAGACTCCAAAAGCTGGAGACCATCAAAAAGCCCGGACCATGCGTCCGGCTTACGATCGACAAGCGGCATGAGATAGCGCGCGGCGAACGCGGCAAGTTGGAAATCACGTCGAGAACATGGCGCGCGGCGTCGGGGCCTACGAATCAGGCGTCAGATGCGACCCGGCAACGCCCCATGGCAAAGGGTTAGCGAAGCAGCAGTGGTCGGCGTCGGTGCCGCCGAGCTAAGCACCGGCCCGATTATCATATCCGGCACGCCGCTCGAAACTGCTCCGCCCGATCTCGGCGCTGCTAGCGCGGATTCGTCTTAAACCGGTTCGTATCCGGCGGCGGCGAAGAAATTTGCGCATTCATGCGGCGTGAATTCGTGGAGCG
>JAXMCY010000024.1:0-40830 GCA_046349135.1 Methylocystis sp. | reverse complement strand
CACGGTTTTTATGCGGATGATCCTTTCAGCGTCGGCCACGGGACATTCTTCCATTCTCTGGCGGTTGGTGAAGCCCCCTAAAAGCAGAATTGGCGGCCCGCAATTCGCGCGCAAGAGCAATTTGTTCTGCGTAGGGCGAGCATGCGGTTCGCGGCGGCAAAGACAGGCAAACTGCGGCGCACGGGGACACACTGCGGCGTTCGACAACGGACGACGGCGCGCGGCGACCATGAAGGAGCTATAGCGCGATCAATCCGGCGCAAAGATTCTCGCGTTGATCGTCGCGCGTCGCCTTCCTCTCGCCACCTCCCGCTTCGATTCGGCACGTGACGCCGTGTTCTTCGCCGGCGTCGAAGACGCCCGTCAAAAGAGACGACGTGTGCAGCGAAGCGGGCCCAAGCGCCTCGCCAGCGGCAGTCGCGCATGAACCGTGAGGGAAGGAAGCGCCGCAGACGATCGACTATCTTTCTTGCTTCATCGATGCCGATGTACCTCAGCGAACGAGCGCGCGAACCGAGGCGCGCTCGTTGTGAATTCGTTTGGCGCGGCGCTTGTGCAGCCAGCGGATGACTCCGGTGTAGAACATGAGCGGCCAGCTCAACCCGAAGAGGAACACCGCGATACGTCCCGGCCAACCGAGCACATAGCCGGAATGGAGCGGCCACTGCCAAGCGATGAAGCCGTCGCCGTCGCCGCTGAGCGGATCACGGACGTGCATCAGGCTGCCGTTGAACTTATCGACGTAAATCGCGCGCCTTCCCTGGAGACCCCAGCCGATCGGGAAAAGCTGGTGGATGACGTAGGGAGCATTATCGTCCTTCGGCATTGTGAGGGCATACATTCGGCCTTGGGGATAACGCGACATGGCTGCGTCAAGCGCCGCGTCGAGCGTAAGAACCGCATCGCCTTCTGGGCGCGAGACAAGTTCTTCGATCTTCGTCAAGCGAGAAAAGAGCTCGACTGTGACGCGAAACTGATTGGGCAGGTTGAAAAAGACTCCCGACAATAAGACGCATAACGCAACTGGCGTCAGATAGAACCCCGCGAGTCGGTGAAGATCGAAGTGGAGTCGTTCGGACTTCGCCGGCCATTTCAGGGTGAAGGCGCCGCGCCATCTATTGTTTTTTGGCCACCAAATAATGATCCCGGTCACGGTCGAAACGAAGGCGAGCACCGCCATTACGCCGACGATCGTCTTGCCTGTTTCGTGCAACAATAGTGAGTAATGCAATTTGAACAAAAATCCGATCAAACAGTAATCGAACACGCTGCGGCTTGAATAAAAGACACGGGATCCAAGTACGTGCCCTGTGTATGGATCAACGAACACGTTCTTTGTATCAGATAAGCCGGTCTCAGCATTTTTAACTTGGTAGAAAAACATGAAGGATTGGCGTTCATCCGCGGGATAATAGACAAAGCCGGGTCGAGAGTTGGCAGGGATCGCTCGTCTGGCCGTCTCTGCAATCTCCTCCAGCGGGCGCCACTTTGCGATGCCCTCGGGCGTCGGCGTGACGATGCGCAATTCCGGATTGAGCGCGACGTCGATCTCCTGGTAGAAAACCAGCGCCGCACCGGTAATCGCGATTAGAGAGGGAGAAGGTTTCCCAGTAAAGACTGGCTTCACAAATGGATTTGCAGCCAGAACTTACGCAGTTCAGTCGACCGACCGGCCGCCCTGATTTACCGTGACATGCTGCCGCGTTTGCCTCATGGCGACCTCCGTCAGAAGTCGACCTTGATCAGGCGATCGCGGTGAGGCGCGCCGGGATAGATGGAGAATTGCGGGGGCGAAGTTGCAAATGGATCTGAATTTTCAAAATACCTTGTATTTGTGAGGTTTCGGATGTTCAGTTGCGCGGTCGTTTTTGTTCCCCACCAAGATTTCCAGGTATAGGCGGCCATGGCGTCGAAACGCACGTAACCGGGAAGCTGGAACGTGCTTTGGAGATTTCCCTGCCTGCTGCCGACGACATAGGCGCCAAAGCCGAGGCTCAAACCTTCCAGTTGGGGGACTTCCTTCACGTCCCATTTGAACCACAGACTGCCTGCATATCGTGGAACATTCGGGAGCCTGTGTCCCAGAGTATCGAAGGCCGTTCTGGTCGCGTTGAGCGTATTGTCCTTGATGACCCTCGCGTCCAAATAGGTGAAGCTACCGATAAGACTGAGGTTGTCGGCGATTTTTCCGACCGCGTCGAACTCGACTCCCTTGCTGCGTTGAGCGCCGATCGCCCGGGTGACCGTAGGGTCGGGACTGGTGAAATCGCGCGTGAGTAGATTCGTGCGCGTCAAGTGATAGAACGCGAGCGTCGCGATCAGGCGCTGTTCGAACAATTCGGTCTTAACGCCAACCTCGGTTTGTTCGCTCTCCTGGGGCGGCTGCTGCTTATTGTACTTGTCTACGCCGTTGTTGAGACCAAAGCCGGTCGTCCAACTCCCATAAACGCTTGCCCACGGCAGCGGCTGGAACAGGACGCCAACGCGTGGCGTGAACGCCTCATCCTTGCGAATAATCGAGGGATATGAGAGCGCAATGGCCGCGCGGGCCGCGTCGAGCGTCAGCCCATTACCGCGCGCGCCCTCCGCCCAATCATAACGGCCGCCGCCGAAAATGTGCAACTTATCCATGATCGTTATATGATCTTGAAAATAGGCCCCTTTTTGATCACTGTAGAAGACGCTCCGCGCTGAGCTGATTTGAGAAAGAAGTGCGTGATTGAAAAGGAAGCCGGGAACTCCATAACTTGGCCAGGGATAGAAAATATTGATGTCGAACGCTGGATTACGCACGGCATTGGCGCCGTTGGTCGAATACTCCGTGTCGGATAGAGTATAGTCGAATCCGACGAGGGCTTCATGACGCGTGCCGACCAGCTCGAAGTTGCCCAGTAGGTCGAGATTGGTGGCGTAAACCTCGGCGTCCGAAATCTGGCCGAAGATATTTCGTCTCAATACGCCATCAAGCGGCCCGCCATTGGAAGGAGCGAAGCGGAGTGTTGGAACACGAACCAACCTGATGTCGTCAGTGTGAACGAAGCTCGCCAGGAAGCGGTTGCGGAACGCCAAATGCTCGTTGAAGCGATGCGTAAGCTCCGAACCCAGATGGAATTTGCGTAGGTTGGCGCGCGGTTCGTTGGGATCATGGAGAGTGCGGTTGATCGGAATCGGCGCAGGCCTGTCGCCGAAGGCGGGGATGCCGTTGTCGTTGGTGCGGTCTTGCTCGAAATACTCGAAATCGACGACAAAATCGGTGTCCTGAGTCGGCCGTAAAGCGACGCTCGGGTTGAGCAGGACGCGGTCGAGATGATTGAAGTCTCGAAACGAGCCGCTGTTTTCGTACGCGCCGGAGAATCGATACAGAAGCGATCCGTCTTTGAAAACCGGACCGGTGGCGTCCCAGACAGTTCGATAATGACCATATGAACCGATACGCTGTTCGGCAAAATGGAGAGGCGTATCGAGCGGCCGTTTCGTTACGATATTGATGAGCCCGCCCGGCTCCATGCGCCCATAGAGCATCGCCGCGGGCCGCTGAGCACCTCGATCGCTCGACATTGGCTGAGTCGAAGTCGCTGAAACCGGAAGCCGATGTCGCCAACTCGCCGTTGCGGAACATCGTCCGTTGATCGCTGAAGCCACGGATAATAAATCCCGTGCCGCTGCCGATGCTTTGATTTGGCAAGACGCCGCTGACATTCTCCAGCGCTTCCTGAACGCGCGTGACCTTCTGATCTTCAATCACAGCCTGCGGCACAACCTGCACCGAGGCGGGAGTCTGCATGATGGGCGTATTGTCCTTTGTGCCCGTCGTGGCGCTCGTCACACCACGGCCCTGCGCGCGCGGCGTGCTCAGTAGGCGAAGACCCTGGCGCGGGCGAGGCCGGGGGCGAAGGCGAAACCAATGTCGAAGGAGTGCGCCGGACAGCGCCGGTCGATGCGGACCCTTGGCGCTGCTGCCGCGCGAAGCGCTCAGCGTCGATCGTGGGAAGCGACTGCTGGGCGGCGGTGAGCGACGTAAGGGCGAGCGTCAGCGCGCCGGCGGAAACGCCGCGCGAAAGCATGGAGCGAAACATGGATATTCTCCTGATGCAGGATCGACGCCCGCTTGAGCGGAGGGAAGTGAACCGGCCCCCTTGGGCCGGTTCAGCCGGTAGAGAAGAAGGGCGGCGCTTGAAGGGACCAGGAGCTTGCCCAGCCGGCGGGCGGCCTTGCGGCAGCCTCCACCGCATAGGCGCCGACCGAGTTGGAGGGGCGCCACGACGCGGTCGAGGCGGCGACGACGATGGCGGCCGCCGCCTTGCCATGATGGCGCTCGCCGCACAGGAGGCAACATTGCGCCGCTGCATGCTTATGGACGGGCGCGCGGCGATCGTCCTGGGAGTCCCGAACGCAATCAGGCCGGCCATGGAAAGAGGCGCCGCGCGGAGCGGACGGCGGGCGACCGGAAACAGGCCACGGCCAGTCCCTGCATGAACAGGCAAATGACCAGGGCGCCGGCCGTTAGAAGCCGCGGTCGCGCCGAAACGCCGATTGCCGCCCCTCCCGTTTGAACACCGCTCTCTCCCGCCCCCAAAGGCCGCCGTGGACACTCGCCGCGCCGGCATCGCGACATTAGGCGCCGGGCGGAGGGCGCGCCTCACCCGAACCTCACATGTGACAAGGATCAGAAATAATTTGGCGCGTGTGTCGTAATTGCCACAGCGACGACGCGGCTCCTCTTGCGTCTTTCACAAGGCGAGTATCGAATGGGCCCGAGCGGAAAGCCGGACGATCTGGCGCCGCCAGCGCGAGCGCAAGCGGGGAGCGGCGCCCATACGGATCTTGCTGGTTGAAGACCACTCGAAACTTGCGAAGGAGATTACGCTACGGATCGAACAGGCGGGCCTGCCGATCGATCACGTGGAAACGCTCGAGAAAGCCCAGGCTATCGAAGGGCGCGACTATTCCATTGCGCTTCTCGACCGGCGGCTTTACAGCGGGGCGGCCTGTACAGGTTTCAAGCATACGCAAAAAGCGCGTAAGAACGCACATTCTGATGCTGACGGCTTTGGACGCGTCCGGCGATCGGATCGAAGGTCTCGACGCCGAAGCCGATGACTATCTGACAAAGCCCGTTCAGCCTGGATGAAATGCTCGCGCGCGTGCGCGCTCATCTCCGACGACTAGGGGAAGACGGGGCGCGCGCTCTGCATGGGCGCGCTGGCTCGATCTCGATCTGGAAAAGCGTGTCGTGTCGGTAGCGAACCGCCCGGTCGTTCTGACACGCCGTGAACTCATGCTGCTCGGTAACTTCTGCAAAACGCGAACTGCGTTGTCACGCGCGATGCGCTTTTTGTCCCATATTTATGGGCTGGACGTGACGCTTCAGGAGCACGCGCTGACCGCTCTTGTGTCTAGGTTGCGCAACCCTTGCGAAATTCGACACGGGAACTGAAATACATTTGGCGCGCGGTCTCGGCCATATCGCGGCGGACGTCATCCGGAAGGATATCGCGTGACGCATGATCGACCAGCTCGCCAAGCGTATCGTCGGCTATCTCATCCTCACGCAGCTAATTGCCTTTCATTGGATTCGCCGTGAGGATAGCGTTCGAACTTGCTCAAGTAGCGCACTTTCGCCTATCGCTCGACGAAATGGCACTACTCCGGGTCAGCAATCTCGTGATTGATTCGCTCGTTCTAGATCGAGGAGGCGCGGTCAGCGTCAAGCCCAATGACGGGCTACGCGCGGAGATGCAACGCACTCCGCTTTCAAATTCGCCGCGTTCAGCGACGCACAGACCCCACTTCCCGGTTCCTCCCCGGAACTGGTCTCGGCGCTGACAGGCGGAAGTCATTCAAATCACTAGGGTGCATGTGCATTTCAACTTGCCGGGGACAGGAAACGACTCCGCTCGGCTATATGGAGCGTCGATGGACGCCTTATGGCTGGTTTCACATTGCCGTTTTATCGGCAGAAGTTTCGTTGGGTCGATTTCTTTTGGCGGGCGTCGGCGACTCGTTCAAATGGAGCGTCGTCACGATATTCGTCGTCATATTCGCGTCAACGGCGACCGCTTGGTATGCGGTACGGAAAGGCTTGGAGCCGCTTCGTTCCGCTGCGCGTCAAGTCGACAGCATAGAGATTGGCTCGCTGGCGCAAGGCGTCCATATCAACGATGTCCCGACGGAAATCCGGCCTTTCGTCGACGCCATCGATTCAGCGCTCCTGAAGCTCGCCGCCAGCGCCGCGCGCATGCGCCGCTTCACCGCCAATGCCGCGCATGAGTTGCGCACGCCGATCGCCGTCATGCGCGCAAGGCTCGAGAATGCGAGCGCCTCGCCGCTCAATAGCCACCTTCTGGAAGATTCAAGCCAGCTTCAGACGCTGGTCGAACAGATGCTGATTACGCTGCGCCTAACGGAGGACCAAGCTTTATCCAATGAGCGAATTGAGCTTGAGAAGGTCGTTCAGGGAATTGTTTCAGGCCTTGTCTTGCTCGCCCTGCGGTGCGGTCGAAGCCTGGAACTTGACGCAAGTTCGAGGTCCACGATTGTTCGAGGCAACCGGCGCGCGATCGAATCGATCGTCGCCAATCTCATCGACAACGCTCTGCGCGCGGAGCAGGTGGGAGGGACCGTGACGGTGCGCGTGGGGGACGATGGCGTAGTGGAGATCATCGATCATGGCGAGGGCGTCGCGGAAGGCGATCGAGAACTGATATTCGAGCCCTTCTGGCGCAAGAGCGAGGCGACGCCCGGCGCGGGTCTGGGCCTCGCCATCGCCAAGGAGCTGGTGGAAAAACTCGGCGGAAGAATTTGGGTCGAAGACACGCCCGGCGGCGGCGCGACATTCAAATTATGGCTTCCTGCGGCGACATCGGAAACGCACGCCAATCTGAACAACGAGCGTTCCTCTTCACGCACGAATGCGCGATCGTAAGCGGCGATTTCCATCTCGCATTTTATTTAGCCGATGTTGTTTCGGCCGCGATGGCATGGAGGCTATCGCCGGTTAAGCAATCGTCAAGAGACAGCGCGTCCCGATCGCGCATGAAACCATTCGGCTCATAAATGCCCGCTTTTCCGATTCTACCGGATGAACGAACATGAGCGCCGTGTGAGCGATGCGATTGACCGACATGATTTCGCGCGTCGATCAGGACGGGTAAATGTCGATCGTCACGCCGCGAATTCGGCGTCTTTAGCGCCTGCCCCGGCATCAGGAGCATCCATAGCTTTCTTCGCGTCGAAAACTTTGCCGCCACTGATTCTGGCCGCAGATCTTCCATCGCGTCGTTCGACCATCATGCATCAGCCTCTCTCGGCGCGTG
This sequence comes from Methylocystis sp., assembly GCA_046349135.1. GTDB lineage: Bacteria > Pseudomonadota > Alphaproteobacteria > Rhizobiales > Beijerinckiaceae > Methylocystis. The sequence goes on along the minus strand of JAXMCY010000024.1, from coordinate 33,514 downwards.
TGCTGCTGGTGCGCGCTGCGGAACCGATTCCAGCTTCCGCCTCGAACGCTTGCCTGCCTCTTTGCTTCCATATCGCCAGCGCCTTTTCGCGATCTTCGCCGCGGAGCTTCTCGGCGACGGCAAGGAAGAGGCGCCCGTAAAGCTTACCAAGCGATCATCGGCGGCGAGTTCGACGACAGCCTTGTTGGCAGAGGCCGCCCAGTTCGATCAGATGACGCGCGCGTGCGCGTTTTTGAAACGCCCAGTCGCGCATGTCGGTTCGCGCCTTTGAGGCTTCAAGCCGACGCCGCGCCGCCATGGAGCGGGAGAGCGATTTCCGGCTGGCGTTCAGCGCCGCGCGCAGGCTTGGATGGTTTGCGCTGAAAGAAGGCCGCGCCGCGTCTGCGCCAGCCCTCCCTTGTCGCGGCGTCTTTCATAGTTGCCGCTTCGATCAGCGCGCCGGCGAGCAGATCGGCGTCGAGCGCGTCGGCGCCTGTCGCCATCACCAGTTCGCCGAGCTGTCGAACGCGGCGTTCCTTGAGCGCTTTCGCCTTGTCGGCAAGCGCCTTCAGTTCCGAATCAAAATCCCTCGGCTTGCGCATCTTTGTCTCCGCGATGAGAGGATGCGATCAGTTTAGCTCGGGACGCCGCGTAACGCTGTAGGGTCTGGGAGACATGATGGGGCGGCCCGATCCCTCGCGAGATTTTTTCTGGCGAGGGCGCGCTTATACGTCGTGCCGACGTGCGCTTCGCCGCGTAAATGCTATGTCGCTATGGCGATCTATCATTTCAGCGTGAAGGTCATCGGCCGCGCCTGCGGGTGCAGCGCCGTGGCGGCCGCCGCCTATCGCTCGGCCTCCCGGCTCCATGACGAACGGCTCGGCCGCGACCATGATTTCTCCAACAGGGCGGGCGTCGTCCATTCGGAAATCCTCCTGCCCGACGGCGCGCCCGAACGTCTTTCCGAGCGGGACCGGCTCTGGAACGAGGTCGAGGCGGTCGAGAAGCGCAAGGACGCGCAATTGTCGCGTGAGATCGAATTCGCCCTTCCGCGCGAGATGAACGAGGCGCAGGGGATCGAGCTTGCACGTGACTTCGTACGGGCCGAGTTCGTCTCGCGCGGGATGGTCGCCGACCTCAATGTGCATTGGGATAGTGGCGTGGACGAACAGCCCAAGCCCCACGCCCATGTCATGCTCACCATGCGGGAAGTCGACGCGAAGGGTTTCGGCCGCAAGGTGCGGGACTGGAACGGCGCGACGCTTGTCGAGGAATGGCGCGAACGCTGGGCGGACCATGTCAATGCGCGGCTGGCCGAGCTCGACATAGACGCCAGCGTCGATCACCGCTCATTGAGGGCGCAAGGCGTCGCTCTGGAGCCGCAGGACAAGATCGGCCCGGCGGCGCAACGGATGGGGGAACGCGGGGGCGGATCGGAGCGGATCGAGGATCACCGCGAGATCGCGCGCCGCAACGGCGAGCGGATCATCGCCGACCCGTCGGCGGCGCTCGACGCGCTGACCCGCCACCAGGCGACCTTCACCCGCCGTGATCTCGCTAGATTTGTCCACCGGCATAGCGACGGCAGGGAGCAATTCGACGGGGCGATGGCGGCAATGCGCGGATCGCCCGAGATGGTCGCGCTCGGCAAGGACGGGCGCGGCGAGGAACGCTTCACCTCGCGCGAGATGATCGAGGCCGAGCGGCGATTGCAGCGCGCCGCAGACTTGCTGGCGGAACGCGAGCGGCGTCGCGTCGGCGAGAAGGACCGCGAAGCGGCGCTTGCCCGCTCGGCCGAAAGAGGACTGACGCTCTCGGGCGAGCAACGCGCGGCGTTCGAACATGTGACCGAGGGGCGCGATCTTGGCGTGGTCATTGGCTATGCGGGAGCCGGCAAGAGCGCGATGCTGGGGGTCGCGCGGGAGGCGTGGGAAGCGGCGGGCTATGAGGTTGCGCGGCCTCGCTTTGTCGGGGATCGCCGCCGAAGAACCTGGAGAACGGCTCCGGGATTGTATCGCGCACTATCGCCAGCATGGGCGTCAATGGGAACAGGGCCGCGGCTTCTCTCTGCCCGCGACGTTCTGGTGATCGACGAAGCGGGCATGGTGGGGGCGCGACAGATGGCGCGCCTGTTCTCCCATGCGGAGCAGGCGGGCGCGAAAATCGTGCTGGTCGGCGACCCGCGGCAGTTGCAGGCGATCGAAGCGGGCGCGGCCTTCCGAGCGATCCATGAGCGCCATGGCGGCGTCGAGATCGCCGAGGTGCGACGCCAGCACGCGGACTGGCAACGCGAGCGACCCGCTCACTCGCCACGGGCCGTATCGAACAGGCGATCGAGGCTTACCGCGATCGCGGCATGGTCATGCCGCCGAGACGCGCGAAGCGGCGCGACATGACCTCGTGGAGCGTTGGGACAGAACGGATCGCCGCGCCGGATCGAACGCGCATCATCCTCACCCACACCAATGACGAGGCGCGCGAACTGAACCCAGGCCACCCGCGCGGATGCCGGAGGACCCGGTAAGCTTGGCGAGGATGCGCAGATCACGACGGAACGGGGGGCCAGGCGCGCCTGGCGACCGCGTGATGTTCTAAAAAGGCGAACGCGCGGGCTCGGGTGAAGAACGGGACGCTTGGCGATCCGAGCAGGTCAATGACCGGCGTCGCCGTGAGGACGGATGACGGCCGATCCGTCTCCTTCGGCAGTGAAGGATTACGCCCATATCGATCACGGCTATGCGGCGACGATCCACAAAGGGCGCAGGGGCATGACGGTGGACCGCGCCTTGTGCTGCACGCCGGCCTCGACAGCCATGGGCCGCCTATGTAGCTCTCCCGCGCGCCACAGGAGGCATGTCACGCGCTTGCTACGGCCGCGGCGACTTCGCCCGATCAATCTCAGCTTGATCCGGCGCCTCGCGCGCGGCGCGCACGAACCCGATCGGCGCACCGCGTCTGGCGAGGCCGATTGTAGGCGCCCTAGCCGAGCGGCGCCGGGATCGCATTTGGCGAGCAGATCGCCAAGATCGTCCGCGATGAACGCGTAGCCTCAGGTAGCGCGTCCATGTTCGTCGGCTTGCGCCAGGCGATGACGCAGCCGGCGCGCGGCGCGGGCGCCATCGATCCGAGCGCGTTCCGCTGAAGAACTGCATCGAAAGCTCCATGCGCGGCGTCTTCGCCAGTTTCCACGCGCAGGCCCCCGCCGTTGATCGCGCGCCGAAGCGGGTCGGGCCGGAAGAGAGATGACGCAGCCCCGAAACGGAAAGGGCGGCTGGCCGAACAAGGAAGCAGCGGCGCGGCGCGCCGTCGCGCGCCACGCCCGCGCCGTCTCGGACATCTGTTCGGCATGCAAGACAAGGAGTTGCCCGTCCTGCGCATCAGCGCGGCGAACTCGACCGGGCGCGCTGCGGTAAGCGATCGGCTGAGAAGATGCGGCAAGGACCTTGAACAGGCCTATGGCCGCGATCCTGCGCTCGCGCCGGAAGCGGCGGGCGGGCGTCCAGCGTCGCGATCCGCGCCATGTCGGCTCTGGGGAAATCAAAATCGGCATTTACAACGACCGAACGCGGGGCCCGGAGCTTCGCGCCCGGCGACCGCGTGATGTTCCTGAAGAATGAGCGCGGGCTCGGGGTGAAGAACGGAACGCTCGGCGCGATCGAACAAGTCAGCGAGCGGCATATCGCCATCCGTACAGATGACGGCCGATCCGTTTCCTTCGATGTGAAGGACTACGCCCATATCGATCATGGCTATGCGGCGACGATCCATAAGGCGCAGGGGATGACCGTGGATCGCGCCTATGTTCTCGCCACCCCAGGCCTCGACAGCCATGCCGCCTATGTGGCGCTCTCCCGCCACCGGGAGAGCGTCGCGCTTTGCTATGGCCGCGACGACTTCGCCGATCAATCGACGCTTGTGGCGTGATGGTGAAGTCGATGCGGCAAAGCCCGCTGTTACAGATCACGGCCGACGAAATGGCCGCAAGGATCGCGGCGGCGGGCAAGCGGGCCAGCGCCGGAGACCGAGCTGCCATCACGCGGGCGCGCGAGACGCTCGACTTGGCGGCGGATAATCTGAGCTCGCCGTCGATGTCGCGACAGCAGAGGAACAGCGCCTCCATCTCCTCTTCGCGGCTGTCGCTGGCGTGCTCGCCGGCGTCCTGCTCTGGTCGTTCCTGCTCGACGCCATCACGCGCGCCTTGCCGCAGAACTGGCGCATCCCAGAAGCCATGGCGAAGCGGACGCTGGGCGCAAGCTCACCCTGGGAAGCCGGGTCGCATTTGATGCGAACCGCCAACCCGCGTGCCTGGGCCGCGCTCAATGAGGCTTCCGATTTGCACCGCGATAATCACGAGACGATCGAGAAATGCCGCGAGGCGGCGGCGCAAACAAGCAAGCCCATCCGCTGCGCAGGAGTTGAAACCATCAGCTCCGTGACGCGCCGGATGGATGATTTGCCGAGGCGCGAGAGCGTTCTCGTTCGCAAGTAGCTAAAATGGGACCAATAATGGGACCTATTTAAGATTGTCAATAATAATACATCTTAAAACAATCTGTTAATTATAATAAGTGGCGGAGAGGGAGGGATTCGAACCCCCGATACAGTTGCCCGTATGCCGCATTTCGAGTGCGGTGCTTTCAACCACTCAGCCACCTCTCCGCGGCCATGGGCCGCCGCAAATAGCATGCGCCAGAAGCGGGGATCAAGCCCACGCCGGCTCTTCTCCAGACGCTTTGATCGGCGCGCGCGCGTTCCGAAAATCTGCCCCCCGGCGCCGATTCGAGCGTCGGGACCTGTCCACTGAAAAATATATACACAGATTGACGCGACATGATTCGCCTGTCACGCTGGCGTCATGGGCGCGACTCGCATTTTCAAATCCGGCAACAGTCTGGCGGTGAGAATTCCACGCGGAATCGCCTTCAATGAGGGCGCCGAAGTCGTGGTTCGACGCCAAGGCGAAAGCCTCGTCGTGACGCCCTTGCGGCTCGACATGGCTGACCTCGTCGCGCGGCTGAAAGCCGCGCCGCCTCCTGCGCCGATGGCCCGCCCCGAATTCAAGCCGCCCAAGCGGCTTTTCGAGCCGCGCTAGCGCTCATGGCGCGCTATCTCCTCGACACCAATGTCGTGATGGCCGCGGCGCTCGGACTTCCCGGGGTGCTCGATCGGCTGTCGGCGCTTGAGATCGGCGATATCGCGATTTCGGCGATCAGCCTCGCCGAAACGCTCGCCGGCGCGGCGACGGCCGAAAATCACGACAGACTCGGCGAGAACATCGCGCTTATCGCCGAAAATGTCGACGTGCTGCCCTTTGATCGCTGCGCGGCGGACGCCTATGGGGCGCTGCTGCGCAAAGTGGACGCGAAACGCCGCCGCACACTCGACCGGATGATCGCCGCGCAGGCGCTCGCCCTCGGCCTGACGCTGGTCGCTGCGAACACAGAGGATTTCGACGACATCCCCGGCCTTGAGGTCGAGAAATGGGCGTGATCAGTCGACGTCCTCGACTTTCTCCGGGCCGCCCCCGTATATACGCTGAGCCAGAGAGGCCTGCATGAAGTCGTCGAGTTCGCCGTCGAGAACGTCGGAGGGCGTCCCCGAGGTGAAACCGGTGCGCAAATCCTTCACCAGCTGATAGGGCTGCAGCACATAGCTGCGGATCTGATGGCCCCAGCCGATCTCGGTCTTCGAGGCCGCGACCTTATTGGCCTCGGCCTCGCGCTTTTCGAGTTCGAGCTCGTAAAGCCTAGCGCGCAGCATGTTCCAGGCGGTGGCGCGGTTCTTGTGCTGCGATCGCTCCGCCTGACAGGCGACGACGATGCCGGTCGGGAGATGGGTGATGCGGATGGCCGAATCGGTCGTGTTGACGTGCTGGCCGCCCGCGCCTGATGATCTATACGTGTCTATACGACAATCCGATTCATTGACGTTCACCTCGATCTTGTCATCGACCACAGGATAGACCCAGACGGACGCAAAGCTGGTATGGCGCCTGGCGTTCGAATCGAAGGGCGAGATGCGCACCAGACGATGCACGCCCGATTCGGTCTTGGTCCAGCCATGGGCGTTGTGGCCCTTGACGAGAATCGTGCCTGATTTGATGCCGGCCTCTTCGCCCGGCGTCTCCTCGATGACTTCGACCTTGAATTTATGGCGCTCGCCCCAGCGGGCGTACATGCGAAACAGCATGCGCGCCCAGTCCTGACTCTCAGTGCCGCCGGCGCCGGAATGAACCTCGATAAAAGTGTCGTTGGCGTCCGCCTCGCCCGAAAACAGCGCCTCGATCTGCCGGGCGCGGGCCGTTTTGAGGATGCTCTTGAGCGCCTCGACGCCTTCCTTTTCGGTCGCCGCGTCGCCCTCGGATTCGCCAAGCTCGACGAGCGTGAGCGCGTCGTCGAGTTCGCGCGCAAGGCTGCCGAGCGCGCCCATCTGTTCTTCGAGCTGGGTGCGCTCGCGCATCAGTTTCTGCGCGGCTTCAGGATCGTTCCAGAGCGCGGGGTCTTCCGCGCGGACGTTCAGTTCGGCGAGACGCCGCTGCGAGGCGTCGACGTCAAAGATGCCTCCTCAGCAGTCCGATGGACTGCTCAATGTCGGCTTTCAGCGCAAGCGGTTCGGCGCGCATGGTCTTTCCAATAGCGTGGCAATGCGGCCTGGCCGCAGTCGGCGCGGAAATTAGGCGGCGCGCGCACGACTGTAAACCCCCACAAATTACGAGACTAACCTCAAAAACTCCGGTCGGCCGGCCGGTCGTGGCGCGCTGATGGAGGCGGGCGCGGTTCGTCGCTCTCGGGCGCGCCGGCGAGGCCCCAGCGGCGCATCAGGAAGAGCGCCGTCGCCGAGGCGAGCACGCAAAGGATGGTCGCGTAGAGCGTGCCGTTATCGTCTTCCGAGAACAGCAGATTCTTGGTGTTCATGCCGAAAAAGCCGGTGACGAAGGTCGCCGGCAGCAGCAGCATCGTCGTCAGGGTCAGCACATAGAGCCGATCATTGGTCTCCAGGCTGAGGAGCGCGTTGAGCTCGTCCTGCAGCAGACGGGCGCGCTCCTGAAGGCTGGTCACGTCCTGGGTCAACGCGCTGGCGTGTTGAACGAGCCGCGCCGCCGCCTCGCGCAGATCGTCATCCCGCTGCTCGCCGATCTCCTCCTCGATGGCTTCGAGCCGCGCCACCGTCGTCGACAGGCCGCTGATCTGGCGCGCCAGGCGCACCGCGTCGCGCCGCGCGAGGCTGAGCGCCGGCCGCGCCTGACGGCCGCGCTGATCGATGATGCGGTCTTCGACCCGATCGAAGGCGGCGCCGAGCTCCGCGGCTTTGCGCGCCAACCCGTCGATCAGCGCGTGGGTCAGCATTTCGAAAAGATCGATCGGCGAGGCGAGGCGCGCGCCGCGATCGATGGCGATGCGGGTCGCCTCGACGCTGTCCATCGGCAGCCGCCGCGCACTGATGAAGAAGCTCGCGCCAGAGGCGAAGCGGACATAGTCGACCCGCGATGTCGGTCCGCCAAGATCGCGTTCGTAATCGAGAAGCGCGCCGCTGACGATTCCGTCCGAATATTCGAGATGCTGGTGATCAACGGGATCGCACAGGGAATCGCGCGCATTTTCGGGCAGCGCCTCTAAGCGCGCGAGCAGCGGCCGCGTGCGCACGTCGGCGAGATCCATGTGCAGCCACAGGAAGCCTTCGCGCGGCGCGCCGAGCGCATCGAAATCTTCGACGGTTCCCGGCTCGGCCTCGCCAGCGCCGTTGAACCGCACGAACCAGAGACATCCTGGAATGTCGACGTGCGGCGCTTTTGCGATGCGGTTCAAGATCATGACGGCGCTCATGGAAGTATAAAAACAGAGCCCGGCTGAACATGACAGGCATACGACATGCGCCGCGTCAATCCTCGGATAGCCGGGTCTTGCCCGGTCCATGCGGTTCGACCAGCGCGCCGAAATCATGCGGCTCCTTGCGGGCGCGCCTCAGCGCCGCCTCTAAAAATTCAGTGAAGGCGTCGATGTCGCGCTCTTCGGTCCGGTGATTGATGATCGCCGCCCGTATCGCCGGAACCCCATCGAGGATCGTCAGCGACGGCGCCGCCTCGCCGCGCTCATGCAGCTCCATCACGATTTCGCGGGCGAGCGAACCATCGTCGTCATCCTTGACGCCGAAACAGACGATGTTGAGCGTGACCGGCGCGCGCAGAATGAAAGCGTCCGATCGCGCGATCCACGCTTCAAGCCGCTTCGCCATGCGGCACGTCTGCTCGATACATTCGCCAAGACGCCTGGCGCCGAAGGTTTCGATGGTGAACCAGGCTTTAAGCGCGCGAAAGCTCCGCGACAGGTCCGGTCCGAGATCGCAGGGCCAGGTGTCGCCGGCCGCAAGGCCGCGGGGCGCGCGCGTCAAATAGGCGGCGTTGGCCGCGAAGGCGCGCTTGTGGGCCTCTCTGTCGCGCACGAGAAAGAAGCCTGCGTCGTAAGGGACGTGCAGCCATTTGTGAAAGTCAAAGGCGATGCTGTCGGCGCGCTCCAGCCCCTTGACCATTGGCTTGAGCGTGGGCGACAGCGCCGCCAGCGCGCCGAAGGCGCCGTCGACATGGAACCACAAGTCTTCGCTGTGCGCGACGTCGGCCAGCCGATCGAGCGGATCAATCGCGCCGGTGTCGACCGTTCCCGCCGTACCAACGATCAGAAAAGGCCTGAGGCCCGCCGCTCGGTCGGCGGCGATGGCGCGGCGAAGATCCCGCACGCGCATCGCCCGGCGCTCATCAGAGGGAATGAGGCGCAGATGCCGCGCCCCGAGCCCCGCCAGCTCCATCGCCTGACGGACGCAATTATGCGCCTCCCGCGACGCATAGGCGATGAGCTGACCCGACTGCGCGCAGAGACCGTTGAGTCGCACATCGTTATCGCCATAGGCCTGGTCGCGCGCGACGAGCAGGCAAAGGAAGTTGGCGATCGACGTGCCGGTGACGAAAATGCCGCTCGCGTCCGGCGGAAGGCCGAAGGCCTCGGCCATCCAGGCGGCGATCTGGCGCTCAACGTCGATGGCGATGTGATTACGTCCGCCGCAGTTCGAATTCATGCCGGCGGCGAGCATTTCCGCGATCATGCCGGCCGGCGTGCCGGCGCCCTGCGCCCAGCCCATGAACATCGGATGCGTGTTGCCGGTCGCGAAGGGCTTGATGTAGCGGTCGAAATCCTCGAGCACTTTGGAGAAATCGCGCCCTTCCCGGGGAAGGCCGCGCTGAAAGCGCGCCCGGGCCTCGGCGCTCGGCTCGGTCCAGACCGGGCGTCGACGCAAGTCGCGCAGATGGTCGAGCATCATGTCGAGCGCCCGATGGCTCTCGGCGCGAAATTCGTCCCAGTCTTCGGGGTCGAGATTGACCGGCATGTCCACAGCCTCGCGCGCCTGCGGCTCAGTGGAGGCGCAACGACGGTTGCGATGGATCGCGCGAAGGCGTTTCACGCTCCTGCAAATAGCCGGGTTTCCCTGTTCGGCGCAACCTGACCTATTTTCCGATGGTTACGATCACAGAACCGATATGCTCGACCTCGCCGTCGGCGCGGTCCCCGGCAAGAAGCGGTCCGACCCCCGAGGGCGTGCCGGTGAAGATCAGATCGCCGGGCGCGAGCGCGACATTGCGCGAAAGCGCCGCAATGATTTCGGGAACGCTCCAGATGAGATCGCTCAGATCGCCGGATTGCCGAAGGACGCCATTGACGGAAAGCGCGATGCGCCCGCAGGTCGGATGGCCGATTTCGGCGGCGGGGCGGATGGCGCCGATCGGCGCGGAATGATCGAAGCCCTTCGACATGTCCCACGGGCGGCCGGCGTTGCGCGCCGCCGTTTGCAGATCGCGCCGCGTCAGATCGATTCCGGCGGCATAGCCGAAGACGCAGTCAAGGGCTTGCTCGACAGGAATGTTTGCGCCGCCGCGGCCGAGCGCCGCCACCAATTCGATCTCGTGGTGAAGATCGTTGGTCAGCGTCGGATAGGGAATTGTCGCGCCACTCTCAACGACCGCGTCGGCAGGCTTGGCGAAGAACACGGGCGGCTCGGCGTTTGAGTCCTTAACCGGCTCTTTTCCCATTTCGCGGGCATGCGCGGCATAGTTCAGCGCGATGCAGAATATCCGCCGCACGGGAAATCGCCGCGTATCCCGCGCAATGGCGACGCTTGGGCAAGACGGCGGCGGGAAGATGAAGTCGGCGGACATGTCTTTGCTGCACCCTATCGTCAATCGTAATCCGCGGGATCGAAGCTGCGCAGCGTGCCGCAGAATTCGCAGGTGACGCCGATGCGGCCGTCGTCGCCGATCATGTCGGCGCGCTCTTGCGGGGAGAAGCTTCTCAAAAGCTTGTCGATGCGCTCATTCGAACAGCGGCAGAATTCCTCCAACGTCCGTTCCGCGAAAACTTTGACGCCGCGCTCATGGAACAGGCGATAAAGCAATCGCTCGCCCGACAGCGCCGGATCGACGAGTTCGTGGTCTTCGAGAGTCGCAGCTAGCGCCTGTCCCTCGCTCCAATGATCGTCATCGTCATTATCCGACGGCTCGCGCGCGCCGTCAGGCGCGTCGCCTGGAGGGAGATCGCGGGCGCGGGCACCGCCAGCCGGCAAATATTGCAGGAGCAATCCGCCGGCGCGCCAGCTGCGGCCCTGCGGCGTGACGCTCTCCGCCACAGCCAGTCTGACGAAAGACGGGATCTGCTCCGATTGCTGGAAATAGAGATGCGCCGCCTCGGCGAGGCTTTCGCCTTCCAAAGGCACGACTCCCTGGTAGCGCGCGGCGTCTTCCTCGCGCTCGATCGTGAGCCCGAGATGTCCGCGGCCAAAAAGCGCCGCCGGCGACGCCTCGCGCATTTCAGCCACGCGCTCGGCGTCGAAACGGGCGAAGGCCCGCAACTTCCTGGGCGCGTCATAGTCGACGACGAGCATGTCGACCGGCCCGTCGCTGCGCGTCTGCAGCTGAAAGCGTCCGTGCGATTCGAGTATCGAGCCGAGCAGCGCGGCGAGCGCAACCGCCTCGCCGAGGAGGCGCGCGACCTGCGGCGGATAGGCGTAATGACTGAGGATGGAATCGACCGTGGGCCGAGGCGCACGACCCGGCCGCGCAGATCGAGCGCTTCGACCGCGAAAGGCAGCACGCGGTCGTCCTCCGAGTAAAGCGCCGCCGGCCGGCTCGGCGCCGGGCGGCCGCCTTCCGGCATCAGACCTGCCCCGGCGCGAGACACCAGCAGAGCACGCCTTTCTGGGCGTGAAGCCGGTTCTCGGCTTCGTCAAAGACGACAGACTGCGGCCCGTCGATCACGTCCGCGGCGACTTCCTCGCCGCGATGCGCCGGCAGACAATGCATGAAAAGCGCATGTTTCGCCGCCGCGCCCATCAACTTCGCGTCGACCTGATAGGGCGTGAGGGCGGCGCGGCGCTCCTCCTCATCCGCGTCGCCCATTGACACCCAGCAGTCGGTGATCACGGCGTCGACGCCCGCGACCGCCTCATAGGCGTCGCGCGTCAAATTCAACTTCGCGCCATTGGCTTTCGCCCATTCGACGAGTTCTTCCGACGGCGCAAAATCGGCAGGCGTCGCGACATTGATGGCGAAGCCCAGACGGCCGGCGGCGTGCACCCAACTCGTGAGCACATTATTGGCGTCGCCGCTCCAAGCCACCGTGCGCCCTTCGATTGGACCCAGATGCTCCTCGAAGGTCATGACGTCCGCCATCACCTGACAGGGATGCGACTGTTTGGTGAGCCCGTTGATGACCGGCAGATTGCCGTAGCGCGCCAGCTCCATGAGATCGGGATGGAGAGAATGCGCACCATCACGGCGTCGAGAAACCGCGAGAGCACGCGCGCCGTATCGGCGATGGTCTCGCCGCGTCCCAACTGCATTTCGGCGCCGGTCAGCATAATCGTTTCGCCGCCGAGTTCGCGCATCGCGATATCGAAGGAGACGCGCGTGCGCGTCGACGGCTTGTCGAACACCATGCCGAGATATTTGCCGGCGAGCGGCCGGTCGGTCGGCTCCGCGCCTTGACGCGCCGCGCCTTGAGCGATTTGGCGATGTCGAGAATGCGGCGCAGCTCTTCGCCGGAATGATCGGAAAGATCGAGAAAGCTGCGCGGCCGCGTCAGCGGATGGGCGGTCATCACGCGGCTCCGCGCTTTTCGGCGGGCGCAGCGAGCCGGGCGCATGCGGCGGAGAGGCGCGTCGCCGCGGCCGCGATGTCGCTCTCGTCGATGACGAGCGGCGGGACCAGGCGCACGACATTGTCGCCGGCGAGCACCGTCAGCAGACCTTCGGCGCGGGCGGCGGCGGCGAAATCGCCGTTGGGAATTTTCATCTTGAGGCCAAACATCAGACCTTCGCCGCGAATTTCTTCGATCAGCGACGGGTAGCGATCTTCGAGTTCCGCAAGCCGCTGGCGCAGCAGCGCGCCGAGACGGGCGACGCGCGCCATGAAGCCGTCCGCCAGCACAATGTCGAGAACCGCGCCGCCTACCGCCGCCGCCAGCGGGTTGCCGCCGAATGTCGAGCCATGCGCGCCAAGCGTCATGCCTTTGGCCGCCTCGCGCGTCGCGAGGCAGGCGCCGAGCGGGAAGCCGCCGCCGAGACCCTTGGCGAGCGCTGCGATATCCGGCGCGACGCCGGCATGTTCACAGGCGAGAAACTTCCCGGTGCGTCCGACGCCGCACTGCACTTCGTCGAGAACGAGCAGCAGGCCGCGCGCGTCGCAAAGCGCCCGCAGCCGCGCGAGGAAGGAGGGCGCAAAGACGCGCAGTCCGCCCTCTCCCTGAATGGGCTCGAGCAGCACGCCCGCCGTTTCCGGCGTGATCGCCGCTTCGACGGCGTCGAAATCGCCGAAAGGAACTTGGTCGAAGCCCTCGACGGGCGGTCCGAAGCCGTCAAGATATTTGGCGTTGCCGCCCGCGGCGATCGTCGCCAGCGTGCGGCCATGGAAGGCGCCTTCGAAGGTGATGAGACGATAGCGCTCGGGCCGACCCGCAACCGCGTGAAACTTGCGCGTGGTCTTGATCGCGCATTCCACAGCCTCAGCGCCGGAATTGGTGAAAAAGACCAGATCGGCGAATGTGGCGGCGCAAAGCCGCTCGGCGAGGCGTTCGGCTTGCGGGATGCGAAACAGATTGGAGACGTGCCAGGGCGCATCAGCCGCGCGCTTCAACGTCTCGACGAGATGCGGATGATTATGGCCAAGCGACAATACGGCGACGCCCGCGCTGAAGTCGAGATAGCGGTCGCCGTTTTCCGCGGTCAGCCACGCGCCTTCGCCATGTTTGAACGCGAGATCGGCCCGCGGATAGGTCGGATAAAGCGCTGAGGTCAAAAGCCCTGCTCCATGCCTCCCGACGCCGGCGCTGGCCAAAGGAAGCTCGAAAAACAAAGCGCCGCCCTGTTGAGGGCGGCAGTTCCGCGACGATTTTAAGCGCGCCGCCCGACGCGGTCAAATCCGTGACGCCCCACGATCATTGGCGTCGAACCCGTATCACGCCGCGACATCCGGGTGAGTCCTTCGCGCAACAGTCTCGGTGAAAGGCTGTTGAGAACGCCAGTGCGCGCTTGCCAGCGCGACTCGCGCATGATTCAAAGTAAACAGAAAGTTTCTAGTCGGCGCCCGCGTCGTTTGTTTGGGCGCGTTCTCTCGAGTGTTGATGCGCGTCACATCGCCGCTGGGCTTCAGGCCTGCGCTGCGGTCGGAGGCTGAATCCGATCCGCGCTCGACCCGAAAGAATGGAGAAGCCTAATGTCATGGACCGACGAACGCGTCGAATTGCTTCGCAAACTGTGGAGCGATGGGCTGAGCGCCAGTCAAGTGGCGGCTGAACTCGGACCAGGCATCACGCGCAACGCCGTCATCGGCAAAATCCACCGGCTGGGCTCGCCGAGCGCGCCAAGACCGTAAACGCGCAGCGACCGAGGGTCGCCAAGGTGCCTCGTTCGCCGCAGCCGCGCATGAACGGCGCTGCCTCGCATGGCAATCTCGCGCTCGCTTTCGCGCCACATGCCCTGGCGTCGCTGCGGCACGCGCCCGAAGAAGAAGTGGTGATCCCGATTTCGAGCGCGTGACGCTGATGGAGCTGCGCGAATCCACGTGCCGCTGGCCGATGGGCGACCCGACGTCGCCGGAATTCCGCTTCTGCGGCGGCAAGTCGACCGTCGGCGGCGGACCTTACTGCGCCTATCATGCGCGCGTCGCCTATCAGCCGGCCCAGATCGCCGCCGCGCGCGCGATCAGCTCAGGGGTGCAGCGCTACGCGTGAACCGGATCGTCGGTCATTCGTGACCGAAGGTTTCATCGAAGGAATAGCCGGCGCCACGCACCGTGCGGATGGGGTCTTTTCGCGGCCGCGGATCATCGCCTTGCGCAGCCGGCCAACATGGACGTCGACGGTGCGTTCGTCGATCTCCGCCGACATGCCCCAGACGCTGTCGAGCAACTGCGCGGCGCGCGTGAACACGCGCCCCGGCTTCTCCATGAAATATTCGAGCAGCCGGAACTCTGTCGGACCGAGGTGAATTCACGGCCGGAGCGCTGCACGCGGCGCGTGTCGCGATCGAGATCGATGTCGCCGAGGCTCAGGCGTGAAGCGACGCGCTCGACGGGCCCGGCGCAGCAGGGCGCGCACCCGCGCCATCAGCTCGGGCGGGAAACGGCTTGACGACATAGTCGTCGGCGCCCACCGAGAGCCCGCGCACCCGCTCTCCCTCTTCGCCGCGCGCAGTCAGCATGATCACCGGCATATCTCTCGCGCTGTCGCCGTGCGCGCAGCCGCCGACAGATTTCCAGCCCGGAAACGCCAGGGCAACATCCAGTCGAGAATGACGAGATCGGGCGGCGACCTCGGCGAGCCGCAGCTCCGCCTCGTCGCCATTGTCGACATGCTCGACCTGATAGCCTTCGGCTTCGAGATTGTAGACGAGCAGCGTCGCGAGCGAGGTCTCATCCTCGACGACGAGGATGCGCGGCGCGCGGTCGTTCTTGCCGCCGCGCTGTGCGGCGGAACTCACTTTCATTCATTGCGCCGCCTCGTCCTTCACGCCGAAATCGGGGACGCGCGATTTCGGCCGCTCTGTGGGCATCGCCTCGCCGGTGACGAGATAAATGACCGTTTCTGAGATATTGGTGGTGTGATCGCCAATGCGCTCGAGATTCTGGAGCAGAACAGCAGATGCGTGCAGAAGGATATATTGCGCGGATCCTCCATCATGAAAGTAAGAAGATCGCGGAAAACAGAATCCTCCAGCGCATCGAGATCGGAATCATTCTGCCACATTGGCGTGCGCGCTCCGTGTCGCGTAAGGCGTAGGCATCGAGCGCGTCCTTGAGCTGCATCGCGGCGACTTCATGCATCGACTTGAGGCCGACGATGGCGCGCGGCACGCGGGCCTCCGATACGATCTTGAGCGTTCGCTTGGCGTATATTCTTGGCGAGATCGCCGACGCGTTCGATATCGCCGGAAATGCGGATCGCGGTGATGCATTCGCGCAGATCGACCGCGAGCGGCTGCCTGCGCGCATGGTCAGAATGGCGTTCTCCTCGATTTCGCGCTGAAGCGCATCGAGCCGCGGATCGCTGGAGACGACGCGATGCGCGAGGTCGACGTCGAAGCTGAGAGCGCGTCCATCGCCTCCGCCAGCATTTTTCGTGGGCGACGCCGCCCATTTCAGCGATGCGACGTCCGAGCGCCTCGAGGTCCCGGTCGTAGGATTTGACAATATGATCGCTCATGGGCGCGGTCCTTGAATCGCGGTTAGCCAAAACGGCCGGTGATATAGTCGAGCGTTCGCTTCTCTTTCGGCTTGTTGAACACTTCGTCCGTTTCGCCGAACTCGACGAGTTCGCCGAGATACATGAATGCTGTAGTCGGAGACGCGAACCGCCTGCTGCATGTTGTGGGTGACGATCGCGATCGTGTAGCGGTTCGTGAGTTCGTCGATGAGCTCCTCGACTTTCGCCGTCGAGATCGGATCGAGCGCGGAACAGGGCTCGTCGAACAGGATGACTTCCGGCTGCGCGACGCTGCGCGCAATGCAGAGACGCTGCTGCTGTCCGCCCGAAAGCCCGAGGCCGCTCGCCTGAAGCTTATCCTTGACTTCGTCCCACAGCGCGGCGCCGCGCAGCGCCGCTTCGACGCGCACATCAAGATCGGCCGCGGCAGTTTTCATACAGCCGAATGCCGAAGGCGATGTTTTCATAAATCGACATGGGGAAGGGCGTGGGCTTCTGAAAAATCATGCTGACGCGCCCGCAGCGCATTCAGGTCGATCGCGGGGTCCAGGATGTTTTCGCCATCGAGGAGCACTTCGCCCGCCCGCTGTCCGGGATAGAGGTCGCACATGCGGTTCATCACGCGCAGCAAGGTCGACTTGCCGCAGCCCGAGGGACCGATGAACGCCGTCACCTTGTTGACGTGGAGCGGCAGGCTGATGTTCTTTAGCGAGCGATCCGCGCCGTAATAAAAATCGAGGCTGCGCACCGTGACTTTCGTCGGCGGCTCTTTCGGGGTACGGACGGCGGCGTTCATTTCGATTTCCTCCGGCCGGCGCTCAAAGTGCGCGCCGTGATCGACAGGGCGAGAACTGCGATGGTGATGAGCAGCGCGCCTGTCCAGGCGAGTTGCTGCCAGTCCTTGTAAGGCGACAGCGCAAACTGAAGATGACCACCGCGTTGGCCATCGGCGCTGCCAGGTCAGTGCTCCAGAACTGGTTATTGAGGGCCGTGAAGGGGCCGTCTCGCCCGGAGACCCTCGCGCAACGGCCAGCAGCACGCCGGTGATCAACCCGCCTTGGCGGCGCGATAGGCGACCTTGCCGACGACATGGGAACGGGGCGCGCCGAGCGCCGAAGCCGCCTCCCGCATCGATCCCGGCACGAGCAGCAGCATATCCTCCGTCGTTCGCACGACGACCGGAACAACGAGCAGCGCAAGCGCCACCGCGCCCGAAATCGCCGAGAAGTGACCCATCGGGTGCACAAGGATCGTGTAGACGAAAAGACCAACGACGATAGACGGCGCGCTGAGCAGGATATCGTTGATGAAGCGCACCACGATCGTCAGCTTCGAATTGCGGCCGTATTCAGCCATGTAGGTGCCGGCCAGCATGCCAAGCGGCGTGCCTATCGCGACGCCGATCACCGTCATGATCAGCGAACCGGCGATGGCGTTGAGCAACCGCCGGCGCTGCCGGGAGGCGGCGTCATCTCGGTGAAGACCGCCGGAGACAGGCCGCGGACGCCTTCATAGAGCAGCGCGACAAGGATCACAAAAGCCATGCCAGACCGAATACTGCCGCGGCCCAGCAGAGCGTCGTCGCGATCGAGTTGGCGCTGCGTCGAGTTGCAAAGCGACATGGGCGTCTCCTTACGCTGACTTCTGCTCGATGCGCATGAGCATGTAGCGCGCGATCGCAAGAACGATGAAGGTGATGCAGAACAGGATGAGCCCCAGTTCGATCAGCGCCGAGGTGTAAAGATCGCCGACTGCCTCGGTGAACTCATTGGCGATGGTCGCCGAAATCGCCGTGCCGGGCGCGAGCAGAGACCCGGAAATCTTATGCGCGTTGCCGATCACGAAAGTGACCGCCATCGTTTCGCCCAGCGCGCGACCGAGCCCGAGCATGACGCCGCCGATGACGCCGACGCGCGTATAGGGCACCACGACGTAGCGCATCACTTCCCAGGTCGTGCAAGCCGATGCCGGAAGCCGCTCTTCAACACTGGCGGCACCGTCTCGAAGACGTCGCGAGATCGAGGCGACGAAGGGCAGCACCATGATCGCAAGTGAAGCCCGCGGTCAGCAAGCCGATGCCGTAAGGCGGCCCCGCGAAAAGCGTCGAGAAACACGGGTATGTCGCCAAAAGCCGCGATCAGCGCCGGCTGCACATGGGTCTGGAGGAACGGCGCCAGCACGAAGAGGCCCCAGATGCCGTAGATGATCGACGGGATGCCGGCGAGGAGTTCGATCGCCGTGCCGATGGCCGGCGCAGAACATAGGGGCAAAGCTCGGTGAGGAAGATCGCAATGCCGAGGCCGACCGGAACGGCGATCAGCATCGCGATGACCGAGGTCATGATCGTGCCGTAGATCGCCGGAAGCGCGCCGAAATTCTCAGTGACCGGATTCCACGACTGTGAGACGAGGAAGCCGAAGCCGAAGGCCCTCATCGCCGGCCATGAGCCGTAGACGAGGGAGATTATGACGCCGCCAAGGATCACCAGAACGATCACGGCCGCAGCGCGCGTCGCCTCGCGGAAGATCCCGTCGACAAGCGCCATCCTGCCGAGGGCGCGCGATCGATCGGCGGTCACTGTGGACTGCGACGCTTGTTGCAAGACTATATCCGACATGTCTGAATCCGCCTCCCCGCCGGCTCCGTTCGCGCTTCGCCGGCCTGGCTCGATCGACAACATTCGCTCAACTCCCGGCGCCGCCCGGCTACGATCGGCGCCAATGCCTGCCGACGGCCGCCTGAAGCGGTCGTCGCAGTCTGTTGAAGCAAGCCGCCAGAGCGCGCCGCGAAAATGCGCAATACGGATTTTCGCATAGAGCGCGCTCTAAGCCTTTTGAGAGCGATCACGCCGCCTCAATGAGACAATGGCTTGCCGTCCGTCCCTTTGACAGTCGCCCAAGTCTTCTTGACGAGTTCGACGACCGTTTTCGGCATCGGTATGTAATCGAGCTCTTCAGCCATTTTGCCGCCATGCGCGAAGGCCCAGCCGAAGAATTTCATGGCTTCGCCCGCGGCCGCCTCATCCTTGGGCTCCTTGGGCAGAAGAATAAACGTGGCGGCCGTGATCGGCCAGGCCTTGGCGCCCGGCTCGTTCGTCAGGATCTCGTAAAATCCTTCGGCATGGGCCCAATCGGCGCCTGCTGCTGCCGCTTGGAACGACTCCATGTTCGGCGCGACCGATTTGCCATCCCTGTTGAGCATTTTGGCGTAGGTCAGCTTGTTCTGCTTCGCGTAGGCGTATTCCACATAGCCGATCGCGCCCTTAGTGTTGGCGACATTGTTCGCCACGCCCTCATTGCCCTTCGCGCCGATGCCGACCGGCCATTCGACCGATGCGTTCTCGCCGACTTTCGACTTCCAGTCGGGCGAGACCTTCGAAAGATAATTGGTGAAGTTAAAGGTCGTGCCCGATCCGTCCGAACGATGGACCACAACGATCGGCGCCGACGTCAGCTTCGCCTTCGGGTTGAGCTTCTTGATCGTCGCGTCGTCCCATTTCGTGACTTCGCCGAGGAAAATCTTGGCGAGCGTCTCGCCGTCGAGCGTCAGCTCCCCGGGCGCCACGCCGTCGAGATTGACGACTGGCACGATGCCGCCGATCACCTGCGGCCATTGAATGAGGCCGGCGGACTGGAGGTCATCGGCTTTGAGCGGCTGGTCGGAGGCGCCGAAAGTAACGGTGCGCGCCTTGATCTGCTTGATGCCCCCGCCCGAGCCAATCGACTGGTAGTTCAGCCCATTGCCAGTCTCCTTCTTGTACGCCTCGGCCCATTTGGCGTAGATCGGATAGGGGAAGGTCGCGCCGGCGCCGGAAATGTCCAGCGCGCTCGCCGCGCCGGCCATAACGGCGAGCGCCAGCGCCGCGCCAGCGCCGCGCTTGAAAATCTGCGAGATCATTTGAAGGTCTCTTTCGCTCGAGAACAGACTGGCGATACGCGCCCCCGCGTCATCGCGAGCGAGAAACTAGCGGTCCGACAATAGGTTTTTGTGACACTATGATTACAGTTTTGTGACGACTACACTTGCTTCAATATCATTGGCTTAAATCATTCAGGCCGTCTCGCTTCCCGGCAGAATGACGCGAAACAGCGTCCCCTCGCCGAGCGCCGATTCAATCGCCAGCCGACCACGATGGCGCAGCACGATATGTTTGACGATGGCAAGCCCCAGCCCGGTGCCGCCCTTGGCGCGGCTCTTGCCCGCATCGACGCGATAGAAGCGCTCGGTCAGCCGCGGAATATGCTCAGGCGCGACTCCGGGACCGTAATCGCGCACCGACAGAATGACGAGCGCGCCCTTGCGGACGAGCGAAATGTCGATGGGCTTGCAGGCGCCGTCCTCGGCGCATCCGTATTTCAACGCATTCTCGACGAGATTTTCGATGACGCGCGCAAGCTCGTCGCGATCGCCCGGCGCGACGACGTTCGGCTGGAGATCGAGATTGATGGCGACGCCCCTGTCCTCGGCCATTTGCGACAGCGTATCAACAATATGCGCAACGAGCAGCGTCAGATCGACCGGCGTCGCCGGCCGAAGATGCATGTGCTGCTCGATGCGCGACAGCGACAACAGATCGTCAACGAGCCGCGCCATTCGCTGCGCTTGTTCGCGCATGATGGCGAGGAACTTGCCGCGGGTTTCGCCATCGTCGCGCGCCGGACCTTGCAGAGTCTCGACAAAGCCGAGCAGCGAGGCGAGCGGAGTGCGAAGCTCATGGCTCGCGTTGGCGACGAAGTCGACGCGCATGCGCTCGACGCGCCGCGACTCGGTGAGATCGCGCAGGCTCACCATGGCGGCGGGCTCGAAGCCTTCGATCTGCATCGGCGCGATATGGGCCTCGAACCAGCATTCCACCGGCAGGCGCTCGACCCAGACGGTTTTTTCCGCCTCGCCGCCGGCGAGCACGCGGGCGACGGCGTCGAGCATGTCGGGCGAGCGAAGACCACGCGACAGCGGCTCGTTTAGCCGAGATCGCCGGCGAAGGCTTTGCGCCGCGGCGTTTACCGCGACGACGCTGGGTTCCAGGTCGATGACGAAAATCGGCTCCGGAAGCGCATTGATCACCGGCGCCAGGAGATCCATCGCCTGATCGCGCCATTTGCGTTGCTGAGCCGATAGGGTCATGGCGACTGAACCCGCGCCGTTCAATTCGAGGCGCTCCTCCAGAATGCGCGCGATCGCCTCGCGTAACGTCGTCCAGCGCCGCGCGCCTTCGTCGGCCAGAAGCGCAAGCGCGACAACGAAGAGATGAAGTAATACACCATGCGAAACAAAAGCAGCGACGCCAGCACGCTTTCCTGCGACGCCGCGGGAATGGCGTGCAGCATGGTCGCTTCCAGACGCCGATGCCGCCCGGCGCATGGCTGATGACGCCGAGAATGCAGGCGACGATATAGACCGCCACGAATGGCACAAAATCCAGTGGCACGCCGGGCGGAAGCAGCACATAAAGCGCGCCGGCGGCGCAACATAGATCGGCGACGCCGAGCGCGAACTGCGCCACGGTCGGGACAAAGCCGGCAGATCGAGCGCATGGCCGCGCAGCTCGATCCTGCGGCGCTCGAAGGTCACCCAACCGAAATAGAACAGCACGCCGCCGAGGATCAGCACGCCCGGAATGGCGTGAAGAAGGGCTGGCGCGCCGTCAAGCGCGGCGAGCGCGCTCGCGCCGTAAACGAAGCCGACGCCCATCATCAGCGTCATGCCGAGCCAGAAGGTGACGCCGGCGAATACGGTGATATTGGCGACCTGCAGCGCGCTCAGCGAAACGCGCGAGTAAATCCAGTAGCGAACGGCGGCGCTGGTGATGATCGGAAATCCGAGATTGAAGGAAATCGCATAGCTGGCGAAAGGCGAGCGCGGCCACGCGATAGGGCGCATGCGCGCGCATGTGCCACAGGGCGACGACGTCATAGCCGGTGAGGAAGACATAGGAGAGAGCCGAGAGCGCAGGCGCCGCGAGAATTTGCGTGGCGCTCGTCGCGCCTAACGCGTTCCATCAGATCGGCGTAGCTCAGGTTGGAGAGCGTCTTGCCGAGAATGTAAGCGGCGAGCGCAAACACCGCGAGACTGGCCCCGACGCCCAGCGCGCTCAATGCGCCTTTGGGCAATCGGCGGCGAAACGACTCAGAAATCAGCGTTTTCTCGTGGCCTGACGACCGGCGGTCCCGGCGCGTCGGCCTGCATCAGTTCGTTATCCTGCTAGGTCACGCTGCCCCGCGCCAGCCGCCGCCAGGTTCCTGGAGCATTCAATCGACAATCCTCTCAATCGACGTTTCGCTTGATGTTCGTTTTTTGTCGCTTCTCGCCTCGTCCGGTTAAATCCCTCAATCATGTCGCCTTGGCGATGACTGGCGGGCGATGACTGAAGAGCGTGAGAAACGCAGACGTTCGGCTTCCATGAAGCTTGGCGTCGCGCGCGCCGGCGTCAAGCCCCAACCGCCTTTCAAAGCGCAAATCTTGACCTTCGAGCCTGCGTTCGGCGCCATCGGTTCAGCTGACCTGACAACGCCCAAGTCGACGGCGCATTTAACCCGATAAGCCGCGTCTAACGGCGGTGCTGGGGTCGTTTCTGTCATTTCGCCACCCTGGGTGGTTGAAATGAATCGCATGATCGCCGTTATAGGAGGCGACGGCGTTGTCGAACGTCACCGAACCAAGGCGGTAGCCAATTGGCGTATTTGCGTCTGGTGAAGCCCAGAGCCTCGAATTCAGTCAATTCGTCCGTCGCATCTATATCGAACGCGAGCGTGCGCTTTGGCTCCGGGTCTCCCGGATCGAATATCTGGCCGAGAATTTCGTCGCGAAAATCGAGTTCGTCGCCTTTGATTCTCGGTTGGCGCTGCGCGACGGGACAATCCCGCGCGAACTCTCGGCGTCCATGTCGGTTCGCCCTGCGGCTTGCCAAGCTCGGCGATCTGATGCAGCTGGCGTTCGCTGTTTCTCTTGTCGACCAGAGCAGGCACTATTCCCTCAATGGCGATGAGGGAGAAGGCCTTTGCCGCGTCGCCAAGGCACGACGTCACGCTCGGCGCGTTGTGCAGCCGCGCATCGTTAATGTAGCGCGTATAATCTCCGCCGATGTCTTCCTGGGTAATAAAGCTCGCGGGCGGCTCGAGATGGCCCAGGATCGATCGTCGGATAGATCTTTCCAACGAGCGACAGAGACCGGGTTTCTCCGCGCCGGGTTGCGGTGCAGCAGGTGAATATCGAGCGATAACCAAGCCTTTGCTGCCCTTTTTAAAATAGCCCGAATAGCCGGAATCCTCGGTGATCTCCCACCACGGAGCCGGTCAGACAAATGCCGTTGGGGTGCAGGAGACGGCGGTAGCCCAATCGATCCGGACCCCAGCGCAGGTCGGCGCATGCAGATCGACAATTCGCCTGGAAGCCTGCGCGATCTGCGGCGGTCGGAATTTGAGGAGGCCGCGCAGCGCACCGGAGAGGGTCACATTAGATTGCGGCGAGGGCGAGAGAGAAGCTCGCCAGCAGCGCCCCAGATTTTCTGATAGGGATTGGCGAAAATCGCATCGCGAACTTCCGCAAACCGAGACCCCCGGTAGGCGCGGTCCTCGTTGGCTGCTCCTTCGACGCCATAAGATGCCGGCTCCATGATGTTCCCCCCTTCTTCCTCGTTCGCCAAGCCGGACAATCGCCAATCAGAGCGTCCGCTGATTCGCCGATTGGGCTCTTTGCGAGAAACGGAAAACAGGCAATCGCCAGTCCGCCGCAACTTCGTTGAGTATGTTCGCTGCCGGCGCCCATTGCGCGATCCAGCTCGAACGTAGGGCCGCACCATCCGTAAGAGTATTCGTGTTTTGTCTATTCAATCCGCCGCAACACATCCGGTGACATCGAATCTCCAAGCAATATGGAACTCTGCGCGTCCAGTTCCTGATAAATTTATCGGCCGCCTTGCAGCCATTCGAACTGGCGGGTATCCAGCCTGTCCGCTCGATTGTAAGCCGACGGGTCAATGGAGCAAGGCGTCATTTGAATCAGATCGCGGCGCGCTATTTTCCGCCAAGCTCCAAAATATAGCTGGCAAGCAGGTCGATCTCTTCAGGGGCGAGAATGAAGTTCGGCATGTTCCGGTGCGACGAGCGCAGGAACACCTTAAGCGACAATTCGGTGGTCGACGGCATTTTGGCGACGTCTATGAAACGCGGCGCTTTCGGATCAGGGCTCGTAGCCTTGGCGTCGCGTCCGATCGCGTGGCACGACGCGCATTCGGACTTGGCGATTTTTTCGCCGGTCGACGGATCAGCCCGCGGCCATCGCCGACGCCGCAAACAGGGCCAGGGCCAAGGACGCCGCAATCCTCATTCGCTCACTCCTCGCCGTTGAGGTCTTCGGGACGCGGCTGCAACATGATGTTGTAGCCAGCGTCGTGAATGGACCTCGCCGGCATTGACGCCCCCAGCTCGGACAAGAGATAGAGCGCCGAACCGCCGATTTCATCCAGCGTGATCATTCGACGCAGCGGACAGTGCTTCTTTTGAAAGGAACCCATCGCGCGCGCGCCGGTGATGCCGGCGCCGGCCATGGTGCGCACCGGACCAGGCGACAGCGCATTGACCCGAATGCCGCGATCGCCAAAATCGGCGGCAAGATAGCGCACCGATGAATCGAGCGCGGCTTTCGCGACGCCCATGACATTGTAATTCGGCATGACATGGGTGCCGCCGCCGAAACTCACCGTCAAGAGCAGACTTCGCCTTTCTTCATCAGGCGGCGGCGCGGCGCGCGGCCTCGGTAAAGGAGAAGCAGGAAATCACCATCGTGCGGATGAAATTCTCGCGCGACATTGACCAGAAACGGCAAAAGCCCCTTCAATTCGCTCTTGTCGGAATAGGCGATCGAATGGACGAGAAGATCCATTTCTCCCCAGTCGCCGTCGGAGCAGGCGAACTGCGATCGGCAGTCCGAAAGATCCCTCGGCGTCTGGAGCAGCACGAAGTTCGACCCAAACTCCTGACAAGCAGCAACGCTTGCGACCACCTGATAGGTAAGCGGCATCGCACCATGTATCGCAGAATACCGCTTGCGATGCGCTGGGCGATCAGATGATCATTGGCGACGCCCGCGGTGAGCCCGCGCTTGCAGCAGGGCCGGTCGCGGCCGTCATTCCGGATCTTTTACCGCTCGAGGGTGGGATGCGGGCGCCTTCGATGAACAGCATGCCGCTGGCCCCACGGTGCTCACCTTGGTCATGGGGCGTCCAGGCCTCCTCTCCCGTGAGCAGGGCCGGGGCTGAGGCATGGGTTCAGGCACCAGCGTCTCGTTTTCCAGGCCGCGAGGATCGGTCCACGAACACCCTCGGGGCTTCGTGGGCTTCGTCATTCGTGAGCCGGCCGACCTGGCCTTGCAGCCGCGGGGAGCTTCGCGAAACGCGTCCCGCGCCAGTTCTTCGTCGCTCGAATGCGTCGCGCCCTCTATTTCGACGACGAGAGCATGTTCGCGGCAGACAAAATCCGCGAAGAACGGCCCGATCGGCTCCTGGCGCGCGAATTTGTAGCCGCTGAGGCGCCGGCCTCTGAGCGCGCCCCACAGGCGCTGTTCGGCGCTGGTCTGAGCCGCCCGCAACTCGCGGCTCCGATGGCGTTCGTGGAAATGGATTCGCGCATAGAAACGCTCCGAGTAATATCAGGCCCCTCACCCCAGCCCTCTCCCCGCAAGCGGGGAGAGTTAAACGGCTATTTTGGTGGTTAGGCTGGCGCATTTTCTTTTCGATCGGAGCCAGGGTTTGGCACGGCGAAATTTCAGGGGTCCCTAAGGGGGTCGACAGCGAAATTGGCAATCACCGCCCTGCCCAGCATCTCGACCTTCTCTTCCGGCGTGAATGCTTCGCGCGAGTTCTTTTCGACGAGTTCAATCGCCCAGCGGCGGATTTTCGCGGTATTTTCGTCCTTGGGATCGGCGCGCAGGATTGCGATGCCGACTTCGACGAGCTTGATGTCGAGTTCGCGATTCTTTCCCGAGGCGACGGGCCACGCAGCGTAAAAATAGGCTGCGCCGCTGACGAGCGCAACGAGTAGAGCGAACGCCGACATCAAGAGCGCCGCCCGTATCGCCTCCGGTTCATGCCATGGTGACGAACGATCTGGCTTCTCTTCACCAGTTTCGATCATGAAAAGTTTGTCCGAAAAATTTGCCGCAACCTTCTCGCCTCAAGCGTCGGATGCTTGAACACCCGTGTCGCATTGGTGCCGCCGAAGCCGAGGAGTTCGACAGCACCGCGCCGAGTTTCACATTGTCGCGGCGCGCGCGCATGATCGGCATGTCGGCGAAATCGGGATCGAGCTCTTCGATATTGGCGCTTTCGCAGATGAAGCCGTTCTGCATCATCAACAGCAGATAAATCGCCTCCTGCACGCCGGTCGCGCCAAGCGAATGGCCGGTGAGCGATTTCGTCGCCGCGATCGGCGGACTTGTTGTCGCCAACGCCGAGAACTTCGCGCAAGGCTTCGATCTCCTTGGCGTCGCCGACCGGCGTCGCGGTGGCGTGCGGATTGATATAGTCGATCGGGCAGTTCACCGTCGCCAGCGCCTGCTTCATGCAGCGCACCGCGCCTTCGCCCGACGGCGCGACCATGTCGTAACCGTCGGAGGTCGCGCCATAGCCAGCGACCTCGGCGTAAATTTTCGCGCCGCGCGCCTTGGCGTGTTCGAGTTCCTCCAGCACCAGCACCCCGGCGCCGCCGGCGGTAGCCGTCGCGGTCTTGTCATAGGCCCGCGAAGCGGTCGCCGGACTTGATCATTGTAGGAGGACGACATCGCGCCCATGGCGTCGAAGAGCACCGACAGCTCCCACTCCAACTCCTCGCAGCCGCCGGCGAAATCATGTCCTGCTTGCCGTATTGGATCAGCTCATAGGCGTTGCCGATGCAATGGTTGGACGTGGCGCAGGCCGATGAGATCGAATAGTTGACGCCTTGATCTTGAACCAGACGGCGGAGTCGCCGAGGCGGTCGAGGACGCGCATTTCGGCACGGCGAAAGGTCCGACGCGCTTGGGTCCCTTGGTGCGGGTGATGTCGGCCGCTTCGACAAGCGTGTGGGTCGAGGGGCCGCCGGAGCCCTTGATGATGCCGGTCCGCTCATTCGAGATTTCTGCTTCCGTCAGGCCGGCGTCGCGGATCGCCTGATCCATGGCGACATGGTTCCGAGCCGTGCCGGTCGCATGGAAGCGCATGGCGCGGCGATCGACGACCGTCGAGGGGTCCAATGTCGGCATGCCGTGCACCTGGGAGCGAAAGCCGAGTTCGACGTATTTCGGCGCGCACAATGCCGGATTTCGCTTCGCGCAGCGAGCAGGCGACCTCCTGCGTGGTGTTGCCGATCGACGACACGATGCCCATGCCGGTGACGACGACTCGTCTCATCTCGCTCTCCCTGGCGCCGGAGCGCATGTCCCGCGATCTTGCTGCTCGGTTTCAGGCGGCCGTCGCTTCTTTGGCAAGGCAGACCTTGGGGTCCTTGGCACCATATATGCGCTCGCCGTCCGCCGCCACCCAGCCGTCGGCGAAGCCCGATCACCAGCTTGCCGGTGCGCAGGCGCGTGAAGTCGACGCCATAGGTGACGAGCTTCGTATGCGGCCGGACAGCCGGAAAATTTCACCTCGCCGACGCCGAGCGCATGCCGCGCCCCGGATTGTCGAGCCAAGCCAGATGAATCCGACCGTCTCACAGCGCGTCGAGGCCAAGGCAGCCCGGCATCACCGGATTGCCCTTAAAATGGCAGTCGAAGAACCATAGGCTCGGTTTGACGTCGAGTTCGGCGCGCATATAGCCTTTGCCGTGCTCGCCGCCCTCCTCGAAAATTTCGGTGATCCGGTCGAACATCAGCATGGGCGGAAGCGGCAGCTGCGCATTTCCGGGGCCGAACAGCTTCTCCTCGCCGCACGCCAATAAATCCTCATAGCCGAATGAGGAGCGCCTTTCGCCCATCGTTTCCTGTTCCTCGCATTTAGGCCTTTGAAGGCCCGTCCTCCCTAAGCGCCATCAGGCGCGCCCTTATCCTTATTGGCGCCGGCGGGCGCCGTTCTTGGGCGAAGCGATCCGTAACATAGGCGCGTCCAGGCCGAAAGCGCCGCAGCGAATTGACCGCAACAGCCGGGCGGCGTTGAATTTCCCGCCGTTCCCCCTATGATGCCAAGGGAAAACCGCGAGTAGAAACCGCGAGCCGCCGTAATGGAAGCTGACCAAACGCCGATCGCTCCGCCGAAGGCCGCCGTGCGCAAGCCGGTCGACGAACTGCTCGCGGACGCCGGGCTGCGCCCGACGCGCCAGCGGCTCGCGCTGGGCGAACTACTGTTCGGTCAATACGGAGATCGCCATGTGACGGCGGAGCGCCTGTATGAAGAGGCGCTCGCGGCCAATCTCTCGGTTTCGCTTGCGACCGTATACAACACGCTTCACCAATTTACCCAGGCAGGCCTGCTGCGCGAGATCGCCGTCGACGGGGCGCGCGTCTATTTCGACACCAACACCGACGATCACCATCACTTCCTGCTCGAAGACGACGGAGAGCTTTACGACATCGCTGGCGCGAATGTCTCGGTCTCCGATCTTCCTCAACCGCCTGAAGGATTGCGCGTCGCGCGCGTGGATGTCGTCGTGCGGCTACGCCGCGCCTAAGTCGGCCCTATATTCGCAAAAAGGTGTTTTTCGAAAGGGTTGGGCGCCGCCGCCCGGCGGCGAAGGCTCTTCGACGGTTTCGGGCGGGGCGCAATGCCGCAACTGGCGACGAAAAGAGAATCTGATCTTACCTATGCGCAGTTCAAGGCGCTGGCCAATTCGATGCCCAACCTAGCGTGGATGGCGCGTCCGGATGGCTGGGTCTTCTGGTACAATGACCGCTGGTATGAATACACCGGCACGACTCCCGAGGAGATGGCGGGTTGGGGCTGGCAATCCGTGCATCATCCGGATGTGCTGCCCAATATGCTGGAGCGCTGGACGCACGCGCTCAAACATGGCGAATTCTTCCAAATGATTTTTCCGCTCAAGGGCGCGGATGGGCTCTTCAGACCCTTCCTTACGCGAGTCGAACCGTTGCGAGAGAATGGCGGCATCGTTGGCTGGTTCGGCACAAACACCGACGTCACCGAACAGGAACGCGACCGCGAACGTTTGCAGCTCTTGATCCATGAGCTCAACCATCGGGTCAAGAACACGCTTGCCCAGGTGCATTCGATCGCCATGCACTCGCTGCGCGAACTCAAGCCGAACGCCGTCGAATTGTTCGAGAAGCGGCTGCTCGCGCTCGCCGCCGTGCATGACGTTCTCACGCGCGAAAATTGGGCGAAGGCGCAAGTCCGGGAACTCGTGGGCGTGGCGATTACGCCGGCGGGCCACGAAAATCGAAATCTCGGGACCCGCCGTCGACGTCAGCCCGCGCATCGCGTCGAGTCCCGCGATGACGCTGCATGAATTATGCGCCAATGTCGTCGCTCATGGCGCCCTGTCAAAGCCCGGAGGACGGGTCGCCGTCGACTGGACCATTGACCCGGACAGGAGAACGCCCATGCTCCGGTTCGTCTGGCGCGAGCATGGCGGGGCCGCCCGTGTCGCCGCCGAAAAAGAAGTGGATTCGGCATGCGACTGATCGAGAAAACGCTGGCGTCGGACGCCGGCGCGCAAGTCGCGCTCGAATTTCCGCTGAAGGGCGCTGCGCGATGGACGTCCCTCTAACCGTGGAAGTGCTTAAATGAACGCCCCGCGCGTCCTGATCGTGGAAGACGAGGCCGTCATCGCCATGGCGCTCGAGATGTTTCTCGAAGAGCTCGGCGCGCAGGTCGTCGCCACCGCCGGCAATGTGCAGGACGCTCTGCAAAAGGCGACAAGCGAAGACTTCGACCTCGCTTTTCTCGACATCAATCTTAACGGCCAGAAGGCGCATGTTCTCCCCGGCGTCCTCGAGCGCCGGCATAAACCCTTCGCCTTCGTGACCGGCTATGGCGACCAGGGCGTGCTCGGCGCGCACGCCGATGCGCCGGTCGTCGCCAAGCCCTTCAGTCGCGGCGCCATTTCGACGGCGCTCGAGAAACTCAAGAGCCGCCTGTCGGCGACGCCGTCGGCGTGACTATTCGAATTTCTCGCCCGGATAGACGCCCCAGAGATTTTCCTGCTGTATGTAGCCGTCGAATCCCTTGCCGGCGATGCGGCACTATTTGCCGTCACAGTCGCGCAAATTGCCGATGACGCCGGGCCGTGAGCTTGGCCAGCGGCGTCTTACGGTCCTCGGCGACGAGCAGTTGCGGCTCCTTTTTCCACGGCGCGACCATAGCGGTGCGCCGTCCCGACAGCAGCGAATGCAGCACCCAGCCTTCCGTGCCTTCCGAATCGCGGATCTTGCGCCAGGTTTCGAATTCGGCGGTGTGATCTCGACCGGCAGCGCGGCGCGCTCGTAAATCCACACGGTCGGATGTTCCTTGCTCGGGCCCTCGCGCACATTGACCCGATCGGATTTGAGGCTGACGTAACGCGGCAAAGGCAGACCGCTGACGGGGCCCTTTTGAGGATCCAGCGCCTGCGCGTGCGTTGCGCAAAAAAACGCCGAGAGGATCGTCGCGACGAACGCCGCGACGCGGCCGCGCGGACGAATTCCGAAAATGCTTCGAAGCCTCGGCGAAAGCCCTCGAAATTGGCGCAAATTCTGCTTTTATTCGCGACATGGTGGATCGATCGCTCGCTTGTCTTTGGCCTGTCATCTGCTAGGAAGTCGAATGCGCCCGCCAGAGGGGACGTATTGGTTTTGTCGCCGACCGCCGTTAAGACCTGGTTGAAGCCGGCGCGGAACACGCCATGCCTTTTTCATCCGCTGCCGCCAAGCGGCGAAGATCATCATCGCAATCGCAATCGCTGCTGCAACACAAATACAAACGCGGAGGCGGACCAGGATATGCCGAAAAAGAAGCCGCTCGTTGTCGTGTCCCGCCGGCTGCCCGAGGTGATCGAAACCCGCATGTGCGAGCTGTTCGACGCGTGCTCTCAACGAGAGCGACAAGCCGCTTACTCATGACGAACTCGCTGAGGCCATGCGCACCGCCGACGTGCTGGTGCCCACCATCACCGACCGCATCGATCCATCTGATCGCTCAGGCCGGCGAGCAAATGAAGCTCATCGCCACCTTGGCAATGGCGTCGACAATATCGACGTCGCCCGGCCTCGACCGCTCGATCACGGTCACCAACACGCCCGGCGTTCTCACCGAAGACACGGCCGACATGACGATGGCGCTGATTCATCGGTGGCGCGCCGTCTGGTCGAAGGCGCGAATGCGATCCCGGACGGCTCCTGGCCGGGCTGGTCGCCGACCTGGATGCTCGGCCATCGGATCACCGGCAAAAGACTCGGCATCGTCGGCATGGGCAGGATCGGCCAGGCCTTGGCGCGGCGCGCGAAAAGTTTCGGGTTGTCGATCCATTACCACAACCGCCGGCGCGTCGCGGCCGACATCGAAGAACAGTTGGAGGCGACCTATTGGGAGTCGCTCGATCAGATGCTGGCGCGAGTCGATATCGTGTCGATCCACTGCCCGCATACGCCGGCGACCTATCATCTTCTTTCCGCCCGCAGGCTGACCCATCTGCGTCCCCACGCCATTGTCGTCAACACCGCGCGCGGCGAGATCGTCGACGAGAACGCCCTGGTGCGGATGTTGGAAGCCGGCGAGATGGCCGGCGCCGGCCTCGATGTCTTCGAACATGAGCCCGCCGTCTCTCCAAAATTGTTGAAGCTCGCCAAGTCCGGCAAGGTGACGCTGCTGCCCCATATGGGCTCAGCCACCATAGAAGGCCGAATCGACATGGGCGAAAAGGTCATCATCAATATCAAGACCTTTATGGACGGCCACCGCCCGCCTGACCGCGTCCTGCCGAGCATGCTATAAGGGCTTGCGACGCGCCGGAGAGGGCCGGTCGCTTTACTGGAGGATGAATGACGCGATGAACAGGAGTGTGTTCGCCTTAGCCGCCTCGCTCTGCGCCGTTGCGCTCGCCGCCGCGCCAGCCGACGCCAAGAGCGGCGCAAAGCCGCCTCAGGGCGCGGAGCAGAAACAGCCGGAAGACGAAAACAAGGAATCCGGCGGCATTCCGCGCTACCAGCCGTTCCCGCACAACCAGAATTTCGTGCTTAAGGAGATCAACGGCAAACCGCCGCCGGTGGAGATGTGGATTTCGATCGATTCTACGGGCCGCGCCAACGGGTTTTCGGGGTGCAAGAATTGGTCGGGCATTTTCATCATCGGCCCGAACCGGCTCGGACCGCGCACCATGCCGGCGATCAACGAACGGAAATGCGAGGGCCCGCTCGCGGCCGTCGAACGCGACTATTGGGCGGTCCTGCTCTCTGGCCCCTATTGGGACACCAAGGGCGACGATCTGATCCTGAAAGGCGCACAAGGCGGCGTGCTACATTTCCAGCGTTCGCTGTAGCGCCCCCATAAAAACTGCGGATGTCATTCCCGACGCGCGCAACGCGCGCGATCGGGAATCCATCAAGACGTAAAGATTCGGCTTACGACTCTCAATTCCCGATCAGGCTTTCGGCCTCTCGGGAATGACAAGGGCGGCCGCCAGGGACACTCGAATTATTTCACTGGCGAGGCGAGCAGCGGACAGGGCGCCTCGTGCAGCACGCGTTGCGTCGTCGAACCGCGAAGCGCTTCCAGCAGGCCCTTTCGGCGGCGCGTCGGCATCGCGATCAGATCAGCCTTGATCTCCCGCGCATAGGCGAGAATCGTCTCGACGACCGGGCCCCGCCGCAGCTCGATGTGCGGGAGCAGCCCTTCGAAAATCGGCCGCTCTTCGCCGACGTGCAGCATCATGACGTCGGCCGCCGGATTGAGACAATGCGCAATGTCGGCGACATGGCGGAAGGCGTCGAGCGGGGAGACCGTCGCCTCGACCGGCATCAGCACGGTGTTGAGCGAAATCGCGCCGGTCTCGCGATCGACAAATCCCTTCTGGTCTTCGCGCAGAAACAGCACCGGCGCGTGAGATTCGCGCGCCGTTTCTTCCGCGATCGAGCCCTCGAGCAAGCGCTCCAGGGCGCTGCGCGGCCGCGTCATCATCACGAGAAGATCGCACAAGTGCCGCTCGACATAAGCGGAAACCCCCGTCACCGGCGATTCCGATTCGACCGAGGCCTTGACGAATTTGACGCCGAGCTGTTCGGCGGCCTCGGCGTGCGTCGCGGTCGGCGAGATCATTTTCCAGCGCGCCAGCATTTCGCGCACCTGCGGAAAGCGGTCCCAATCGTCCTCGTCGGTTTCGGGCGCCTCGATATGCAAAATATGCAACATGCTCTTGCAGGCCACGGCGATCCGCAGCGCATGGGCGAAGGCGTCCAGGCTCGCGAAGGAGAGATCGGTCGGATGAACGATTGATCTGGGCGTGTCGCCATTCATATGAGTTTGCTCCTCTATCGCTTGGCGAAACCTATACGCGCCGGCGCGCGTGGCAATGACGAGCTTCGCCGCAGGCTAAATTTGTTCTTTCAGCGCCTTCCGGACCTGTTCGACAAGTTCGCTCTCGGGAACGGCGAACTGGGCGGGGCGAAGCGCCTTCCATTGTTCGTTGGTGGCGATATTGGCGGCGGCCTCGGCGCCGGCGACGAGGTCCTTGAGCGTCACCTCCCCGCGCGCTTTTTCGTCCGACCCCTGGATGACGACCAGCGGGCTGTTGCGCCGGTCGGCGTATTTCATCTGCGCCTTCATGCCCGCCGCGCCAAGATAGATTTCGGCGGATATCCCGGCGCCGCGCAATTGCGCCGCCATCCGCTGATAATCGGCA
>JAXMCY010000023.1:0-45194 GCA_046349135.1 Methylocystis sp. | reverse complement strand
ATCGACGGCATCCGAATCTGTGCCATCATACTGCGGGACCAAACACCTAGCGCCAATCCCCAGCGTGGTTGTGTTGCAATAATATACAACTTAAGGTAGAATAAATCATTGCTCGCCTGTGGACGGAGCTGACGTCTGGCCGGGTCGAAGTCGCTCTTGCAGCGACGGAGGATCAATTGATCGAAGATTATCTTTCCGATGAGCTTTGGCGGGCGGTGGCCCCTCTCCTCCCCGGCAAAGCGAGCGATCCCGGATGCAGCGCGCGCGACAATCGGCTCTTCCTCGAGGCGGTATTCTGGATTCTTCGGACTGGCTCGGCCTGGCGCAATCTGCCGCCTCAGTTCGGCAAATGGTACACGGCCTATACCCGCTACCATCGTTGGGACAGGAAAGGCGTCTGGCCGCGGGTCGTCGTTGCGCTCAGCCAAGCCGGCGCATGTGACTTCCAATATGACGAAGACGGCCTGCGCCTCGCTTCGAGCGACGAATCGCGCATGCGCGAGCTTTTGCGAAGCCGGGACGAGGCGCGCGAAAGCGCGGCGCTCGGCCAATCGATCGCCCTCTAGAGGCCGGCTACTGAGACTGCGATTGGGACTGGCTAAAGACGGGCGCCCGCGCGACGCAAATCTTGACGTCCATCGTCTCGCCGGCGCCGCCGGCCTGTGCGCCGCGGATCGGCGCGGCGCCGAGATAGTCCAGAGCTACGGCGACGCGCACATGATTTTCGTGGGGCGAAACGCCATGTGCGGGATCGAACCCGACCCAGCCGAGATCCTCGACATAGGCCTCCGCCCAGGCGTGGCCCGCGACCTGGTCCTCCGCGTCGCTACGCAGGAAATAGCCGCTCACATAGCGCGCCGGTGCGCCGATCTGACGCGCGCAGGCGATGAAGAGATGCGCGAAGTCCTGGCAGACTCCCTTGCGCTGCTCGAAACATTCCGCGGCCGTCGTCGCCGCATGGGTGGCGTCGGCGTCGAAGGCGAAGGAGTCGTAAAGCGCGCCGAGAAGCGCATGGAGCTTGGCGAGCGTGCCGCTTTCCTTCGACGTTGTCTCGCGCGCATAATCACAGATGCCGGCGCTCGGCGCCGTCAGCGGCGTCTCGCGCATGTAAAGGAGCGGCGGAAAGCGCTCGACCGCCCCGGACACGACCCCGGCCATGTCGAAGGTCGTCACCTCTCCCTCGACCACGGTGGAGATCGACTCGATCGGCCCGTCCACCGAAAACCGGTGGAGCGCATTGCCGAAGGCGTCTTCGGACTGAACCAGCCGGCAATCGCGGTCAACGTCGATGCGCCAATTGACGACATGCTGCCCGTCATAGTTGCGCGGCGTCAGGCGCAGATGCTGCACGGCCATTCGCGGCGCCTCGGCGTAGCGATAGGTTGTTTCGTGACGTATGCGAATGCGCATCAGGCGTCGCTCAAAAGAGATACTGCTCGGAAATCAGCGCGCCGAGCCGGTTGTTCTCGGCGATGAAGGACTGCACGAATTCATGCAGCCCGCCTTGGAAGACGCTCTCCATGGTGAGTTTCTCCAGCCTGCCGTAGACGCCGCGAGCGTGGCGCTGCGCCGCTCCCTGGCGGCCATGCGCACGCGCAAGATTGTCGAGATTGCGCACGATCGACTCATAGCAGGAAATAAGCGAACGCGGCATTTCCGGTCGCAGGATCAGGAGATCGGCGACGAGCCAAGGTTTCATGCTGGTGCGATAGACCCAGTGATAGGCGGTGTGCGCGGATACCGCGCGCAATATGGCCGACCACTGGAAATAATCGAGCGAGCCGCCGACGACCTCTTTTTCCGGCAGCAGCACATGATACTTCACGTCAAGCAGACGCGCGGTGTTGTCGGCGCGTTCGATGAAAAGGCCGACCCGTGAAAACCAATAGGCGTCATTGCGCAGCATCGTGCGATAGGCGCCGCCGTCATAGGTCAGCGAGGTCCGCTTGATGAGTTCGAGAAAGCGCGCAAGCTCCTGGGCGCAGGGCGCGCCGCCGCGTGATTCAAGCGCGCGCATTTCGAGATAGGCGTCGTTGATCGCTTCCCACATTTCGACGGTCAAGGCCGTGCGCACCGCACGAGCGTTGGCGCGCGCGTGCTCAAGGCAATTGCGGATCGACCCGGGATTTTCCGGCGTGAAGGTGAGAAATTCGACGACGTTGACTTCGTCGACCGGTCGTCCGGAATTTTCGAACGCCAATGCCGCGCCCGAGGACAGCAATACGCTTTCCCACTCGGTCTCGTCGCCGCCATAGGCCTTGGGCAGCGCGGCGAGCCGGCGCGACGCCTGGATCGCGCGCGCCAGAAAGTCGGCGCGCTCCATGTAGCGGGCAAGCCAATACAGGTTGTCGGCGGTGCGTGACAGCATCAGCTCGTCCGGTTACGTTTCGCTTCGGCGATCATCTTTCGTTCATGGCGAAGCATTGCGAGCGTTCTATCACGCTTGGCCCATGGCCTCCTCGTCGACCCAGGCGTCGTCGATCACCCAGGTGTCCTTGGTGCCGCCGCCCTGGCTCGAGTTCACCACGAGCGATTTTTCCGTCATCGCCACCCGGGTCAGACCGCCGGGCACGACGCGCGCGCCATTTGCGCCCTGCAGAACAAAGGGCCGGAGATCGACGTGGCGGGGCGCCACGCCGCTTGCCAGGGCGATGGGGCATGTCGAAAGCGCCAGCGTCGGCTGGGCGATGAAATTCTCCGGATGCGCCCTGAGCTTTGCCCGAAACTCCTCGATTTGCGCCTTGGTCGCGTGGGGACCAACCAGCATGCCATAGCCGCCGGAGCCGTTGACTTCCTTGACCACCAGTTCATCGAGGCGATCGAGCACGTAGGCGAGCGCTTCCGCTTCGCGGCAGCGGAAGGTCGGAACGTTCTGCAAGAGAGGCGCTTCTCCAAGGTAAAATTGAATGATCTCAGGCATGTACGTATACATCGCCTTGTCGTCGGCGGCGCCGGCGCCGACTGCATTGGCGAGCGTCACATTGCCTGATTGATAGGCGCCCATCAGTCCCGCGACGCCGAGCGCCGAATCGGGCCGGAAGCACAGCGGATCGAGGAATTCATCGTCAATGCGCCGGTAGATCACGTCGACGCGGCGCGGGCCTTCCGTCGTGCGCATGTAGACGATGTCGTCGCGCACGAAGAGATCGCGTCCCTCGACAAGCTCGACGCCGAGCTTGTCGGCGAGAAACGAGTGTTCGTAGAAGGCCGAATTGTATTGGCCAGGCGTCATCAACACGATCGTCGGATCGCCGTTGGCGCGCGGCGGCGCGACCGAGCGCAAGGTCGCGAGCAGCTCGTCGGGATAGTTTTCGATTGGTGCGACGCGGTGCAGCGCGAAAAGCTCGGGGAAAAGCCGCATCATCACTTCGCGGTTCTCCAGCATGTAGGAGACGCCCGAAGGCGTACGGGCATTGTCTTCGAGAACGAAGAAGCCCTGATCGTCGGTGCGCACAATGTCGACGCCGGCGATATGGACGAAAATGTCATAGGGCGCGCGCCGGCCCGCCATGTCGGGGCAATAGGCGGGATTGCGGTAGACGAGATCCGCCGGAACGACTCCGGCCTTCAAGATTTCGCCGGCGCCGTAGATGTCGGCAAGGAAGGCGTTGAGCGCCGCGACGCGTTGGATCAGGCCCTTTTCGAGCGCCGTCCATTCGCTGCGGGAGAGTATGCGCGGCAGGATGTCAAAGGGAATGAGTCGTTCCGTGGCCTCTTGCGCGCCGTAGACGGCGAATGTGATGCCGATGCGCCGAAACAGGAGCTCCGCCTGCTCACGGCGCGACGCCAGGAGTTCGGGCGGCGTATCGGCCAGCCACTGCGAAAGTTTCCGATAAGGCGCGCGGGTTCGGCCGTTCGCTCCTGCAAGTTCG
The DNA here is from genome assembly GCA_046349135.1 of Methylocystis sp. Lineage (GTDB taxonomy): Bacteria > Pseudomonadota > Alphaproteobacteria > Rhizobiales > Beijerinckiaceae > Methylocystis. The sequence continues at coordinate 41,322 of JAXMCY010000023.1, read as the reverse complement.
TCGAACTGCGATTGGCGTGAGTCCATCGTGAGAACTCCCTTTTTTGGCGCGGCGTCCTGCATTTTCCGCGGCTTCCGGCCATTTTTTACAGTTCGTAGCAAGGACTGCGCCAAATGACTCTGCGAAAATCTGTCACACAGTTCTACTATCGCCGAGAGATGATTCGCGCGCGGCGCATGACATGTTCTTGCGCGGCCTGATCGCCTGTCCAAAGGAAACGCCGCCGGCACGGTTTTGAGAGTGCGCATGCATAGGCCGCGACCCCGCCTCCAATTCACCGTCGCCGCATTCGACCCCGGGAAGCGGGCGATCGCGGTCGCGCGTGTTTCATCCGTCGTGCTTCTTGGCTTCGTCATCTGCGCGCCAAGTTCCAACGCGCGCGGCGAAGACGAGGCGCGACCTCCGGCTTTCAACTGGGCCGGACTCTATATGGGCGCCAGTCTCGGCGGCGGCATTCCGCTGCACGGGACCGAGCGGTTGCAGGCTGCGAGCGGTTTCGGTACTCCCATCTTCGATCTCTATCCTCCGAGCGCGACGCATCCCGGCGTCACTGTCGGCGCGCAGGCCGGATATAATTGGCAGAGCGGGCCCTGGGTCTGGGGGTTCGAGACGGATTTGAGCCTTCTCGACGGAAGGCGCGGCCCGACCGGCGTCTATTTGGCGTCGCCCGCTTATCCGCCGCCGGCAGTCTTCACGCTCGCGTCGAATTCGAGCGCCAATTTCTTCGCAAGCATTCGCGGTCGACTGGGCTATGCATGGGACCGCGCGCTTCTTTATCTTACAGGCGGCGTCGCGGCTGGCGGCGAAAGAGGTCCGACCACTTTGACGCTCGGCGCCGGCGGCCCTGACGCGATTTTTTACGCGCCCTGGTCGCAATCGTCGCGCATGAAATATGCGATCGGGGCGGGCTTTGAATACGCCTTCGCCGACAACTGGTCGGCGCGGGCGGAATATCTCTTCCTCAGTCAGTCGCTGAACACGCAGCTTTTCGATAATGGCGCGGACTTTACCTATGTATCGCGCACACGCAATGAGAACCATCTGTTGCGCTTCGGGCTGAATTTTCATTTTGGCGAACAGAATAAGATTCCCGGAGAGCTGCATTACGGCCAGCGTAATGGCGAAAGTTCGGGCAACGGCGCAAACGGGTCGGATGACGCTCCTGAACTCTACAGCGTCCACGCGCAGACGACCCACGTCGCTCAAGGCTATCCGCGTTTTCGGGCGCTTTACGACGGCCCGAACAGCTTTCCATCCGGCGGCAAGGCGAATGTCGGCTCCACCACTGATTTTTTTCTCGGCCTTCGCCTATGGGAAGGAGGCGCCGTCTATCTTAATCCCGAGATCGACGCAGGCTATGGGCTCGCCAATTCCGTCGGCGCCGCTTCTTATGTAAACGGCGCGGTCGCTAAAGTAGGCAGAACCGCGCCCTATATGCGCTTCCAGCGCTACTTCTTACGCCAGATCATCGGACTGGACGGCGGTGAGCGCCAGGGAGACCCGGACACGGGCTCCCGAAGCGAGGTGCTGGAATCGACGCAAAACCAGATTTCGGGCAGGGTCGACAAGGACCGCATCGTCATCACGCTCGGAAAATTCGCCGTGCCCGACATTTTCGACGACAATGTCTATGCACACGACCCGACGACCGGCTTTCTCAACTTCGCGTTCAATGACATGGGCGCCATGGACTACGCCGCCGACGCCTGGGGCTATACCTACGGACTCGCTGCGGAATGGAAGCAGGCCTGGTGGACGGCGCGCGGCGGCGTGTTTCAGCTCTCGACGACTCCGAACAGTTTCGACATCGAACCGCAGCTGTTTCGACAATTCATGAGCGTCGTCGAATTCGAAGCGCGCTACGATCTTTTCAATCAGCCCGGCGCCATCAAATTCCTCGCTTATGGCGACAATGGCTATATCAGCAAGATCGACGACGTCATACGCTATGCCTATCTTGCCCGCAGTTTTCCGCCAAGCATCGACAACGCGCGGGGACGCGCGGTGAAGACCGGCGGCGGCATAAACATCAAGCAGCAGCTCGCGCCGCATCTCGGCTTCTTCCTGCGCGCCAGCATGGCCGACGGCCGTTATGAAACGGTGGATTACACGGATATCGATCGTCAGCTCTCGATGGGCGTCGTCGCTGGCGGGGCGCTATGGGGACGCGCTGACGACGAGATCGGCCTCGCCGGCGCCCTGAGCGGACTGCACGGCGACCGCGTGCGCTATTTCGCGCTCGGCGGAACCAGCGTCTATATCGGCGACGGCGCGATGTCCTACGCCGGCGAGAAGAATATGGAAGCCTATTACAAGATCGGCTTCGGCAAGAACGTGGACGCGACGCTCGATTATCAACTGCTGGTCAATCCTGCTCACAATAGCGCGCGCGGGCCGATCAACGTGTTCGGCCTGAGATTTCGCGCCGCGTTCTGAGAATTCGCTCGGTCGTCGTTGCGAGCAAAGCGCGGCTCTGGATTCCCGGTCAGGCCTTCGGCCTAGCGGGAATGACATCGTCTCAGCGAGCGGGGGGAATTCCGCGACGCTTCAAGCGAGATATTGCGGCAGCTTCTGCTCGAACTCAGGGAAATAATGAGCGATGACGCTGACGTCGAAGCGCGCGAGAATGCTCTCCTTCGCTTCGCGGTCGAGCAGAAAGCGGAAGGCTGCATCAATAAATCTTTCCGCATCGGCGGCGCCGCTCAGCCGCTCGAAATCCATTTGCGACAGCGTGACGCGATGCCGGGTTTCGCTTATGCCGTCGCGCACCCTTACGTCGAAGACAAGCGGATCGCCGCCGCCGATCATTCGCGCCTCGATCTCGGTCACAGCAACGCCTCTATATCCTTGGCGATCTGCTCGGGCCTGTCGGTTGAGGCGTAGCGCTTCACCACATGTCCCTCGCGATCGACCAGGAATTTGGTGAAGTTCCATTTGATTGCTTCGGATCCAGAATCCCCGGCGCGTCATGCTTGAGCTGGCGATAGAGTGGATGCGCGTGCTCGCCATTGACGTCGATCTTGGCGAACATCGGGAACGTCACGTCGTAATTTGCTGAACAGAAGGACGCGATTTCCTGCTCGGAGCCCGGCTCCTGCGCGCCGAACTGATTGCACGGAAAGCCCAGGACCACGAGCCCCCGATCGGCGAATGTGCGGTAGAGCGTTTCGAGACCAGCGTATTGCGGCGTGAAGCCGCAACGACTCGCGACATTGACGATCAGCATGACTTTGCCCGCGTAATCGCCGATCTTCTTTCGCGCGCCGTCGATCGTCGTCGCTTCGATATCGAACAGCGTCATGCAAACCTCGCAAGGCTAAAGAAAAGCGCCGGCGCTAAGGTTACGCGACCAGCGTCCCGGAAGGCTCGGAGTCGCTCTCAGACTCCTCCTCCAGCCCATATTCCTTCATTTTGCGATAAAGCGTCGAGCGGCCGATTCCGAGCCGCCGCGCGATTTCCGACATCTGTCCGCGATAATGCGCCAGGGCGAAGCGGATCGTCGCCGCCTCGATATCTTCGAGCGTGCGCATTTCGCCGTTCGCGCCAACCAGCGGCATCGCGTTCGGGTCGCGGATTTCGACTCGAACGATCTCGCGTTCGCGCGGCGCTGTCGCGGCCGCCCCCGGCGCGGGCGCAGGCGGCACGCGCACCTCATAGCCTTGCACATGGGCGGCGATCTGCGGAAATTCGGCGATCGTCAGCTCGTCGCCGTCAGCGAGAACGACGGCGCGAAGCACGGCGTTCTCCAGTTGGCGGACGTTGCCGGGCCAGTCGTAGCTCGTCAGCAGCGACAGCGCTTCGGACGTCAGGCCGCGAATGTTGCAGCCTTCCTCGGCGGCAAGCGAGCCGCAAAGCGCCTAGCGAGATCGGCAATGTCCTCGCGGCGCGCGCGCAGCGGCGGAATGCCGATCGGGAAGACGTTCAATCGATAGAAAAGATCCTCGCGAAACAGGCCGCGTTTGACGAGATCGATGAGATTTTGATTGGTCGCCGAAATCAAACGAATGTCGACTCGAGATCGGACGCTTGGCGCCCTACGGGATCAATTTCGCCCTCCTGCAGGGCGCGCAGCAGCTTCACCTGAATGTCGAGCGGCAATTCGCCAATCTCGTCGAGAAAATAGCGTCCCGCCATTCGCTTCGAGGAATTTGCCGGCATGCTTTTCCGTAGCGCCGGTGAACGCGCCCTTCTCATGGCCAAAGAGAATGGATTCGACGAGATTGGCGGGGAGCGCGCCGCAGTTGACCGTGATGAAACGGGCTTACCTTTGCGTTCCGACGCGCCCTGGATGGCGCGCGCGACGATCTCCTTGCCGACGCCGGATCGCCTTCGAGAAGCACGGGAATGGACGAATGCGCGGCGCGCTGGCCGAGCCTGATGACGCGCACCATGTCTTCGCTGCGCGAAACGAGGTCCTTGAAGGTCAGCGCGCCCTGCGCCCGGTGGCTGATACGGCGCACCTCGACGGCCAGCGCATCGGCCGAAAGCGCGTTCTTGATCGAAATCTGCAGGCGCTCCGCGCCGACCGGCTTGACCACGAAATCATGGGCGCCGGCGCGCATCGCGGAGATCACCGCCTCGATCGACCCGTGCGCCGTCTGCACGATCACCGGCGTGGCGAGTTTCATGTCGCGCATGCGGGTAAGCACGCCCATGCCGTCGAGATCGGGCATCACGAGGTCGAGAATCAACAGCGCGACGGGCTTGGCCCCGTGCTGGGTCAGCCGCGCGATCGCCTGTTCGCCGCTTTCGACGGTCTCGGCCTCATAACCAAATCGCCGCGTCATAGCTTCAAGAAGACGACGCTGAACGGGATCGTCGTCGGCAATGAGAATGGTTGAGGTCATTTCGTCCCTTGCGTTCCGGGAAAATTCGACGCGGCGAAATTCGCCGCATCAGGCCTGGCGCCTTCCGGACCGTGTTCTCGGCTCCTCAATCGTTGCCAAGCATAGTAAAGGCGGGGTTAACCGCGCCAGGGCATAACTTTGTAACGCCTTCCGCCCTGTCATCCAAGGCCCGAACGGGCGATCCGGCGGCCGAATCGCCAGTTTACGGAGACATCGCGCTATGGCGACGCCCGCCCAAGCGTTAAAAGCCGCGGCGGAGGGAAGCTGATGGATTCGCGCAAAATCGCCGGCAGGCTCGTCATCGCGACGCATAATCCAGGAAAGCTTTGGGAACTCAGGCAATTGCTCGAGCCGCACGGCGTCGAGGCGGTGTCGGCCGGCGATCTCGGTCTGCCAGAGCCGGAAGAGACCGAGCCGACTTTCGCCGGCAATGCGCTGCTCAAGGCGAGCGCCGCCGCCACGGCGTCGGGGCTCCCCGCTTTCGCCGATGATTCCGGCCTTTGCGTCGACGCGCTCGATGGCGCGCCCGGCGTCTATTCGGCGCGCTGGGCCGGCGAGGGGCGCGATTTCAAGGCCGCCTGCGCGCGGGTTGAACGCGAGCTTCATGCGCGTGGCGCGAAGCCTCCCTACCGCGCGCATTTTGCCTGCGCGCTCGCCATCGTCTGGCCGGATGGCCATATCGAGCAATTCGAGGGAAGGGTCGATGGCGTTCTCGTCTTTCCGCCCAAGGGCGAGAAGGGATTCGGCTACGATCCGATCTTTCTGCCCGATGGGCTCGACAAGACCTTCGGCGAGATGATGTCGGCGGAAAAACACGCCCTGCCCGGCGACGGCTCGCAAGCCCTCTCGCACCGCGCCAGGGCGTTCCAGGCGCTGGCGAAGGCGTGCCTCGACTAGTCGCGGCCATGGTCACGCCCCGCGAGGGCACTTGGCGTAACGCCGCGCTCCAACTACCTTCTCTCAAAAAAAGCCGCCGCCTGCGGAAAATGCGAGGAAACGCTCCATGACCAAGCACGAGACTTTCGCCGCGCTCAAGCCGCCGTTCAAAGCGCGCTACGGCAATTTCATCAATGGCGCATGGGTTGACGCGAAATCCGGCCGCGTCTTCGACAATATATCGCCGATCACCGGCCAGAAGGTTTGCGAGATCGCGCGCTCCGACAAGGACGACGTCGAAGCCGCGCTCGACGCCGCGCACGCCGCCAAAGTCGCCTGGGGCAGGACGAGCCCAGCCGAACGCGCGCTCCTCCTCAACCGAATCGCCGACGCGATGGAAGCGAATCTCGCGGTCCTCGCCGCAGCCGAGACCTGGGACAATGGCAAGCCGATCCGCGAGACGACGGCCGCCGACATTCCGCTCGCGATCGATCACTTCCGCTATTTCGCCGGCGCCGTCCGCGCGCAGGAAGGCGGCATTTCCGAAATCGACCACGACACCGTCGCCTATCATTTCCATGAGCCGCTCGGCGTCGTCGGCCAGATCATCCCGTGGAACTTTCCCATCCTGATGGCGGCGTGGAAGCTCGCGCCGGCGCTCGCCGCCGGCAATTGTGTCGTCATCAAGCCGGCCGAACAGACTCCCGCGAGCATTCTCGTCTGGGCGGAGCTTGTCGGCCATCTTCTTCCCAAGGGCGTGCTCAACATCGTCAACGGCTTCGGCCTCGAGGCCGGCAAGCCGCTCGCCTCATCTAACCGCATCGCCAAGATCGCCTTCACCGGCGAAACGACGACCGGCCGCCTCATCATGCAATACGCCAGTCAGAACCTTATCCCGGTGACTTTGGAGCTCGGCGGCGAAGTCGCCCAACGATCTTCTTCGAGGATGTTGCGCGCGAGGATGACGATTATCTCGACAAGGCGGTCGAAGGCTTCGTCATGTTCGCGCTCAATCAGGGCGAGGTCTGCACCTGCCCCAGCTCGAGGGCTCGTGCATGAGAAAATCTACGACCGCTTGGGCATGGAACGCGCCCTAAACGCGTCGGAGAGATCAAGCAAGGCAATCCGCTCGACCTCGAGACGATGATCGGCGCGCAGGCGTCCTCCGAACAGCCTCGAAAAAATCTTAAGCTACATCGACATCGGCAAGCAGGAAGGCGCCAAGGTGCTCGCCGGCGGCGAGCGCAATACGCTCGCGGGCGAACTTGCCGGCGGCTTGCGTGAAGCCGACCGTGCTCGAAGGCCATAATCGGATGCGGGTATTCCAGGAGGAGATCTTCGGTCCCGTGGTGTCCGTGACGACCTTCAAGGACGACGACGAGGCGCTGGCCATCGCCAATGACACGCTCTACGGCCTCGGCGCCGGCGTATGGAGCCGCGAGGCTAATCGCTGCTATCGCTTCGGCCGCGCCATTCACGCCGGGCGCGTCTGGGTGAACTGCTACCACGCGTATCCGGCGCATGCCGCCTTTGGCGGCTACAAACAGTCGGGCATCGGCCGCGAGAACCACAGGATGATGCTCGACCACTATCAGCAGACGAAGAACATGCTGGTGAGCTATAGCGAAAAGAAGCTCGGGTTCTTCTAGCCCCCTCCCCAACCCTCCCCCGCTTCGCGGGAGAGGGTTAGATTGTGGCTTTCATCGGCGACGCTGATCATGAGCGTCCCCTCTCCCGCTTTAGCGGGGGAGGGACAGGGAGGGGGCGGTGAGGACGACCGAAACGCCAGCGAGAGTCGTCGCAACCCCCGCCGCGCTCGATCTTGTCGACCGCCTGCGCCGCGAACATGGCGATCTTCTCTTCCATCAGTCAGGCGGATGCTGCGACGGCTCAGCGCCGATGTGTTATCCGCAGGGAGACTTCCTTGTCGGGGACGGCGACGTGCTGCTCGGCGAGATCGGCGGGGCGCCATTCTACATCGGCGCGGCGCAATTCGATTACTGGAAGCACACGCAGCTCATCATCGACGTGGTGCCGGGCCAGGGCGGCATGTTTTCGCTCGACAATGGCACCGGGCTGCGATTTCTGACGCGCTCGCGCCTCTTTTCCGACGCCGAGCTGGCGATTCTAGCCGCTTCGGCGCCGGCGGGCGCCTGCCGGGGAGTTTAAGGTTGACACTGGCCGGCGGGGGCCGCATATGCCGCTTCGCCGGCCGCGCTCACGCGGCCGCCGTCTCCTTGGCGAGACGATGGGGGAATGTCCCGAGCGGCAAAGGGGGCGGACTGTAAATCCGCTGGCTAAGCCTTCGTAGGTTCGAGTCCTACTTCCCCCACCATTACGCCTGCTTGATCTTCATATCGAATTGAAATAAAAGAAGTTTGTTAAAAGACGAATTTCCGCTCTGTCCCAAATCTGCGGCTTGCCTGTCCCAAATCCTGTCCCGAAAAGCCTCCCTGCCCCCCTCGCAAGCTCGCTGCTGCGCACTCGAAAAAATTGAGGGCCGCCACGACAGCAGCCCCCAACGTCTTCCTAGCGCGCAGCGCCTTGATACCGGCCTGTAGGTAAGAGCCTACTTACACGCCTTGATACTCAATTTCGTTCCGCCTTTTGAGGTATCGGTTAGTCACCTCCCCGACAGCCTTGGCAATGTTCAACCCAAGCGAAGACCCCGAAGGCGCTGACCGCATTCACGTAAGAGTTGGTCTAAAACGATCAAACAAGGACCACCTGTCCTTCCAATCAGCGGGAAGATCATTTGGATAAAACCGACGCTCCCAATTACTGGTGCCGTGTGCGCTGTGTGCGGCGCACAACCGTCCAACTTCTTGCTTCTCAGCATAACATCGGTAAGGCTTTCACAAGTTTTCAATAATTTTAAAGGAGGGTAACATGTATGACGAAACTCGACATACTCAGGTCAAGGGCCATGGCGTAGCTGTTGGCGGCGGCATTCAGAACCAGACGACCATCGCTTGGCAAGCCGAACGATCAGTCACGACCTTTAAAAAAGTTCCAAGTGACAAGAAGCTAATCATCACGGACTTCGTCTATTTCCCGCAAGGCAGTGTGACTTCAAGGCTTATCGTCGATGCTGCTGAATTATCCACATTGGGCACCGCTATTTTCCTCCAATTATTTGTGGAGCCGCATGTAGTGACGCAGGCTCATTTTCAAACCGGCTTCATAATTGAACCGGGCAACAGCGTTGACTGTTTCGGCACAGGCCCATCTACCCAACATGTAACTGTGACCTTACTCGGCTATCTCGCGCCTGCTTGATCCAAGCTCTGCGCCCTTGCAAATAAGGCCAAGCCTCTCGCCTCGCTATTGAAAAAGGGCCGGGCGACCCAGATGGGGGAAACGATCAGCGAAGCTAATATCGGTTAAGCTCGCAAACTTTTCTGCCAAACTTGAAGGCCCCTCTGTGCGAAGGTGTTTGACTTACTGTTGAGCGGGGCGGGGAATGTTAGGGTTCTTGAAAGCGACAGGCTCTGCGCTTTACACCTTCAAGGTATCAACTGCTCTCGCATCGATACGAAAAGGCGAGGCACTCAGCCATGCAGCCTACCCGAAGCTGGTGGAATTTATCCGCAAGGCGAGACTTGCAGGTCTGACGGCAGAGCAAACCGCTACAGTTCTGAACGATCACCTCTCAAGAGGCGATGAGCTAATCAAGGAACAGGGCCTAGATAAAAATGAGGTCTATAATGTCATTATCGAACACATGACAAATAGGTTCGCCGAAGAAAGCAAAAAATGGAGCTTCCCAAGCGAACCAAGACCCAAGTTCAGCCCCAATAAGGCATTCACCGTTTCACTGTTCGGGCAAAGTTTTTTCGCTCTTTGGGCTGTAGGCATAGCGACCAGCCACGTTCCGGTCTGGACAATAGTCATCCTACCCTTTGCCGCCGTCATCTTCATTGCATGGCTACGCGCAAGAGCGGGGACGCGCTTCTAGTTCACGCCCCCGACTTGCATCCCTCACCTCGAAAAAGCCCACGCCACAAGGCTCCGCTGGTAGGCCCTCTGCCCTGTATCATTGTATACGGCTGTTAAATCCAAGTCCTTCTCTCGTTCCTCAATCCATGGCCTAAGCTCATCAGCTTGTATCTCAACCTCATCGCTATAATGCGGCTCATAGTTCTTGATGTATTCTTCAATAGTAATGTATCCATGAGCCGTCAGGCGAAGTCATTCCGCAGTCATCATCTAGCGCGGATTCGTCTTAAACCGGTTCGTATCCGGCGGCGGCGAAGAAATTTGCGCATTCATGCGGCGTGAATTCGTGGAGCAGAGAGCCGATTCTGTCCCAGAGGGCGTCGACGGTTCGCTCGGCTGCCTTTCGCAGCAGCGCTTTGAGTTTTGAGAACGCCATCTCGATTGGATTGAAGTCCGGACTGTAGGGCGGGAGATAAAGCAGCGTCGCGCCTGCCGCCTCGATCGCCTTGCGCACATTTGCGCCCTTGTGGCTGCCGAGATTGTCCATGACGACAATGTCGCCTTTGCGCAGCGTCGGAACGAGAACCTGATCGACATAGGCCTGGAACCAGACGCCGTTGATCGGTCCGTCGAGGACAAAAGGCGCCGTTAAACCTGTGCGGCGAAGGCCGGCAACGAAGGTCGTCGTTTTCCAGTGTCCATGCGGAATGCTCGCGCGCAACCGCTCGCCCTTCGGGGCGCGCCCGCTCTTGCGCGCCATATTTGTCGTCGCCCAAGTCTCGTCGATGAACACGAGCTTCTCTGGGTCGAGGTCGAGTTGGCCATCGAACCAGTCTTCGCGTCGCTTTACGATGTCCGGCCGGTCTTGCTCGCTCGCATGGGCCGTCTTTTTTTGAATGTCAGACCGCAGCGGTCGAGAAACGTCCACAGCGTCGCGCGGCTGGCCTTGATGCCGCGCTCAGCGAGCAGCCGCTCCAAGAGTTCGCTGATGGTCAAATCCGGCGTCGCCTCGATCAATCCCAGCAGATAGTTCCGATGTGGATCGAGCTTCGAGCGTCGCGGCTGTCCTTGCTTGCGCGCGGCGCGTTCGCCCGTCTGGCGCGCCCGCCGCACCCAAACAATCGCCGTCGCGTCGCCGACCCCAAATCGCGCCGCGGCATGGCGCGCCGGCAAACCCGCCAAGGCCGCGTCAATCACGCGATCACGCAAATCCTGGCTGTAGGCCCGCGCCATATCCGTCTCCATCGCTATCGCGAAGAAGGAATCATGCCGCGTCCGATTCGGGAATCCCCATCAGAATCGGAAAATCACGAACGCGCTCTAGCTCATCTCCTAATGTTGAATGATAGCATCTAACGCCTACCTAACGATTGTATGTCTGTCAAGGCTTGTTGCGCCATTAATACATTAATATTGTTTAGATAAATGCAGTTATTGCTAATCTTCAACTGTTACATTGTCGTAATAGTCAGTTATACCACCAATTTTACTATGAGGCTCTGGTCTACACACTCAATGCCTTCTTCAAGGCCCTACTCAAAACATCTAGCCAATAGCCATTCCCGTAGCGATCCGAGATTTGTCCTCGTTCATGAGCCATGATCGCATCCTGCAAGTCAGAGTCTTATGAGTGCGTTCCTCAGTTTGTCCTTCATCCGATGGCGAGTGGAATACGCTGTGATCTTGGGATCGGTTATGTTGAGCTTCTTACGGATGAGTTTGTTCTGGACTGCAGAAAGAGCGTCTGCGCCTCTAGGTCGGCCATAACGGGGAAATAACGGCGACGCTAGGAGCGTAAGAGCGTCAGGCAACGCACTGTCACCGCCATTCCGCTTTCGGGCTTCCTCAACAGCGGCCTTTGCCGCCTCAACAGCCTCTTTAGCACTCGCCAAGGCAGGGCCAATCAAGGGAAGCACACGCTTGCTGGCGGGGGATTTGAGCTTCGGTCTCGTTTGGTTTGGGCGAATGAAGATGTGAGGTGCTTCCTCATCATCAAGCGCAACGTCCTGAACCTCCAGGCCAGCTATCTCATCTGTCCTCGCTCCTGTGTAGGCCATCAACACAGTGCAATGCTTCGCTTCTGAGTTAAGCGTCTCTGATGCAGCAGCCAGATAAGCCTCTAACTGTTCGTCGGTGAAGGAGTGTCGCTTCTCCCCCTTGGCCTCATGGTCATCCACATAAAGCCCGCTGAACGGATTCTTCACATCAAGCTGATATTCTCGGATGGCGTGATTGAACACAGCCACGATGGCTTGCAGACTCCTGTTGATGCTCTCAGCCTTCAAGGCCGTCCCATCTCGTGAGTCCTTACGTGCCTTCAAATAATCTCTGAACTGCCGAGCGTCTTGACGGGTTATCACAGTGAGCGGCTTATCTCGCTTGAGCGACGCCATCAGGTATCGTTCGTTCCGCCTAATATGAAGGTCAAACTGTTTCGCCTTCGCCTCAGTCCGCTTGCCGGGAAGGTTCTTCTCTTGGAGATAGAGGTTCACCGCATCTCTGACGGTAGGTAGCGGGCGCTTGAGGCCACCCTGTAGCGCAGCTATCTTCATGCTGGTGAGCGGATCGGGATTGCGCTGATACTCGTCAATCAGAGCGTCTGCATAATCCATGCGATCCTGAAACTCTTGCTCAGGAGCTTGCCCACGTCGAAGCGGCTTGTTCTCCAAATCCAACGAGTGCAGCCATGCAAGCGCATCGTCGTAAAGCGTGAGGCCGGAGGACTCTGAGTCTCCCGTCCGCCCAGCGAGCGATTGCTCAGCAATGAGGAAGCGTCCCTTCCATTCCTCATGTAGACGCATCGCTATGACGACGGCTTTGCGATGATCTTTCGTCTTGAGCGACTGCTTGACCTCCCGCTTGCCAATTACCGGGCGGAGCTTTTCAGGGATTGCCATTCGGAATGAGAACGCGCCGGTCTTAGGGCTTCTCTTGAGATAGTTGGGAAGGTTCATGGAGCGCAGGGGCTAAGGCCGCATGGCGGCTAATGGACGGGTATTTGTGCCAAATCTCTGTGCCAAATCGCGCGAGTAAAGTCAATAAATACAATAGGATCATATGCATATTCACGGTGGTTAGATTTATACTTCCCCCACCAGCCTTCAAGAGAAGAATTGCTCGCGGGGCCTCGATCAGCGCAGGAAGCGCTGGCGCTCGCGCAACGACTCATAAAGAGGCGCGTCTCTCATCAGCGTCGGGATGAGCATGGCCGTGAAACAGGCCGCCAGCATCGGCAGCAGCAGGAGCGCGCTGCCTGTCATTTCCGTCGCCAGCACAAGGCCGGTGAGCGGGGCGCGCACCACGCCCGCGAAGAACGCGGCCATGCCTACCACCGCGAAGGCTTGCGGCTGAATCGGAAGGTCCGGGAACGCCAATCCGCAACCAGCGCCAAAGAGCAGCCCCAGCTGAGCGCCCAGCGTCAGCAGCGGCGCGAAAAGACCGCCTGGCGTTCCTGCCGAATAGGACAATGCGCCGAACCAAAACCTCAATTGAAAGAGATAGGGCAGGACGAAAAGACCTTGAGAGCCGAGCAGCGCATTCTGGGTGAGATTGTCGCCGCCGCCGACGCATTCGGGTCCAAACCAAGCGAGAACGCCAGTCGCCGCCCCGATCGCGGCGGCGCATGTCTCCGCCGGCAGGCCGCGCACGAGGTCCACTGCCGCCAGCGTCGCCAGCACCGCCCTGTTGTAGGCGACCGCAACCGCCCCGCAAACGGCGCCAAGAACGAAGAACAGCGGGCCGATCGCAGGCGCCGGATAGGCCAGCGCCGGCAACTGAAAATCCGGCGCATCGCCAAGAATAAGATGGGCGACGGCGATCGCCGTCGAAGACGCCGCCAGCGCCGCGATCGCTATTCTGTGTTCGAACTTTTGAACGAGTTCTTCCAGGACGAAAACCGCGCCGGCCATCGGCGCGTTAAAGGCCGTCGCCAGGCCCGCGCCCGCGCCCGCCGCCAGCAGGACGCGGCAATCGGCCCAGTCGCGGCGGAAGGCGCCGCCAAACAGCTGGCCGACCACCGCTCCCATCTGCACGCTGGGACCCTCGCGCCCGAGCGCGAGGCCAGAGCCGATCGCGAGGCATCCGCCAATGAATTTCACCGGCAGGAGGACAAAAGGCGCGGGCGGCGCCTGGCCATGCAAGACCGCCTCGACATGCGGAATCCCGCTTCCCGACGCATGGGGCGAAAACCGCCGCACCAGCCATGCAGCGGCGACGGCGGCCGACGCGCATGCGCTAACGAGCACAAGAAAGCCCACGACCGAGTGGGCGTGGGCCCAATTGACCGCCGCGGTGCGAAGGTCGTCGGCGCGCAGCAGCACGATCCTAAAGAGCGCGCAGACGAGACCCGCCACAGCGCCGGCCATCAGCGCCAGCGTCGCGAGCGCCGTCAGGCTGCCCTCTGAAGTCGTGAAGATCGCCGAGCGGGCGCGGCGGTTACGATCAAGCATATTCCGGCAGTTCGCTCCGTGAAGGCGGCAGCGCCACGGGGACGCCATAGCATACTACCCTGCGAGAAAGCGCCGCCCCCTGTTGTCGAGAGGCCGCGCTGCGGCGCCAACGGTTGCGCTTGCGCTGTCTTGTCCGCCGCAAGCTCCTTTGGCATGTTGCGCGCCAACGAACGAAGGGAGCGCGCATGACCGGGGTTTTCAGGACAATCGCCGCAGTGATCTTGTTTAGCGTGGGTCTTGCGGCCTCGGCCATGGCGCATACGCCCGATATTTCGACGGGCAAGATCGCGCCCAAAGACAATCGCGTCGTCATCGTCGACGTCGGCTTTCTCGCCACTGACCTCGAGCGCATGTTTCAGGAGACGATGCACGAACGCATCGGCGTCGACCTTTCGCCTCCGGGCGCGCTTGAGGCGGAAATCGGCAAGTTCGTCGAAAAGCGGATCGCGATGCGGGACGGAACCGGTCGCGCCTGCGTCGAAAGCTTCGGAAAAGTCGGCGAAGATCCCGAGCATCAGGACAGCGCGCTCATCGTCCTGCGCTTCGATTGCGGCGCGACGGAGGGTCCGCTTTTCTATGACGCGACCAAGCTCCTCGCCGCACAGGGCGCAAAAGGCAAGCATCTGGTTACGCTGGAGGGCGAAAACGCCGGCCAGACCATGCTCTACCCGGACGATCCGCCGCTCGATCTGTCAAAACCGATGGAAACAACCGCGCAGCTCATGTGGAAGTTTCTCAAGGCCGGCGTCGAACATATCGTCACCGGCTACGACCATCTATGCTTCCTGTTCGCCCTCATTTTATGGGCGGTACATCTGGCCGGTCGTCAAGATCGTCACCGCCTTCACCATTTCCCACTCGATCACGCTGTCGCTTGCGGCGCTTGGCATCTTTACGCTGCCCTCGACACTGGTCGAGTCGCTGATGCCGCCTCGATCATCTTCGTCGCGGTGGAGAATTTCTTCTCACGCGACGTCGACAACCGTTGGCGCAACACATTCTTCTTCGGCTTCATCCACGGATTCGGCTTCGCCTCGGCGCTGACCGAGATGGGCGTGCCGCAAGGCGGCGTGGTGACTGCGCTCGCCGCGTTCAACATCGGCGTCGAACTCGGACAGATCGCCATCGTCTTCGCGGTGATGCCGATCCTGTTCTTCATCGACAAGCAGACGGGCGGCAAGCGCAATGAGAAGCTCGTTTACGCGCTCTCGGCGCTGATTGCGGTCGCGGGACTCTACTGGCTGCTGGAGCGCATCGGCGTGCTTCCCGGGTAACGCGTCGGCGCGCAGGTTAGGCGCCGCCTCGCGCGCGTCGCCTAACCCCTCACCCGCACATATTCGCCCGGCGCGTCGCAGATGATCTTAAGCTTGCCGCCGCCGGGCTGGCGCGCGGGGACTTTGATCGGCGCCTGCGTCGTCACCCAAGGACAGCCAATAAGGCCACCAGGAGCCTTTTGTCTCCTTGGCCTTCTTTAGCCAATCTTCGAGGACGCCCTTCGCGGGGCCTCCTGTCCAACCTGCAGTATTTTTCCCTGCTGGGCGGGTTGATGATCCCCGCGATATGGCCCGAACCGGCCAATACGAAGGTCACATCGCCGCCGAAAAATTTCGCGCCGCGAAATACCGTGCACGCCGGCGCAATGTGATCTTCCTTCGGCGCGACTTCGAAGACGGGGATTTAACCTGGCGCGAATTGAGCCGCACGCCGTCGATGACCATTTCGCCGCGCGCCAGGCGATTTTCGAGATAGCAGCCGCGAAGATAGAAGGAGTGTTGATTGGCCCGTGGAATGCGCGTTGAATCGGAATTCCAGTAGAGGAGATCCGAACGCCACGGGCTCAACGCCCTTTGCATGTAATTGTTGACGACGTAATTCCAGATGAGTTCGTTCGGCCGCAGCATGTTGAAAGCGTTCGCCATCTTGACGCCTTCGAGATAGCCGGTGCGCGCCATGCTTTCGTCGAGCGACGCAAGCCGCGCCTCGTCGACGAAAATTTGCGAATCGCCCGGCTTCCGGAAAATCAACCTGCGTTGCAAAGAAGGTTACGCTGTCGATGCGATCGTCGCCGGTCGCCGCCATATAGGCCAGCGTCAGCGCGAGCAGCGTGCCGCCGACGCAATAGCCCGCGGCCGTCACCTTGCGTTCGCCGGTCGCCTTCTCGATCACGTCCAGCGCGGTCAGCACGCCTTCATGCATATAGGCTTCAAAGCCTTTTTCGGCCTTGGTCTCGTCGGGATTGACCCATGAAATGATGAAGACCGTGAAGCCCTGCTCGACGGCCCAGCGAACGAAACTCTTTTCGGGAGTTGAGATCGAGCACATAGGAGAATTTATTGATCCAGGGCGTAATGAGCAACGGCCGCGCGTAAACCTCCGCCGTCGTCGGCTCATATTGAATGAGCTCCATGACGTCATTGCGCCAGATCACCTTGCCGGGCGTATTCGCGAGATCGACTCCAAGCTCGAAACGCCGCGCGGCGCACGACGTATCTTCCAGCGCCGCCGCCGGCAGAAATGTCTTCTGCAAGCATTTTCAGGCCGCGGACAAGATTCTCCCACTGGCGTCGATCGTCGCGCGCAATAGTTCGGGGTTGGTCGGCACGAAATTCGATGGCGAAACCGCGCTCGAAATGAGCCGCGCATAAAAGGCGGCCCGCGCCTTGGTCTGCGCGTCGAGGCCTTCGGCCTTCTCCACCATGTCGCTCGCCCAGCGCGAGGTCAGCAAATATGATTGCCGCAGCCAATCGAAGAACGGATGCTCGTTCCATTCCGAACCGGCGAAGCGCTTGTCGGAAAGATCGGACGGGACGATCGGGGCGACGTCTTCGCCGCTGTAGCGGCGCATCGTCTGTCGCCAGACCTCGCTCAGTCCGTTGTAAAGATCCGCCTGGGCGGCGGCGGCGCGCTCAGGCTTCGATAGCCAATATTCGGCGACCGCCCCGAGCGTTTTCGTGGCGTCGGCGACGCTTGCGGCAAGTTCGCTGCGCGCTTCCTCCGGATTAGCGCCGCCGATCGCCGCCGCCAGCGCCTTGCGGCCCTGGTCCACAAGCTGCGCCATGTTGTCGGCGATCGTTTCAAAGTCGAGACGGCCGAACGTGTCCATATTGGCGAGCAATGGCGCGCCAGCGGCGTCCCGCTTCGCGGGAGGCGACTTGCGCGGGGGAGCGCTCAATTCGGCGGTCCGCGCCGCGACAGGCGCTTTCTTGGTTTGGCGCGGCGCCGTCTTTGGCGGCCGCGCCTTGGCGCCCGCAGGAGCCTTGTCCGCCGGGGCCCGCCGCCTCCGGGGGGCCGCGGTGTCCTCGTGGTCGTTCGCGCTCATGCCCTAAACCTGTTGTTTCGAATGGGGGCGCGCCGCTCGCAACCGCCGCGTGGCTCCGGTCTAACAATTGCGCGCCGAGGAGAAAAGCTTTATCGGCCAGGCCGACGCGAGCTGCGTCTCGGCGACATAAGCGCTAATTATTACAATGCAATATCGATGCATCCGGATCGGAACGTCGTCCTGAAAGCGGATAGGCGAAAGGTCGCAGGCGGCCGGACGGCGAACAGGAACGCGCTACGCGGCCCCGGCGCTGTCCAACACATTAAGGTTTGAAGACGCCGGCAGACCATGCGCAGCGGCGACGGGCGCGGAAAGTATCCGCCCGGCGGAAATTTCCAGTCCCGCCCGAAGATGCGGATCCTCTGCGACCGCCTGGCGCCAGCCCTTGTTGGCGAGCGCCAACACGAAAGGCAGCGTGGCGTTGTTGAGTGCGAAAGTCGACGTGCGCGGCGTTATTCCGGGCATGTTGGTGACGCAGTAATGCACGACCCCGTCGACCACATAAATGGGGTCGGAATGGCTGGTCGGTCGCGACGTCTCGCAGCAGCCGCCCTGATCGATCGCGACGTCGACGATCACCGCGCCGCGCTTCATCGTCGCCAGCATCTCTCGCGTGATCAGGATCGGCGCTTGGCGCGGCGCCAGCGCCGCGCAGATGACGAGATCGGCGCGCTTCACCGATTCGGCGATCGCCGCGCGAGTCGAATAGATGGTGCGCGTCGCGAAACCGAAGCGCGTTTCAAGCCGCCGAAGCGCTTCAGGATTTCGGTCTGCGACGAGGACGCTCGCGCCCATGCCGAGCGCGATCGCCGTGGCCTGCACGCCGACGCTGCCAGCGCCGAGGACCAGCACGTCGGCAGGCGGCACGCCCGGCGCGCCGGCCAGCAATACGCCGCGGCCGCCGGCCTGCTTCTCAAGAAAATGCGCGCCGACTTGCGTGGCGAGACGCCCGGCGATTTCCGACATCGGCGCAAGCAGCGGCAGCCCGCCGCCCGGCGCCGTGACCGTCTCGTACGCGATACAATGCGCGCCGCTCGCCATAAGTTCGCGCGTGAGTTCAAAGTCCGCGGCGAGATGGAAATAGGCGAAGAGCACATGATCGGGACGCAAATAGGCGATTTCGCGCCGCTGCGGCTCCTTCACCTTGACGATCAGTTGCGCTGCGGCAAATAGAGCCTCGGGACGCTCGACGAGGTTTGCGCCTGCGACGGCGTAGTCCGAATCGGATAGCCCGGCGCCCTCGCCCGCGCCGCGCTCGATGAAGACCTCATGTCCCGCATGGACGAGTTCGGCGACCGATGAAGGCGTCAGACCGACGCGATATTCATTGTCCTTCGTTTCCTTCGGCGCGCCGACACGCATTTCCGGCTCCAAAAAAGACGGCGTCGACTTGGGTAAAAATCTCGCCTTCGACGAATATATGCAAAGGGCCGTCTTTCGCGGCAAGGGCGAAGGTCAAGCGACTTTTCAAGAACGGGAGGGGAATAATGCCGACCATCAATACCGACAAGGTCTGTTTCGTCGTCGTCAAGGCCCGCGAACTTGAAAGCGAAGACGAGGGCGTCGAGGCTGACGCCTCGAACGCCACTGACGATCATTTCGTCAGCGTGCTGACCGAGGACGCCTTTTCTTCGACGCGCGACGAAATTTCTTCCTTTATCGAGTCCATGGACATCGACGAGCAGGTAGAGCTGGTCGCACTGATGTGGGTTGGACGCGGCGACTTCGCGGCCAACGAATGGAATGAAGCTGTAGCGCAGGCGCGAGCGCGTCATGAGGGCTCGACATCGGCCTATCTGCTTGGCGTCCCGCTGCTCGCGTCATTCCTGGAGGGCGGGCTCGCAGAGTTTGGCGAGAGCTGTGAGCTTTTTGCGGCTGACCGGCAGTGAGCGGACCCCGAAAGGGGACGAGACCTCGATACTACAGCAATGGCGACCATATTTACGCTCATGCGGCGAAGCATTGAGGAGACGTCCATGAATCGCAGAATCTTTGCAACCGCGCTGGCTCTATCCATCGCGGCATTTTTCGCGCCACGCCTGGCGTTTGCGGAGGATCATCTGGCTGAGGCCATCACCCATACCAAACAGGCGATCAGCGAGGGGAAAGCGGGAAAGGCCGATGCGGTGACAATGCACGCGGAGGAAGCGCTCAAGCACGCCAAGGCGGCCGAGGCCGAGAAGGCCAACGAACACACCAAGCAGGGCATATCGCATCTCGAAATGGCCATTGATCACGGCAAACAGAAGCATCCCGACATTGCGGCCAAACATGCCGAAGAAGCCCTGACCCATCTCGAGGCTGCGAAGAAATAGGCGCCACGCCTTTGACAGAGCAAGAGAGCGGTCTTCGATGGCCGCTCTTTTTGTACGCGGTCGGGCCGTCATGACAGCAACGCGCCGATCGCTTATTCACGTCACGGCGGAATATCCGCCGACGGGCCTTTGATGAAGCTCTCCTCCTCGCTGCTGCGCGCCAAATCGATCGAATCGCTGCAAGCCGAAGGCGATCGGCCGGGCGGGTTCCGCCGCGTGCTGGGCGTCTGGCAGCTCACCGGAGTCGGACTCGGCGGACTGATCGGCGTCGGCATTTTCGTCTTGACCGGCGTCGTCGCGGCGACGCAGGCGGGGCCGGGCGTCGCCCTCTCCTTCCTGATCGCGGGCGTCGCCAGCGCTGCGGCGGCGCTTTCCTATGCCGAATTCGCCGGCATGATCCCCGTCGCCGGGAGCGCCTACACATATGCCTATGCGGTGCTCGGCGAACTCGCCGCCTGGATCATCGGCTGGGATCTTCTCCTGGAATATGCGCTTGTCGTCGCCGTCGTCGCCATCGGCTGGTCCGCCTATTTGCAGGCGCTCCTCGCGCAAGTCGGGCTCGTCCTTCCCGAATGGGCAAGCGGCGCGCCGGGAACAGGCGCGGGCCGCGTCATCGACATTTGCGCTGCGCTCGGCGCGCTCGGCGTCGCAGGTCTGTTGACGCTGCGCATCGAACTTGGCGCCCGCTTCAATACGGCGATGGTCGTCGTCAAGATCGCCGCGGCGCTGCTGGTGATCGCGGCGGGCATCCCTTATGTGCGCGCCGAGAACTGGTCGCCCTTCATGCCCTTCGGCTTCTCCGGCGTCGCGCAAGGCGCGGCGGTCGTGTTCTTCGCCGTGTTCGGCTATGACACGCTGACGACCGCCGCCGAAGAAGCCCGCGCGCCGCAGCGCGACGTGCCGCGCGCGGTGCTTCTCTCGCTGGTCGTCGCGCTCACCCTCTATATCGCCATGTCGCTCGTGCTCACCGGCGTCGTGCGCTACGACACGCTCGACAATCCGGCGCCGGTCGCGACCGCTTTCGCTTCAATCGGCTTGCCATGGGTCGCGTTCATCGTGTCGCTTGCCGCGGTCGCCGGCATTATCAGCGTGATGCTCGCCTTTCTCCTCGCCTGTGCCCGCATCTGGTTCGCGATGAGCCGCGACGGCCTGCTCCCCGCCTGGTTCGCCAAGCTCCATCCGCGCTTTTCCACGCCCTATCGGCCGACGCTGATCGCCGGCGCGCTGACCGCGCTTGTCGCCGCGCTCTATCCGATCAAGGAAGTGGCTGAGCTTGTGAATATCGGCACGCTCTCCGCCTTCGTCGTGATCTGCTCGGCGATCATCGTGCTGCGCCGCACGCGGCCAGACGCGCGACGAAGCTTTCGCGCCCCCTTCGTTCCCTTCACGCCGCTTGTCGGGGTCGGCTTCTCGCTCTGGCTGCTGTCGCGCCTGCCGGCCGTCGCCTGGGAGCGCTTCGCGATCTGGATGGCGATCGGTCTTGCCGTCTATTTCCTCTATGGACAAAAGAAGAGCCTGCTCGCGCGCCAAAATCCCCCCATTGTTCATCGCGACCAATCAACATGAGAAGGCTTGCGCAAAGTTTGTAAGCCTTGGTCGAATTGTGCCAATACCAACATTGGTTTGCCTTTACCGAGTTTGAGTCGACGCCGAGACCCTGGACGCGTCGGCGACGGTTAGACCATCTAGACAGTTTGCATGGTTTCATATTGTCTATTGCCTGCCGACGCGGTCGCGCCGCGGAAAGCCAATGGCTCGCTTGCGATCGTCTGCCGCGCGACCGTTGCAAATTTATCTGCTCGGAAATGTTGGATCTCTTGCGTGAAATGCAACTCTGCGAAGGCGTCCCAGTCTCATGCAAAGCAAGGCGAAATATCCGCAACCCAAGCAGCGCTCGGCAATTTTGGAGAGCACGAGAAATCTAAAAATGGCGCGCTCAGCGCATCGTTACGTGCGCGGGTCGACTGTAAAGTTTTATGAATGGCTGGATCAGATCCAAGCAGGCGCGATTCCCGAGGGGCCGTCGATTTGGATATGCGGCGATTGTCATGTTGGAAATCTGGGCCCGGTCGCGAACCATTTAGGCGCCATTGAAATTCAGATCAGAGATCTCGACCAGACCGTCATCGGCAACCCGGCGCACGATCTTTTGCGCCTGGCTCTTTCTCTCGCTTCGGCGGCTCGCGGCTCCGACCTGCCCGGCGTGACGACCGCGCTGATGCTGGAAGCCATGATGGCGGGCTATGAGAAGTCCTTCGCGCCGGATTTCGAGGAAGAAAGCGACCTCCAGGCGCCTGATACGGTACGGCTTATTATTCGACAGTCGGCCGCCGCGACGTGGAAAACATTGGCAAATGAGCGCATCGATGGCCCAAAGCCAAAGATCCCCTTAGGCCGGCGCTTCTGGCCCATCTCTAAGCAGGAAAACGACCAACTCACACAACTTTCCCAGAGCGACGACATCAGGCGCTTGGCGACGATGCTCGGATCCCGCGATGACGATGCGGCCGTCAAGCTTCAGGACGCTGCATATTGGATGAAAGGCTGTAGCTCGCTTGGGCTGCTACGATATGCGGCCTTATTGACGGTGGGCCATCGGGGAGCCGACAAACAATTTTGTCTGATGGATTTCAAAGAGGCGAAGACCGCCGCCGCACCACGCGCAAAAGGCGCCAAGATGCCTCTCGACCAAGCGGAACGCATGGTGGAAGGCGCGCGATATCTTTCGCCTTATCTGGGCAAACGCGCCCGTGCCGCAAGCCTTCTAGGCAAGCCGGTTTTTGTCAGAGAGCTCCTTCCTCAAGATCTCAAAGTCGAAGTCGACAATTTGACGGACCAGGAAGCTGTCAGAATCGCCGCTTATCTCGCGGCGGTCGTCGGCAAGGCGCACAGCCGCCAATTGGATGTCTCAGCGAGAAAGGCTTGGTTGACTGAACTCGAACGCAATCGCACGTCAACGCTCGATGCGCCCACCTGGCTGTGGAAAGCTGTCGTCGAGCTCCTCGGCATACATGAGAGGGCCTATTTGGAGCATTGCCGCAAATATGCGCTGAGCACGCGAGAAGACGTAAACAAAGGATGAGCGTGAGATCGCCGTGGAGGAGCCGCACAATCGCATGGGGCGCGCGCGCATCCGGTTCTTTGGAGCGCGCTGACGCCAATGAACGTCGCTGACGTCGCCGTCGTTTCGCCTGCAACGGATTTGGGAGCTCCTCGATTTTTTTACTACTTCCTGGCCTGCTATTTTGCGCTTATCGCCGCGCTCTGGTTGAGACGCCGATTTTTGATGCGGGAGAGAGGCGGCGCTCCGTCGAAAGGCGAACATGACGATTCCGCCTGGTGGCTCTCGTCTAAAGACGCCGGCGCGCGTAGCGCGACCGCAGCGAACGGTTTAACCAGCGCCGAGGCGCGCGCGCGTCTCGAAGAGTTCGGCCCAAACCTTTTCGACGTTCGTCAACAGCAGCCCCTCTTTCTGCAATTTCTTTCGCGTTTCAAAAATCCGCTCGTCATTCTGCTGCTCGTCGCCAGCGCCATTTCGGCCTTCACCGGAGAAGTCGCCAATTTCGTGATCATATCCGCGATCGTGCTGTTCAGCGTCACGCTGGACTTCTTTCAAGAGCATCGCGCCGGGCAAGCGGCGGCGCGATTGCGTCAGTCGGTTTCGGTGCGCGCCAAGATTATTCGCGATGGCCGGGAGGTCGAGGCGCCCGTCGCCGACGTCGTTCCGGGGGACCTCGTCCTATTATCCGCCGGCGACATGATTCCCGCCGACGGGCTGGTCCTGGAGGCGCGCGATCTCTTCGTCAAACAGGCGTTGCTGACGGGCGAGCCCTACCCCGTCGAGAAAAGGCCGGGACCAGTCGAGGCCGACGCCATCGAAATTCAGGACGCCGCCAACGCCGTGTTCATGGGAACCAGCGTGATCAGCGGCAGCGCCAAAATACGCGTGATGAAAACCGGCGGCGACACGGCGATCGGAGGCGTCGCCGATCGCGTCAGGCGCCAGCCGCCGCCATCGGCCTTCGAGATTGGGACGCATCGCTTCGGCCTGCTCATCATGCGACTCACCATCCTTCTGGTGTTGTTCGTGCTCTTGGTCAACGCGTTCCTGCACAAGCCATGGCTTGAGTCGTTCCTCTTTGCCGTCGCGCTCGCTGTCGGACTGACTCCCGAGCTATTGCCCATGGTGGTGTCCGTCACCTTGTCGCGCGGCGCGCTTCACATGGCGAAGCGACGCGTCATCGTCAAACGATTATCGGCCATCCAGAATCTGGGGTCGATGGACGTTTTGTGCACGGACAAGACCGGCACGTTGACCGAGGCGAAGATTAGGCTGGAGCAGCATGTCGACGCAGCCGGGAGGCCCAGCGACCGCGTTCTTGAGCTCGCCTATCTGAACAGTTACTTCGAGACGGGTTTAAGGAGTCCGCTGGACGACGCGATCCTCGACCATCAAAATATCGATCTGCGCGAATGGAAGAAGATCGATGAAGTTCCATTCGACTTTGAAAGGCGGCGCGTTTCCGTGCTGCTCGAAAAGAACGGCGAACGATTGCTGGTGGTGAAAGGCGCCGCCGAGGAAATCATTGCGCTCTGCAATCTCTATCAAGATTCGCAAAACGGCGCACAGCGCCCCCTCGACCCCTCGGCGCTCGCGCAGACTAGCAATCGCCGCGTCGCGCTTGAGAAAGACGGCTTTCGGCTCTTGGGCATCGCCTGGCGCCGCGTGCCGCTCGAGCGCCAGCATGCGACAGTCGGCGACGAGGCCGAACTGGTGTTCGAGGGCTTCGCCGGATTTCTTGATCCTCCCAAGGTCAGCGCCGGGCCGGCGCTCGCGGCGCTTGCCGCAAGCGGCGTGACAGTCAAGATCGTGACCGGCGACAGCGAGTTTGTCACGCAGCATGTCTGCGCCAGCCTGAATATCCCCGTCGAGGGCGTGCTGACCGGCAAGGAAATCGGCGACATGGACGACTCGGCGCTACGCGTCAGAGTGGAGCAGGCCAATCTCTTTTGCCGGGTCAATCCATCGCAAAAGGATCGGATCATCCTCGCGCTGAAAGCGCGCGATCACGTTGTCGGCTATCTGGGCGACGGCATCAACGACGCGCCGTCGCTGCACTCGGCCGACGTCGGTCTTTCGGTTGATTCGGCCGTCGACGTCGCTAAGGAAGCAGCCGACATGATCCTTCTCGACCAGGATTTGCACGTGCTCCATGAAGGCGTCTTGGAGGGTCGCCGGACATTCGCCAATGTCATGAAATATATCATGATGGGCACCAGCTCGAATTTCGGCAACATGTTCAGCATGGCGGGCGCCTCGCTTCTGCTGCCCTTTCTGCCGATGCTGCCGACGCAAATTCTTCTCAACAACATCCTCTACGATATTTCGGAAGTGCCGATCCCCTTGGACGAGGTCGACGTCGAGGACGTCTGCCGACCGCAAGTTCTCGACATGGCCTTCATCCGCAACTTCATGCTGGTGATTGGTCCGATCAGCTCCGCCTTCGATTTTCTGACTTTCTATGTCCTGCTGTTCGTGCTGAACGCCGACGAGACCTTGTTTCGCACCGGCTGGTTCGTCGAATCGCTGTCCACGCAAGTCCTGGTGATCTTCATCATTCGCACGCGCGGAAATCCTTTTAGGAGTCGCGCGAATCCCGTCCTTGTCGCAACCTCTTGCGCCATCGCCATCCTCGGCGCATTGCTGCCGTTCAGCCCGCTTGCCGCCTATTTCGGATTCACGCCGCCGCCAGCTCAATTTTACGTGATCCTCGCCGCAATGGTGGTCGCCTATCTCGCAATCGTCCAATTCGCGAAAACAGGCTTCTATCGATGGTTCAAGAGGTCGAGCAGGCCAGCGCGCGCGGCCTCATAAAACTTCCGATCAACCGGATGGGTCGAGAGAGGAGCTTGCGTCATCGGCAGGGGCCGCGAACTCTCGCCACAGAAGCATCACTGCGGCCATGATCGCCGGCCCAAGGAACAGGCCGAGAAGTTGGAACCTTTCGACGCCGCCGAGGATGCCTAGCAAAACCCAAAGAAACGGCAGCTTGGTCACGCCGCCAATCAGCTTCGGCCTCACGAAGTGATCGGCGAGGAAAATAACGACGGCTCCAGCCAAAGCGACGACGATCGCCCGCGCGATCCCTCCGACGCCAAGCAATATCAAGGCGGCGACGCCAATTACGATTCCCGCAGCGAAAGGAATCATCGCCGCGACCGCCGTAGCCATCGCAAACAGAACGGGGTGCGGCAGATGGGTCAGGAAATAGACGACGCCCATCACCAGGCCTTCGCCTATTCCCACCAAAACCAGTCCGGCGACGGTTCCACGCACGGAGGCGACCATTTGCCGGGCGACGCGCTCGCCTCTATAGCCAAAGAGCTTCCGAGAAGCGGCCCGGCATTGCGTCGATATGCTTTCGCCGTGACGAAACAAAAAGAACAGAGTCAGCAGGCATACGCCAAAGATCACTGCGCGATGCAGGACATTGGCGCCCAAATTCGCTCCGAGCTCTCGAAGCGACGCCGTATTGACCTTGGCGACGATCTCTTTGGCCCAGCCGGCGTGCGATAGATGATCGCGCCACCAGTTCGCGATCCACTGGCCGACATAAGGAAGATTGACGATGAAGTCCGGCGCCGGAATTCCGGATTTTTCCGCTTCTCGACCATAGGCGACGAGTTCACGCAGCTCGCGGACCGCATCAACTGCAAGAGTCGCGACCGGCAGAAAGATCGTCAGTCCCACCAGGGCGGTAAAGACAATCGGGAGAAGAATCTGAGCGGTTCCGGGCGAGGCTTGCCGCCGCGCGCGATCATAGAGCGGCCATAACGCCACCGCCAGTACGAGGGCCCAGGCCAATGCGCGAAGATAGTTTCCCAAGACATAGAGGCCCAAAGCGACGAGCGTCGCGGAAAGAAACAGCCGCGCGACCGTTTCTCGCCACGAGAGCGCTTCGATGACGCCCAATCGACGCGCGTCTTCGTCTGTCTGCGCCGCCGGCTCTCGACTAATGTTCATTCGTCGCTCCCAAATTATCCTAGGCGATAGCCCTACGCGGCGTGCAGCTAAAATTTGGTGATGAGAAAGACGCCGGCAGCCATCAGCAGCGCGCCGAGTGCGCGCCACATATTAAGCCCATGTACCGGCGCGGCCAGAAGCCCGAAATGATCGATCGCGAGTGAGGTCACAAGATTTGCGGTGATGATCAGCCCATTGACCGTTCCCGCGCCAAGCTTGTCGATGAGGGTCAGGCCGGCAAAGACGGCGACGGCGCCCGTGACGCCCGCCAAGGGCGCCCACCACGGCATCGCGCTAATGCCCTCCAGCGTCGGCAGAGGTCTCGGCCACATCAGAAAGAGCGCAGTAAAGAAAAAGAAATTCAAACAAAAAAGCACGGCAAGCGCGAGCCATGGGTTCGACAAGGAGATGCGAAGCTGCGCGCTCATGACCGCGCCGAGCGCTTGCAGGGCGCCGGCGACGATGATGAAGGGAGTGAACCAGATCGAATTCATGAATCTCTCCGTCTCTGTGCATTTCCGGGTGCGCCCGCATGCGCCAAACTGACGACAATGAATAGCCTTAGCGGCGCGCCCATTCGGTAATCAATCCCGGCTCCTTCATCTGCGCCAGTTCCGACCCACATAGAACAGCGCAGATGGTCAGGAAGATCCATGTCATTGAGACGCGGAATCATCGTTTTGGGCGCGCTCGCCGTCGTGGCTGCGGGCGTTTACGTCTGGTTCCTTCGTCATCAGGAAACGACCCCGGCGCCTGGCGCCGTCCCGTCGGCGGCCGCGCCGGTGGCCGTGGCCGTGGCCGAAAGCAAGGACGTTCCTATCATTTTGCGTGGATTGGGATCGGTCGCGGCTTACGCCACAGTCGACGTCAAGAGCAGAGTGGTCGGCAACATCATCAAGATCAATTTTCGCGAAGGTCAGGCCGTCAAAGCGGGCGACCTCCTGATTCAGTTGGATCCTCGCCCATATGAGGCGGTTCTCGCGCAAGCAAAAGCTACGCTTGCGCGCGACCAGGCAAATCTCGAGAACGCGCGCAAGGACCTCGCCCGCTACGCTAAGCTTGTGAAGGGCAACTATGTTTCCCAACAGCAATACGCCGGCCAACAGGCGACGGTGAACGAAGGCGAGGCGACCGTCGCGTTGGATCAATCGGCAATCGACGCGGCGAGGCTCAACGTCGAATATTGTTCAATCACGTCGCCGATAAACGGCATCGTCGGCATTCGACAAGTCGATATCGGCAATTTGGTGCAACCCAATACGCAGAATTTGGTCGTCGTCACGCAAATCAAGCCGATCTATGTGATTTTTACCGTTCCGGAGACTGACATTGATCGCATAAGAGACGCCATGCACAAGCAAACATTGCAGGTTCTCGCTTTTGATTCGGCGGATGAAAAACAAATCACGCAGGGCGTTCTTGAACTGATCGACAATCAGGTCGATCAAAGCACCGGGACGGTTCGGCTGAAGGCGCAGTTCGCGAATGCCGATGAATCCTTGTGGCCGGGAGAATTCGTCAACGCACATCTCGTTCTGGAAGTCGAACGCAATATGGTCGTGATCCCGAGCGACGCCGTCCAGACCGGCCCTCACGGCCAGTTCGTCTACGTCGTTCACGAAGACGACACTGTCGAAATGCGGCCCGTTGTCGTCGCCCAGACCGAGCGCAATCAGTCGGCATTGCGCTCGGGCGTCGCAAGCGGGGAGCGAGTCGTCGTCGCCGGTCAATTGAATCTCGCGCCGGGCGTGAAGGTTCGCGTCACGCAGTTTCCAGGCGGGGTTCTCGCACAATCTCCGCGAGCGAGCGCTCCTAATCGCAAATGAATATTTCCGCCCCTTTCATCGCACGGCCGGCGGCGACTTTTCTGCTGATGCTGGCTTTGTTGGCGGCGGGCGCGGTCGGCTATGATCTATTGCCCGTCGCCGCCATGCCCGAAGTCGAATTCCCGACTCTTTCCGTGACCGCAAACCTTCCAGGCGCGGACCCGGAAACCATGGCGTCGTCCGTCGCGCAGCCGCTCGAACGGCAGTTCGCGGCGGTGCCTGGCGTCAATGAGCTGACCTCGACGAGTTCGCTCGGATTTACGCAGATCACCTTGCAATTCGATCTCTCACGGAGCCTTGACGGAGCGGCAAGCGACGTTCAGGCGGCGATCAACGCGGCGCAGGGCAATCTGCCGCGCAACCTGCCGACTCCGCCAACCTATCGCAAGGTCAATCCCGCCGACCGCCCGGTGATTATTTTCGGACTGACGTCTGAGGTCACGCCGCTCACCCAACTCGATCAATACGCCGACCTCAATGTCGCGCAGCGCGTTTCCACCATGCCGGATGTCGGCCAAGCGCTGATCTTCGGTCAGCAAAAATTCGCGCCGACCGTCAAGGTGAACCCTGCGGCGCTCGCCGCGCGTGGAATCGGACTTGACGAGGTCGCGAATGCTATCGCGGGAAGTTCGGCAGACCTTCCGGTAGGGACGCTGCAGGGGCCGCAGCAATCCTTTTCGATCGGCACCAACGGCCAGCTGTTCTCGCCTGTCGATCTCGGCAAGATCATCGTGGCCTATCGCAACGGCGCGCCTGTGCGCCTCAGCGACGTCGCAACCATCGTCATCGGGCCGGAGAACGCCTTGCAGGCGAGCTGGGTGGGAACGCAGAGAGGCGAAATGGTCGGCATTTGGCGCGAGCCGGGCGCCAACACGCTCGAACTTGTCGACCGGATCAAGCGCGAGATGCCGCAGCTAAGAGCAGGCATCCCGCGATCGGTGGATCTATCGGTGATCAGCGACCTGACATTGTCGATCCGAGAGAGCTTCCGCGATGTGGAATTCACCCTTCTCTCGGCGGTCGCGCTCGTCGTCATCGTTATCTTTCTTTTTCTTCGTAATTTCGCGGCAACGGCCATTCCGGGCGTCACCGTTCCGCTTTCTCTCGTCGGCACATTCGGCGTCATGTACGTTCTTGGGTACACGCTCGACAATCTGTCGCTGATGGCGTTCACGCTCGCCGTCGGCTTAGTGGTCGACGACGCAATCGTCATGGTCGAGAATGTTTATCGCTATCTGGAACAGGGCGAGACTCGCCTCAACGCCGCGCTCAAGGGCGCGCAAGAGATGGGCTTTACCATCGTCTCGATCACGATTTCCTTGATCGCCGTGTTCATTCCAATTCTCTTCATGAGCGGAATCATCGGTCGACTCTTTCGTGAATTCGGCGTGGTCGTCAGCGTTGCGGTCGCCATTTCCGCCTTTGTCGCGCTGACCCTTTCGCCGGTGATGGCGTCGTTGATGCTGAGTAACCCAAAAATCAGTCGGCACGGGCGGTTGTACGATCTGAGCGAACGCGGGTTTGAGCGACTTATCGGCGCTTACAAACGTGGTCTCGATTTCTCGCTGCGTCACCAGCGCTCGATATTCGCGCTAAATCTCGCGCTTATCGCGCTGTCGGGCTGGATGTTCTACGTCATTCCGAAGGGCTTTTTTCCGCAAGAAGACACCGGCCTGCTGTTCGGATTCACCAAGGCGGATCAGGACGTCTCGTTCGAGGCGATGAAGGAGCGCCAGAGCGCTATCGGTGAGATCATCGCGAAAGACCCGGCAGTCGAGTCGTTCGGCTCCTTTATCGGCGGCGCCGGAAGCGCAGGCTTCAATACCGGGCGTTTCTTCGTTCAGCTCAGGCCATTTTCGCAGCGTTCGGAGAACGCGGACGAAGTCATTCGCCGATTACGCCCAAAGGTAAACTCCATCCCGGGAATATCGACCTTCCTTCAATCGATCCAGAATATCCAGATCGGCGCGCGTCTCGAGGCTACGCAATACCAATACACGCTGCAGGATCCCGACCTGAATGAACTCAGCGCCTGGGTGCCGAGAATCCTCGATGCGCTTAAAGCACTTCCTCAGCTGCGCGATCTGACAAGCGATCAGCAGACCGGCGGCCAACAGCTCATGATCAACATCGACAGGGACGCCGCCGCGCGTTTGGGCGTGAATGTCACGGAAATCCAGCAAACGCTGTATAACGCCTTTGGCCAGCCCTATGTGACGCAACTCTACGGTCCCACCAACACCTTTCACGTGGTTCTGGAAGTCGCGCCGCAATATCAAACCGGCGTGGACGCTCTCTCGCGCATCTATGTGCGCGGCTCAGCCGGCGCACTTATCCCCATCAGCCAGTTCGCCACGCTCGAGCGCAGGCAGGCGCCGATCACAGTCAATCACCAGGGACAAATTCCGGCCGTGACCATTTCCTTCAATTTGGCGCCGGGCGTTTCTCTTGGCGAGGCGGTGCGCGCGGTTAACGCCGCCGTCGGCGTTCTTGGCAAACCGGAAGCGATACGCGGATCGTTTCAGGGCACGGCCCGTGAGTTCCAGCTGTCTCTCGCCACGCAACCGGTGCTGATCGCGGCCGCGCTTTTCGCCGTCTATATCGTGCTCGGCATGCTGTATGAAAGCTTCGTCCATCCGGTGACGATTCTCCTTACCCTGCCTTCCGCCACCGTAGGCGCGCTGCTCTTTCTCTGGGGGTTCGGCTTCGACATCACGATGATCGCGATCATCGGCCTGCTCATGCTGATCGGCATCGTCAAGAAGAACGGCATCATGCTCGTCGACTTCGCGATCGAACGCGTACGGGCAGGCATGGCCCCTCGCGACGCCATCGAGGAAGCCGCGATTTTGCGCTTTCGACCGATCCTGATGACGACGCTCGCCGCGGTGTTTGTCACCATGCCGATCGCCGTCGGCGTCGGCGCCGGCGCCGATTTGCGTCAGCCGCTCGGCATCGCGGTCGTCGGCGGACTACTCGTTTCGCAGCTGCTGACGCTGTTCACGACGCCCGTGACCTATCTCTACATGGAGCGCTTGCGCCATTGGCGCACGCGTCCTGCGAAGGCCCGAGACTCCGACTGACGGCGTCGCCTCCGGTTACGCGTGGGGCCAGCGGCGCTCGCGAAACCAGCTGCGATAGTCCGTCATTTTGGCGCGCTGGGCGGCAGGCGCGCGCCGCGTGCAAGTCGCCGCCTCGGGGCTCCCCTCCGCGGCGCCCCATCGCAGCTCGACGCAGTCGTTAGGATTGTAGCCCATCTCAAGGTCCTCGGCGCGGTCGAGCACATCTTTGAGCGAGAGCGTCCAGGCGGAGCCGTCGCTGCGCGTATAGGAAAACGTGCGCGACGCGAGTTCGCCCGCTAGCGCGCTTTGCAATTGCGCCTTCACATTGGCCGGACTTTGGCCAAACGGTATGGCGTAGCGTTCGCTGCGACGCGCGACGCGATCCGGATAGCCGCGCACCACATCGATCGCTATCAGCAAGCGGAGATCGCGCGCCGGCGTAGAGAAGTCCTCCCACGCGCCGGACGTCGCGAAGATCGCGGCCCCGTCCGGCATCGACGCTTCGCCGCGCCCGCCGTTCTGGAACTTTCGACCGTTTTCGACCGCCGTCGCGCGCGTCTTCACCTGCTCTTCAAGCGCCGTAATCGCCGCCATCATTGCGCGCGTCGGATCGAGCGGCTCGGGCGACATCACTTCGTCCATGCGATCGTAGAATTCCTCCGCGCCGAGCTGCGTTTGCTCCAGCGAAAAATCGCCATACTCCGGGTTCTTGGCGATTTCCGAATTGGTGAGCGCCCGCAAGGCCGCTCTCCCGCACGACCGGTCGAAAGCGCTTGAAGCCGGGACTGCCGAGCGTCGATTCGTTCGCGAACAGGAAATTGCCGCGCCAGAAGCGCTTGCGGGTGACGGTGCCATCCGGCTCGGCGTCGACCGCGAGAAAGACGCCCGCCGCGTCCGCCGACTGCGGAATGCGCTGCACGAGCATCATGACGTGACCATAGGGATCGGCGTAGGCGGTTCCGGGACGGAGGGTCTCCTGCGTGAGCGGGATGGTGTAAAAATCGCTCTTATCGCTGTTTGCCGGCGCTCGCACCGAACCTGAATGAACGACGTCGCCCACAGCCCGTAAATATCCGGCGACGCCCGCCGGCCGCTTGGGCGCGGGCGGTTTCGCGGGAGCGACCGCCGCAGCCGGCGCCCCGGGCTGAGCCTGCTGAGTCGGTGAGAACAGTTGCTGCAAGATATTCGTAGGCGCCGGTGCGGATGTGGGAGCCGGCGGCGCGGCGGCTGACGCCGTTGCTTGCTCCGGCGGCGGCGCGGGCCTTGTCACTTCAGGGTGGAGAATATCGTACCGCTCATTGCAGCGGGGCGCAGCGCCGCCGGCCCCGCGCGAGCAGTTCGAATAGGCGAAGGGTAGGCCCATCTTGAAGGCGAAATAGGCGCGCAGGAAATAGACAAAATCCGCGCAGTCGGGCTTCAGCGACAGAGTGAGGCTGTCTTCGTTCGTTCCGAGATGATTGAACAGCACATTGCGTGACGGATTGCGCAGCACCTCGTGCCACGTCTTCCATGACTGCTCCGCTTCGAGCGGCGCGTCGAACAGCTTGGCGATCCATGCCGAGTATAAATTTTCTGTCGCACGGTCCCACTTGCCGCGCACCGCCCAGACGGCGCCTTCCGTCGCGTGCGACGCAGACGTCTTCTGTGCGCTCACGTCGATTTCCCTCGTCATCGCGCCGCAGCCGGAGAAAATCGAGCCGCCTCCGAGCGTCGCGCGCCAGGCGCCGGCGGTTGGCGACGCGACCTCGGCGAACCAGACATAAGGTGGTCCGCCGCGCTGCTGGCGCGATCTGGCCGCCACGCGCCCGTCAGGGGCGATCAGCGAAAGCTCGCCGTCAATCGGGTTTTCCGCGGCGACGAGGACGCGCAGAGGCGCGCCCTTCCAGGGAGCCGCCGGCGACGCGAGGACGGCGATCTCGGCTGATTCCGGACAGCCGCCCGATGAAACCTGGGCCTCAGCCGCAGACAACAAAAAAAGGAAGGGAAACAATGCGCCTGCGATAGGCAGTGAAGACGCGAATCGGCGCGCTGAAAACATATTCGATCCCCCTTTTTCGTCGCCCTCGATTCGTTTCCCCCTGTCGGAGGCCCTGCGGCAGGATACCGGGTTCGCGGACATGAGTCTGCGGAGTTACGAAACGGTTTTGTAGAGCCGCCAATCGCGACGAAATCGTGTCCTCGGCGCGGACGCAATTTGATTCGATCAGGCCGCTTGGCTCGCGCATGTTGACCGCGTCACAGCAAGATTGCGGCGGCATCAAGAATTGGTCGATTGCAAGCGTAACGCGAGGCTCTTGACTCGCTCGGCGATCGCCGTTCTATTTTGCAGCTGACGGTTCCCAACGGGATCAAAATGGGAATGCGGTGAGCGCGTCATCGGCGCGCAATTCCGCGGCTGCCCCCGCAACTGTAAGCGGCGAGCCGAAGACCACAAAGCCACTGGAGCCATAAGGTTCTGGGAAGGCGGTCCAAGGCGACAACCCGCGAGCCAGGAGACCTGCCGTCGCTTCGTGGTCACGCGCGAAAGCGTCGGGCGGGGTGCACCGATGCGGCCGAAGCCCTTCGCCTCACACAGGCGCGATGGGCCGAGACCTTCGCAGTGACGGCCCACGTCTGCTGTGAGTCCAGCTATGAAATCCCCATTCCTGAAAGCCCCGAGAGGCGGCGTTTGCCGCGCGATGCGTCGACGCACGCCCATCCCGATTCTTTTTACCGCGCTCTCGTCGCCAGCCCTCGGCCAAAATGTGCTTCCGGTGATTGACGTCGGCAAGCCGAAGCCGAGCGTCGTCCTGCGCGCGGAGGAAGGACTGGCCGTTGATAACAATGGAACCGAAATAGGTCCCGGCAACAACGGCCAACTTTGCGCCGATGGGATTTGCAATGATCCGACCTCATATGCGGCGCCGATCGAATCGCTGGGGACCAAAGTCAACGCGCCAGTCATAGATACGCCGGTCACGACAAAGATGGTCACACGGCAAATGCTGGAAGACCAGCAAGCCATTACGATCGATCAGGCGTTGAAGAATGTCAGCGGCGTCGCCGTCTCGGGCGGCGGAGACGCGGCTCTCGGCAATTCGTTCAGACAGATCATTCTGCGCGGTTTTCCCACCCAAAATTTCTTTCGCGACGGTTTCAGGGTCGACAACTTTGGACTCAATTTCACAGGCGCCAGCAATGTCGAAATGGCTAATGTCGAGAGCGTCGAGGTTCTGAAGGGTCCCGCCGCCATCCTCTATGGCGCGGTCGAGCCCGGCGGCATCGTCAACATCAACACGAAGCAGCCGCTGGAGAAGCGTGCGTTTTCCCTCCAGCAGCAAATCGGCAGTTACGCTTCCTACCGCACGACGCTCGACGCCACAGGGCCCGTGACGGAGACCAAGGACCTGCTCTATCGCTTCATCATGTCCTATGAGAACAACGGCTCGTTCCGCGCGTTCGACTATGAAAGAAATCTGATGATCAATCCGGTCGTGAAGTGGCGTATCGACGCCAACACCTGGGTTCGAGCGTCCACTCAATTCCAGCAGAACAGGATGAATCAAGACTGGTACTTCGTGCCTTATTTTGGGATGTTCACCCCTCTATGGTTTGGGCGCAGTTTCAACTGGGGGCCAAATTCACCCTACAATCAGCAGCAAAATTTCACCGAGTTCACGTGGCATCACGACTTCAATAAGGACTGGTCGATCCAGCAAACCGCCTTCATGCAATTGTTGCGTAGCGATTGGCAAAACGCCGGCGGCTTCGGCTTTATCAGCGACTGCATAACGCCCGGAAGCACGTCCTGCTTCTCCTTCCCCTCGCCCAACAATGTCACGCTGAACTGGGGCGCGTTTCCGTCGGACAACAGGCAGGCGGAATATGCGACGACGGTCAATCTCGTCGGGCATTTCAACACCAGCGAGCATCTCAATCACACGCTGCTCGCCGGCGCAGACTATTACCGCTACAATTTCAGAGGCCAGAATTTGAATGCGGCGAACTACAGTTCAACCCTGCTGCTCGGCGCGCCGCAGCCGCCGACGCCCATCTCCGGTCTTTATACCTTCGCCGCCACCGAGCAATACGCCGACAATCTGGGCATTTATCTGCAGGACCAGATCAAGCTGCCTTACGGCTTCACCGTGCTCGGCGGCGCGCGCTATCAATATATCAACAACAGAACAGGAGCGACGGACAATTCGAAATTCTGCGGGCCGTTTTCCGAGAATGCGTTTGTGGGACTGGCGATCCCCTGCAACTTCGATACGATCACGGCAAGAGCGCAATTCGTGAATCAGAGGGTGACGCCGCGCGTGGGGCTCTTGTGGCGGCCGCTCGACTGGGCGAGCTTTTACGGGAATTACGCCGAATCCTACAGCCCGAATTATAACGGCAAGCTGGTCTTGAACACGAACGACCCGACGCCGCCGAGCGCCGGCACACAAGTGGAAGGAGGCGTCAAATTTTCCGTGTTTGACGGAAAGCTTCAGGCGACCGCAGCCTATTATCATCTGGTCAAGACAAACATTCCGATCGGCATTCCTAACGACTTCAACCATGTGATGTTGATCGGCGAAGGGCGTTCGCAGGGTCCTGAACTCGACATTCAGGGCGAACTCTTGCCCGGCTGGAGCGTCAACCTCGCCTACGCCAACACCGACGCAATCACCACCAAGTCAAATCCATTTTATCTCGGGGTTCCGGCCGCCGGATCGCCGATCCCCTTTGTTCCGCGCAATGTCGGCTCGCTGTCCTCGGCATATGAATTCAAGGACGGCGAGATGAAGGGGCTGAGACTGGGGGCGCGGTACGATTACACCGGCTATCTCCCCATCTATCATTGGGCGAATGACGGAAGCTATATCTATGGCCAGTCGACGCCGAGCTATGGGATCGTCGGCCTCTTCGCGGCCTATGAGCTCAATCTCGCTGATTGTAAAATCGTCGCGCAGCTCAATGTGAGCAATCTCTTCGACAAGACCTATTTCACCAGCGGCGGTCTGGGTCCGCAGGCCTTCGACGCCGCTCATCCGTTCGGTTACGCGGTGCCTTACACCAATCCAATACAGGTCGGGTGGAACCTGCCTGGCTATAATTACAACGTGATCGGCGCCCCGCGGATGTTCCGTGGATCGATCAAACTATCGTTCTAAAATACGCGCAGCGAGATCTTCGCGCGTGATCGAGCGCGCGAAGATCGCTTCCGCCTCGCTTCGCTAGACAACAGAAAGCGCATGACCATGACAGCAGTCGCCGACATAGCGCCTAAACGAATCGTCGAGCCAGACGGCGCGGCGCTCGACGTCTTCTCTCTGCCGACGGATGCGGCGAGTCTCGAAGAATTGTTTCGGGACCTTTTCGAAAATCACTGGCGCGACATCGTCTTCGGTCCGATCATTCAGGGCGCGGCGTGGGAAGTCCACGCAGATCGCGCGCCGACGCGCATAGGGCTGCTCGACGGCTATCTCACCGTCGCCTTCGGCCTCACGCATTTTCACGTCTGCATCGGCGAGAACAAGGGTTCGCGCGCCCGGCCGACCTCTCCCGAACTCGCGAAGCTCAGGCGCACGTCACGCGCTGAGCTTTACCGAAGGCGCAACACGAGCTGCGTGCCGATGTCCTGGGGACTGCAGCTCTTCAACGGCGCCGGCGAACAGCAGATCAGCGTGCTGCTGCCCAATCCCTTCCTCGATCCCGCAACCGACAGGGTGCTCAAGAATCCCGATTGGTCGCGCCTTGCGCTCTGGGACAAATTGCGCGCGCGCTGGTTCGGCCTGCACGAACCCGATCCCGCCGATCGTTCCGCATTAAGGGGAATCGGCTGATGGCTTTCCTCGCCCTCATCCTGAGGAGCCGCCCGCAAGTCGGGGTTACCCGACTTGCGAATGTAATGTCGATGTCGGGCAGGCCCGAGATCGATGGCGGCGTCTCGAAGGACGAGGGTGAGGAAAAATACGCGAAGCCGGGCTTCCTCGTCCTTCGAGACGCGCGCTGCGCGCGCTCCTCAGGATGAGGAACCCCTTCGCCCGATCGCCCTGCGCGAGATTTAATCGACATCAAACTGAACGGAGTCTGCTATGACACTGACGCTTTCCACTGTTTCGAAGATCGACCGCCGCGCGCTCTTTGCGGCGACATTCATCGCCACCAGCCTTCTTTTCAGTTTCGCCTGGGCATGCGCCCTGCCGCTCGCGGGCTTCGCCGCCGTCGCGGCGCTGACTTCGAAACGCCGCGACGCCTTGCTGCTGACGGGCGCTGTATGGTTCGCCAATCAGGCGGTGGGCTTTCTCTTCCTGCATTATCCGACCGATCCGATGACGCTGTTTTGGGGCGGGGCGCTTGGGGTGATCGCTTTGCTGTCATGTGAAAGCGCCGGCCTGCTCGCGCGCCGCTTTCCCGGCGTCGCCGGCGGGCTGGCAGCATTCCTCGCAGCCTTCGTCGTCTATGAGAGCCTGATTCTGGCGGTCACCGCCGCGACCGGCCCCGGCGTCGACCATTTCACCGCGCCCGTCGTGTCGCGAATCTTCTTCATCAATCTCGCCACCTTCGCGGGGCTGTTGATGTTGAAGGCAGCAGGCGCGGCGGTTGCGCGTCGCGTTCCGTCGAAGACTTTCGCCTCGCGTCCGATTTAGGCGCGAGGGGCTGCGAGCAGGGGTGACGCCCATCGGACCTTCACAAGGCGAGCAAAAACGGGACTGGCTCAGGACAAACAGGTCCGCAACGCGCGCGCAAGCAGCCCAGCAACCGGTTCAAGTGCACGGGCTCGACTTTACGAAACCGCCAGTTTGATAGACATTTCGACCCGGCGCCCGATGTCCTGAATTCCCAATGATGATCCTAGGCGTCGCCGCTGGAGGACGATCGTGCCGACCATCGTTTCCATCCATGGAACCTTTGCTGCGGGGTCCGAAGCCGGTGAGCAGTGGTGGCAACGCGGATCGCCATTTGAACGCCATCTTCGGGAATGCCTCGAAGCGAAAGATGGCGCCCTCTCCTTCGATCCCCTGCTTTGGGATGGCCATAACAGCGAGGTCTCCAGGCGAGAAGCTGCGTCAAGCCTGCTCAAGCGATGTGAGGCGCTTGAAGAACGGGACGAGCAATACGTCTTGATTGGTCATTCTCACGGCGGCTCGGTCATAAGCAACGCACTGCTGCTGGCCAGCGAAGCGAAAATGTCTCTGCCTAACCTTCTGCAAGCCGTCACGGTCGGAACCCCTTTTATTCACCTTGTCAAGCGCAACGCCTTATTGAGCATTGCTGTTCCCGTTCTGCTCATCGCTGTGTTTCTTGCTGCGCTGGGCGCAGCGGTCTCCTCCGCAACAACCCCCACAGGCTTTCTCAACGGCCACCTTATAGCCCTCGACCCTGCCTTCAATTCTAAGCCTCGTTGCAGCGAGGTTGAACCCGTTGCTCAAACGCTACAAGGTCTGCCTAAACATCTCTCCTGTTACGACAGTTTGTGGCAAAGCCCTTCGGAGATCATCAACAATACATACAGACTTGTTGAAGGCCTTGCGGTCCTATTCGTCCTCAGGCTCTTTTTCGATGAACGCGCCAAAGCGGACACTGCGATCAGCCGGGCCAATGTCCACAGGACAAGCGAGCATTACGCATCACGGTGGTTGGGGCTCGCGCATCCGCTCGACGAGGCCATCGGAGGCTTGTCCCGCGGGCTAATGGCGAGGCGGGTCCTGTTAATGCCTAAGATAGAAGAAAATTTTTCGGCTGTTTTCCTTGTATTGTGTCTCACGGTCGCGTCGATTTTCGTCGTCGTGTGGCTTGTATTGTTCTCGGCCGCTCACAATCTGCAACTGTCACCCATTTCCGGCGATGATTTTTCGAAGCTCGTTTCTGCGTTCGTGCAATATCCGGGGCAGGCGTTCAAAATTGGCGCGCCACTCGCCATTATTCTAGCCGCATGTCTAGTCGTCGCCTACATATTCAAGAGTCTAATCCAGGCATGGGTTGACGCCTGCATCGATGAACTCCTGCAGCGCCTCTTGCTCCGTCTGGACTTCCCTGGACAAGCCGCCACCAAAATATCGGATAGGCCGATGTGGTCGGCGCAGCCGCCCGTGACTTTGCCCGCCGATCTTGCAGAACAACTGACCGTCTTTGATGAGTCTCAATCACTTGCGGTCGTCGCGACGTTGCGCCGCGAACTCTACTCAGCCTTGAAGTCGAATAAAGCGGAAGCTCTTCCGAATTTTTCCGAGGTGATGGCCGCCTTCGAGCTTGCGCATAAGAGCTATTTCAACTCGCCTCTTTTCAGAACGCTTGTATTCGCGGCTCTGTCAGAACAGCCGGCTTTCCGAGCTTCACCTGTCCTAACAACCAACCCGGACTTCGATCGGATGAGGGAATGGCTACGATCATCTCGAACACAAGAAAAGAAATAAGGATAGGCGCCTGCCGACTCCCGTGGTGCAAGGCGCGCGGATTGCGGGTCGCCCTCAGGAATTAACACGCTGTCTTGCCTTGGCTGCGTTCCGGGCGCCGATCCCTCCCGGCGCTTGCCCGCGACCCTCAGAGAAAAATTCACCCGCCTAGCATCCTGTCCCCATGACCGCTTTGCTGATCGGCGAGGCGCGCGAGCGCGAACAACAGATCGCTGAGGCGATTGAGATAGGCGAGGACATTCTCCGGCGCCGGCGGCTCTTCGAGCGCGGCGATGCTGCGCTCGGCGCGCCGCGCCACGGCGCGGGCCATGTGGAGGCGCGCGCTCGCCTCGGCCTCTCCCGGATAGATGAAATCGCGCAAGGGGGGCAGCGCGTCGCTGGCGCGATCGATCTCGGCTTCGAGCGCTTCAATCTCGGCGTCGTCCAAAACGATATCGATCTGACGCGCTTCGGCGCTGAGAATCGCGCTGATCCTGTAAAGCGCCTTTTGCGCGCCGCACAAAAGATCGTCCGCTTGCGGAAAGGCGACGCGCGCCAGCCCGAGGCTCGCCGACAATTCGTCGAGATCGCCGACCGCCGCGACGCGCGGATCGAATTTCGCCGCCCGCCGGCCTGAGAAGAGGCTGGTCTGGCCGCGGTCGCCTTTTTTCGTATAGAGCTTCATCGCCGTCCTCTGCGCTTTCAGCGTCTCGTTACTCCGCACGCGCGCGATGGTCATCCCTCAACAGCGCGCCACGCGCAATGGCTCAGACGAAGGCTGAGCCACAGGCGCCGCCCCGCGCCATGGAGCGTCCAACCTGCTCTGGCGCCATCATTTTATTTTTCTGTGGCCCGGAATTCCGCAGGAAAAGAGGCGCCGCCGCGTCATTCCGACACTCGCCTTCCGGGCGCGGATCGGCTATGTAAGAAACCGTCCAAACTGGACGACGGGCGGGACGGGAGCCAGGTCGTCGGACGACGGAACAAGAATAATCAAAGGGTTGGAGCATGGTCTATCGGCGTTACTTCGAGGCCGCCGTCTCCCGTCTCAAGGACGAGCGCCGCTACCGCGTCTTTGCGCATCTGGAACGCGACGTCGGGGCTTTTCCGCTGGCGAACTGGCATCGCGACGACGGCTCGGTCGAGCCGGTGACGATCTGGTGCTCCAACGACTATCTCGGCATGGGCCAGCACCCGGACGTGATCGCCGCCATGATCGACACGGCGGGCAGGGTCGGCGCCGGCGCCGGCGGCACCCGCAACATCTCCGGCACCAGCCACGCCATCGTCGAGCTTGAATGCG
>JAXMCY010000022.1:0-47024 GCA_046349135.1 Methylocystis sp. | reverse complement strand
ACCTTCCCGACGCATGGGCCGCTCTTCATCGGGCTGCTGATCGGCGTGATCGTCATCCTCTATCTGCTGCAATATTTTCCGGCCATCGCGCTCGGCCCCATCGTCGAGCATTTCGCGCTGCTGGCTGGAAAAACCTTCTAAGGAGCATGTCCATGTCGCATAAGGTCGCCGCTCCCGGCTTGTTCGACGCCGGGATCATCAGGCGCGCCGCCATCGACGCCTTCAAGAAGCTCGATCCGCGGCGCCTCGCGCGCAATCCGGTGATTTTCGTCACGGAAATCGTGTCGGCGGTCGTCACGGCCTTCTTTGTGCGCGATCTCCTCGCGCAGAACGGGATCGCCTCTTTCTCGGGCCAGATCGCCGCCTGGCTCTGGTTCACCGTGCTGTTCGCCAATTTCGCCGAAGCGGTGGCGGAAGGGCGCGGAAAGGCGCAGGCGGACGCTTTGCGCAAGACGCGCAGCGATACGCAAGCAAAACGGCTGGTTGACCCGCAAAACAGGAGCGGAATGAAGGAGGTCTATGAAGGCGTGTCGGCGCTCGATCTCAGACTCGGCGACGTCGTTCTGGTGGAAGCCGGAGATCTCATCCCCGGCGACGGCGAGGTGATCGAAGGCGTCGCTTCGGTCAACGAGTCGGCCATCACCGGCGAGTCCGCCCCGGTCATTCGAGAGGCGGGCGGCGACCGTTCGGCCGTCACCGGCGGCACGACGGTTCTCTCCGACTGGATCAAGGTCAAGATCA
The DNA here is from genome assembly GCA_046349135.1 of Methylocystis sp. Taxonomy (GTDB): domain Bacteria; phylum Pseudomonadota; class Alphaproteobacteria; order Rhizobiales; family Beijerinckiaceae; genus Methylocystis. The sequence continues at coordinate 46,283 of JAXMCY010000022.1, read as the reverse complement.
CCGCGGCGCCAGGTTCGACTTTCATCGATCGGATGATCGCGCTCGTCGAGGGCGCGCAGCGCCAGAAAACGCCAAATGAGATTGCGCTGTCGATTCTTCTGTCGGGGCTGACGATCATTTTCCTCATCGTCTGTGCGACGCTTTGGCCGCTTGCGGTCTACTCCGGCGCGACGCTTTCGATCACCGTGCTGATTGCGCTGCTCGTCTGTCTGATCCCGACGACCATCGGCGGCCTCCTGTCGGCGATCGGCATCGCCGGCATGGATCGGCTGATCCGCTTCAATGTCATCGCGACCTCCGGCCGCGCGGTGGAAGCCGCCGGCGACGTCGACACGCTTCTACTCGACAAGACCGGCACGATCACCTTCGGCGATCGCATGGCCGACGAGTTCGTCCCCGTCGACGGCGTTTCGGAACGCGCCTTCGTCGAAGCGGCGCTGCTTGCGTCGCTCGCGGACGAAACGCCGGAAGGAAGGTCGATCGTCGCTTTGGCCAAGAGTGTTATTGGGTTCTCGACGCCGAACCTTGGCGCGGACGCGAAGATCGTTCCATTTTCCGCGCACACCCGCATTTCCGGCGTCGATCTTCCGGGCCGGTCTCTGCGCAAGGGCGCCGTCGACGCGGTTGCGGCGAACATAACGTCGGTTCCCGTCGATTTCGAACGTGCGGTCGAGCGCATCTCGCGCGCAGGCGGCACGCCGCTCGCCGTGTCGGAAAACGGCAGGCTGCTGGGCGTCATTCACCTCAAGGACATCATCAAACCTGACATAAAATCGCGCTTCGCCGCCCTGCGCGCCATGGGCATCAAGACGGTGATGGTCACGGGCGACAATCCGATCACCGCCGCGGCGATCGCCGGAGAGGCGGGAGTCGACGATTTCATCGCGCAGGCCAAGCCCGAGGACAAACTCTCCTACATTCGCAGGGAGCAGCAGGGCGGCCGACTCATCGCCATGTGCGGCGACGGCACTAATGACGCGCCGGCGCTCGCTCAAGCCGACGTTGGCGTCGCCATGCAGACCGGCACGCAGGCGGCGCGCGAAGCCGGCAATATGGTCGACCTCGACAGCGACCCGACCAAGCTCATCGAGATCGTCGCGATCGGCAAACAGCTGCTGATGACGCGCGGCTCGCTGACGACCTTCTCGATCGCCAATGACGTCGCGAAATATTTCGCAATTATTCCGGCGCTGTTCGTCGTCGCCTATCCGGAGCTCGAGGCGATCAACGTCATGAAGCTCGCCTCGCCGCAATCGGCGATCCTCTCTGCGGTGATCTTCAACGCGCTCATCATCATCGCCCTCATCCCGCTCGCGCTGAAGGGCGTTGCCTACCGGCCTGTCGGCGCGGCCGCCTTGTTGCGACGGAATCTGCTGATTTACGGGCTTGGCGGCCTGATCGCGCCTTTCATCGGCATCAAGATCATCGATCTCGCCGTCTCGGCCATTCATCTCGCGTAAGGAGCCCTCCAGATGCTCGCCCAAATTCGTCCGGCCCTCGTCATGATCGTCCTTTTCACGGCGCTGACCGGATTGGCCTATCCGCTCGCGATCACCGGCGTCGCCCAGTTCGTCATGCCGACGCGGGCGAATGGCGACATCATCGAGCGCGACGGAACCATCGTCGGCTCGACGCTGATCGGCCAGAACTTCGCGACCGACCGCTATTTCCATGGCCGGCCTTCGGCGACGACCGGCCCCGATCCGGCCGACCCTTCCAAGACGACTGACGCGCCCTACAACGCATCGAATTCGATGGGCTCCAATCTCGGACCGACCTCGAAGAAGCTCGTCGATCGCGTAAACGCCGCGATCGAGGCGGAATTCGCCGCCGGTCGCATCGATGTCGTCGCCGCCGACGCCGTGACGACCTCGGCCTCGGGACTCGATCCACATATTTCGCCGCAATTCGCGCTGGCCCAGGTTCCCGCCGTCGCCAAGGCGCGCAATCTTGGCGAAGCGCAGCTGCGCGCCCTCGTCGAGGCGAACGCCGAAGGCCGGGTTCTTGGCGTCATCGGCGAGCCGCGCGTAAATGTGCTCTTGCTCAACATGGCCCTGGATCGGCTAAAATGAGACTGAAGGTCCAGAGGGTAGGCGTCTTTGGCACGCGACGACGGAGATTTCGACCGCCGACCTGACCCCGACGCGCTTCTCGCCTTGAGCGATAAGGAGAGCAAAGGGAAGCTCTGCGTGTTTCTCGGCGCCGCGCCCGGCGTCGGCAAAACCTATGCGATGCTGGCGCGCGCGCAAACGGCGAAGGCCGAGGGCGTTGATGTCGTCATCGGCGTGGCCGAGACCCACGGGCGACTCGAAACTCAGGCGCTGCTGACGGGTCTTGAGACGCTTGCGCGTCGCAAATGCGATTATCGCGGCCGGATCATCGAGGAATTCGATATCGACGCGGCGCTGGCGCGAAAGCCTCAGCTCATTCTGGTCGACGAACTCGCGCACACCAACGCTCCCGATAGTCGTCATCCCAAACGCTGGCAGGACGTCGAGGAGCTGCTTGACGCCGGCATCGACGTCTGGACGACGCTGAATGTCCAGCATCTCGAAAGCCTCGCCGATGTCGTGTCGCGCGTCACCGGCGTCGCCGTGCGCGAGACTGTGCCGGATCTGGTGCTGCAGAACGCCGCCGACGTCATCCTTGTCGACATCACGCCCGATGAGCTGCTCCAGCGTCTGAAGGAAGGCAAGGTCTATGTTCCCGAGACCGCAAAGCGGGCGACCCAGAATTTCTTCACGCCGCGCAATCTCACAGCCTTGCGTGAACTCGCGTTACGACGGACGGCCGAACGCGTCGACGATCAAATGGTCGACTTCCTTCGCCAAGGGGCGATCGAAGGACCCTGGGCGACCGCCGAACGTTTGCTCGTTTGTATCGGCCGCGACGCAAACTCGGAGGCAGTGGTTCGCGCCGGCGCCCGCCTCGCCACGGCCCTCAACGCCACCTGGATCGCGCTCTATGTCGAACGCGCGGGCCAGGAAGAGCAATCTGCCGAGGTCGTGAGAAACGTCGACAAGGCGTTGCGGCTCGCGGCGCGGCTCGGCGCTGACGTCGCGCGGGTCTCGGGCGACGATCTCGTAGACGAGGTGCTGCGTTTTGCGCGGCGCGAAAATATTACGCAGATCGTGCTCGGCCGTTCGCCAGCCCGGCCATTCTCAAGATTGAGACGGCGCTCGCTGACGGACGAAATTCTCCGGCAATCGACCGATATAGCCGTTCACGTGGTTGTCCAGGAGAATGGGGCGCTAGAAACTGGACGTCATCGGAAATTGCCGACCTTGTCGCAGACTTCGCTTGGGGTCGGCGGCGCGGTCCTCGCGGTCGCGATTACGGTGCCGGTCGGATATGCGCTCGAGCGCTGGCTCGGCCTCGTCAATCCGTCGGTGATCTTCCTGCTTCCCGTCGTGTTTTGCGCCGTTCGCTTCGGGATGTGGTCCGCGATCGTCGCGGCGGTTCTCTCTTTTCTTGCCTGCGACTTCTTCTTTTTCGATCCACGTTACGAGCTCACGATCTCGCAGCCTCAGGAATTTCTTTCGCTCGTCGTCGCGCTGGCCGTCGCCGTCATAACCGGAATGCTCGCGAGCAAAATGCGCGATTATGCGCGAAACATGCTCCAACGCTCTCAAGCCGTGCAGTCGCTGTTCGAATTTTCTCGCAAGCTCTCTACGGCGACGACGCTCGATGACATTCTCTGGGTTTCTGCGCTTCAAATTCAGAAGGCCGGAGAAGCGGCCTGCGTCGTGCTGCTGATGCCGGGAGACGTCGGACTGAGAGTTGCGGCCGCCTGGCCGCCGGTTGATGAAATGGACGCCGCCGAACTTGCCGCCGCGAGGTGGGCGCTGGAAAAATCCGAGCCTGCGGGCTGGCGGACGGATACGCTGCCCAACGTGCGCTTTCAATTCCGACCGCTTGCGACGGCGCGCGGGGTCGTCGCTGTTTGCGGCATCGAGCCCAAGTCGCCCAAGGAGCCCCTCTCCGCCGCGGCTGAAAGCACGATCTCCTCGCTCATCGAACAGACAGCGATCGCGATCGACCGGTCGATGCTCGTCGGCGAATCGGTCAAGGCCGCGGCCTTGGAAGAAAATGAAAAACTGCGGACCATTCTTCTGTCCGCCCTGTCGCATGATCTGCGCACGCCGTTGACTTCGATCACCGGCGCGGTGACGAGCCTGCGCGAACTCGGCGAGAAGCTTCCGCTAGAGGATCGCAAAGACCTTCTCCTGTCGATTGAAGAAGAGGCCGGGCGCCTCTCGCGCTTCATCGCCAACATGCTCGACATGTCGCGCATCGAGTCGGGCGCGCTGTCGCCGCGCAGCGATCTCATCGACGTCGCCGATGTGATCCGCAGCGTCCTCGAACGGTCGAAGAAGACTTTCTCCGGCAAGGACACCTCGATCAGCATCGCGCCAGACTTGCCGCCTATACGAGGCGACGCCAATCTCCTCGGCCAGGTTCTCTTCAACCTCATCGACAATGCGCATAAATATGGCGGGCCCGCGGGCGCGATCATCCACGCCCGGCGCGAGGGGAGCGATGTCGTCATCACCGTGACCGACGAGGGACCAGGCGTGAAAGCGGCGGACCTCGAGCGCATTTTCGAGAAATTTTATCGCAGTGGCCGCGTCGACGGCCGCAAGGCCGGCACCGGCCTCGGCCTCTCGATCTGCCGGGGACTGGTCACGGCCATGGGCGGAACCATCGTCGCGCAGAGCCCGGCTGTTCGCCGCCGAGGGACGAGAATCGTCTTGCGCTTTCCCGCCGCAAGCGAATTGAAGCAGGGCGTGGCGGCATGAGCGGCGCGAGCGTTCTCGTCGTCGACGACGAACCTCAAATACAGCGCGTCTTACGGCCTTCGCTGACGGCGAGCGGCTATGAGGTGAGCGAAGCTTCGACGGGGCGCGAGGCGCTCGCTTCGGTGTCCGATCATTCGCCCGATCTCATTATCCTCGATCTGGGCCTGCCCGACATGGACGGCAAGGAAGTCCTGCGAAAGTTGAGAATCCTTACGCGGACGCCGGTGATCGTCCTCTCGGCGCGCGACCGTGAGTCGGAAAAGATCGCGGCGCTCGATCTTGGCGCCGACGACTACGTCGAGAAGCCATTCGCCATGGGAGAGTTGCTGGCGCGCATGCGCGCCGCCTTGCGTCATTCGCAGAATGCGGCGTTGGAGTCCGAATGCGTCGTCGCCGACGGACTCGTGGTGAATGTGCCAAAGCGAATCGTGACGAGAAACGGCGCGCCGGCGAAACTGACGCCCAAGGAATTCGATCTTCTCGCCTTTCTCGCGCGACGCGCGGGCCGGCCCCTGACGCACCGGGAAATCCTGAAAGCCGTATGGGGCCCGGCGCATCAGAACGACAGCCAATATCTGCGCGTTTTTGTCGGCCAGCTGAGGGCAAAGATCGAGGATAACGCCGCGACGCCCAAAATCATCGTGACGGAACCGGGCGTCGGTTACCGGTTCATGGCGTCCGAGCGATGATGTCTTGGTGGATGAATTTTGAGCTACGTCCGCCGCCGGCGGCAAGCGAGCGCCACGCGCAAATTAATCGATGGAAAGATCAAACCCGGTCAAGGACAAACCGAAGACGACGACGCACAAGGCGAGCGCAACCGTGACTCCGACAAGCGGGGCCGCAAGGCCAGGGAGTTTTTTGAGGAAGCGCATGAACCGGTTCGCCTAGGAAAGAGCGCGATCTAAATGGCGGACCGTTAAAAGAGCCTTAGCGACACGGTGTCAAGCGGAAATCGGAGGCGCCAAGTAAAAAGGAACGGCTTGTGACCTTTTCTCCTCACTTGCGCGACCTGCGACGCCAGGATTCAAAAATCCAGGCGCCGACCAGGAGCGCCAGAAGATAGATGATCCCCGCGCGCGCGATGTCCGGCAGCTGATCGGCGACTTCGGGCCAAAAAAGAAACGCCAGGAGAGTGATGGCGCCCGCGAGGAGAGCAGCCAGGAGCGCGTCGTGATCCATTTCCGTCAACCCTTCCGAACGCCGCCGCGGCGCCGACCCTGCGCAATCGCCGTTCGACGCCCGTTCCTTAAATGGGAAGCTCGGCTGAAAACAGGATTCGAAATTCCGTTCTTGCTCGTCGGTTGCACATTAGCGCCTCGCCCGACCGCAGAGCGTCGTTAAGATTAATTCCAAGACGCTCGGGCCACGGCCGCAGTTTTCTCCGACGCGTGGCCGAGAATCGCTGAAAAATGGCGGGACGCGACGTGTTGGAATCGGAACGATTATGCAAGCTAAACAAATAAAAGCCAAAAAACGAATGTTTTTCAATAAATTGATTGAAAGCTGAGCCGTTCGTTATACAGCATCTTGCCATTGGCGTCGGACGATTCGAGGCGGCTTTCGTCGATTGTCGATTGTCCGCCTGCCCTCGGCACTACGCCCTGCTTTTACTCATGGCGAGCAAAAGACAAACGGCGAAGGTCAAAGGTCGAAGGTCGATCAGGAAAGACGATCGGCAAAGGCCGAGTCTCTTTCGTCTCGAGTGACGCGCCGACGCCGGCAGGGCGAGCGTCAAGGGCTAGTGGTCGCTGCTTCCTTCGCTGCTCGCTGCTTCCCGCTCCACAGGCGGCTCAGGAACGCGATGAACGTCAGCCCGGGTATGGCGCAAACGCCGCAAGGGACGCGCGGTGAGCGCGGCGGCCCGGTGCGAGCTAATCTCATTCTTTTGCCTGAATGCCATATGGAATGAGCCGTCGGTGGCTGCGGTCATATTTGTAACAGAACAGTCTGGCGCGCTTCTCTCCAAAAACGTCTTCAAACCGGGGCGCAGCAAGTTTCCCAAGGCGATGGCGGCCATAGCGAAGAGGCGGGGTAAAACCCATAGCGCCGGCACCATAAGCTGAGCCGTATTGCAAAGTTTATGAGTTTCCCCGTGCAAGTCATAATGGCTGAGCCGTATTGCAAAGTTTATGAGTGTGCCGCACAACTCTTACCGTCGTCGGCAAGCTGAAGCTTCAGTTGGTGTTACGAAATACAAAATATTTTGTAACACCCACTTGCCGCACCTGTTACGAATTACGAGATCAATTCGTAACAGGAGGTTAGAGTGATGAAACCAGAAACAAGAGCAAAACGCGCCGCCACGGCGGCGTTCAAGAAAGCGTTGAAGGCAGAAGCTGAAGGATTTTCACGTCTGAAAGCTCACGACGAAGAGAGAATCGAAAAGCTGGAACGGCTCGCAGCCTGCCCCACCGCCGGAGCCAGCGCCGAAGCCGCCAGTGCGAAGAGGAAAGCCGAGACGTTGCGCAGCAAGCCGAAGCCGCAAAGTAAATATTCGACGCCGATGCCAAGGAAACTGGCGGAGTTCGAAAAGCTGCGGAAGACGAAGCGAAAGCCGACAACATCTGCAACGCCGCTCCCGCTGAAAGCGCTTGCTGCGCCCCAATCCGTGAGCGTCGCCGAAGATTTGTTGGCGGAGATTGCCCGGCTCAATCATAAGATCGCCAAATTAGAAGCCGCGCTCAAGAACAAGGTTCCCGGCAAGCCGGGCCGCAAGCCCATCGGCAAGCGCGCCATGACGGCAGCCGAGCGTATGCGGAAGATGCGGCTAAACCGAACAGTAACAAACTAAAACGGGTCCGTAACTGGCCCTTTTCTTACCAATGCCCACCATAGCCACTGAGCCCGCGACCGGCACCATGCCCGAACCATGCCGACCATGATTCCCGCCACAGCGGCGACCGCCAGCGTGCGCCTGAAAACAGGGGGCTACCCTACTAACGGCGACCTTCGTTTGGCGCATGTAGGGTGCCTTAGTATTGTGGCGCTTTAGCAATTATAAACTCAACCTCGGCGGTAAAAGCCCTGACATGCTCGCGGTGAAGCATACAGGCTTCAGCGAGACGGGTGACTGCCGCTCGCCGCCTCGGCGGGCCGCATTCATCGATTCGACGATGGCCCGAGAGCGCAAGGCGCAAGGCGAGCGGCGCAAGGCCGCATATCAAGATCACGGCGCGCTACGTCGCCATTTTGTGCTATTGTTCTTTTATGTCCGAAAAGCCGACATTGACGTTGATCGCACAGCCGACGCTGCAAGATTTGATGCGGCTGTTTACGCTCATCACCGGCCGCGAGCCGACGCCCGAGGAATTGGACGAAGTGCGCGCCGAATGGGCGAAGTTCGAAGAGGACGAAGCGCGCGCCGAGATGGCGAAGCTCGAAGACGACGACGATCGTTGACCGCCCGGTGACGGTCTTCATCGGCTGCCCTCCTGCCGGCCTTCGTTCGCCTACCCCTCGCCGGCCTTCGTTCATCTGCCCCACGCCACTTGGCCTTTGCGCCCGGCGGCGCACGCCAGTTCGGGAGAACCATTCCGGGGTGCGCGTGATGCAACAATTTGCGGACATCCTCCCGTACTTTGGCTTTCGTGTATTTGACCGTCCAGCGCACATCGCGATCTTTCTGCGCGAGCTTCGCCGGCTTGTCCTTCCAGCCCTCGGGAATGCGGCCTTCCTTGAACCACGTCGGCCCAAACCCAATCCGAGAAAGCGCATGAACGACAGGCGGTCCTTGATCAGATATTCGCAGCGCTCGTCCGACAACGAATGCATTGCTTGCAGGATCAGCACCTTGAACATGAACACGTGAATCAACTCAACGCCGAATTGGCCAGAGGTTTTTGGAGGCGTGCGCCCAACGCATACGACGAGAAATCTCAAGGAGAGGACGTTGACCGTTTACAGAAGGCGTCCACCTTCTTTCAGGATCGGCTTTTAATTTGCCGGTACACGGACGTTATTTCTCTTCAGCTCAGGCCCGTCTAATATTTTACGATATTCGTAATATTCTGGATGATTTGGAGATCCAATAAATTTTCGATTAAACTCGTCAATACCGACAATACCCCAGTTCAAAATCATTCTGAAATCGACGAAATCAGCGCCATATCTTTCGGCAAGCAGCACAAACTCCGGCATCTCTTCGTAGTTATCTCGCTGCACCACAAACGAAAACACAAGACGACCAAAAGCGCCGCTCTCCCGTAGGCCTTTTATAAATTCAAGATTTTTTAGCAGCCTAGTAAAAGAACCGCCTCGCCGAACAATATCGTATGTCTCAGATGTCGCGGCATCGATCGAGATTTCGACAGAGCCAATATCTTTCTTGTCCATTTGAAGCTCTTCCCAAGCGCGATCATCAAACAGTTGTGCATTCGTATGGAGGTCAATGCAAAGCTCGGGAAATTCTGTTCTATTGATTGTCTTAAGTAAAGTGCGATAATGATTGCTCGCAAATGGATCACCGCTCCCAGAAATCCGCACGTTCGTCGCCTTGCGGAGGAGCGGCATAAAGACTTTATCCAAAAGACCATTCAATTGATCCTGCTTGTCTTTCTTCGCGAGAATCAACTCTGATCGGCAACTCGGGCATGAGAGATTGCACGAATTATCATGAGAAAGCACTAGTCGCGACGGGGGACTGTCACTTCCGCTAACAGAGGGCGCACATTCTGGTGCGGGCGGCAAGGCTCTATTTGCAATGCTTTGGCATGTTAGTTTATTACAGTAGCGGAAGGATTTATCTACAATAGAGGAGCGAATCTCTCTTGCGACTTCAGAATCCCAGATTTCTTCCGCCGTATTTTCGTAAATGTTGCCAATCGGGATTGGCAGCCAATCGCCACAGCACATGAAGACGTTGCCGTCCGGCATCGTGTCCAGATTAGAAAAGGGCATGTCGCAATACCGGCTCTGAAGCCACCGATCTATGTCTTCCAGAGCTTCTGTATGTTTTACATTGGCCTTGTGCGGGATGGCCGGTGCGACGGCGCGCTCATTCGGTGCAGTCCCCTTCGCCGAGGCAAAGAGCATTCGCGCAGTTTCGGCCGCATGCAAATCGAACCGGTTCGTTGACAGAGCCTTTGTTATAACTTCAACAGCTCTTTCGTAATCGCCAAGTTTCTGATATTCAAGGGCCAAAACAATCATGGCAGCTACTTCTTTAGGATAGCGAGTTAGATATCCCTCTAGAAAGAAAATTGAACGAAAGCCACTCATATCCTGCAGCTCAGATATCCAGGCTAGAAGTTTGCTAACCTTGTCTTTGCTATCGAAACCGCGCCTTTCGTTAACACGTGCCATTGCCGGCGTTAGATGAGTTGGTTCTGCAGAGGCTATTGCCATGTGTGTGGATAGGAAAAGTTCTTCCTCATTATCCAACCTATCAAAAAGCATCGGCGCGCACTCCTGCAAATTAAGTAATCCCCTGTCGCCATGGCTCGTCGAGTTTATGCGATACTAGCACAGCATCAGGACCTTGAAAACGGCGGTAGCTTTGGTGCCGACGAGCGAACGAAGGCAGTCGTCCCTATGGCGGAGCGGGACCGCAGATCGTCGTCTACCGGTTCGGAAACAGCCGCGCCGCTTGGCGCGGCACGCTGCTCCCGCCTTTCGAGCCAGCCTTGGCCGCAAGAGTTTTGTTCGTCGAAAAACTGCGCTTCTCGGCTGGAACGCTCTTGCCGCCCATGGTGGCGATGGCGCGCTGCTTCTCGGGGTCCATCGCGGCGAAGCCGCGTTTTTGCTTCGGTTTGGATTCCTGTTTTCGCTTCATCATCTTTTCCTTTTCGTCGTCGTCTCACATCATCGTGCCGTTTCTCGCCCCGCAAACGGCCCGCCCATGCGCGAAGCGGCGAGAGCCTTGATCACAGCGTTTCGTCTCCGGGCGCGTGCGACCAAAAAGGCGAAGCGTCAATCGACGAAGGCCGACAGGCGTTTTCCACATCGAGAGACGCGCTGGCGTTGACTTTCAGCGCCTGCCAATATCTCGCGACGCTGTCGGCAACGGCTTCCTTGATGCGCAAACCGCCAGCCACTTCGTAAGAGCCGAGAATGTCCTCTCGCGCCGCGCCAAGAACGATCAGCGGCATTCCGACTTTGCGCGTCGGCCCGGAGCCATAAAGATGGCCGGGAACGCTGGCGACGGTTCGTTCGGTTTTGGCACGGCGGACGATCCGCATCGCCAAAAGCCCCAGGACGTAATGCTCCCTTCGAAGCTCGGTCAGTTTCGCCAGATGGTCCGCCGCAAATTGCGTCGTCTCGGCGACCAGAACCGCTTCGGCGGCATGTTCGCGGGCTATATCGCAATCGTCGGCATGTTCACGGGCAGCATCAACTCCGATTCAAGAACGCCGATCGATGATGCGAGAGTCGCCAATTCGCTTTCTAGGCGCTGCTTTTTAAGAATGTCGCGAGCGAATCCGCTCGGCTCTTCGAACATCGGCTGTTCGTCATTGGCCAGCGCCATCGCCAATTTCGAAGCTTTTGCGGCGGCAATCTCTTCGTCGAGACCAGCAAGAGCGGCAAGGTCGGTTTGCAGCCCTCCGTAAAGTTCATGAGCTTTTTGCAGCGTGCGCTCAGCGGCGGCGACTTTTGTGTAGGCCGCTTCACAGGCCGAAATGGCGCTGGCCAATGTGGTTCGCTCGGGCGATAGAGATGGCGATGGCGACTCCGGCATGGTTTCAGCTGGCAATTTCGCGCGGTGCTTATGTTTCATTGTTGGGTCCGCCTCTTTTGATTAGGCGCGCGATATCGGATGCGCGCCTTTGGATTTCATATCAGGCGCTCTTCTTCCAAAACGCCTTCTGCGTCGCTGCTATCGCTTCATTTCGTTCGATGGCGTCGGCGCGATACGATCTTTCTCTCGCCGAATTGCGATCTTGCTTCGCCTTCAACTCGCGGGCCATGCGTGTGGCGTCGCCAACGGGGTTGCGCCCTTCATGCGACTGCGGCTCGAATTTTCCCGAGGTTTCATTCTCGCGTTCATGGCTGCGGGCGGCGGCTTTCTTGAAATTCTCGTGATGCAGTTGCTCGTAAGATTCTTCACCCTCTTCGACGATGCGCTTGGTTTCATCGCGATGCTGTTTGCTTCGGCCGGGATTGTTCCACGTCGCGAAATTGTGTTCGACCGTCACGCCATTAGCGCCGGTTTCCGTCACGTCACAAAGCTTGGAACCGCCGTTAAGATCGACGACTTCGAGCTTTCCGGCTGCATCCCAAAGAAGAGCCACGCCGGACTTCTGGCCGCGAACGATCGCATCGTTGACGCGGTTACAATCTTTCGAGTAGCGCCCATTGGCGCGGGCTTCGTTTTCGAGCGCCAAAGCGGTTTGTTGCATGGCGTGGATATGTGCGAGCGTGTTCAATTGTCAGGAATGCCTTTCGGCAGCAGTTTCACAATATCGGGCTCGATACGGAACACGATCTTCCGCTTCTTATCCAACCCATTCGTCGCGAGCAATTCGCCATTGGGCAGCATGATTGGCATGGTCATGATCATGCCGGCGCGGGAGCGGGGAACCGCTCAAGCGCTGGCGAAGGCGCGCACTGTCGCCGATGACTTGAAAGAACAGTTGGGTCAAGCGGAGGCCCGCGCCGAACGCGCTGAAGGGATGCTACGCTCGGCTGAGGCGCAGATCGAGGAGTTAACCGCCACTGTCGAGCAAATGCGCTACGATTTTGAGTATCTGCAGTCTCGACTTGATGAGCGGGAGGCGGAATTGGTCGCATCGATACGCCGAGCGGACGAAGCCGAGTCCGGCACGCAGAAAATCGTCGACGCCATCCGCACACAGCTGCCGGTCAAATTGAGCGTGCCGACGGAATAAAAGCGCGTTTTGGATTGTCAGCCCAGCTTGGACGCCAGCACGTCAACTTTCTCAATTTTCGGCGGCTGTGAGAAAAGCTCCGGCGCCTTCGCCATAAGCGCTTTTGCGACTTCTCCAGCAAGATGGGCATCTCTGCCAGCTTCGTCATTGAAAACGTCGAAAATGCCGTAAGTGGTGGGTGATACTCGGATCGCGAACCACGACACTGTGCCAGGCTCCGCTTCCACGAGCGGCAGCGCCGATTTCAAGAACGCCGCAACCTCGTGCTCCTTCCCGATCTTCGCCTCCAGCGTCGCCAAGATGCCAAATTTCACCATTTGCGACCTCCTTAGAACGACGGTCTGCGGGCCGTCAGTTTGCACCTTTCGAGGCATTTTGCACGCCCGTCGAGATCGTGACATAGGCGAGGATCGCCGAGCCCTTTCCCGCGCCATAGGTCGCTTCGCCGAGGCCCACAAGGGCGGCGTCGTTCTCCAACACGGTGGGCGCGCCAACAGTGGATTCGATGTCGTCGGCGATTTTGGCTCCATTCCATTTTGGAAGATTGGGCGCGTGAACCAGAACGCGCTTATCGCGCGACAGCACCCCTGGAACGCCGATCGCCACGCCGTCGGTCGACGCGCCCGTCGACGCCCCTACAGCTGCAGCGTACAGAGCGTCGAGCGCTTCTCGGTAATTCTGCCGCGTATCGACGATGACGGGTTCTAGGAACGCACCAAGATCATGAGCGCCTGCGAGCCGCGTCTTCGTTCCGCCAATATCGATGACGACATGCATCTTGCTAAACATCTCTGACGATGGGCGCTATCCATCGTTTTGTTTTGGTTGCGTGAGCGCATCATGCAGATAGGCGATCGCACACTCCAGCGTGAAGAGCTGATTGTAGTGGGCCTCGGGAATATTGACCCCCAGTCGATCATGAATGGCGACGACGAGATTGGCGAAATCCATCGAATCAAGATCGAATACTTCACGTAAATCATCTTGATCGCGAACCAACGCGAGATCGGCCTCGGGCGCGATTTCGCCAATGAGCTCCAGGATGAGCGCTCTGATTTCGGCGTCCGTCATAATTTATCCGGCTCCTGTAAGAGACGCCCGACCGCGGCGAGATACAGCCCGCCGATATGGCCGTCGGTGACCCTATGATCCGCCGCGAGGCTGACGGTAACGAGCGGACGAGTCTCGATGCGCCCATCGACGACCCATGGGCGCGTGACCACACGGCCAAATCCGAGGATCGCGACCTGCGGAGGATAGATAATGCCGGTCACCGATTCCGCGCCGCGATCGCCGACGCTCGTGACGGTAACAGTGGGTGAAGTGAGTTCGGAGCTGCGCAAATTCCCGCGCCGCGCGCGTTCGACGAGGTCGCGCATGGCTCCCATCAATTCGGCGAGCGATTTCTTATCCGCGTCCCGAATTGCTGGCGCGATCAGCCCGCCACCCCGCAGAGAAATCGCCCAACCGACGTGAATGCTCGAAGAAGGAATAAAGGCGCCATTTTCATAAGCGCCGTTGAGCTGCGGTTGCTCGCGCAAGGCCAAGGCCGCAGCCTTGAGAAAGAGCACGGCGGGCAGAATGCGTTCTACTGGGGTCTTCTCGGCGTTGAAGCGCTCGATCCAGGTCAAAGCGCCGCACAATTCGACCGCTTCTGTGAGGTAATAGTGAGGAATTTCCCGCTTCGAGCGGCTCATCGCGGCGGTGATCGCCTTACGCATTTCGGAAAGATCGAGGCCTCTTTTTACCAGCGCTCGAGTTTGCGCGGCCACGGCCGCCTCGACATCGGCAAGCCGGATCGAACCTTCGACGCCGCTCCCTTTCACGATGGTTGCGATATCCACATTTAGCGCCGCCGCGCGCCACCGCGCTGCGGGCGTGATCTTCAATCTTCCGCCGAGCGGCGCGAAGATGGCGCTTGGCGGCGGTGCCTCACGCGGCGTTCCGGTCGGGGGCGCGGCGACGACAGATTCGGCGGCGGGCGCTGGCGTGGCGCCCTCTGCGCCGTCGATCTGCGCAAGAACTGTCCCGACAGGAACGCGCGCGCCGACCGGAACGAGGATGTTGGAGACGACGCCCTCCAGAAAGATTTCTACCTCTATCGCGCCCTTTTGCGTCTCGACCACCGCGACGACTTCCCCGGATTTGACGCGATCGCCAGGCTTCACGAGCCACTCGACGAGCGTGCCGGCCTCCATGTCGGCGCCGAGCGCTGGCATTTTGAACGCGCTCATGACGGACGAACAAGTTCGCGCGCCACAGCAACGATCGTCGCCACTTGCGGCAGGCAAGCGTCTTCGAGATGCGCCGCATGGGGTATCGGCGCCTCGCGCGAACAGACGCGCCGCAAGGGCGCGTCAAGTTCAAAGAACGCTTCCTCGGCGATGCGCATGCCCACTTCGGCGGAAATCGAACCGCTGCGCCAGCCTTCGTCAATGATGACGCAGCGTCTCGTCTTTGCGACGGAGTCGAGAATGGTCTTCGTGTCGAGCGGCCTGAGCACGCGCAAATCGACGACTTCCGCGTCGATCCCCTCGGCCGCAAGGGCGTCGGCTGCCTGCAAGGCCTTGAACAGACTGCCGCCATAGGTGATGAGGCTTACGTCTCGTCCGACGCGACGCACTTTCGCGCGTGCGATGTCGACTTCCTTCATGTCCGATGGAAAATCGCCTTCCATATTATAGAGCATGACATGCTCGAAAATGATCACGGGATTGGGGTCTGCGAGCGCGCCCTTCAGCATAAAGCGCGCATCCTCGACGGTCGCGGGCGTCAGAACGCGCAAACCGGGGATATGCGCATACCAACCCTCGAGGCTGCGCGAATGCTGCGCCCCGACGCGTCGCCCGCCGCCGGTGGCCATCCGAATGACGAGGGGGATCGCGAACTGGCCGCCCGACATATGCGGAATGGTGACGGCGTTGTTGACGATTTGATCGAGAGCGAGCAGGCTGAAATTCACGGTCATGATTTCCACGATCGGTCGCATCCCCGCCATGGCGGCGCCGACCCCCGCGCCGACGAAGGCGCTCTCCGAGAGCGGCGTGTCACGAATGCGCTCCTCGCCAAACTCCTCAAGGAGACCCTTTGTCACTGCGTAGCAGCCGCCATAGCGGCCAATGTCCTCGCCCATCAGGAAGACGCGTGAATCAGAGAGCAACGTCTCGCGAAGCGCCTGCTTGCAGGCCTCGCGATAGGTCATGCGCGTGGCGGCGGCGTTCGCTTGCGGTGTGTTCACGACGGGACCGCCTCCATCGTGACGAAGCGTTCAACCTCCGAAACCGGTTCTAGACCGCCGGCCTCAGCGAAAGCGACTGCGGCCGCGATTTCCTTGTCGACCTCCTCTTCAATCGCCGCAAGCTCTTCGGGCTTGATCAAGCGATTGGCTTCCAACCAAGTCTGGAAGCGGACGATCGGCCCCTTTTTCCGCCAAGCTTCGACTTCGTCCTTCGGGCGGTAGAGTTGCGCGTCGAACATTGAATGTGCGCGAAAACGATAGGTTCGGCACTCGAGGAAATAAGGGTCGATTTCGCTGCGAATTCTATCAATGGCGTTTCTCGCCGCGCTTTCGACGGCGACCACGTCCATGCCGTCTACCTTCTCGCCAGCGACTCTGTAGCCCGACGCCTTATGCACGAAGTCGACATCTGCCTCCGCGCGCTCGACCGCCATGCCCATGGAGTATAGATTATTCTCGCAGACGAACAGGATCGGAAGCCGCCAGAGCTTGGCCAAGTTGAGCGTCTCGTGGAACTCGCCCTCGTCCACCGCTCCTTCGCCAAAGAAGCACGCCGTGACAGTGGATCGTCGCTGCATCTTGTCGGCGAGCGCAACGCCGAGCGCCAGCGGCAGGCCTCCGCCGACGATGGCGTTGCCGCCATAGAAACGGCGCGCGCGATCAAAAAAATGCATGGAGCCGCCGCGCCCGCGGCAGCACCCGTTCAGTTTACCCATCATCTCGGCCATCAGACACTTCGGATCGACGCCGCGGGCGAGCGCCTGGCCATGTTCGCGATAGGTCGCGATAACGGCGTCGTCTTGCGTCAGCGCCTCCATCACGCCGACCGAAACGGCCTCCTCGCCGTCATAGAGGTGAAGAAAGCCGAGAATCTTTTGCGCCTGATAGAGCTCGACGCATTTGGCCTCGAAATGCCGGATGCGGATCATCGCTTTCAAGAGATGAAGCAAGTGGACGTGATCGAGATGCACTTTCTTGGTCATCGCTCGTCGCTCTCCAGCGTCGAAAGATCCCCTTCCGGCAGGCCGAGTTCGCGCGCCTTGAGCAAGCGCCGCATGATCTTGCCGCTACGGGTCTTCGGCAGATTGGCGCGAAGCTCGATTTCTTTGGGCGCCACGGCGGCTCCGAGCCTTTTGCGGGCGTGTCCGAGCAGCTCCTTGCGCATGGCTTCGTCCGCCGGAAAGCCAAGCTTCAAGGCGACGAAAGCCTTGACGATCTCGCCGGCGATCGGATCCGGCTTGCCGATGACCGCCACTTCGGCGACGGCCGGATGCTCCATCAGCGCGCTTTCGACTTCGAAGGGGCCGATGAGATGGCCCGAGGATTTGATCACGTCGTCGGCGCGTCCAACGAACCAGAAATAGCCATCATCGTCGCAGCGTGCGAGATCGCCGGTCAGATACCATTCGCCAGCGAAGCATTTTCGATAGCGCGCTTCCTCGTGAAGGTAGCCGCGCATCATCGATGGCCAGCCGCTTTTGAGCGCGAGCTCGCCTTCTTGGTCAGTATTGACCGTTTCAACCCCGCCGTCGGCCATCCGCCGGACTATTCCCGCTTCGATGCCCGGCAACGGCCGGCCCATCGACCCGGGCTTGATCTCCATGGACGCGAAATTAGCGATCATGATGCCGCCCGTTTCGGTCTGCCACCAATTATCATGGAACGGCAGGCCGAAGGCCTCTGCGCCCCACACCACCGCCTCGGCGTTCAGCGGCTCTCCAACGCTGGCGGCGAAACGCAAGGCGGAGAGATCATAATCCTTCAAGGCGTCCGCGCCGAGCTTCATCATCATGCGGATGGCGGTGGGAGCGGTGTACCACACGGTGACCCGCTCCTGTGCGAGCACGCCGTACCATGTCGGCGCGTCGAATTCCGCCTCGACGACAATATTGGTCACGCCATGCGTGAGCGGCGCGATGACCCCATAGCTCGTTCCAGTCACCCAGCCCGGGTCCGCCGTGCACCAGAAGCGATCGTCGTCATGAAGATCGAGCGCATAGAGTCCCGTCGCGTAATGCGTCACTACGGCCTCGTGCACATGTATGACGCCCTTGGGGCGGCCGGTCGTGCCGCTTGTAAAATGCAGCAGCGCCGTCTCTTGCGGATCGGTCGGGGGTATTTCGAAGGCGTCGGAGGCCGCTTGCATCAGCTTGCGCCAGGAGCGCGTTCCTTCGCCGTCTTGGTCAGCGTCGACGAGAATAACGCAGTGGAGCTTGGGCAAGCTCCCGCGTAGCGCTTCGACCTTGCGCCGATAAAGCGTTTCGGTCGTGACCAGGACGCGCGCGTCGCCAATTTCCATGCGGGTCGCGATCGGCTCTGGCCCGAACGCGGAGAAAAGTGGCGTGACGACGCACTTCATCTTCAACGTGCCCAGAACGGCGACGTAAAGCTCCGGAACGCGGCCGAGCAGAACGAAGACGTTGTCGCCCGACTTGACGCCCATGGATTGTAAGGCGTTTGCGAGGCGATTGGTTGCGAGGGCCAGTTCGCGATAGGAATAATCGCGACGTTCTCCGGTCTTCCCGATCCACCGCAGCGCTGTGCGATCCGCGCGGGGATCGTAGGCATGTCGGTCCACCGCCTCGTAAGCGATGTTCAGACCCCTTCCCTGCGGCAATCCGCTCAAGCCTTTGCGCGCCGCCTCCCAGTTGAACGCGGCGCAGGCGGCGCGATAGTCCGCAAGGTTTGGCGGAACCGCAAAGGAGGCCGGATCCTTGTAGATCGTCGCATAACGGGCAGCGTTATCAGAGGCGCGCATCTAATGTTTCCCGCAGCCGCAACGCCTCTTCTTCCATCGTTTAAGACGCGGCGTCGATCGAATGCACTTTTCGCGTGGGACATAGCTAAGATGAGCTTATGCACCGGCTCCTTGATGGACAAGAACCCAAGGGCGATGAGATTGCCGCGCCGCCATGCGCCATAGCGCCGCGGCTATCGCCTGATCAATTTCTTGAGGTATCGTAGCGGCCGCGTGTTTATGACATCCCCAGGCTCCAACCATCCGCGACGCGCCTGGTCTACTCCATAGCGCATATACGCGAGACCGGCGGTCGAATGCGCGTCCGTGGAGATCGCGATTTGCACGCCCGATTCCTTTGCAGCGTTGGCGGCGACGTCTGTCAAGTCAAGGCGGTCAGGCTCGGCGTTAAGCTCGAGGCAGCAACCGCGTTCCTTGGCCGCCGTCATCACGCGATCCATGTCGATGTCATAGGGCGCGCGTTCTTCGATCAAGCGACCCGTCGGATGGGCCAAGATCGATACATGCCGATTGTCCATCGCCCGGATGATGCGCCCCGTTTGCTCGTCGCGCGACAAGTCGAATTTGTAGTGAACCGCGGCGACAACGATGTCGAGCCGCGACAAAACCTCGTCTGGCAAATCGAGACTTCCGTCGGCAAGAATGTCGACCTCGATGCCCTTCAGCACGGTAAAGCCGCGTAATTTGGCGTTGAGACGGTCGATCTCGTCGATCTGGCGCAACAAGCGGGCGCGATCCAACCCATGGGCGATCGTCACGCGTCGGCTATGATCGGTCAATGCCATATAGGCGTAACCGCGCGCTTGCGCCGCCTGCGCCATCTCGGCAATCGTCACGTTTCCATCGCTCCAATTGGAATGGACGTGGAGGTCGCCGCGAATGTCGGACAGTTGCACGAGATGGGGTAGCGCATTCTTCTGCGCGAGCGCGATTTCGCCCCGGTCCTCGCGCAATTCCGGCGGCACGAATTGAAGACCGAGTTTCTTGCATATTCCTTCCTCGGTTTCGCCGCCGATGGCCCGATCCTTCTCGAATCTTCCGCGGGCAGCGAACGCCTATTGGAGGGTTTGACGCCTCTTTGCAACGAATTGCGTTCTCCGAAATTGACGCCACCGTTCCCCCAGGTTCGTCGATAATCCGCCACCGGTTCGAGCGGCTCGTCGCTTACCACTTCGCGGTCATTGACGTTGACGTACTCGCGCCAAGATTCAATTTTCGGTATCCAGGTTTTTGAGACCCGGGACATCGCACAGGTTCCGTTTCTGGCTGCGGCCAGAGATCCTTGGTTTTCTTTGAGACCGGAGAGCGACGCATTTCCTTCATTCTCACGCAAGCTTCAGGCAATTTTTGAGGAGTAAATGATATATTGCCGGCGTCGTGGTTGTGTCCAAAATTGGAAGTTACGGCCCTGACAGCGGACATGGAAATCTGCTGTCGTTCTTCGTGGCAATTTCAACGCTCCATCTTCCCCTTCGCCTTCTTCCAGGCATCGAGCCCGCCCTGGATGTGGCGGGCCGAGGCGAGGCCTGCCGCTTGCGCCGCCTCAACCGCCATGGCGGAGCGCTCGCCATAGGCGCAGTAGAAGACGATGCGCTTGCCGGTAGCGATAGCCAGCTCATGAAGCAGGCCGCCTTTGCGAATATTCTCGTCCAATTCGTCGTAGGGCAGATTGATCGAGCCGGGGATCACGCCATGAACCTCTCGTTCGTGCGGCTCGCGCAGATCGATGAGCTCGATCGACGCCTCGCCAATGAGCCGCATCGCCTCGTCCGCTGTGAGCGCCCAGCCGCGCTTGGCGATTTCCTCCTGATGTAGACCAATGTGGCGGTTGGCTGGAACGGCCACGTCCATCATCTTCGGATTGGGCAGGTGGAGGCTGTTCATCAGCTCGATATATTCTTCGACTGACTTGACTTGGAGCCGCGGATTGAACGCGCGCTCCTCACCGATGGTGCTGACTGTGTCGCCCTTGTAGTCGTGCGCAGGATAAACCAGCGTCCATTCTGGCAGCTTCAAGAGCCGGCCGAAAATCGACTCGTATTGCGCACGCGGATCGCCGTTTTGGAAATCGGTGCGGCCGGTGCCGCGAATGAGCAACGTGTCGCCGGTAAAGACCCGATCCTCCATGCGGAAACTGTATGAATCGTCGGTGTGGCCTGGCGTGTAAATGACTTCCAGCTCCACGCCCCGAATGTCGATGCGCTCGCCATCGGCGACGCGCATCGAAACGACGTCTGCTGCGCTGCGTTCGCCCATCACCGTGACACAATGCGCGCGGTCGCGCAGTGCAGCAAGGCCCGTGATGTGGTCGGCGTGAGTGTGCGTGTCGACGGCCTTGACTAGCCTGACGTTGAGCTCGCGCAAGAGCTGGACGTAATGGTCGACCTTGTCGAGCACCGGATCAATGACCAGCGCCTCGCCACCGCGCCCCCCGGCGAGGATATAGCTGTAAGTGCATGAGACGCCGTCGAACAGCTGGCGAAAGATCATGCGCTGCCCCCCGAAGCGCTTGCCAGAGGAGGGAAGCGTCGTCTCACGCCGCTGTCACCGCGGTTGCGGCACTATTCGAAGATAGGGCCTTGGCGCCTTCCAGCCTTGCGGATAGATCGTCTTGGCTTCGTCATCCGAGACAGAGCCGGCGATGATCACGTCCTCACCCTGCTTCCAATTCACCGGGGTCGCAACCCTGTGTTTGGCGGTTAGCTGCATCGAATCGATGACGCGCAGCACCTCGTCGAAGTTGCGGCCTGTCGTCATCGGATAGACGATGATCAGCTTGATCTTCTTATCGGGTCCGATGACGAATACGTTGCGCACGGTCTGATTGTCGGCGGGCGTGCGCTTGCTTGCTTCGCCCGAAACGCTCGCAGGTAGCATCCCGTAAAGCTTCGAAATCTTCAATTCGGGATCGCCGATCATCGGGTAATTGGGCGCCGCGCCCTGCGTCTCTTCGATGTCCTTCGCCCATTTGGCGTGGTTGTCGACCGGATCGACGCTCAGGCCGATGACTTTGACGTTGCGCCGCGCAAATTCGGGCGCGATTTTCGCCATGTAGCCGAGCTCAGTGGTGCAGACGGGGGTGAAATCCTTCGGGTGCGAGAACAGCACACACCAAGAATTGCCGATCCAGTCGTGGAATCTGATGCGTCCTTGGGTGGTGTCTGCTTCGAAATCCGGCGCCATGTCGCCAATTTGGAAGGACATGTCACACCTCCTCGGGTAGAACTTCTAACCGATTGCAAACGCCGCCGCTGCCCCACTAAGCATGCTCCCATTTGGCGTTTTCGACAAGGCCGGCCCCTCGTGATGCGCGCTGCTTTCAAAGACACGTTGATTCCGGCATAATATTGCATGGCTGTTCCTCGCATGATGCCTGGAGCCGATCGCCCGGACTCCGTTTCAACCCCATCGATCTGAGGGACAGTTACCCAATCTGGCTATTCTCGCGATGCCCGGCCCGTTACGGCGTCCATATGATTTCGACGCGATGCATGACCGCGGACTCTGGCTCAGCCCGACAAGCTGAGGCTTCAATACGTCGTAGCGAGGTAATCGACGGTCGCGGCAGCGCCGGCCTCGTCGATCTGGGCATGATAGGACCCGATCATTTTCTTCACCACGCCATCCCAGAACGCCTGTCCCATCCTGGGCGGCTGGTGCTCGATGTAGTCGATGGAATGGCACGCGACGCAATTCTTCTGCACGGTTTCCTGGCCTAATCCGACGTGCAGCGTCACGGTCTCTTTCGGCAAGGAATAGGTGAGCGTCTCGGCCACGCAGAGGGTGGGCGTGAGAAGCGCCGTCGTCGCGATCAGCATCAATCCCTTATGGAAACGCTGCATGTTGCTACACTGCCTCTATCTGAACCGTCTCAACAACGTTGCGCATATAGCCGGCGTGATTCCATAAGGGCGCCAAGGGCTGCGACTGGCCAACGAGATTGACGGCGCGGCATTTCAAATGGTGCACGCCGGGTCTTAGGGACAGTTCGCTCCGCCATTCTCGAAAGGAATATCGACCCAGGTCTTCGCCGAGCCGAGTAGCGATCCAGCTCGCGCCGTCATCGGGGGAGAGAAGAACGGCCTCGACGCCATGACCGCCGTCGAAAGCGATTCCCTTGACCTCGAAGGCGACATGGGCTGCGACTTTCGCGTTTTCGGCCGGACTCGTAATGAAGCTGCGCACATTGAGCCGCTTGATCGGCCGCGTCGCGCCTTTCGGCGCTCTGGGCGTCACGCAGGCGCAGTCATTATCCGGGATGCGATACGCGCTCGACATCCAGAAGCCGTCAAAATCCTTGTC
This sequence comes from Methylocystis sp., assembly GCA_046349135.1. Taxonomy (GTDB): domain Bacteria; phylum Pseudomonadota; class Alphaproteobacteria; order Rhizobiales; family Beijerinckiaceae; genus Methylocystis. The sequence goes on along the minus strand of JAXMCY010000022.1, from coordinate 23,360 downwards.
CAGCACTTCGATCTCGTTGAGATGCTTTACCCAATAGGTTCCATAGCAGCCGGGAACCACGAGCCGCAGCGGAAAGCCATTCAGCCATGGAAGATCTTCGCCATTCATGCCGTATGCGACCATCACCTCGCCGTCGCCCGCGTGCGCGACGTCCAGAGATTTGACGAAGTCCGGGGTTTCCGGCGCAGGTGGACCATCGAGTCCGTTGAAAGCGACGTACCGGGCGCCCGGCTTCGGCCCGGCCTTTTCCAGGAGCGTTTTGAGCGCGACGCCCCGCCATCGGGCGTTGCCCATCGCGCCATGGCCAAATTGTCCGCCAGCGACGCGCGGCTCGAAGAAGCCGCGGCTATTACCCGAACACTGGTTGACGGCGACGATTTCCGACGGCTCGAAGTCGCGCTTCAGCTCTACAAGCGAGAACGAGAGCGACGTCTCGACATGGCCCCGTAGTTCGAGTTGAAACGCTTCTGGGTCGATGCTGATGGGGATATCCGCTAGGTGATAGCGGACGAAAAAGGCGTCGTTTGGCGTCAACACGCCTTCGTTGAAAACCGAAAAGGGAGTTTCGAGCTGGGGAGGCCTAACGGTCTGCTCAATGAGCGCGCGCTTCCCTGGATAGCGCACAAGAGTCCTCTCGCCATTGGCGAAGCCCAGCTGCGCGATTTCCGCCGACAAAGCGCGGCGCGTGGCCGGTAAGGAGAGCGCGGAGACGCCAGCGCCCCGCAGAAATGACCGCCTGCTTGTCGCCATTATTTACGCCAATTTCGCCGTCCTTCCCTGACCTGACCGCTACTCTGGTCTGTCCGTCGTCGAATGATTTGAGACAGCGGGCGTCGTGATTTAACGGAGGACGAGGCTCATCTGACGATCGAGTTTATCCGGCGGTCATTTGATGTTGCAAGCGTCGATTTTGGAGGGTGATACGTTTGATCCTTTCTCGTTCACGCAGGATTTTTGCGCCGCGTCCGCAGTAGACGTCGGCGGGCGCGAGATTGTTCAGGCTCTCGTGATAGCTGTCTCTACTGTAAAATTAATCCGGCTGGCGCGCCGCGTCGAATCGGTTGATGTTCTCCCGCATGGCGGAGTTGCTCCAACTCATCTGGTCGGTCCTCGCCGGGCTGTTCCTATCGCGAGCACTAGCAAGAAGAGGGACAAAGCCGCTGCCTTCTGGCTGCTGGTTTGGCCCGCGCCGCAGGCCCATGCGAGAGGCACCTTGAGGCTTAATCATAAAGCCGGAATGGCCAATTCCGATCCTCGATCAATGCGGACGAGGTTTTCGACACACACAGCCATCGTCATGGGTGAGACCGAAATCGGCCTCTGGGCGCGCCGAGAAGCGTGAGCAGTTCAGCATAGAAGCGCGGCCGAAGATTCAAATTGGAAATGTCCCCAGACAAACTAAGCCGCGCAGAGCATTAATCTGGTGGCCGGTAAAAAAACCGCCAAAATGCCCTTTCGCAATGCGGCGCCGCTGAAACCTCGGCGGTGGGTAAGCGGAGCGCTGGCGCCATAGCGATTGTGCTCCGCGGTGTGTGGGGCTTATCGTATTCCGGCGCGGAGCAAAGGGCCCGCGATTGCGCAGTGCCAATTCGATGACCTAGTTGTATAGTCCCGAAGTGAGCTGGATCGGATTCTTATTGAAGACGGCGGGTTCGGCTTTCCAGATTTTGCAGACATATTTATGAGGCGTCAGGCCTCGCAGGGTCTTCAGCCGTTTCGCAAAGTTATAGGCGGCCATGAAGGCTGCGAGATGCTCACGCAACTGGTTGTGGCTGTCGTAGGGATAACGTTTGACTGTCGCCTCTTTGAGGGTTCGGTTCATTCGTTCAACTTGACCATTCGTCCAGGGATGATTGGGCTTGGTCAGGCGATGCTCGATGCCATTTTGGCGGCAGCGCAGCTGATGGCGCAGCGCAGCGATCTCGGCTTCCCGCGAGGCGCGCGACCGGAACAGCCCGGCGAGGGCCGACCAGATGAGTTGGAGCAACTCCCCCATAGGGAAGAACATCAACCGATTCGTCGCGGCGCGCCAGCCGGATAGATTTTACGGTAGGGACAACGTCAATGGTCGCGGCGGAGGATGTAGCCGACGTAGGAACAAGCCGTCATGACTGAGTAGAGCGCTTCCTTTTGATCCGCCGACTCAGGCGCGACAGGCGGCGCCATCATGTCCTCGCATGCGCTGTCAAAAACCAGATAGCCGTCGGACTCCTGCTCTGCAGCGAAATGCGTGAAAATCTAATTTTTGGCTGATTTGCCGAGGCTCTTGTCAAGTAGACGCGCAATCGCAGTCGCCAGGCCCTCGACATCTTTGTCATGGCGGGAGGCACGCCTAGTCAAAAATGGCCAATGCGGTCCGGACGTATCCGCGCAAATGCGGTTGCTCTTCCTCTCGACGAGGATCAGACGCACCATACGCCCGCTCCTTTTCGCTGCGCCCTAAATCCACGGTCGGGGCGTTTTCTTGGTGACGGACCGAAACGCAGTCAGCCTGTTCTCAGCGTAAGCAACAGATTCGGCGACGACGCCGCGAAGTCGTCACCGACGATAGTACGCGCCATGGGCATACGAGACAAGCCGACTGCTGCTTCGCCTTGGCAGAACGCCTCGCCGAACGGTTGATCAGATCAATCCGTTGCGAGTGCGCCTACTATCTCATTCGTGTTTGGTGAGCGGCATCTATGTCGGAGTCTGCGATGTTAAGCTCAGTTATTACAACAAAGTGAAAATGCATCGGTCGTTAAACAAGGAGCGCCGATCATGCACGCCGTTCAGCGGATTGGCGATATAAAATCGCGCTGCTTGGCGAACTGCATCACTATTACGTCCGGCTATCGTTTTCAGCACACACTGGCGTCACGCGTCGGCTACGTGCCATGGCATACGAGACAATTCAGCTCTATTCATGCGTTGCATCCTCTCGGAAGTATGGCTCGGTCTCTCTCAAGTCCTCCGCCTTCGGCCGCTCGACAACCAAGCTCATAGCGCGACGCAGATGACCCCCGGCCTCATTCAGCGCTGCCGCCGCTGTGGCAAGCCCGTAACCCTCCAGCAGCAGAAACGCTAGCTTCACGCTTCCCCCGGCTTGCTGCAAGGCATTATGGATCGCCTCGTCGCTGCGGCCGGTGAGCCGCGACAGAATTTTTTCGCTCCTTCGGACCAGTTTTTTGTTCGAGGCCTGCACGTCCACCATGAGACCGTCGTAGACGCGCCCGAGCAGGATCATGACGAGAGACGAGAGCAGAATAAGCGTGATTCGCTGGGCGGTTCCCGCCTTCATCCGCGTCGAGCCGGCGATGGGTTCCGCGCCCGTTTCGAGAAAAATCGAATGATCGGCCTCCTGGAGCAGCGGCGTCCCGCGATTATTGGCGACGCCGACCGTCAATGAGCCTCTTTTCTTCGCCTCGCGCAAACAAGCGAGCGTGAAAGGCGTCGTGCCGCTTGCGGCCACCGCGATCGTCACATCAGAAGCCCCAATCTCATGCCGCCGAACGAGTTCGACCGCTTGCAGGTCCTGGTCTTCAGCGCCCTCAACGGCGCATAGCAGCGCGTTTTGTCCACCCGCAATGAGGAGCAGAAGTCGATCTGGTGGCCAGCCGAAAGTCGGCATGAGCTCCGCCCCGTCCTGAGCAGCCAAACGACCAGACGTGCCGGCGCCTACGTATACGAGCCGCCCCGGCCCACGCAGCCGGCGCTCAATCGCAAGCCCCGCCCGCTCAATAGCAGGGCGCGCGGCTCGAACGGCCGCGACGGCGGAAAATTGCCCCTCGACCATCGAGTCCAGGATCTCGGCCGGGTCCCAGACGTCGATCTTGGCATAGCGCGGACTTTGGCGTTCAGTCTCCGTAGGGCACATCGGCGCAATTCCAGCTGACATGCCGCATATGGCCAAATGGCGGGAAGAGTTCAAGCAAAGCTTCATATGAGCCGGCTTCGTGACGGCGGCTCGTTGCGGACGCGGCGCCGGAAACTTGCATTCCCGTTTGTCCGGGTCAATTTTCAGTGCTGATGGGTTTGACCGGAAGCCGAAATAATGACCGCACTCGACGCGCAGATGATTTCCGATATGCGAGAGGCTCCGGCGGCTGTGCGACGACAAGATGAGGCGCTCGCCGAGGTTCTCCCTCTTCTGGCAGATCGGTTGCGGCGCAAGCCGCCTCATGTCGTCGTAACCTGCGCGCGTGGCAGCTCGGCGCATGCAGCGACCTTCGGCAAGCATCTGATCGAGCGATACCTCGGCATTGTGACCGCCGCCGCTGCGCCCAATATCACGACAATCTATCATCAACGCCTGCACCTCGCTGATCAGCTCTTTCTCGCGATCTCACAGTCAGGCGAAAGCAGCTATATCATTGAACAGGCCGTTGCGGTGCGCTCCTGTGGCGCCGTGACCGCCTGCATCACAAATGACTCGGCCAGCGGGCTCGCTCAGGCCTGTGAGTTCGTGTTGCCCATGGAGGCGGGGCCCGAACTTAGCATCCCAGCAACCAAGACGTTCGTCGCATCGGTGGCTGCGCTTACCCGAGTGGTCTCCGTTTGGGCCAAGAACAAGGCGCTCGCGAGCGCGCTGAGGACATTGCCGGATCGCCTCCTCGCCGCCGGCGACTTCGACTGGAGCTGCGTCTTGGAGAGGATGGCAGGCGCGGAAAGCCTCGTCACGATTGGACGCGGTCCGACGCTCGCCATTGCGCGGGAGGCTGCCTTGAAACTCAAGGAAACCTCGAATCTGCATGCGGAATCCTTTTCTTCAGCCGAATTCTTGCACGGCCCAATCGCTCTGGTGGCGCCTCAATATCCCGTGCTCATGTTTGCGCCGACCGATGCCGCCGTCGCAGGCATGACACAGCTCGCCGCGGATCTCAGGGCGAAGGGAGCGGCGGTCTTCATCACCTCCTCGGAGGAGGGAACGCCAGACCGGCTTCCCGCATTGCTCCCCGATCATCCTGAAACCGACGCGATCTGTCTGATCCAGAGCTTCTATGCCATGGTTGTCCGCTTGGCCGCGATGCGCGGAAAGAATGCCGATCGGCCGCGTCACCTGCGCAAGATCACGCGCACGCGATGAGCGGCATGTCTCGGTATGCGGTGGCCGCAGACATCGTCTTTGACGGCAAAAGCAAGCATGACGACTTTGCCGTCGTGATCGAAGATGGGCAAATTGCGGCGCTGACGCGGCGATCGGACGTCCCATCTTCGGTTGAAATTTACACCGTCCCTAAAGGCACATGGCTCGCCCCGGGCTTTATCGACATTCAGGTCAACGGCGGAGGAGACGTCCTTTTCAACGCTGATCCGACGCCCGCCGCTCTGGCGAAGATTTCCGAGGCTCATCGCAAGTATGGCGTGACCGCGCTTTTGCCGACGCTCATCACCGACGACGATGAGACGATGGCTGCGGCGCTTGGAGCCGTAAGCGCAATCATGGCGCATGAGCCAAGCATTCTCGGGATTCATCTCGAGGGCCCTTTTTTGTCTCCGGACAAGCCGGGCGTTCACCGGCAAGAGTTTATCCGCCGCCCACAATCTTATCATCGCCAAATGCTCGGCTCCTTTCGCGAGGGCGCATTGCTCGTGACGCTCGCGCCCGAGGAAATGCCCGACGGCTTCATCGCCGAACTTGTCGCTGCGGGAGCGAAGGTCTCGCTTGGCCATTCAATGGCGACTTATGAGGAAACGCGCGCCGCGATGGCGGAAGGCCTGACGGGCTTCACGCATTTGTTCAACGCAATGCGCCAGCTATCCGCTCGCGAACCCGGACCTATCGCGGCCGCGCTCGAATCATCCAACGCCTATTACGGGCTCATTGTCGACGGCGAGCATGTCGCCCCCGCTATGCTCGGATTGGCGATGCGCGGCGCCGGGCGCCCCATGCTCGTGAGCGACGCCATGCCGCCGGTCGGCGGGATATAAGCAGAATTCGACCTCCTTGGCCGGCGGATCAAGGTCCGCGACGGCAGTTGCCGTACGCAGGAGGGTGCGCTTGCAGGATCGTCGATCGAGATGGCGAGCGCGGTTCGTAACTGCGTGCGGCTTCTCGGACTTCCTCTCGAGCGGGCCCTGCGCTGCGCCTCTTGCCATCCGGCCGAATTTCTAGGTCTGGGACAGTCGCTCGGCCGCCTCGCGCCCGGATATCGCGCCGACATGGTGGCGTTCGACCCGAAGGATATTTCGGTATTCGCCGCCTGGGTAGCCGGCGAAAGATCGGATTATCGCTCCTCTTTGTGTTGAAAACTTCATCCGGCATTGTCAATTCCAAAGAGCCTCAGTCAGCCGCTCAGCCGGCTTTGTCACGTTGTCGAACGATAGGCGCGAATGATCGTCGGTGACGATGATTGTGTGTGTTGAAAACTTCATCTGGGGTTGAGGGGCGTCGTGAATTGGCTAAGCTGGCGCAATGATCGCGCTCACCCGCTTTCTGCTGGCCATTCTGGCGTCGCCGTTCAAGTCGAAAAGTCGGCTTGAGGCCGAGAATGCCGCGCTCGGGCAGCAGCTGGCCGTGCTACAACGAAAGGTGAAAGGCCGAGGGGAGATTTCGAACGGCGATCGCTTCTTCTTCGTCCAGCTTTATCAATGGTTCCCGTCGATCCTCGAGGTCCTTACGATCATCCAACCCGAGACATTGGTGCGCTGGCATCGGGCCGGCTTTCGTCGTTATTGGCACTGGACGTCACGGCGCCGCGGCGGGCGACCGCAGATTCAGATGGAGTTGCGAACGCTGATCCGGCAGATGAGCGTCGAGAACCGGTCGTGGGGCGCGCCGCGCATTCATGGCGAATTGCTGAAGCTCGGATTCGAAATTTCTCAATCGACGGTCGTCAAATACATGGTCAGGCGACGGGGACCGCCAAGCCAGGGATGGCGCCTTTGTGCGCAATCATGCGCCGCATATCGCCGCAATGGATTTGTTCGTTGTGCCGACCATCAGCTTCGCGCTGCTGGCATTGACACGTTAACGGGCGAAATTCGGTCGAATGGGTTATGGTGGCCGATGAAACCCATCTCCTATGTCCGTCACCGCTTCCCTCCCGATGTCATCCGACATGCAGTCTGGCTCTACCTTCGGTTCACCTTGAGCTATCGTGACGTCGAGGATTTGCTGGCTGAAAGAGGATTGGAAGTCAGCAATGAATCGATCCGTCGCTGGGTTTTGAAGTTTGGATCAGCGATTGCCCGAAATCTTCGCATGGGTGCAAAACGAAGCTATGGAAGATTTTTCGAAGTCGGACGCGCTTCGTGGAAAGGACCTTGTGCCGCTCGCCGCCTTGCTCGCCGCGCGGCTGACGAAGCGCATTGCCGAAATCGAGGCAGGCGGGCACGGGAGCGCGTGAATGAGCGGCATATCTGCGGAGCAATGAATGTCCCGATGGACTTGTGGACCGAAACCGTTTTTACGCCGTCCACTTCATTCATCGATAATTCCAAGGCTGGTCGCGCCATTCTGCTATCGCGCAACGGACGAAATCTGGGAGCAGCAATCTCGTTCAAGAATCCTCGGTTGATCGACGAACGATCGTCACCATCGTGGCCTGCAGGCCGCCTGCATCAACAACGAGGTAGAACGGCTCATCGACGCCGATCTCGAATAACCGCTCGTCAAAGGTCTCCGCGATCGTTTCGGAATTGACAGGGAAGAAAGGCGGCTCGGGGCGTCGGCAGCCGCGCAAGAACAGAACTCCGCCCGGCTTGAGTATGCGTGCAATTTCCTCGGCGTATCTGGCTCGACGCGCTCCTCCGATGTGATGAAAGCACCCGCGGTCGGTGATCAAGTCGAAATAGCCGGAATCGAAAGGGGTGTTCAGCGCGCTGCCAAGATGCCAAGAGACAACCGCGCCGCGCTCGCGCGCTCGATCTTCTGCGACTTTGAGCGCCTCTGCCGAAAAATCGAGCCCATGAACCTCGCGGCTACGGCTTGCGAGAAAGATGGCGTCCTGACCTGATCCGCATCCCATATCGAGAACCCGGACGCCAGCCCCGACCTTTGCTCCCAACACGTAGCCGACTAATTCGGGAGATGGAAATGAATGATCCCAAATTGCGCGATGGCCGCCCGCTCGATAAGCCTTTGACCAAGGGGTGTTATCCGACAAGTCTGTTTTCTGAAACTGTCCCCACCAGTCCGTATCAGCCACCGTATCGACCTTTCCTGAGCAAACACGCGTCGAGCTAACCTAATTGATCTTCTAAATGCAATTGCGCCATTTGCCAGCGCCTAATACTTCTCTGCTTAATTCGTTTTCATCGGCCCCGCGATCAGATTGATGCGTTTCGCCGATCATCTAGGCGTGCTCATAGCCCCGAGGATCGAAAGATAGAGTTCGAGCGCGTGATTACAAAACACGGGTCATACTGGAAGTTGCCGGCGCGTGTGAGACACGAAAAAAGCCCGGTCCGGTCGTCGCCGGCCGGGCTGGAGGTGATCTGACAAGGGACGGTGACGGCCATGAGGAAACCGTCGTCCACCCCGATTTAAAGAGTTGGCGATGAAGACGGCTCCTTTGTGGCGACCATCTCTAGCTACATTCGCCGGAAAACCCCCAGGGCGTTGTTAACTTCGTGCTCGCGAACCGTCTGGAGCAACAAACTGATCAAACGTATTAGGGCCAGCCGAACCTTTGGTTGGCCGCAAATCATCTAAATGGAGGGTTCCTCTTCTTATTTGACCCCCTACCATCCGCGAAGTCCGAGATTCTCCATTTCGGACGCCTGGAAGCTAAGAAGGACTGTCATCATGAGGAAATTTTTGATCGTTCCCGCCATTCTCGCCATGAGCTGCATGTCGGGGAGCGCTTTTGCGCAACGCACCGCCGTGGCTGTGCAGAACACGGGCAGCCCCGTTACCGCCACCAATTCTCCGACCGTCTCTGTGCTGTCTCCGACCGTTGGAGCCAATGGCAACATCAATGCGCAGGCCTCCGCCCTTAACTTTTTTGGCTCGGGCAACCAAAGCCAGACCTCGCAGCAGGCCGCTCAGGGCAACGTCGGCATTAGCGGCGGCAACAGCGCCTCGTTCTCGCGCTAGTCACAGCTTCTGCGGGCAGAGACGCTGGAGCGAGCATCCGCGTTTTTGCCCGCGTCTCTGCCCGCGTCCAGCACGAAAAAGCCCGGCCATTGCTGACCGGGCTGGAGTTTTGCGAAAAGGACGCCCGTTACCAGGCATCACGCTGATTCCTAGGCGCGCCACGCGATCGGAGCAAGCGCGACGGGCCACGACAGTTAATGCTATGCTAACGCCATGTGCGGACGTTTCACGCAACATCTGTCTTGGGATGAGCTTCAACGCCTCGCCGATCTCATCGGCCAGCCGCGCAACCTACAGCCGCGCTACAACATCGCGCCGACGACGCGGATAGAAGTCATTCGCCCTGCGGCGGGCGTCAATGAGCTTGTGCCGATGCGCTGGGGGATTTGCCATCATGGTGGAAGAAGCCGCTCAGCGAGCTTCCGGCGACGTTCAATGCCCGCGCCGAGACGGTCGCCGAGAAGCCGATGTTCCGATCGGCGTTCAAGGCCAAGGACGTGCTCGCCGACCTTGCAAGGCAGTTGGCGTCCGCTGGGCTCAAGAGCGCACTGACGGGCGGTGAGCACGGCGGGCTGCTTGGACAGCTAATCGGCGCTGGCGGTAGCGCTCTTGGCCTGATGGGCGGCGGCGGTCAAAAGTATTTCAGCTCGCCCTTGTTCAGCGGCGCGTCCTTCAAGCTGCCCTTCATGGCCGATGGCGGGACGCTCGGGGCGGGCAAGTGGGGCATTGCCGGCGAGGCGGGGCCGGAGCTTATTCACGGGCCAGCAAACGTCACGCCGCTTCCTGGCGGCGGAAGCAATGTCGTCGTTCACAATTACGCGGCCGGCGTCGAAGTCACGCCGCGCATGACGCCGCAGGGCGTCGCGCTCATGATAGATCAGCGCATCGGGCAGAATAATCGGGCCATGCCTGGCATTCTCGCGAATGCGCGAAATCGCTCGCACCGCTGATGCGCGCTGTGGACGAACCGCTGCGAAATCCGCTCATCGATTTGGTGGGCGTCGCGGACATCGAAGCCACATTCGAAAGATTGGTCAATACAGTCGCCCTGGCCGCCGCGGGAAAGGAAGCCGACGAACGCGCCGCCGTCGTTGCCTGGTTGCAAAATGAAGCGATGGAAGACTTTTCGAAGTCGGACGCGCTTCGCGGCAAGGATCTTGCGCCGCTAGCCGCCTTGCTCGCCGCTCGGCTTGCGAAGCGCATAGCCGAGATAGAGGCGGCCGGAGCGGGCCGCGCGCGAAAAATAGCAACCGCGTGAAACTATTATTTTCGCCGACATTGCGGCTTCATGGTAGCATCGCGCGACCGTGATTTGTCCGTCTTCGCCCGCGCCAGAGTCGTCACGCCCCATTATGCTTGAAATGTTTCGTCAAGAAATGGTGCGGCAAATACGTTTGGAGGTCAGTCTGATGATCCTGAATTTCACGTACGGTGTATTTGCAAAATTCTCGCGCATCGAGCGTGGGAAATAGAGTCGGCGGGACGGTCGGGCAGGACGTGACATCAGCAGATATAAGCGCACTCGCCGACGCCTCGGCGGAGCGGCTTGCGAAGCGGATCGCCGGCCGGCAAGCGGCCGGTGTGGCAATGCCCTCGGGAAAGATGTCGCCTCCGAATTCCGTTATTGTGGAAATGGCTGCGACCGGCCCAATTGGCGTCTTACGCTCGACCAGGAGGCTCTGATTCCGATGGCGGGATTTATTTTGAGAAACCTGCTTTCTCGCACACCAACTCGGTTCAAGTCAGTCGATGTTGGCCTGGAATCGAACGCGGAATTGACTCTCAGATGGGAAATCGAAAATTACACCAGAATCGCCGGCGCCAATCATGGCTGCGGTTCTCTCCCTCTTGAAACGCTGCTGCGCGTCGAACAATTGCTTGACAGGCCGATTGAGGCGTCGGCAGAAACAGGCTGTGGTAAATCCACGATTTTTCTTTCGCGAAAATCGAAGCGGCATAAGGTCTTCTGTCTGGATGATCGGGCCGAGCGCGCAGGTTCAAGCGTTAGATACTTTCTGCAGTGCCCAGCGACATGTGTCGCAAATCTCGACATTATTTATGGCCCGACCCAGTTGACGCTCCCCGGATTTACGGGTCATCCTCCTTACGACCTTGTGCTGATCGACGGGCCTCACGGCTTTCCCTTTCCGGAGATGGAGTATTTCTATTTCTATCCGCACCTCCGCGCGGGAGGGTTGCTGGTCATCGATGATGTCCATATCCCGACGATTGGCCGCCTCGTCGAATTCATCTCCGAAGACAGCATGTTCTCCCTAGTTGAATTTATTGGCACGACGGCAATTTTTCGGCGGACCGACGCTCCTGTTTTTGATCCTCATGGCGATGGCTGGTGGCGCCAGGATTACAATCGGAGGCGCGCGTATTTCGCTCCAGAATTCTATTTGCGGGACGGCGCACGGCGAAGACCTCTGTCGTTTGATCGAAAATATAAGGCGAAAATGCTCGTCGTCGATAATCCTCTGGTTAACAGTCTGCGCATGTTTTTCTTCATCAGGCGATTGGATTGGGAGGATGTTGTTTCGGCGCGATCAACGTTGCCTGTTTCGACTAAACAGATTGCCTTTCAGCGTACTCTCCAAAAGATTATTCAGACGTCGCGATTTTTTGATGAAAAGTTTTATCTACAAAACAACCCAGACATAAAAAATTCTGGGTGGAGCGCCGCTCTTCATTATCTGGTGGAAGGAGGCTTTGAGGGTAGGGATCCGGGACCAAAATTCTCAACCAGGGTCTATCTGGAAAATAACCCAGACGTCGCCGCAACGGGGCTTAATGCGCTATTGCATCATGAAATAACCAGAGTCAAAAAAGCCAGTCCTTTGAAGTTTCTGGCCGAGATTTTTTGGTAGATGTTCCTCCAAGATAGGCAGCAAGCGCCAAAAGCGCACCTTTGCTCGTCATTAAGACGGCCTAAACATTAAAGGTTCACGCTAGGCCTGTGCAATAGCGGAAGCGGGAGCAGTGTTAGGTTGACTTTGGCTCGCGATTTGGCGGCTATCTTGGATTAGGGCCGATGCTCGCGATTCACCTCCGCAGGGCCGCGCCTCTCCTACAGCCACTCGTCAACCAACGGCGCAACAGGAACCGCGTCTGTCGATCCTCGTGCCCGCCGTCAAACGCGAAGCTGTCGCGCACCTTCGGGCCGTGATGGGCCTGTCGGAACGTCGGGCCTGCCAGATCGTCGCCATCGACCGCAAGACGGCACGCTATTCGTCGAAGCGGCCGGCGGACGCCGAGCTTCGCGCCAAGCTGCGCGCTCTCGCCAACGCCCGCCGACGCTTCGGCTATCGGCGGCTGTTCGTGTTGCTTCGGCAACAGGGCGAGCGCTCGGGCAAGAACCGTATCTATCGGCTCTACCGTGAGGAAGGTCTGACGGTGAGGAAGCGCCGCGCTCGCCGCCGCGCCGTGGGAACACGGGCGCCGATTCTCGTCGAGGCGAAGCCGAATGCGCGCTGGTCTCTCGACTTCGTGCATGACCAGTTCGCCAGCGGCCGCCGGTTCCGCATCTTGAACGTCGTCGACGACGTGACGCGCGAATGCTTGGCGGCGATCCCCGATACCTCGATCTCCGGCAAGCGAGTGGCGCGTGAGTTGTCGGCGCTGATCGAAAGACGTGGCAAGCCCGGCATGATCGTTTCCGACAACGGAACGGAGTTCACCTCGAACGCCGTCCTCTCCTGGTCGAACGAGAACAAGGTCGAGTGGCGTTACATCGCGCCGGGGAAGCCGATGCAGAACGGCTTCTGCGAGAGCTTCAACGGCCGCATGCGTGATGAGCTGCTCAACGAGACGCTGTTCTTCGGCCTCGACCATGCGAGAGAGACAATCGGCTCGTGGACGACCGACTACAACCACTGGCGACCGCATTCCTCCCTCGGCTATGCGACGCCGGCAGAATATGCGGCCAATCTCGCCGCAACAGGCGATCGGCTGCGCAACCCCGACCAGCTCCGCCGATCGCCTGTTGCTACATCCGCGCCCTCGGGCGTATCAACCCCAAGGACTCAACTCGCCGCTGGATGAAACTTCGGGAGCAGGTCACAATCACGGATGGTGCGCTTGGCGTCCGCCAGATGGCGCGCTTGGACTGTCTCGTCCTCGCGGCTGGGTCGGCGGTGAAGCGGTCGGCCTTGGCAGAGTCGCCAAGTTGGCGACTCTGATCATGCCCGCCCCCGATTGCCACGTGCTTTGTCTCCGGGTGCAGCGCCTCATAGGCGTCCTTGCGGCGCTTGGTGAAGAGCGCGCGGCGACGGTTCCGTGGCCATCGAGAATATCAATTCTTCCTATTAGGTTGAATTTCCATTCCGAATCGGTATAATGCTGCTTGTAAAAAATGCGAGTAGCCGTCATGTCTGAACTCTCGCCGTTCGGGAAAGAACTCAGGAAGATACGCATCGACAAGGGACTGCGCCTGTTCGACCTCGCCACGCGTCTGGGAATCAGCACCGCATTCCTTTCGGCCATCGAGACCGGGCGCAAGCCGATTCCGGATGGCTTCGTCGTCAAAATTTCCGGCGCCATTGATCTATCCCTTGGCGAACTCAAGGAGCTGCGTGCCGCCGCGGAGAAAACCAAGCGGGAAATCCGCCTCGACAAGCTGAAGGACGAAGATCGGCAGCTCGTCGCGGCATTCGCGCGTCGCATCGACGAACTGCCTGAGGAACTTATCGAGCAGTTGAGGAAGAAAGTCCTCGAATCGAGGTTCGGAGAGGAGCCGTTCAAGCGCAATAGGCGGGGGCTTCTAGTTCCCGCGCGGTCGGCGGCATGGCTGAGACAATATGCCAACAAAGTCCGCTCGGTTTTCGGCTGCGATCGCCGTTTCGATTTCCCCATCATAGAGATCATCGAGCATCAGCTCCATAAACTCTTCCCGCACTTCGTCTTCGACGTGCGAGGAATGTCCGAAATTGGGAGAGACGAGGGTCGCGTGCCGATAGGCCAGTGTCGACTAATTCTGCGTGAAGACGTTTACGTCGCCGCATGCCATGGCGACGGCAGGGCTAGGTTCACGGCGTCCCACGAGTTCCTACACTTCCTGCTGCACCGGGAGATCTCGTTCGCACGCGCGCGCGACGACTCTGACAAGATTTACTGCGACAGCGAATGGCAGGCCGACGAATTCGCTGGCGCATTACTGATGTCAACGAACCACGTGAACTCGTTCCAAAGTTCCGAGGATGCGGCGACGAAGTGCATCGTCAGCAGGCATGCGGCCTCGGTGATGTGGAGTAAGTATGTGAAGGCGGGCGTGATAAATCCGCAAGCCGCATTTTTATGAGGAAGGAGGCGTCGCGGACCGTCAAATGAAAACGACCGAGGACTGCGCGCCAACGCAATCCCCGGTCGGAAAGGTGGAACCTTTTGCGTCCGTAGCTCAGCAGGATAGAGCGAGAGTCCAGTAAACTTTGGGCCGCGGGTTCGAGTCCCGCCGGGCGCACCACCTACTAACGAACATCGTCATTCATAGCACAGGAGCGGACGATTGGGAATCCCTTACTAAATATGCAGAGGCATAGTTTAGAAAATTCAAACTGAGACTCAGCTATTTCACCCACTTCTTTGAACGCACGCCGGGTCCGCCGCCGTTCTCTCCGATGAATTCGACGCCGGCCTTTTCGAGGGCGGCGATGATCTTAGCCGCCGTATCTGCGCGACCCCCTAATTCAGCATCCTGAGATTCGAGCCGCTTAATCGTCGGCTCGGAAATTCCGGATGCCAGCGCGAGATCGCTTTGCGACCAGGCCAACAACGAGCGAGCTGCCTTTATCTGACGTATTGATACTTTTAGTATTGACAAGCCCATCCCCATAATTTATACGAAAAGTATCACATGCCGCTCGCCAGAGCAAACGACGCTGCGACGCTCCGTTTCGGCGAACGCCCTTGGCTTGTCCAAAGGAGAAGCACATGTCCAGCTCGTTCGATCGCTCCGCCATCATGAAAACCGCGCATTTCACCGCCCGTTGGCGGGTTCACAGCGTCGGCGGCGCCTATCGGGAATGGTTCGCCAGGGCGCTGTCCTCGGAATGGAAGAAGGCCAAGGCGGCGCGCATGCGCGAGGAAAGCAACATCGGGCTTCCGGTCCGTTCCTGCTTCGCTGATCGCCAGGCGCCTCGCATGCCGCTGCGCCGTCTCTACACCACGCATTCCGGCCGCATCGCCGGATCGTTCGCGGCCTGAACTTCAAGGAGAGGCCGACTAATAGGGCGGCCGGGAGAGACATGCGGCTGGCTCTCCCGGCCTGACCACAACGCAAAAGTGAGGAATTCACATCATGGCTGGAACACCACATACACCATCGCGGCGGGCCATGCTCGCCGGCATTGCCGCCGCGCCCGTCGCCGGGCTTCCCGCTGTCATTGACGTGGTCGGGATGGACGATCCGATCTTTGCGGCGATCGCCGAAATCAAGCGCTTAGAGGAACTCTCCTGTGATCTTCATGAGGCATTGGAAAATGCCGAACACGAGGCCGCTAAGACATATGGCAAGCGCCCATGGTCGCTGATCGCCTGGCGTAACTATTTAGCAATCGGAGGCTACGAAATCGAACGCGCGAGGGACGAATTTCTGCGATACGACGACGCTGATCCCGCAAAGATCGAAGTAGAATATCAGGACGCAAAGAGGCGGGAATTGGAGGCGGAGCGCGCTCAACTGGAATGGGACGAGCGAGCTGGGCTTACCGCAGGGCGTCGTGAGGACGAAAGCCTGGCGGATAGGATCGAGGCCGCTTATCGCCATCTGGCGGCGACCGCGCCCAGCACGCCAGCCGCCGCTGCGTCGTTTTTGGATTTTATTGCGGACGACATGCAAGATGGAAGCTGCGGCTGGCATATCGAGGCGATCGTTACGATTGCAAATGCGCTTAAGTCTTGGCCTGCGAGCGCAGTCCCCATCGGGAGCCGCAGTCATGAGCAACATTATCGAGCTTGCGGACATGCGCGACCGTCGGCGCGGCAAGATTTCCCACCATGCTGACGTGCTGTCCTTTACGAAGCGGCGGAAACCAAGGGGCTCCGGGATCGATTATTGGGCCGTGAAGCCCTCGGGGAGCTACTCTCGCGACTACGAAGCCGGCCGCGCGCTCGGGGGCGAATATCTGGCCTTCATTGGACGATATCCAACTGCCGGCAACGCCCACTCCCCTAAACAGCATCGTGCGCGACATGGCGGAGCGTGGCCGAATTGGCGGGCTGGAATTCGGCTTCATCAATTACGTCAATGAATACGCCATGTTCGCTTCGGCGACGCTGGCCAGCGTGAGAGCACGCCAATGACCGACCTGAGCAACGTCAAGGCGCGGCTGCACCGTCTGCCGCTGCTCACCATCATTGCAGTGTGGCGACGGCTCCACGATGCGAATGTCTCGGCGCATCATCTAGAGCGCTGAGCGATGCGCCATCAAGGCGGACGATTTGCGGAGAAGGCTGAGGCCGCGAATTACGACCGCGCCGCGATCATGCGGGACGCCCACAAGCGATTCGGAGACGGCAAGCGTCTCGGGCTCGGCTGGACGTTCTCGGGCAATGTTTGTCGACGGCGCTGGCGCGCTTATCTTATTTAGTGGCAGTCAACCGTTCTAGCTTTTTTTTGTCGGCGTCTATAAGCTTAGCGAGCGCATCACATTTTTTCAGGTCACCGCGTTTTTCCTTCGCGCATATTTGGTAGGCGGAAAGGGATTGGGATAAATCCTCTCGAGCGTAGGCAAGGTCTTCTGGGCGAACGCGGCCGGAACAGCCCGCCAAAATCGCCAGCGCCGGAAAAACCAACAGATAGCGCATACGCAAAACCAATAATCCATCCGTTCGACTTTTATTGAACCTTAGGAGAGTATGCTGAAGAAATAATTACTCGATCGTCCTGCCGCTTCCGTAAAATTTCAGTTTCCGCGCCCCGACTGCTAACGCCGTGATCGCATCCGTCGCCGTCGCCGTCATCTTAGGCGGTATGATGTTGTTGCTTCAGCACCGAGCGGGGTCCCACCAGGAGGGTGTGCACAGGCTGCGGTTAGTTGAGCCAGTTCCTGTCGGCCCCTGGCGGCAAACTCCAAACATTCTCCACAGCTGACGGCGTTTGCGCGCCCGCGCTCGCGCCCGCCAAGCGAGCGCTGGGTTCGCCGCGCTGCACCATGTCTCCCGTCTGCTTTTCCGCGACGCTCTGCGATCCCTTGTCGAGCGCTGGGTCGCGGGGTCCATTGTTGGGTCGATAGAGCGCGATCATGTCGCGCGCCGCGGTGGCGTTGATGCTGGCGCCGGAATCCGCTAGCGAGCGATACATCATTGGCTCCGACGTATTCGCCACAGTGACCGGCCCAGACGCGGCGCTGCACGCGGAAAGCATGACGAAAAACGCAAGAACAGCGACGCGAGGCGGCAACATGCGGCGCATCTCACTCTGTATTGTTTGAGAAATAATGAACGCCGGAAATTTATCCGCTATGGCTGCGTTTTTCTCTGATGCGCTGCTACCCCGGATTTCCGGCGCAAGCCGTGACGTAACACGCAAGCCGACCGCCCTCATCCTAGTCGCAACAGAACCCCCGCCGTGGATGAAACGGCGGGGTTTTGCTGTTTGGGTTATTTCTGCGCCGCTTCCAGATGCGTCAACGCCTCTTCGGCGTGTCCTGTCGCAGCTTTGGCGTCCTTCTTCTTACCTTCCGTAATTGACGCCTTCAGATGGGTAATTCCTTCCTTGGTGTGCTCATTCTTCTTCGCTTTTTCTGCCGCTTCAGCGTGTTTAAGCGCGGCTTCGGCGTGCGTCACCAACACATCCGCATGGCCTTGTTTGCCGTGGTCGATCGCTTCCTTGGTGTGGCTGATCGCCTCGGCCAAATGATCTTCAGCGAGTGCGATCCGGGGCGCGATGAAGGCTGCGACGCCAAGACCCAGGGCGAGAGCGAAAGTTCTGCGATTCATCGGAAATCCTCCTGTGAAGCCTTCCTCATTTTGGAATGAGAAGATAATCGACGACGCCTGATGACTGGCCGATGAATTGGAGCGGCCTGTCGCCAAGGACGCGCGACGAGGTCAGGTACGGGGCAATCTCGCCGCCCTAGCCGCGCCAAGAGGGGCAGCCGGCGCGGATCGAGGATAGATGGCGCTACATCATGGCCGAGCAAGCCGATCCCGCCCGCACGGCCTCGCTTGCTCCAACGGCTATCCGGCCTATGTGCCCCGCTACGCCCTCGAGCGTTCTGGGCGATGAAGGCGGACATCCTTCAAATCAGGGAGACTAACGATGGCTCACAAGATTATCGTCGTTTTGGCTCTCGCTTTGGCGCCGGCCCTGACAGCGACCGGTTACGCCTTTGCCGACGAGCACGCTTCGTCAAACAATTGGAAGCCGCCCCAGGTCGTCGGGCAGCCGGGCTATAAGGAAGAGGTCGCCAAACCGCGTGAAGCCACCGCGCCGCGCGCAATCGGACAAGACCCTTATGCGCCTCATAATCCGAACGTTCAGCGGGGTCAGCAGTAGTGATACGCCGATCACTATAGCGGCGCGGTACGGCGAGAGACGGAATTGCTCGACGTATTTATGGGTCGCCCTTGCCGAGAGCGACTATCAGTTTGCCGGGGCTCTGTTGATTAATTCCCGAAGCCGCCTTCTCAAAAGCGGTCCCTGAATCTGGCGTCCATCATAACCTTCGTGATCAAGGCGCGGTTGCGCTCTTGTCCAGCAATATGGCGGCGGCGAAGTGAAAATACTCCTCGATCAAGTGCGCTCGAGCGTTGGCGATGGGGAGGCGAACGCTCTGCACGCCAAATACGTTGGCTTGCGGAATAACTGCCAGTCCAACGAGAGAGCGTTTCGAGTCATTCGCCTTTCGCGGCAATGCATTGGCTGCTTGACGAGTATGGCGTCAACGTTCGTCGTTTTTCTATTTCGGAGCGCTAACCGGCTGCCCCGGCGGCGCTTGCTTCGAGGCTCATCGCGCCTATGTCTCGAGCTGCGCCGGAGCCTCATAGGCCGAAGCGCGAATCCAAGTCTAAATCACCTCCAGCCCGGCCGGCGACGAAGAGCCGACGCTCGGCGCGACGACGGCGATGAACCAGGAGCACGCTTGGCGAGCGAATCCTGACGCCTGGGGCTCGTGCGACGAAGCCGAGCCTTCGCTCGGCTGGACGGGCCATGGCCACGGCCATCCTGAAATGGCGCTGCGCGGCTATGACGACGATCGGGAGGCGACAACCGGGCCGCGCGATGAAGAAGGCGACGAGCACGACGGCCGAGAGCCCGAGGAGTGTTGGTGATGACCGACCTGAGCAACGCCACCATTCCGCAACTATGGCTCCGCATTCAGCGCATGAGGCTCGCGCGGTGGTGCTTTCGCCTGAGCCGAGCCCTGCGCGATCTTGGCGAGCGGTTGACGCCGAACGAATTGCGGCGCGGGCGCTGAGTGCTGTATCAGCCGAGCGCGGTTTCCTTCCTTTTCCGCGCAACAGAACGCCCCGAGCCCGGAAGGACCCGGGGCGTTTTTATTTTGCACACGAGTTTGACCAAAGAAGAAAGTCAGCGCTCCTGACCCAATTTTCCTGTGATTTCTGCTCATATTCCGCACAGACTCTTTTGCTGCGGGCGAATAGCTTAGACGCGCGCGCCCCGGGACTGGTTAGGGCGTAGCGTTGGGAAGCCGACAATGAGCTCATTGGATCTTAACCGAGCGCCAGACAAAATCATCCTGCGCGGCAATGGGTCGATTGCGACGCCGTCTCCGGCACGCACGAACGATGATGTGGAGGCCGTGTTGAGCCTCGTGATGGAGACGGCGGCGGCTATTAAAGAGTTTGAGCGGGGAACCGCTCAAGCGCTGGCGAAGGCGCGCACTGTCGCCGATGACTTGAAAGAACAGTTGGGTCAAGCGGAGGCCCGCGCCGAACGCGCTGAAGGGGATGCTACGCTCGGCTGAGGCGCAGATCGAGGAGTTAACCGCCACTGTCGAGCAAATGCGCTACGATTTTGAGTATCTGCAGTCTCGACTTGATGAGCGGGAGGCGGAATTGGTCGCATCGATACGCCGAGCGGACGAAGCCGAGTCCGGCACGCAGAAAATCGTCGACACCATCCGCACACAGCTGCCGGTCAAATTGAGCGTGCCGACGGAATAAAAGCGCGTTTTGGATTGTCAGCCCAGCTTGGACGCCAGCACGTCAACTTTCTCAATTTTCGGCGGCTGTGAGAAAAGCTCCGAGCGCCTTCGCCATAAGCGCTTTTGCGACTTCTCCAACAAGATGGGCATCTCTGCCAGCTTCGTCATTGAAAACGTCGAAAATGCCGTAAGTGGTGGGTGATACTCGGATCGCGAACCACGACACTGTGCCAGGCTCCGCTTCCACGAGCGGCAGCGCCGATTTCAAGAACGCCGCAACCTCGTGCTCCTTCCCGATCTTCGCCTCCAGCGTCGCCAAGATGCCAAATTTCACCATTTGCGACCTCCTTAGAACGACGGTCTGCGGGCCGTCAGTTTGCACCTTTCGAGGCATTTTGCACGACGGCACGGTCGCCATAAAGGAGCCATCTTCATCGCCAACTCTTTAAATTCTGGTCGACGACGGTTCCTCATGGCCGTCACCGTCCTTTGTCAGCTCACAATCTGCCCGGTCAGCAATGGCCGGGCTTTCTTGTGCCGGACGTGGCGGCCAAGCAGCGTCGCGTCGAGAACTCGCCGACGTCAACGGCGCGCCTATGCAGTCAAGTGCGTAACAACGCCGAGCCCCACAAAAGCAACCCAAAACAATAATGGGAATATGGAAGTCGCGTCGATCTTGGTCATAGGTCTGCCCTCTCGTTCTGTGTTTCCACCATAGGTGAGGGGATCAGGAATGGACGTGCCGTAACGCACAAGCCATGGCGGCTTCTTCAGCGCGAAGGTCGGCGATCGTGGGAGGGATGAGGGCTGGGGAGAAACATCAGAGCGCTTGACGTTGCAGTGCTCGCGCCCGATCGGCGACTTCGGGCCAAAAAAGAAACGCCAGGAGAGTGATGGCGCCCGCGAGGAGAGCAGCCAGGAGCGCGTCGTGATCCATTTCCGTCAACCCTTCCGAACGCCGCCGCGGCTGTGTGTATTGAAAACTTCATCCGGGGTTGAGGGGCGTCGCGAATTGGCTAAGCTGGCGCAATGATCGCGCTGATCCGCTTTCTGCTGGCCATTCTGACGTCGCCGTTTAAGTCGAAAAGCAGGCTTGAGGCTGAGAATGCCGCGCTCCGGCAGCAGCTGGTCGTGCTGCAACGAAAGGTGAAAGGCCGAGCAGAGATTTCGAACGGCGACCGCCTCTTCTTCGTCCAACTTTACCGATGGTTCCCGTCGATCCTCGAGGTCCTCACGATCATCCAGCCCGAGACATTGGTGCGCTGGCATCGGGCCGGCTTTCGTAGTTATTGGCGTTGGAAATCAGGAAGGCGCGAGTTGGAACGATCTATGCCGTGAACGCTGTCGGATTTCCGATGCGTTTTGCTGGGACCCTCGCCGATCTTGTCGAACGTCGCGCAAGCAGCAAACTTCTCGGAGCGGCGATCGGAACTGACTACGGGATAATCTCCTATCCTCTCAAGGGAAAAGACGACTGGGCTCTCATCCAGATGACATCTGAGCGCGAAAACGCTCCTAAGCTGCCAGTCGCTTTCCATGTTCTCGAAGTCGACAGACTGATTGACGAGACGCTCGCAAAGCTTCGAGCCATCGTCGACGGCGAGCCCCTGCCGAACTTCGAAGTTTTCGAAGGCGAGCAAGCCAACGAGACGGAGGGCGCTGAGTGATGAAGCGCGCCGTTCCCTTCAAACAAGGCGATGTTGCGCGTGCGCTGCGGGCCGCAAATTCCGCAGGCATGAAAGTCGCTCGCGTTGAAATCGAGCCGAACGGGAAGCTGTGCGTTGTCATGATCGATGGCGATCGCGTCGAACAGCCGGCATCGCCTTTTGACGCCTGGAAGGAGGGCCGCGATGCGCGTCCGACTGAAAGGCCTTAACTCCAAGCGGAAGACGCTCGCGGACGGCAGCGTCGTCACCTACTGGTATGCCTGGAAAGGCGGCCCACGCCTTAAAGGCGAACCCGGAACGCCCGAATTCGTCGCGTCCTACAATGACGCCATAAATCGCTCCCGCTTTCCTAATCGCGGCGCGCTGCGCTTCATGCTTCGTTCTTACCAGGAGAGCGGAGAGTTCCGTAATCTGGCGCCGAGAACGCGCGCCGACTACGCGAAGCAAATCGAGAAGATTGAGCGCGAGTTTGACGACTTCCCGATCGCCGCTCTTTCCGACCGCCGCACGCGGGGGGAATTTCTAGCGTGGCGCGATCGCCTCGCGCTCAAATCGCCTCGCCAAGCCGACTACGCTTTTGTCGTGCTCGCGCGCATCCTTTCATGGGCGCTGGACCGCGGCCTTGTCCCGGCCAATCCGTGCGAAAAAAGCGGGCGGCTCTATCGCGGCAATCGCGCCGACAAGGTTTGGACAGACGCCGACGAAGCGGCCTTTATCGAAACCGCTTCCCCTCCCCTGCGCCTTGCGCTCAAGCTCGCACTATGGACCGGGCAGCGACAAGGCGACCTCTTGCGCCTTCCATGGCCCGCTTACGATGGCCGGACGATTCGGCTCACGCAAAGCAAGACGGGCGTTCGCGTGACGGTTCCTGTCGGCGAGCCTCTCAGGGCAGCGCTCGACGCCACAAAGCGTCAAAGCCCGCTGATTCTGGTCAATCTCGACGGCAAACCTTGGACGCCCGATGGCTTCCGAGCGTCGTGGGGAAAGGCGTGCAAGCGGGCTCGAATTGATGGCCTGACCTTTCATGATCTGCGCGGGACCGCGGTTACGCGGCTCGCGATCGCCGGAGCGACCGAGGCGGAAATTGCGACGCTGACGGGCCATTCGCTTCGAGACGTGCGGACCATCCTCGACGCCAACTATTTGCAGCGCGATCCCGCGCTTGCGGAGAGCGCAATTCGAAAGCTCGAAAGGAGAACAAAAACGCCCGACTGACTGCCCGACCGTTCTTGAATGTTCTGTGCCTAATCAGAGAACACGCAGGAAAATCAATGGCTGCGCACGCAGTCCTCCGCGAACTCGTCTCCGCGCCAAATTCCCTGCTAACAGGGAAAATAACACGGAATTTCGCAAAAAGGGGCCTCGTTGCGGCGTTTTGATGTGTTGATATACCTGAACAATCAATGATTTTTTTGCAAATTCCCTAAACCGCGTAACAGGGAATTATTTTGAAGGAACAGGGAATTTGATGCAGCGAACAGGGAAAGGGCCAAGCGAATCGCGTGGCGTTCATGTCGCTAGAGCGCGTTCGTGATTTTCCGATTCTGATGGGGATTCCCGAATCGG
>JAXMCY010000021.1:0-47430 GCA_046349135.1 Methylocystis sp. | reverse complement strand
TAAGCCGATTTTTGCGTCGATGTTATTGGCGCCGGCTTAGCCGAGACGCCGCAGGTGGCGCAGCACAATATATCGCGACAGATATCCGGTCAGCGCCGCGACCCCGCCTGAAAGCAACAGGATCGCAAAGAAGCCGCTGGGACCCAGCGAGAAATCGCCGAACATCGCTTCCATCTGTTCGCCGCCGCCGGTCGTGCGCCATCGTCGGGCGAGAAAATGCGCCAAGACGAAAAAGGCTACCGCTCCGCCTCCGCCGATCAGCGCGCCGCGAAAGCCAAGCGCCATGAAACGGCGCTGAAATTCCCCGGCGATAAAGGCGTCGGCGGCGCCCACCATATGCAGCACCTCGACGATCTCGCGATTGGTCGCGACCGCCGCGCGGGTCGCCGACGTCACGGCGACGGCCATGGCCGCCAGAATCAAAACAAAAATAAGGGCGGCGGCGGCGACGGCCGCACGGGCCATATCGCCGAGGCGCTCGATAAATACATGGTGATCGTCGAGCACGGCGTTGGGGACGACGCGCTCGAGCTCCACGCGCAACCTATCGATATCCACGCGATTTTCGGCGTCGAGCTTCAAGACGATCATGCGCGGAGTCGGGAGCTCGGAAAGGTCCAGGCCCTCGCCGAGCCAAGGCTTCAGCAGCGCCTCCGATTCGGACTGGGCGTAGATTCGCGCGTCCAGAACGCCTGGCGCTTGCCGCATCGCTTCCGCAGCCCTTTGGACGTCAGCCTCAATGTTGCGGCCGGCCGCCGGTCGTACCTGTACCGTCGCCTCGCGCGCGATATCGCTGCGCCATTCGACGCTGGCGTCGGCGACCAGAATGGCGACGTTGGCGGCGAGTGCGGCGAGAAACGTCATGATCGCGATGACGATCACGACCGAGCGGCCGGCGACTGAATCCGCGGGCACCAGCGCGCTTTTCGCCGGAAATTCTTCGGCGCCTTCGTCGACGTCAGACGCAACCTGGCGGGTCGGGGACCAAAATCGCATCACGCTCATCGTCCGCCTATTCGAAAATGTGAAGCCGGCCGTCGGCGAGCACCAGACGCCGCGCTTCCTCATACTGATCCATCAAGGTCAAGTCATGGGTCGCGATGATGACGGCCGTTCCGGATTTGTGCAGCTCGATAAACAGGCGCAAAATCCGCCGCGCCAGCGTCGGATCGACATTGCCCGTGGGTTCGTCGGCAAGCAGCAGCTTGGGTTGCGAGATCAGCGCGCGGGCGATCGCGGCGCGCTGCTTTTCCCCGCCCGAAAGGATCGTCGGGACCGCATGTGCGCGTTCCCCAAGGCCGACCCAGCGCAGGAGTTCGATCACCTCGCCGCGATAGCTCCATTCTTCGCGGCCGAGCACGCGCAAGGGCAGAGCGACGTTCTCGTAAACCGTCAGATGGTCGAGCAGGCGGAAATCCTGGAAGACGACGCCGATCCCCCGGCGCGTTTCGGCGACGTCCTCGTTGCTGAGCGCCGCCGTGTCCTTGCCGAAAATGTTGATAAGGCCGCGCGTCGGCCGCAGCGACATGATGATGAGGCGCATCAGGCTGGTCTTGCCGGCCCCCGAGGGGCCGGTCAGGAACTGGAAAGAGCGGGGGGCGACATGGAAGTTAATGTCGCGGAGGGTTTCGGCGCCGACGCCATACCGCAAGCCGACGTTCTCAAAGGTCAACACGAAGCCCTCGCTCCCAAAGATTCGAATGACGCTCGAGACGCTGGCGCGGAGAGAAACAATAGCAGTTCTTCCCTGCCTATAGCCACAATCGCTTTGCCGATTGCTTACGCCAGAAGGGCTCTACGCGGCGCATAATTGACGCCAACCGAGCGGTTGCGCCTGGCGACGACATCGGTCTCCATGAGTTCGCCGGCCTACCGCCTCACGAATCCGCGATCGGCAGAACGAAGCTGAAGACAGCGCCGCCTCCCGGGTTGGGCTCCGCCCAGATCTTCCCCTTATGCGCTTCGATGATCGAGCGCGATATCGAGAGCCCGACGCCAAGGCCATGCGGCTTGGTCGTCGTGAACTGCTCGAAGAGTCTGGCTTTAACCTCGTCGGAAAGGCCCGGACCGGTGTCCGCGACGTCGGCCCGAATGAAATTGCCTTCGACCAGCCGGGTCGCGACCCTCATTTCCCGACGCTCGCAGTTCTGCATCGCTTCGACGGCATTCCGCTTCAGATTGACGACCACCTGCTGGATCTGAACCTTGTTGATCACGACCATGTCCGGCGAGGCGGCGAGGTCGATCGTCGTTTTGACGTTATGCTGTTTGGCGAGCGCGTCAGTGAACTCACAGGCTGTCTGAATCACGGCATTCAAATTATGCCGGGATTTCACCGTCTCTCCGCGGGCGATAAACTGTCGAAGATTGTCCATGATTTCCGAAGCGCGGAAGATCTGCGCTTCGGCGTTGTCCAGCATCTCGGCGATTTTTTCGACGGAAAGGTTTTGCTCCTTGAGATGGCGGCGGGCAAAGTTGAGATATGCGCTGACCGCCGCCAGCGGCTGCTTGAGTTCATGCGCCAGCCCGGCCGTCATATTTTCCATGAGGTCAAGCCGATTCGCCTGAAGCTCGTGAATCCCCCGTTCAAAGCGGACTCGCCGGCTCAGATCGCGGATCAACCCGATGAAAAGCCGCTCGCCGTCGCAGACGACTTCACTAACCCCAAGCTCCATCGGAAAGATGGACCCGTTCTTGCGCAAGCCGTCGATGCGTCGCTGAACGCTGGGCGCTCCGCGGACGAGACAATCACGAAAGCTACGATCGCATTCGGGCGTCAGCATTCCGAAGTCGCGGCCGATGACCTCATCCGGCGCATAACCGAACAACGCCGCCGCTTCCGTGTTCATCGAGCGCACCGTCCCGCGCTCATCGAGCGCGACGATTCCGGCGAAAGCGGCCTCTATCATCGCGCCGAGATCAGGGCGTCGTTCGCCTTCCGCCGCGCTCGGCGCCAAAGGCGACTCAGGAGTTCCGAGGGAACGCATACAAAGCCCCAGGGGCGCGCGGCCCGCGCCACGCGCTCCCATCTCGCGGTAGCTAGGCGCTTGGGAGACGAGGTCAAGCCTTGAGCGGCGGCCGGCATTTGCAACCCTCGACAAATAGCCTAAGCAAACGCCATGTCGCCTCCCCAACCTCGAGCGCCGCTGCTCTTTTACAACGCCCGGCTGATCGACCCCGCCTCTGGATGGGAATCGCGGGGCGGTCTCCTGACGCAAAACGGCGTCATCGCGGAGCTTGGCGACGCCGTGAGACCGGACGATGCTCCGGAAGGCGCGCGCGTCGTCAACTGCGCGGGCGACATTGTCACGCCCGGCCTGATCGACATGCAAGCCTTCGTCGGCGAGCCGGGGGCCGAGCATCGCGAAACCATCGCGAGCGCGACTCATGCCGCCGCGGCGGGCGGGGTGACAACCCTTGTCTCGACCGCGGCGACGTTGCCGCCGGTCGATGATCCCGCGGTCGTCGATTTCGTCCTACGGCGCGCGCGCGACACCGGCCGCGTGCGCGTCGCGCCAATGGCGGCGCTCACCAAGGGACGCGAGGGCAAGGAAATCGCCGAATTCGGCCTGCTTCAGCAGGCGGGCGCCGTGGCGTTCTGCGACGGCGCGCGCTCGGTCAGAAATGCGCTCGTCATGCGCCGGGCGCTCACCTACGCGCGCGATTTCGACGCGCTGGTCGTCCATTTCGCCGAAGATCCGGATCTCGGCGCCGGCGTCATGAACGAGGGTGATTTCGCGCATCGCCTCGGCCTCTCCGGCGCGCCGCGCGAGGCGGAGGCGATCATGCTCGACCGCGACCTGAGGCTCGTGGCCTTGACGGGCGCCCGTTACCACGCGGCGATCGTAACGACGACATTGTCGCTGGACGCCTTGCGAAGAGCCAAGGACGCGGGCCTGGCCGTGACCTGCGGCGCCTCAATCAACCATCTGACGCTCAACGAGAACGACATCGGCGACTATCGCACCTTTCTCAAACTGCGGCCGCCGCTGCGTCATGAGGACGAGCGGAAGGCGCTCGTCGCCGGGCTTAGTGAAGGCCTCATCGACGTGATCGTCTCCGACCACGATCCTCAGGACGTGGAAACGAAACGCGTGCCATTCGCTGAAGCCGAATATGGCGCGATCGGCGTCGAGACGATGCTCGCGGCCGGACTTCGACTCGTGCACTCCGGCGACGTGACGCTGACGCGCCTGCTCGACGCGATGATCTCCCGACCGGCGGCAATTTTAGGCTTGCCGCAAGGCAGGCTGCAAAAGGGCGCGCCAGCCGATATTGTGCGCTTCGACCCCGACGCGCCTTTCGTGGTCGATCCTGCGGCCTTGCACTCGCGCTGCAAGAACACGCCGTTCGACGGCGCGCTGCTGCAGGGCCTGGTCAAAGCGACCGTCGTCGGGGGTGAAATCGTTTACGAAGGATAACCCTGTGCGTCGCGCCGCCCGATCTCAACAGGCCGCGGCGTTTCTGTGAAGCCGTCCTCAGCCGAGAGCGATCACGAGCCGGTGTCGCGCGTTCAGCGCCTCCATGCTGAGCCAGACGGCGGCTCCAGCCCCAATGAAATGAGCAAGTAACAAGTTAAAGTTCGCCATTAAGATGAAGACGTCGAGGGCGCGCACGATTCTGTCCGGATCGGTGATTGCAATACCCGGAGGCTGCGAAACGGTCTTGGCGACAAGCAGGGCGATGCTCAAGCCGACGCCGATGAACGATACGACGGCGCCGAATACGTTAATGAGCGAACCCACTCCGAGAAACCATAATGCAGTGGGCTGATCGGCGGTAAGCACCCTCACGGGATCGCTGATCAGCCGCTCGGACGCGATGGTCGAAAAAAAGTCGAGGAAGAGCGACGCGAACAACAGGCCGAGCCCGAAATATCCCCAGTGGAGCGGATCGCTCACCCAAATTGTCGAACTGATCGACTGGCCGACGGACCCAAAGGCGAGGAGCGGCGCGGTCAGGAACGCCAGAACGAAATCGAGCCAGAACCCAATCCAACCAGCGAGGCGGATACGGCGCGCCAGATCCTGCCCGATCAGGGCCGATTGCGGCGACAGAGCGCGAGCGTCGCTCGGCGGCGCGGTTGAGACCAGCGCGGTGGAAGTCGTCCGCCGCGCCGGACCGACCCGAACGACGAGGCCGAGATAGGCGATCAACGCCGCCGGGAGCATGACGGCGGCGATCTGGTTCGCCGCGCGGGCGACGCCAGCCAAGGTCTGATCCGCCAGAGCCGGCGATCCGCCCGAAATCCCCACGACCTCCAGTGGGGCGCCGTCGAAAATCGCCTCGAATCCGCTGCTGACGATAAGAAGGCCAGCCGCAGCGTAGAGGAACTGACGCATCGGATAGGCGAGAAGGCGCCGCCACGCGGGTCCGGCGCTGAAGGGGTAATTGGGAAAGGCGGCGCGCAACAGATATTGCGCGCCAAGCAAAATGACGAGGAGGGCGGCGAAGTTCAGCGAGAGATTTGTGAGCGGACCGCCAAGCGACGGCCTCCACAGCCGCAGGCCCCATGCGCCGAGCGCAAGCATGGCGAAGAGCGCAGCGAACGCCCAGTCGACCGGATCATCGAAGAAATCATACGCCAATTGATGAAGCCGCATTTGGCGCCCCGCATTGGAGCCAATTGGCGCATTGGGCGGGGTTTTCAACGTACGGCGCTTCAGCGATGGTGGCGCTGTCGCCTCTTGCCGAATGCGCGAGCGACGCTTTATCAATTTGCGATTATTTTCTTAACAGGAGCGACTTTGATGAAAGCGCTTTTCGCCGCTACCGCCTTTCTCGTCGCGATATCGCAGTGTTCGAGCGCCTTCGCCCAAGTCCCGAGTTTTCCCAAGGACGAGCCCTACGCCAAGGCGCGCAAGCATCTATTGAAGATGGGCTGGAAGCCTGTTCATGAGCCCGAAGCGGGATTCGTTTGTCAGAAGGACGATCCACGCTGCAAGGGACGGCCCGAAACGGTCAATTGCGCGGGAACCGGATTGGCCAATTGCATTTTCCGCTGGAAGCGCAAGGACGTCGTGATCGACGTTCTCACGGTGGGCGAAACAAAGCCGGTGATCACGGAAGTGACCTGTCATTCCGGCTGCAATTAATCGGGGCGAATATTCTTGCGGGGGCCGAAGCTCCTGTCCCTGGCGTGACCACCCCCGCCACTTGAAGAATTCCGCCAATAGCCTTAAAGCCTCGCCCCGCGCCGGGCGAGGGCTCGCGATCATGCGGAACAAGAATCATGGCCAAGGAAAAGTTTTCACGCACGAAGCCGCACTGCAACATTGGGACGATTGGACATGTCGACCATGGCAAGACGTCTTTGACGGCGGCGATCACGAAAGTGTTGGCGGAGACCGGCGGCGCGACCTTTACGGCCTATGACCAGATCGACAAGGCGCCTGAGGAGAAGGCGCGCGGCATCACGATTTCGACGGCGCATGTCGAATATGAGACCAAGGACCGCCACTATGCGCATGTCGACTGCCCCGGCCACGCCGACTATGTGAAGAACATGATCACCGGCGCGGCGCAGATGGACGGCGCGATCCTGGTGGTGTCGGCCGCCGACGGCCCGATGCCGCAGACCCGCGAGCACATCCTGCTCGCCCGCCAGGTCGGCGTGCCGGCGCTGGTGGTGTTCCTCAACAAGGTCGACATGGTCGACGATCCCGAGCTTCTCGAGCTCGTCGAGCTCGAAGTGCGCGAGCTGCTGTCGAAGTATGAGTTCCCCGGCGACGACATTCCGATCGTCAAGGGGTCGGCGCTGTGCGCCCTCGAGGGCAAGAATCCCGAGCTCGGCCATGACGCGATCCTGAAGCTGATGGCCGAGGTCGACCGCTATATTCCGCAGCCGGAGCGCCCCAAGATCAGCCGTTCCTGATGCCGGTCGAGGACGTGTTCTCGATTTCGGGCCGCGGCACGGTGGTGACGGGCCGCATCGAGCGCGGCGTGGTGAAGGTTGGCGAGGAAGTCGAGATCGTCGGCATCCGTCCGACGACGAAGACGACGGTGACCGGCGTCGAGATGTTCCGCAAGCTGCTTGATCAGGGCGAGGCGGGCGACAACGTCGGCTGCCTGCTGCGCGGCACCAAGCGCGAGGACGTGGAGCGCGGCCAGGTTCTGTGCAAGCCGGGTTCGGTGAAGCCGCATACCAAGTTCAAGGCCGAGGCCTACATCCTCACCAAGGAAGAGGGCGGCCGCCACACGCCGTTCTTCACCAACTACCGGCCGCAATTCTACTTCCGCACGACCGACGTGACCGGGATCGTCAAGCTTCCCGACGGGGTCGAGATGGTGATGCCGGGCGACAATGTGACGATGGAAGTCGATCTCATCGTGCCGATCGCCATGGAGGAGAAGCTGCGCTTCGCCATCCGCGAAGGCGGCCGGACCGTCGGCGCCGGCGTGGTCGCCAGCATCATCGAGTGATCGACGCTGAGGCGCAGGGAAACTAAAAGGGGCGCGAGCCGCGCTCTTGCCCCTGTGTTTTGGACCCCGCGCCATATGAAACCCGCCGTCATAAAACTCGAGCGCACGCATAAGCGCTGGGCGACCATGTCGATCGCGACCATTCGCCTGCCGGATGGAAGAACGGTCCTGCGAGATATTGAGGACCATGGCTGCGCCGCCGCCGTGCTGCCTTATGATCCGGTGCGTAGGACGGCGTTGCTCGTCGAGCAGCTGCGCGCCGCGCAGCTGGTGGCGGTCGGCGCGACCCGATCGCTCGAGGCGATCGCCGGTCTCGTCGAGGGCGAGGACGATTCCGCCGCAACGGCGAAACGCGAAGCGCTCGAAGAAGGCGGGCTGCGGCTCGGCGCGCTTGAGCATGTCGCCACGACATGGACGATGCCGGGGGTGTCGACCGAGCGCATGACGCTTTATCTCGCAGAATATCGGGCGGAGGATCGCATCGGCGAGGGTGGCGGCGTCGCGCATGAAGATGAAGACGTGCGCGTCGTCGAAATGAGCCTGAACGATCTCGCCTCGACGATGGCGGCGGAAGACCTCGTCGACATGAAGACGCTGGTTCTGGTTCAGGCGCTGCGTCTTCGCCGCCCCGAGCTTTTTGACGGGATCGCGCCGCCTTTAGCCGCCGGCGTCAGCAGCCCGACGTCGTGACGCCGGGCGCAAGCCGCAGCGCGTCGCACAGGCTGCGCGACTGCATATCGTCCATCATTTTCCGGGTGATGACGGTCGCCGAGCCCGGCACTTGCATGATAGGCGTCCGGGTTCCCGCCGGTCCGGTCACATAGTTGGAGAAATAGCCGTCGTCAGAATACGGCGGCGGAGCCGTGCGATATACCGGAGCGCGGAAGCCTCGCACGCGTGAACCGGCGTCTGCAGGCGCCGTCAGACCGACACAGGCGATTGCGGCAAGCAGGAATGGGGCGACAGCCTTGCGCATGGCTTTGTCCTCCTGACGCAAATATATAGCCGTCAGGGGCGTTCACCAAGCCATTCGCAAACGAAGTCAGGCGGCGAGTTCGTCGCCCATGAGCGCCGCAGGCAGGCGGCGATCGTCAAGACGCTCGATCGTGGTCGCTGACCGCTGAGCCAGCTGCTCCACCTCCAGCGCCGCGGCGACCGCGGAAATTCCGATCTCGCGGTAAAGACGCGCGAGAAGGTCGTGGGGGTGGCCGCCGGTCTGGGGCTCGTTGAACTCGATGGAATATTTGTCCAACATGGGGCGCTCGACGCTAGAAGGTGACTCGGTGGACGTCTTTCCTAGGATTGGCCTCATCGAGTTAACGATCCGCTAAGGAATCGAGGCGCGGACGCCGCCCGCGCGAATTTTTTTGAAATTTTCGAGAGCCGTTGCATTCGCTGAAAAATTGCGAAAAATGCTGCGAAGCCGCGGACGCGGTCATGTGAGCCTTTGATCCGATGCGACGTCACCTTCTGTCCGAACCCTGGTCCAAAGTCGCGCTATGGAGCCGACGCTTCGCGATTTTCGCGGCGACTGTGGCGATTTTGGCGATCCTTTTGGGGCGACTTGGCGCCATTGACCCGCCCTCAGCTCTAGCGTCGCTTGGCGGGGCCATGGCCTTGGCGTTGATCGCGCTGCTGCTCTTTTGCGCCGCCTGCCGGGTGATCTGGCGGGAAGGCCGGCGCGGCGCGGGCGCAGCCACGGCGGCGTTTTTCCTCGCCGCGCTCACTCTGGGCTATCCCGCTTATCTCGCCGTCGAGGCGGTGCGCCTGCCGGTGCTTTCCGACATTTCGACGGACGTCGCCAATCCGCCTCATTTCTCTTTCTCGAAGTCCGCCGTCGAGGCGCGCAACGGTTTTCAGCCGCCCGGCCTGCCGGCCCGCGTGCGCGAGGCCCAGCGTTCGGCCTATCCCGACGTCGAGCCGATCGTTGTCGACCTCGACACTGACGAAGCTTTCGCGCTGGTGCTGAAAACCGCCAACGCCCGCGGCTGGAAGCTCGTCGACAAACGGCCGCCCGGCGGTCGCAGCGGCGACGGCCCTATCGACTTCATCGACAAGACCCTGGTCATGGGGTTTGACGACGACATCACCGTCCGCTTCAAACCGCTCCCGGGCCAGACCCGCATCGATCTGCGGTCGGCGTCGCGCTACGGACGTCACGACTTCGGCGCGAACGCGAAGAGAATCACCGCCTTCGCCGAGGAGCTGCAGTCTCAGCTCGACACGCGCTGACGCCCTACCCAAATTGAACTGCAGGGCGCGACGCTCGTTTTTCACGGCGTCTTCGATTATCCTGCACGGCAAAGCTTGGCGATGGGAGCGGTGAAATGGTTGAGGAAAGCGGCGGCGCCACAAAAGGGGCGCCAACGGTCCCGCCCTTCACCCGCGAGCAGGAGCTGACCGCCTATCGCGAGATGCTGCTTATCCGGCGCTTCGAGGAAAAGGCCGGACAGCTCTATGGCATGGGCGTCATCGGCGGATTCTGCCATCTCTATATCGGCCAGGAGGCGGTCGTCGTCGGCGTCAAGATGGCGGCGCGCGACGGCGACCAGTTCACCACGGCTACCGCGACCACGGCCATATGCTGGCCTCGGGCATGGAGCCCAAGCGCGTCATGGCGGAACTCGCCGGTCGGCGCGGCGGCTATTCCAAGGGCAAGGGCGGCTCGATGCACATGTTTTCGCGCGCCGCCAATTTTACGGCGGCCACGGGATCGTCGGCGCGCCGGCGCCGATCGGCGCGGGCGTCGCCTTCGCCAACGCCTATCGCGGCGATGAGCGGGTCTCGCTGACCTTTTTCGGAGAAGGCGCCTCCAACCAGGGCCAGGTCTACGAGGCCTTCAATATGGCGGCGTTGTGGAAACTGCCGGTCGTCTTCATCGTCGAAAACAACCGCTATGCGATGGGCACGGAAATCTCCCGCGCCTCGGCGCAGATCGACTTCTCGAAGCGCGGCGCGGCTTTGCCATTCCCGGCAAGCAGATCGACGGCATGGACGTGCGCATCGTCAAGGCGGCGGCGGACGAGGCGATCGATTGGTGTCGCAAGGGCAATGGCCCCTATCTCATAGAGGCGCAGACCTATCGCTACCGCGGCCACTCGATGTCGGATCCCGCCAAATATCGCTCAAAGGAAGAAGTGCAGAAAATGCGCGAGGAGCATGATCCGATCGAACAGGTCCGCGCCCGGTTGATCGCCGACGGCGTAAGCGAGGACGAACTCAAGAAGATCGACGCCAATGCGCGCAAAATCGTCTCCGAGGCCGCCGATTTCGCCATGGCGGACAAGGAGCCGGACCCGAGCGAATTGTGGACCGACATTTTGGCGTGAGAGGCTGATTGAATGACCGTCAACGTCCTCATGCCCGCGCTGTCGCCGACGATGGAGCAGGGCAAACTCGCCAAATGGCTCAAGTCGGAAGGCGATGAGGTGAAAGCCGGCGACGTCATCGCCGAAATCGAGACCGACAAGGCGACGATGGAGGTCGAGGCCGTCGACGAGGGCGTGCTCGCGCGCATCCTGGTTCCCGAGGGCGCCGAGAATGTCGCGGTCAACACGCCGATCGCGGTGATCGCCGAAGAGGGCGAGTCGGTCGCCGACACGGCCGATCATGCGCCGATGGCGCGCGTCGGCGAAGAAGACAAGGCCGAGAAACAGGCCGAAGCCGCGCCGCCGGCGCCCGGCCAGACCGCGCCTCAGGACCAGCCCGGCGACGCCAACAAAGCGCAGACCAAAGCCGCGGCGCAGGCTGCGGCGCCGGCGCCAAAGGCGACGAGCGTCGCCGAGCAGCCGTCGCCAAACGTGGCGCCGGAAATCCCCGCAGGCACAGCGATGATCGCCATGACCATGCGCGAAGCCTTGCGCGACGCGATGGCCGAGGAGATGCGGCGCGACCCGACTGTCTTCGTGATTGGCGAAGAGGTCGCCGAATATCAGGGCGCCTATAAGGTCACGCAGGGTCTGCTGCAGGAGTTCGGCGCCAAGCGCGTCGTCGACACGCCGATCACCGAATATGGCTTTGCCGGCGTCGGCGTCGGCGCGGCCTTTGCGGGGCTGCGGCCGATCGTTGAATTCATGACCTTCAATTTCTCGATGCAGGCGATCGACCACATCGTCAATTCGGCGGCGAAAACGCTCTACATGTCGGGTGGACAGATCAACTGTCCGATTGTCTTTCGCGGACCGAACGGCGCCGCCGCGCGCGTCGCCGCCCAGCACAGCCAGGATTACACTGCCTGGTATTCGCAGGTGCCGGGACTGATCGTGATCGCGCCGTCGAACGCCAGCGACGCCAAGGGCCTGCTGAAGGCTGCGATCCGCAACGACACTCCGGTCGTGTTTCTCGAAAACGAGATTCTTTACGGCAAGACGTCGCAAGTGCCGGCGCTGGAGGATTTCGTGCTGCCGATCGGCAAGGCGCGAATCGCGCGGCCTGGCAAGGACGTGACGCTCGTCTCCTTCTCGATCGGCATGACCTATGCGCTGCACGCGGCTGAAGAACTCTCCAAGGAAGGTATCGACGCCGAGGTCATCGATCTGCGCACTGTGCGGCCGATGGATACGGCGACGATCATCGCGTCGGTGAAGAAGACCGGCCGCTGCGTCGCCATCGAAGAAGGCTGGCCGCAATGCGGCGTCTCGGCCGAAATCGCGATGCGCGTGCAGCAGGAAGCCTTCGACTATCTCGACGCGCCGGTGCTGCGCGTCACCGGCAAGGACACGCCGATGCCCTACGCCGCAAACCTCGAAAAACTTGCGCTGCCGAGCGCGCCGGAAATCGTCACGGCGGCGAAGGCGGTGTTGTATCGCTGACCGAGCCTTTGGGTTCGCGCGACCAGTGAAATGATGCGGCCATACCTTCTTCAGAGACGCGCTGGCGCTGCGCGGTATCGTTTTCATTGCGGACGTGCCGAGCGCCCGCTCATTGTCGGCTCAACCGGGCAAAATAGGGACAAGCGCCTATTGCGTCCTCCGCCGACAAAATGTTCTTATATCGGGAGATATGGCTTCCGTTGAGAAGATTTTATGGGCGAGCGGCATATTAAATCCATTCGCATAAGCGGTCTTTTCGGGCTCTATAGCTACGTGCTGCCGCAGCAAGGAGAGTTTTCTAACGCGAGCATCCTGTACGGCGACAACGGTGTAGGTAAGAGTACAATTTTGAGGCTTGTTTTCCATTTGCTGTCCCCTGCGAACAAGAGCGGACACCGTGGGGCGCTTTACAAAGCGGATTTCGAAAATCTGGAGGTGCTCTTATCTTCTGATGTGATCGTTAGTGCCTCGAAAATCTCCGAGGACGAGGAAATTTTTTTGGCACTGCAAATTTCCAGAGGATCCAAAATCTTGGCAACATGGCGTTTCAAGCCAGGCCCTTCTCATGCGAGCTACTGGGAAACATTAATTGAAATCAAATCGGGTAGACCCCGTCATTACCGCAAACATAAGCGTAACCAACCCGGCGAAACGCAAGTGCCCGAGGGAGAGAACGCCTTTCTTTCCGCGCTAGCTCAGCACGCGCCAGTGATGTTTATTTTGAACGCAGATCGGAGGCTGGACAGCGATGCCGTGCCTGACCCGAGTGACGAAGTTGAGCTTCGTCGTGCTTTGCGCATGGACGAACCAAAACGGATAAACGATCTAGTCGTTCGATCACGAGAGATAGCGCTTTCTCAGGCGCTTGCCGCGGCACAAAAATGGATTTATCGACGTGCCATTCAAGCTTCAAATCAGGGAGCAATGAACGTCCATGGCGTATATGCCAACATTCTCCGCCATTTGCAGTCAAGTAAAAATGTGGGTGGAGGACCAACCGATATCATCGGATTGCAAAAAAGGCTAACGGTCATTGAAAATAGAACTTCCGAATTGGCTCGATATGAGTTGCAGTCACCATTATCGATGGCGGAGTTTCGCCGAGCGCTTTCTGGGCGCGCCAAAGCGAAGGTGAGTCTTGCCGCCGATCTGCTCGAACCGTACGTCGAAAGCATAGAAGCACGCGTTGAGGCTCTCGATCCAATCTATCGATTGGTTGATCGTTTCGTCACGATTGTGAATGGCCTATTGAGTGATAAAACACTTCGCTTCCAATTGAGCCAGGGCTTTAGCATTTGGAATAAGCTGGACTCAAAACTCGAGGCGGGCCAGCTGTCTTCGGGGGAACAGCAACTGTTGTTGCTTTTTTCCTATGTGCTTACGGGGCGAGACAGCCCAAGTGTTTTCATGATAGATGAACCAGAAATATCACTGAATATCAAATGGCAACGGCAACTCATTCAAGCGCTCTTGGACATCACGGAAGGAACAACGGTACAATTCATTTTTGCATCGCACTCGTTAGAGCTGCTCGCGCAACACCGGCAACGGGTAGTTAAGCTAACGAGCGTTCAATGACTGACCTTCCGCGCTGGACTGTATCGGAGCTTTTGGCCCGATATGATTTGGAACCCGAGCTGGCCGACGTCTACGTCGAAGGCTTGTTTGATAAGGAAGTGATTACTGAATGCTATCGAGCGAAAGACCAGTCACATGTCGTTTACGAAATCAGCAATGTGGACATTCCACACGCTCTCTTAGCTGAAAACGGATTTACTGATGGGGCCAAGCAGCGCGTCATTGTTCTTGCTCGAAGATTTGCGTCGCTCTCGAACCCTGTGAAGGTCCGCTGTGTGGTTGATAGAGACTTGGATCATTGGTTCGGTGAATTAGAAAAATTGTCCAGATTGCTTTGGACTGAACATTGCTCTCTTGAACTTTATTTCTTTTCTGAGTCAAATCTTCAAAGAATACTTGTTACTCTTGCAAAGGTTCGCATTGAGGACTGGACTGCTTTCGTTGAAAGCCTAGTGAAAACCCTTCGAATTTTATACGCCTTTCGGCTTGCAGATAGACAATTAGGTTTGTCGCTATCGTGGCTCCCACAAGGTCGATGCTTAAAAAAAAGAGGAAGCGAGGTTTCCATAGATAGGGATGAGTACGTGGACCGTCTGCTAGATAAAAATGGGCGACGAAATTGTCGTAAAGAGTTTCTAGACGCCTTTGAGACTTGGCTTAAAAAACTTCATGGCGATCCTCGCAGCTATATTCATGGTCACGATTTTATTGAACTCGTCGCATGGTCTATCCGAAACTTTGGGGGACTAAAAGATTTCACCACCGCCTCGCCATTGCAACGGATTCTGATACTGCAAGTCGCTTATAATGACGAGCTTTATCGTTTTCTTGGGTAACAGTCTCAGCGGACACCACGATAAATGTTCGTGGCGATCGCCGGGCGCAGGCTCGGATTGTCTTGAAGATGCTCCAGTAAATCCAGTCTCTGAATCTTGATCGACGCCTCCCAGCTCGGCGTCCACCTGCCGGGTTGACACCGCCATTTC
Organism: Methylocystis sp.; assembly: GCA_046349135.1. GTDB lineage: Bacteria > Pseudomonadota > Alphaproteobacteria > Rhizobiales > Beijerinckiaceae > Methylocystis. Next base: position 32,633 of record JAXMCY010000021.1, on the reverse strand, counting down.
AGCAGATGAAGCATCAACACGCGCAATCGGCTGACGAACTCGCGCTTTTCGGTCTTGCCCAAGCTCTCCACCTCTTCGGCGATGTGCTCGATATCCGCTTCTCCGAGCTTTCCGGCGCGCAGCAGCGCCGCCTGCTCATTGGCCCAGGCGTAGAAATCTTGGTCATAAAGCCGGCTCGCGGCCATATCTCCCTCGGCTAATGAATTCGCTCGGCGCGGCGCGATCGGGGGAAGGGCTTCCTCATCCTGAGGAGCGTGCGCAGCACGCGTCTCGAAGGGCGAGGAAGCCCGATTTCGCGTATTTTTCCTAACCCTCGTCCTTCGAGACGGCCTCTTCGATCTCGGGCTTGCCCGAGATCGACATTAAATGCGCAAGTCGGGTAAACCCGACTTGCGGGCCTCCTCAGGATGAGGGAGAGGAAAAACGATTCACCCGATTCGCTTGGCGCGTTCATGGACTGCTCTCGGCAAGGCCTATAATATAAAGCGAAACTTGCGCCGGCAAAGGCGAATCCGCACGATGAACGCTCCTGCTCAGTTCCCTCCAGGCGCCCGCATCTTCGCCTCGCCGCTCGCGCGCCGGCTGGCGAAGGAGGGCGGACTCGATCTTTCCGCGCTGTCCGGCTCTGGTCCGCATGGACGGATCATCGAGCGCGACGTGCAGACGGCGCTCGCGCGCGGGGGCGCTGCGAAGCCGGCGCCGCTCGCCGTCGCGCCGTCTGGCGATGTGACGCGCAAATATTTCGAACCCGGCTCCTTCGAAGAAATCCCGCACGACAATGTGCGCAAGGCGATCGCGCGCCGGCTGACGGAATCGATCCAAACCATTCCGCATTTCTATCTCAACGTCGACTGCGAGATCGACGCGCTGCTGCGCCTGCGCGAGGATTACAATTCCGCCGCTCAGCTCGGCTCGGACGGCAAGCCGACATGGAAGACGTCGGTCAATGATTACGTCGTCAAGGCGCTCGCTCTCGCGCTTCAGCGCAAGCCCGAGGCCAATGTCACTTTTGCGCCGGACGCTTTGCTGCGCCACAAATCCTCGGATATCGGCGTCGCGGTGTCGATCCCCGGCGGGCTCGTGACGCCGATCATCCGCAACGCCGAGGCGAAAACGGTCCGCGAAATCTCGGATGAGATCAAGGAGCTTGCCGGACGCGCCCGCGCGCGCAAGCTGAAGCCTCATGAATATGAAGGCGGCGTGTCGGCGGTCTCCAATCTCGGCATGTATGGCGTGCAGAGCTTCACGGCGGTGATCAATCCGCCGCAGTCGACGATCCTCGCGGTCGGGCAGGGCGAGCAGCGCATGATCGTCAAGAACGGCGCGCCGGTAGTCGCGACGATGATGAGCGTGACGCTCTCCTGCGATCACCGCGCCGTCGACGGCGCGCTCGGCGCTGAGCTGTTGGCGGCGTTCAAGCAGGTGATCGAACATCCGGCGATGATGTTCGCGTGAGCATGGGCGAACTGCTGCTTCATTCGACCCTGACCTGTCCCCGCTGCGCGCATGCGGAAACGCTCGCGATGCCGCAGGACGCTTGCGTCATCGTGCACGACTGCGCCTCCTGCGGCGCGCGGTTGACGCCCAAACCCGGCGATTGCTGCGTGTTCTGCTCTTATGGCGACGTTCCATGCCCGCCAGTGCAGATGGAAGGCGATTGTTGCGGCGCCCCGATGGACGAGGGAGGCTAATCGCGGCATATGCCTTGCCTGGAACAGCTCTAAAGACGCAGGGAGCAGGCGCGTGGCGACGGAAGCTGACATTTTGAAGGCTCTGGAAGGGCTCTACGGTCCTGGCGGGACGCCGCTGGCGCATGCCGTGAGCGGGATCAATCTGTCGGGCGCCAAGGCCTTCGTGTCGCTCTCCGGCGATCCCAGCCAGACCCAGGCCTGGGAGGCGGCGCGCGCTTCCGCCGAGCGCGCGATCAAGGCGGCGCCGGGAGTCGAGCAGGCGATCGTGACTTTGACCGCCGAACGCGCCCCGCGCGCGGAGGCTCCGCGCGGCCAAGCGCATGCGCATGCCCATACGCATGCGGCCGGCGCGCCGGCGCCACAGCGTAAGGGCGGCATTCCGGCGCTCGAACAGATCCGGTTCATCGTCGCCGTCGCGTCCGGAAAAGGCGGCGTCGGCAAATCGACCACTTCGGCCAATCTGGCGCTCGGCCTCGCCGCGCAGGGCTGGCGCGTCGGGTTGCTCGACGCCGACGTCTACGGCCCCTCGATGCCAAGGCTGTTCGCGCTCTCCGAGAAACCGAAAGTCGAAGGCGGCAAGCTCGTTCCTCTCGACGCGCACGGCGTAAAGATCATGTCGATGGGTTTTCTTGTCGACGAAAATATTCCGATGGTCTGGCGCGGTCCGATGGTGTCGCAGGCGATTTCCCAGATGCTCGGCGAAGTCGCCTGGGGAGAGCTCGACGCGCTGGTCATCGACATGCCGCCGGGGACAGGCGACGTTCAACTCACCATCGCGCAACAAGTCCCTCTCGCGGGCGCGGTGATCGTCTCGACGCCGCAGGACCTCGCGCTGATCGACGCGCGCCGCGCGGTGGCGATGTTTCAGAAAGTCGAAGCGCCGATCCTCGGAATCATCGAGAATATGAGCTATTTCCTGTGCCCCCACTGCGGCGGGCGCTCGGAAATCTTCGCGCATGGCGGCGCCCGTCATGACGCCGAACAAATGGGCGTGCCCTTTCTTGGCGAGGCGCCGCTCGACATCAAGATTCGCGAAACTTCAGACGCCGGCCGCCCGGTGGTCGCGGCGGAACCCGACAGTGCGCAAGCGGCGGTCTATCTCAATCTCGCCGCGAAAGTGAAGACGCTGCTCGAAACGCAGAAAACCCGCCCCGCGCCGAAAATCGTCGTCGGCTGAAAACAGAGCGAAAGCAGGCTCGACATGTCCTTCAAGCCCTCGGGACAAAACAGCGTATCTCCCTATCTGGTCGTCGCCGACGCGGCAGCGACCATCAAATTCCTGCAGGCGGTTTTTGGCGCGGCGGTGCTACGCACCTATCCTGATGCGGCGGGAAGGTTACGGCATGCTGAGGTGCGCATCGACGACACGGTCGTCATGCTCGCTGACGCGGCGCCGCAGTGGCCTGCGATTGAAGCGCATGTCCACGTCTATGTTCCCGCGGTGGACGAAACTTATGCGCGCGCGCTACAGGCCGGCGCGACCTCTGTTCAGGCGCCCGTGAAGAAGGACGACGAAGACAAACGCGGCGGCGTCAAAGACCCCGGCGGGACAACCTGGTGGATCGCCACCCGCGTCGAATAGCGCGCCTTCGATAAAAAAGACGCGCCTCCGTTTCAGGAGGCGCGCCAGGCGGGCCGGTCGCCGCCGGCCGTCAGGGAGCGCTATGTTTCAGAAATGGCTGGGGATCCAGGATGTATCGCCTGCATCCCACTTGTAGTTGTAGCCGACCGTGAACTGTGTGGCACGTCCCCAGGCGGTGATGACCGCGTTGGTATTATAATGCGGAAGAATATTCAGAGGAATCGCCGGAAAGAACGCGCGACCGACGTAGGGCGCGTTCTCGAAGTAGCTGACCGAATTCTTGAAGTCGTAAATGGCCGCGAAATCGATCGAAGAGTTCTTCGTCAGCTGATAGCCGAAGCCGCCGTTGACCGAGTGAGCGCCGACCGCGGGCGCCAGCGCCGTGAGCGTCGCGGCGCGGTCCCTTCCTGGGACGGTTGAGTAGTGATAACCGGCGCGCAAAGCCAGATTTGGGGTGGCGCGCCATTCGACTCCAAAGGAGGCTGAGTCGGTGTCGCGCCAGTCGAAGCCAAGACCGCCCGATAGGCCGAACGACCCGTACCAGATGGGAAAGCTCTGGTTCCCTAATGTGGTCGCCGAGTAGAAGATATGTCTCCAGTCGGCCATCAGCGTCAGACTGGGCAGGACGTCATAGGCGACGCCTGCGATCACCGTCGCCGGGATGTCGAAGCTCCCCTGGTCGGCGATCAGTCCTCTATATTTTTCGAATTTCGACATGAACATGGGCGTTGCGCCGGAGAAGCCGAAGCGCAGTTCATTCGTCGCGCGCCATTGGAAGCCGACGCGGAATCCGCCCCCGACGGACCAATCGTAACCCATGTCGGAGAAATTGTACATGTTGGAGGAGTAGGGAGAGAGTATCGTCAGTCCTTGCGCGTTGAACATCTGCACCGCCAAAGTGGGTGAAAAGCCCACGGTGATCGGACCGAAATTTCTGGCGTAGGTGACGCTAAAAAATGACTGTTGAAGGTCGACGCCCGCCGCGCCGCCGCCGAGAACGCCGCCGAAGGAAGGGACGACAGTGATAACGCCGCCCGGGCCGGCTTTGATCGGCGGCTTGAAATGTCCAAAGTCGTAGGAGGTGTTCAGTCCGCCGTTGCCGTAAGTGGCGACGCCCCACGCGGAGTCGGCGTCGATCGGCTGGACATAAGCGCCGTTAGGCACTGGAAAGATCGGTCGACCGCTTCTCACATCGCCGGGCGCCAGGACCGACGGCAGACCGACTGTCGAGTATCCGCGTTCGGGAAGGCTCGCGCCGAGCCCAACCTGAAATTCCCGTTCGAGTCCGACGATGCCGGCCGGGTTGATCGACATCGCCATCGGGTCGCGGGAGTCCGCGACGCCGGCGCCGCCCAAAGCCCTTTGACGCGGACCGTAGCCGGTAAGGAAATAGCCGTCAGCGGCGAAGGTGAGCGAAGGCGAGGCGACCGCCGCAAGCGTGACGAGGAAGCTTTGTGAAATCCATTTTTTCATTGTCGGCGGGTCCCAAGGCGAACTCTTCTCTCAAAGCCCGCTATGGCGAGGGTTCGCCTGTCGCGACGAAACTTCAAGGCCTGTTCCCAGTATTATGCAGACTACAGGACCCTATTGGCTAAAGGCGTAAATTCGCCCTCTCATGCACAGATTTCTCCGTGCTGTAACCTCTTTGCAACACATAGGCTTTTGCCGTCGCTTCGCTTTCCTTCTCTCGCCCGGATCAGAAATGCTTCGGCAGCCAGGACTCGTCGTCCGCGTCAAATTTGTAATTGTAGCCGACTGTAAAAGCGCCCCCATAGGCCCATACGGTGATATTGGCGCCAGTATTGATCCTGCCGAATGGAAGCCCGGCTGATTGGGGGATTGATTCAAATCCGGACACGCTGTTCTTGAACGCCCAAAGGAAAGCGAAATCGAACGAGGAATTCTTGGTGACCGCGTAATTGAAGCCGGCGCCGAAATGATGATTGTTGACGCTCGTCGCGAGCGCCGCAAAGTTGAGCGAACGGGAGCGCAGCGCAAGAGTGGCGTAGTGATAGCCCGCACGAAGCGCGAGAGCAGGCGTTGCGCGCCACTCCACGCCGAATGAAGCCGAGTCCGTGTCGCGGTAGTCGAGCCCTGCGCCCGCGCCGAGCGAACGGAACTGCAAGGTCCACCCGCCGTTGCCGATCGCTGGGACGGCCGAATAGAAGATGTGTCGCCAGTCCGCCATGAGCGTAAGGTCGGGCAAGAGGTCGTAGGCGAAGCCGGCCTGCAACTGGGCGGGAATGTCGAATTTGCCGTAATTGCCGAAAAGACCCGAATATTTGTCGAGATTCGACATCCACATCGGCGTTGAGCCAGAAAAGCCGAAGCGCAGCTTGTCGGTTATCCCCCACAGCACTCCGAGGCGAAAGCCACCGCCGAAGGACCAGTCGAACGACATGTCCGACATTTCCCACGGATTGATCGAATAGGCTGCCAGCGACCTCAATCCTTGAACATTCACCATTTGCGCGGCCATCGTCGGCGCGAGTCCGACGGTGATTGGACCAATCGGCGTATGGAAGCGGCGCGCATAGTCGACGCTGAAGAAAGCTTGCCTTATGTCGGCGCCCGCAAAACCGCCGCCGAACGGCCCGCCCAGCGGCGCGCGAAAATTTCTGACGTCATACGCGCTGTTAATGCCGCCATTCGAATAGCTGACAAAGCTCCACGCCGAGTCGGCGTCGATCGGGCGAATGCTGCCCGTGTTGGGAATAGGAGTCCACGCACGGCCGCTGCGCACATCGCCCGGCGCCACCACTCTGGGAAGGCCCGTGGTGCTGTAGCCGCGATAAGCGAGATTGGCCGTAACGCCAATCGCAAACTGCCGATCAAGACCGACAATGGTCGCGGGATTGACCGAGGCGGCCATCCCGTCCCGGCCATCGGCCACGCCGGCGCCGGCAAGCGCTCTCTGCCTCGGGCCGTAGCCCACCACGAAAAAGCCGTCTGCGCCGAAAGAAGCGGATGGCGCGAGCGTCGCGCCCGACGCCAATCCGAAAAGGAAGCGTTGCAGAATCAATTTTTTCATAACGCGCGAGTCCCAAGGCGAACTTTTTTTCAAAGTTCGCGATGGCCGAGGGTTCGACCGCCACGACGAAACTTCGACCTGTTCCCAATGCGATGCAGAAAAAGGGAACTTATTGGCGAAAAGGCGCAAATCCGCCTCGCATGCGCAGATTTCTTTGTTCTGTAACCAATTTGCAACACCTATGTTTTTTGGCTCAAGGCAGATCGATCGTCAGGGCGCCGTCTTCGCGCGGCGCACGCCGCGCCGGATAGAGCAGCCGACGCCAAACGCCGTACCAACTCCCCGCGATGGCGGCGAGCGTCAGCGCGATAGCGAGTTTTTGCCAATGCGGCGGCTCGAAGCGCAAAAGTTCAGATACGGGAGGGAGGTAAAGGCTTGCCGCCACCATCGCGGCGGCCGCGCCGGCGACGAGCCAGAACGCCAGATTGTCGCGCGAAAACAGTGAAGCGCCGCGCGGCAGGGCATCCGAGAGCGCAAGAACGAGATTGCTTACGACAAGCGTTGCGAAGGCGAGACCGCGCGCCTGCGCCTCCGGCGCGCCAAATCCATTATCGATGACATAGACCGACATGACGGCCAGGAACACCACGAACCCTTGCAGGAATCCGAGCCAGAGTTCGCGTGCGCCGAAGAGCGGTTCGTCGCGTCTGCGAGGCGGTTTGAGCATGGCGTCCGGCTCGTTCGGCTGCGATTCGAAAACGAGTGCGCAGGTCGGGTCGATGATGAGTTCCATCAGCACGACATGCGGGGGCAACAGCAGAGGCGGCAGGCCCATCAGAATTGGCGCCAAGGCGACGCCGGCGATGGGTATGTGGATGGCCGTCACATAGATGAGCGCGCGGCGCAGGTTGGCGAAAATGCGCCTGCCGAGCGCGACCCCGACGACGATGGAGGGAAAGCTGTCGTCGAGGAGCACGATATGCGCGGCCTCGCGCGCGACGTCCGAGCCGCGCCGCCCCATGGCGATCCCAATATGAGCGGCCGCCAGCGCCGGACCGTCGTTGACGCCGTCTCCAGTCATGGCGACGATATGGCCGTCAGCCTTGAAAGCTTGGACGAGCGCAAGCTTGCTTGTCGGCGTCACTCGGGCGAAGACGCGAAGGTTGCGAATTTTTTCGAGGAGACGTTCGTTTGGCGTCGCCGCAATCTCTGCGCCGATGATCACGCCGGCGTCAGAATCGAGCCCGGCCTGGCGGGCGATCGCCAGCGCGGTCGCCGGATAGTCGCCGGTTATCATCGCCACCGCTACGCCTGCGCGGCGCGCCGCGGCGACGGCCGCCGGGACGTCTTCGCGGAGCGGATCCTCGAAGGCGAGCAGACCCACGACGTTGAATGACGCCGCCTCCGGCGTCGGCGCTTGCGGCGACGGGAGCGTCGTCGCCACGGCAAGCACGCGCAAGCCTTGGTGCGCCAAATCGGCAATCTGAATTTCAAGGCGCGCGCGTTCTTCATCGGAAAGTCGCGCCAGTTTAAAAATCGCTTCCGGCGCGCCCTTTGCGGCGTAGCTTTCTCCTGACGGATCGCGCCAGCATTGGATAAAGGCGAGGAGATCGGGGCGGATCGGAAAGCTTCGAACCGGTTCGCCTTCTGGCGCTATGCCGGCGTCCGCCGCATGGGCGTGAACGGCGCGGTCCATCGGATCGACCGGATTCAGTGAAGACGCGCGTAAGGCGGCGCGGATCAGCACGCGGCGCCTTTCTTCGCTGGGCGCCTCACGGCCCCCAGGAATGGCGAAAGCCACGCGCATGCGGTTCTGCGTCAGCGTTCCGGTCTTGTCGACGCAAAGGATCGATGTCGAACCCAGCGTTTCGGTCACTGAACTGCGGCGCACGAGCACGTTGCGGCGCGCCAGCCGATAGGCGCCGAGCGCGAGAAAGATCGCGAGCACCATCGGAAATTCTTCAGGCAGAAGGCCGATGGCGAGCGTGATGCCCGCGATCGCGCCCTCGAACCAGTCGCCGTGCACGAGCCAATAAGCCAGGAACACCAGCAGGCAAAACAGCAGCGCGAATGCGCCGAGCGTCGCGACCAGCCTGCCGGTTCGTTGCTGGAGAGGGCTCGGTTCGCTTTCGATCGCAGCGAGCGTAGCGCCGAGACGGCCCATCGCCGTGCGCGCGCCGGTTCGAACCACCTCGGCCAATCCCGACCCGCGCGCAATCATCGTTCCCGCAAAAAGAAAGGGCGTATGCTCGCCGCCGGGATCGGGAAATTCGCGTGGACTTTCGGCTCCAGCGAAGGTCTTCATCACCGGCGCCGACTCGCCAGTCAGGAGCGACTCGTCGAGGACGAGCGCATCGCCGCCGATCAGCAGCGCGTCCGCCGGCGCGCGTTCTCCCTCGCCGACGAGAATGATATCGCCGGGCACGAGGTCGCGGGACGGGATGCGCCGCTCGACGCCGTCGCGCAGACAGGTCGCGGTCGGCTCGGCCAAACGGTTGAGCGCTTGAAGCGCACGCTCGGTCCGCAACTCCTGCAGCACGACAAGGGTGACCGACGCGCCCGCTCCGACGACCATGAAGAGGCCTTCGCCGAGATCGCCGACGAAAAGGTAGAGAAGCGCCGCCGAGGCGAGCAGAAAGAACATCGGTTCTTTCAGCGTGCGCAGCGCGATCGCAAAGACGCCCGGCGGGGGCGCCTTCGGCTGCTCATTGGGGCCGTATGCCGCAAGACGGCGCGCGGCTTCTTCGGACGATAGACCGGAAAAATTTAGATTGCGCATATATCTGGGCTCGTCGCAGCCACACGCTATTTGGCGGTATCGCCGCGCGAACTTGCGATGCGACGGTGAACGAGGTAATTTTTCCATAATGGCGAGGGGCGCCGCAAGCGCGGCTGAGAAGCACCCGTCGAACCTGATCCGGGTCATGCCGGCGTAGGGAAGGCCAGCGAAAGAGCGAACGGCGCGCCAGCGTCGACGCGACGACAGCGCATCCCTCCTTCGTCTTCCTGACTCTTGTCCGCTTCCCTTGACGAAGCGCGATGAAGGAGCGCGATCATGAACATTCACGACAAGCGCCTGCCGGCGAGCGTCACCACCGGCGCAATCGGCAAATCGCGCAAGGCGTATTTTTCGCCGAAAGGTCGCGACGACATTCGCGTGCCTTACCGCGAAATTCCGCTGCATCCGTCGTCGGGCGAGCCGCCGCTTCGAGTCTACGACTCTTCCGGCCCTTACAGTTGCGCGTCCTTCACGCCTGACCTTTCGGCGGGCCTTCCGGCTGCGCGGCCCTGGCTCGCGTCGCGCGCCGGCATTGAAACTTACGAAGGCCGCGCGATCAAACCCGAGGACAATGGCTTTGCCGAGGGCGAGCGCCTCGTCCCGCCATGTCCGGCCGAGCGTAAGCTTTATCGAGCGGCTGGATCAGCGCCCGTCACGCAGCTTGAGTTTGCCCGCGCGGGACTCGTCACCGAAGAGATGGTCTATGTCGCGCATCGCGAGAACCTCTGCCGCGAGCGCGCGCTCGATGTCGCGAAGGAACGCATCGCCGACGGCGAAAGCTTCGGCGCCGCGATCCCCGAATTCATCACGCCTGAATTCGTGCGCGATGAAGTCGCGCGCGGCCGCGCGATCATTCCGGCCAACGTCAATCACCCCGAACTCGAGCCGGTGATCATCGGCCGCAATTTCCTCGTGAAGGTCAACGCCAATATCGGCAATTCGGCGGTCACCTCTTCAGTTGCTGAAGAAGTCGAGAAGATGGTGTGGGCGATCCGCTGGGCGCCGACACGGTGATGGATCTTTCGACCGGCCGCAATATTCACAGCATCCGCGACTGGATCACTTCGCAACGCTTCCGCGCCGATCGGCACCGTGCCGATCTATCAGGCGCTGGAAAAGGTCGGCGGCGACGCGCTGGAGCTCGATTGGGAGGTGTTCAAGGACACGCTGATCGAGCAGGCGGAGCAGGGCGTCGATTACTTCACCATCCATGCCGGCGTGCGTCTCGCTATGTGCCGCTCACCGCCAGTCGCGTCACCGGCATCGTGTCGCGCGGCGGCTCGATCATGGCGCGCTGGTGCCTGTCGAAGCATAAGGAGAGTTTTCTTTACGAGCGCTTCGACGAGATTTGCGACATCATGCGCAATATGACGTGTCGTTCTCGCTCGGCGACGGTTTGCGTCCGGCTCCAACGCCGACGCCAATGACGCGGCGCAATTCGCCGAACTGGAGACGCTCGGCGAACTGACCGAAATCGCCTGCAGGACAAGGGCTGTCAGGTCATGATTGAAGGCCTCGGCCATGTGCCGATGCACAAGATCAAAGCCAATATGGAGAAGCAGCTCGCAGTCTGCGGCGAGGCCGTTCTATACGCTGGGTCCGCTCGTCACCGACATTGCGCCTGGCTACGACCACATCACGTCGGGCATCGGCGCGGCGATGATCGGCTGGTTCGGCACGTCGATGCTGTGTTACGTAACGCCTAAAGAACATCTCGGCCTGCCGGATCGCGACGATGTGAAAACCGGCGTCGTCACCTATCGCATCGCCGCGCACGCGGCTGATCTCGCCAAGGGCCATCCGGCGGCGCGCGAACGCGACGACGCGATGAGCCGGGCGCGTTTCGACTTCCGCTGGGAGGATCAGTTCGAGATCGGTCTCGATCCCGACACCGCGCGCAATTCCACGACGACGCTGCCGAAGGAGGCGCATAAGGTCGCGCATTTCTGCTCGATGGCGGGCCGAAATTCTGCTCGATGCAGATCACCCGCGACCTGCGCGAGGAGGCGAAAGAGATCGCCGCGCGCGAGAAGGGCATGGCCGAGAAGGCGGAGGAGTTTCTGGAAAAGGGCGCGGAGGATTTATGGAGGAAACCTCTCTCCGTAGCGCGCGAAACCTCTCCGCGGAGAGGGTGGACGCCGACGGCGGCCGGGTGGTCGCCGCCTTCTCCGTTTAGCATGAAGCCCCTCACCCCGGACCTTCGGTCCGATCCTCTTCCTGCGGGAGAGGGTTACGTGGAACGATTTGCACAACGTCAATCAACGACTTAATCTGAGCTGGATTGCGAACGCCGGATCGTCAATGGCCCATTTTGAACTTTTGGCTCCTGCGCGTGGCGCGCATCGCGCTAGCGTAATTTTCTTTCACGGACTCGGCGGGAGCGCACGCGAGACCTGGACCAGCCCCGACTCGACTGTCTGGCCGAAATGGCTCGTCGAAGACATCGAGTGGCTGTCGATTTATCTCGTCGGCTACAATGCGCCGATGTCGAAATGGCAGGGGCGCGGGCGCGGCATGCATCCCGTCGATCACGCCAATGCTATTCTTGAGCTTCTTTATATCGAGCCGGGGCTCGCAAGCGGCGATCTGTATCTTGTTGGCCACAGTCTTGGCGGTCTCATCATAAAGATGATGATGTGCCGGGCCGAAATGAATGATCGGCACAGCGAAGCTGCAAAAAGCTTTTTGCGGCGGGTGCGCAAGGTCGCCTTCCTGGCGACTCCGCACACCGGCGCCGATCTGGGGCAAATCGCCATATTGTTACGCAAGTTGACGCGCCCTTCGCCGGCAACCGAGTCGTTAGCGCGCAACGACCCGAATTTGCGGGCGCTCAATGAAGATTATCGCAAGATTGCTCAAGAGCCCGCTGTGCAACATTTGATCCTCAGTGAGCGCGAGCAGCTGATACTACGCAAGAAGTTCTTGGGGTTTGACGTTCCGGTGAATCTAGGTGTCATCGTTAAGCCGGACAATGCCGACCCCGGCGTCAATGTTGATCCGATTCCGATTTCGGTGGATCACATACAGATCGCGAAGCCGAACGACCGTAATGACGAAATTTATCGTTACGTGCGCGCTTTCCTCGAACGTTCGACGTCGCCAACAGAGCGCGATGATTCTACGGATAACGAAACCGGTCAACCGATAGCAAGCATTCAAAGCGATGGGACGTCACAGCGGATAGAAGCGCAGAGCTTCGACATTTCCCGCATCGATTCTTACGCGCCCGAAAATCTCATCGGTCGCGAATCTGAAACCAAGCTCATCGACGACGCCTGGGAAGCCGCCGTTCGCGGCGACGCAAAGCGTCCGCGCGTTGTCACCTTTGTCGCGATGGGCGGCGAGGGCAAGACTTCGCTTGTCGCCGACTGGGCGGTGCGAGAGCAGGTCGACGGCTGGCCGGATTGCGAGGCGGCGTTCGCCTGGTCCTTCTTCTCTCAGGGAGCGCGCGACAGTTACGCTGGCGACTCTGATCTCTTTCTCGCCGAGGCGCTGAAATTCTTCGGCGGCGAGGCGAAGGAAGGGGAAGGCGCGGTCGAAAAGGCGAAACGCCTCGCAAGACTTATCGGCAAAAGGCGCGCACTGCTCATTCTCGACGGTCTGGAGCCGCTGCAATATCCGTCTGGCCCGCCGCATGACGGCCGTCTAAAGGACGACGCCATTCACTCGCTACTAAAATGGCTCGCGGCGAACGGCAAGGCGCTGGTTCTCGTGACGACGCGCGTTGCCGTCGTCGAATTGCAGACCGGCGCATTGGCGGCGGTGGCGCCGCAGTATGATCTTACGCGGCTTTCGACTCCGGCAGGCGTCGCGCTCTTAAAGGCGCTCGGCGTGAAGGGATCGAAAGACGAATATGAGGCGCTCGTGGAAGAGACCCACGGCCATGCGTTGACGCTCACCTTTCTCGGCAGCTATCTGAATCGCGCGCATCAAGGGGATATTCGCCGCTTCGACCGCGTCGAATGGGACAGAGCGAGCAGGCAATACAAGAATAATTACGCCTTTCGCGCGATGGCGACCTATGAGAAATTCCTTGTCCGGGCCGACGCGGCCGGCGCGCGCGAGATCGCCATTCTCAGGCTGATGGGGCTCTTCGACCGGCCGGCGGACGCCGCTTGCCTGAAGGCGCTGCTTGGCGAATCGATCGCCGATTTGAACGAAGCGCTGGTCGAGGCGGACGAAGATGATATCAATCTCGCGCTCGATAATCTCCAATCGGAAAAGCTTCTCACCGTCAATCGCGAAGTCGGCGCGCTGGTCTCGCTCGATGCGCATCCGCTCCTGCGCGAATATTTCGCGAAGGAGCTGCGCGAAAAAAATCCGGGAGGGTGGAAAACGGCGCATGGGCGGCTTTACGAGCATCTTTGCGCGACGGAAACCGACAAGAAGCCGGCGCCGACCCTCGACGATCTGCGTCCGCTCTTTCAGGCCGTGGCGCATGGCTGTCACGCAGGATTGCATCAGGAGGTATGTAAAGACGTTTATCGCGATCGCATCCAGCGGGGAACGGGACCAGATGGCTTCTACAGCAAGAGAACGCTCGGCGCTTTTGGCGCAGAACTTAGTGCAATTGCTTGTTTTTTTGATGCGCCTTGGTCGAAACTCTCTCCCAAGCTTTCGCTTGAGGCGCAAGCATGGCTACTGAACGAAGCCGCCTTCGACCTCTGTGCGGTGGGGCGGCCACAAGAGGCATTGGAGCCGACACAAGCAGCGCTCAAGATACAAATCGAGGACGAAAGGTGGGAGGAGGCGGCTAAAGTTTCTGGTAACCTTAGCGAGCTGGCTTTGGTTTTGGGCGAAGTAGCGCGAGCAGAGCTGTATGGAGAGGACGGCACCCGCTATGCCGAACGGTGTGGTGGGGAGGGGATGCGCTCCTTTAGTCGGGCCACCCATGCGATTGCACTGTATCAGCACGGTGCGCCCGAAAAAGCCGAGGAACTCTTCGCTCAGGCCGAGGCGATGCTTTCGGACTGGTCGACTCAGTGTCCGCTGCTCTATTCGTATTGGGGCTTTCGCTATTGTGATCTGCTACTGTCGAAGCCCGAATGCGCGGCATGGAGAAGGAGCGTAATATCCCTCGCGGTCGGCGACGAGGAATCGTTGATTGTTGCCTCGTGCGAATCCGTCACGGAACGCGCAGAACGCACGCTATCAGCGTTCAGGAGGCATTATTCGCGCCTCTACATCGCCCTGGATCAGCTCTCGCTTGTTCGCGCTTCCCTCTATTTGTCGATGTTAGGCGGAGCTTTTCCCACGAACGACAACATCACTACCGTTATCGAAGCGCTACACGAAGCAGGAGAACGACGATACTTGCCTGATGGCCTTCTCACCCGCGCCCTTTTTCGCGCCGTCACGGAGGACTTTCTTGGCGCGAAGGAAGACCTGGACGAGGCATACGACATCGCCGAGCGCGGCCCGATGAAGCTCCATCTCGCCGACATTCATCTGCATCGCGCGCGGCTCTTCGGGCTCTGCGCCGAGCGCCCGAAACAATATCCGTGGGAATCGCCGGAGAGCGATCTCGCCGAGGCGCGGCGTCTTATCGAAGAATGCGGCTACTGGCGGCGCAAGGAAGAGCTTGAGGACGCCGAAGCGGCGCTGCGCGCGCTCCAATAAGCGCAACAAAGGGGCGCAGAGATTTATCTCAAGGCGAAGTAAGGCCGCTTAAGGCGTCCGCCATCTCAGGCCGGGAAAGCGCGCAAAATCGCAGTCGAGCGTAATCCATTCGCAGTCCCACTCGATGGCGAGCGCGGCGAACCAAGCGTCAGTCGCCATCGGTCCTTGAGTCTGCGTCTCGAGACACAGACGCTCGAAAATTCGCCAGTGGCCGTCGCCTGGTTCCACGAGACGGCAATTGGGTTGTGCGAGAATGTCGGCGCAAAAGCCAAACGCTTCGTCGAGCGCGCTAGGCGAGTGATAGAATCTCTTGCTGGTCGTTATCCGAACGACCGCGCTCAAAACGAGGCGGGATACAGCAAATGGCGCGCGGCTGTCGAAGGCGTCGTCGAGCCACTTGCGACAACCTCCATGTCGAGGCGCATCGGCGCGAAACGCCTCAACGAGCACATTGACGTCAGCAAGGTTCAATTTCCCGAACCGCTATATTGCGATTTGAGGCGCGCGTGGCGTTCGACGTCGTCCTGCTCATCGATATCGCGCATTCTCGGAAAATCCATGCCGGCCGCCGGGCCTCCTGTCCCTTGGCTGACACGCGCATAGCGCGGCGATGCCGGCGCCGAGCGACGCTCTCCTGCGAGGACAAGGCGAAGCCCTTCCTCGATCATCGACGTCAAGGTGCGATCGTCGGTCGCCGCCTTCTTGCGCGCCTGGCGAAGGAGATCGTCGGGAAGGCGGACGGTGGTGCGTTCAGTCATGCCGGGTGACATAAGATAGATATGTCTATATGTCAACGGAAAGGCGAGCGCGCGGACGAAGCCGAGCGCTCGCAAATGCCTCAGCTCTTGCCCAGCACCTCGACGCGCACTTGTCCCGTGCCGCGCTGGAGGAGGCCGAGCTCTGTCGCGGCGCCACGCGACATGTCGAGGCTTCGTCCTGTCCAGGCCGCCGGGCCGCGGTCGTTGATGCGCACCACCACCGTTCGTCCGGCATAGGTCAGGCGCAGCCGCGTGCCCATTGGCAGGCTGCGGTGGGCTGCGGTCAGATCCCACATGTTGAAGATTTCGCCATTGGCGGTCCGGGCGTTGGGCTCGTAGCGGCGCGGACCGCCGCCGTAAAAAGACGCATTGGCGGTGAATTCCTGGCCCTGCGACGCCTCGGCCTGACGCCATGCATGGCGCGCGGCGTGGTGCGCCAGATGGCGCGAGGCGTGATGCGCCAGCGCGGGCGCGATCGTCAGTCCAAGGATCGTCACTATGCCAAAGATACGCTTCATCCAGGATTGCTCCATTGACGCAAAATGCGTGAAGGACGCCGACGAGCGTTTCCCCTCGTCGAGCGCATAAATTCCATCCGTCTGAATGGAGGTGAAGACAAAATAGTTAATACTGAAATGTGGCAAAATATGTATCAACATTATCTGAATATGTGTTCATGGTATGAGACAGTATGTCTATTAATCTATCATAGTTATTCATGAACTATGGAAAGCTAAGCCATTCAGCGCCGGCATTGCGTGCCGATTATAGTCGGTTAACCTAACTTGAGCGCTACAGCAGCAGATAGTGACAAGGTTGGCTGGACGCGGCAAACATGCGCGTCGGGAGGGTCGCCAATGCCAGAGGAAAAGCGCGCCGCGATCATCGGGGTCGTCACCGCCTCGGACCGCGCGAGCGCCGGCCTGTACGAAGACGAGAGCGGTCCGGCGATCGAGGCCTATCTGCGCGTGGCGCTGGCCACGCCGTTCCGGATCGAGCGGCGCATCATCCCCGACGGCTTCGAAAGCGTGCGCGACACGCTGATCGACCTTGCCGACAATGTCGGTTGCGATCTCATCGTCACGACCGGCGGCACGGGACCCAGTCCGCGCGATTTGACGCCGGAGGCGACGCGCGCCGCCTGCTCACGGGAACTGCCGGGTTTCGGCGAGCTGATGCGACAGATCTCGCTGACGCAGACCCCGACCGCGATCCTGTCGCGACAATTGGCCGCCCATCGCGGCAAGTGCCTGGTGATCAATCTCCCGGGCAAGCCGAGAGCGATCGAACTCTGCCTCGACGCGGTCATGCCCGCCGTGCCCTACTGCCTCGACCTCATCGGGGCCGCATATGTTGAAACCGATCCAACTCGCGTCAAAAGCTTCCGCCCCAAGGCGAAATGACCGCCCGTTCGGGCAGTATGGCGCCAGCCGGTCAAAGCTGCGCGCTTCTCATCGCGGCGCCTCGCCTGTATAGGGAAGGCGCGTCACTAAGACCGAATCGAAGCCGCTAGCGCGGTGGCGAGGGCGAGGGCGAATGAACGAATTGCGTTTGGTGGTGGTCGGCGCAGCGGGCCGCATGGGCCGTATGTTGACTCAGATCATTCCCGATACTTTGGGCGTGCGCCTGACCGCCGCCCTGGAGCGCCCTGGCGCGCCGGCGCTTGGCGCCGACAGCGGCGGCGCGACGCCCAACAGCGTGCCGATCACCAGCGACGTGGCCGCCGCTCTCGCCGACGCGGACGCCATTGTCGACTTCTCATCGCCAAGCTCCAGCGTTGAAATGGCGAAGGCGGCGGCGGACGCAAAGGTCGCCCTCGTTATCGGCACGACGGGCCTTTCTGCTGAAGACATCGCCGCGATCTCAGAAAGCGCGAAGAAAACCGCGATCGTTCGTTCCGGCAACATGAGCCTTGGCGTCAATCTTCTCGCCGCGCTCATCGAGCGCGCCGCACGGGCGCTTGGACCGGCCTGGGACGCCGAAATCGTCGAAATGCACCATCGCCTGAAGGTCGACGCGCCCTCCGGAACGGCGCTGCTGCTCGGCGAGGCGGTCGCCCGTGGACGCGGCGTCGACCTGGTGGAAAACAGCGCCCGCGGGCGTGACGGCTTAACGGGTCCGCGCCGGATCGGCGAGATCGGCTTCGCCAGCCTGCGCGGGGGCACGGTGGTTGGCGATCACACCGTGATTTTCGCCGGATCCGGCGAGAGAATTGAGTTCTCGCATCGCGCCGAGGATCGTGGCGTATTTGCACGCGGCGCGCTCGCCGCTGCGCTATGGACTCGCGGAAAGACTCCGGGGCTCTATTCGATGGCCGACGTGCTCGGCCTTTCCGGTGCCTGACCATCGACGAGCGTTTAGATCATGAATCGCACTCTCGTTCTGGTTCGCCACGGCGAAAGCGAATGGAACGCCAAAAATCTCTTCACCGGGTGGAAAAACCCTGACCTCACGCCGCTCGGCATCGAGGAAGCGCGCCGCGCCGGCCGCGAGTTGAAGAAGCTCGACATCTTGTTCAGCGTCGGCTTCACCTCCGCTTTGGTGCGCGCGCAGCACACGCTCGATCTGATCTTCGAGGAGCTCGGTCAGCCCAACGTCCCGACGCTCAAGGACCGCGCGCTGAATGAGCGCCATTACGGCGATCTTTCAGGGCTCAATAAGGACGAGGCGCGCGACAAATGGGGCGAAGGGCAGGTTCACCTGTGGCGCCGCTCCTATGACGTGCCGCCGCCTGGCGGCGAAAGCCTCAAGGACACGGTCGCGCGCGTGCTGCCGTTTTACTGTCAGCGCATTTTGCCGCCGGTGATGCGCGGCGAGCGCGCGCTCGTCGTCGCGCACGGCAATTCGCTGCGAGCGCTCGCCATGGTGCTCGACCAGCTGACGCCCGAGTCGGTGACGACGCTTGAGCTCGCGACCGGCATTCCGATCATCTATCAGCTCAACGCCGATTCGACCGTGGCGTCGAAGACGGTATTGGGATAGCGCGCTTTCCTGCCGAGAATCTTGGTTGGCTTTAAGCTTGCGGCCCCGAAAGTTTCCTTGAGTTTCATGGAAAGGCTTTCGTGGGCCGCACCTCGGCGCAAGTTCTCGCTTTACTGTGCTCGTGCATCATCCCACGGCGGTTGAAGCGAAGGGATCATAGAGCAGGGCAAGCAAAAATGTCCCGCGCTTGACCTCGTGCTTATCGTCAAACCACATACAATTTGCATTCTCTCCGTCAATTTTCTCGATAACCATAAGTGGGCCCGTTCCAGTCTTTAACCTCACGGTGGAACCTGCTTTTAGCTTTGCCATTTGACTTTCTCCTTATTAATGTAGTGACATTGCTGTTGAATTGTTGATAACGTCGTGAGAATCTAATCTTTAGGTTTTTGCAAAAATTTACACTCCGTATATGGAGTTACAAACGTTGCTGTAATATTGTTCTGGCGTCCCCCAGAAATACTCTGCTCAACCGAGCCAGTTAAGGCGAGAGTTGCTGGAATAACGCCTGCCGTCGGCCCCGCAGTAAGTCCAAGCTTATCGCTATCAGTGGCGGAACCGGTAACGTTAAATTTCACTTCGAGAATACATGGTGACATTTTTATCTTACCGAGGCCTGCCTTTTGTGCGGCCCTAAACGCTCTTACAGAATCAACCATCGCATCCTCAAGATTGATCGTTGTCGGTTGTGGAATATAGTTAGATGTACAGCCAGCAGCAGGAAGTGAAGCAAAAGCAGTGTAAATGATGCATATTTCTATTCTCATGACGGTCACCATCATTCAAATGATATGAAATAAATACCACCCCAGGTTGTATTTGTATGTAACAAAAAAATCACACCGGCGATAAGATTCTAATATGGCTCACGCGCATCGCTCGGGTAGACGAAGCGTCCTTTCGGCGCCACATCTCCTGTCATGCCTGAAATCGCGCCCGGCGCCTTTCATTTCGCGGCGTTCCTCGATCAATGCGCGCAAGCGTCTCTGGCCGAAGAGATCGCCGAGGTTATCGCCGCCGCGCCGCTCTATGTCTCGACCATGCCGAAAACCGGCGCGCCAATGTCGGTGCGGATGACGAATTGCGGCGCGCTGGGCTGGCTCAGCGACAAGGCGCGGAGCTATCGCTACGAGCCGCGGCACCCTGAGACGGACGATCCCTGGCCGGCCATACCGCCGCGCCTTCTCCGCCTCTGGAACGACCTCACGCACTATCCCAAACCGCCCGAGGCCTGTCTGGTGAACGTCTATGATTCAGCGGCGCGCATGGGCCTTCATCAGGACAAGGATGAAGCCGATCTGGCTGCGCCGATCTTGTCGCTGTCTCTGGGCGCCGATTGCCGGTTCAGGCTTGGCGGAACGCGGCGCGGCGATCGCGCGATCGCTTTCGCGCTGTCGTCCGGCGACGCGCTCGTGCTCTCGGGACCCGCAAGGATGCGTTATCACGGCGTCGACAGGATTTTGCCGACAGTCGGCGCGCCGCTGCCGGCGGCGCTCGCGGCGTTCGGCGCTCGCGTCAATCTTACGCTTCGCCGGGTCACTTAAGCCTGCGGTTCAGCGCGCGTTCACGACCTTAGACATAATGTGTAAGGGAGCCGCTCATGAGCTCGGGCATATTGTCTTGGACGGCGGCTTCGTTGTAGTTTCCAAACCGTCTAAAGAGCGTCGGCAAGGCGCAAATATTGGCCGGACGCATTTGAAAAAGGGCGGGCGCGACGCGAACGCCGGGAAGAGGAAAGGAACAAGGATGAAGACGATTTCCCTGCTGACGTTCGCCGCGAGCGTCGCTTTCGCCGCCTCAGCCGGCCAGGCTTACGCCGCCGGCGACGCCGCCGCGGGCGAAAAGGTCTTCGCCAAGTGCAAAGCCTGCCACCAGGTCGGAGAAACCGCGAAAAACGCCATCGGCCCGGAATTGAACGGCATTGATGGCCGCAAGGCTGGCACGGCGCCGGACTATAGCTATTCGGAGCCGATGAAGAGCTCCGGCATTACCTGGGACGAGGCGACCTTCAAGGAGTTCATCAAGAACCCGAAGGCGAAAGTCCCCGGCACCAAGATGATCTTCCAGGGTCTGCCCAGCGAGGGCGACGAAGAGAATGTGTGGGCCTATCTCGCCCAGTTCGGCGCCGACGGCAAAAAGAAGTAAGCGCGCTTCATCTGGAGACAGTTTCGGCGGCCCTGGTCCAGGGCCGCCTTTTTTTGTTGCGCTATGGCATGAGGATCGAAACAGGAGCGAGACTCGAGGCTCAGAGACTGCGCCCAAAATACAACTGTCAATAAAAAGTAACGATTAAGTCTTTGAAAGGATTCCAGCTAACAATCTCTTTTATGTCGTAATTCAGCAACACTTTGTTACAATCAGAAACATTACTTGGAAGCCTTCCATACTATGCCGTTGTGATAATTGACAGTTTTCAACGATAAAACGTAGCCATTGCCTGGTCGCGCGATCCTGAAACCGCGGAGAGGCAAACATGATTCGGAAACAATCCCTGTCATTGCGGACGCTCTTGTCCCGTCCTGCGGCGATCGACCGGATGAAAAGCGCGGCTTCGGTCGGCGCCCTAACTCTTGCGGCCACGCTGACGCCCACGCTTCCCGTTCTCGCGCAATCCCAGTCCGAGACCTTGCCGGCGGTGCGGGTAGATGCGCCGCCCGAGAAGCCCCGCGCGGTCGCTCCGGCGAAGCCGAAGCATGTCGCCTCGCCAGCGCGCTCCACGAGCGGCGCCCAGCATTTGCCCCCGATCGAAGTTGGAGGCGCGCGGCGCGGCGCTCGGGTGATTCCGACGACCCGTGCGCCGATCGAGACCGCGGCTCCCTCCGTCGGTGGCGCTCCCGGCGAGCGTTCGCTGTTCCCCGCCACGGCGCTCGGCCGCGGCCCGACCGACGTCGTCGGCTATTTCGCAGGCAGGACGTCGACGGCGACGAAAACGAACACGCCGATTATCGATATCCCGCAGTCGATCACGATTCTGACGAAGCAGCAGCTTCAGGACCGCAACAGCATCGATCTCAATCGGGCGCTAATGTATGTGCCCGGCGTTACGGTCGCGCAGGGCGAAGGCAATCGCGACCAGATCACGATACGCGGACAGGATACGACCGCCGATTTCTATACCGACGGCATCCGCGACGACGCGCAATATTTCCGCGACCTTTACAACATCGAGGCAGTCGAGGTTCTCAAGGGCCCCAACGCGCTGATCTTCGGACGCGGCGGCGGCGGCGGCATCGTCAATCGCGTCACCAAAAAGGCTGACGGCGAGCGGCTGCGGTCGATCATGGTCAGTTCGGGCAGCTTCGCTCGAAAGCGGGTCACGGTGGACGTCGGCGACGCGATCAACGACACGCTCGCCGTCCGACTCAACGGCCTCTACGAGCAGTCATACGGCTACCGCGACTTCTTCAAGCTCGAGCGATATGGCGTCAATCCGACGATGACGTGGCATCCCCTCGAAAAGACCTTCATAACGCTGAGCTACGAGCATTTCCGCGATCGCCGCACCGCCGATCGCGGCATTCCGTCCGTGGGCGGCTTCGTTTTCGGCGGCTCGGCGATCTATCCGGGATATCCGTCGCCGGCGCCGATCGACGCTTTCTTTGGCGTCGGCAATCCTTCGGTCGAAGCCGTCAATTACGCCAAAGTTGATCTCAATCGCGTTGCGCTCGCTTTCGATCATACAACGGAATTCGGCCTCAACATCCGCAACCAGACGGTCTACGCGGATTATCAGAAGCGTTATCAGAACACGTTCCCGGATCAAGGTCTGGGCGTCGTCACGACGCTGCTTAATCCTGCCGCGACAAGCGTGACTCCCATCGGCGTTGCACGCCTCGACGGCTATGTCAGCTCCAATCCCCGGCAGAACATCTTCAACCAGACCGACCTCGTCTACAAATGGCAGATGACGCCGGACATCCGTCACACGGTGATGTTCGGCGCCGAAGTCGGCAACCAGAGAACCGACGACAACCGCGATCTCTCCTGCTTCAATCTGTCCTGCGCAACGCGGCGCGTGACGACGCCATTTTGGATGCCGACCGCATATTTTCCGGTGGCGTTCGTCAATCCGAACCGTCGTCGCCACACCAATCTGGACCTTGCCGCAGGCTATATTCAGGATCAGATCGAGATTACCCGTTACATCGACGTGATCGCGGGCGTGCGGTTCGACAGGTTCGACCTGAAATTCACCGGCTTCGATCCGGGCCCGACCGATTTCAGAGGACAGCTGAGCCGAGTCGACAACAAATGGTCGCCGCGCTTCGGCCTGGTGTTCAAGCCGATCGAAATTCTGTCGTTCTACGGCTCCTATTCGCGAAGCTTCCTGCCCCTGGCCGGCGACCAGTTCAATGTTCTGTTGCCGACCATCGCCAATCTCGCGCCGCAGGGCTTCGAGAACGTCGAAGTTGGATTTAAGGCGCAGCTCCTGCCGGCTCTGCTCTTCACCGGCGCGCTGTATCAGCTCAATCGCTCCAACCAGCCGCTGACGGTCGACGCAACGACGGCCGTGCTCGCCGATACCAGGACGCAAGGCGGAGAACTCGGTCTTGTCGGCAATGTCACCGACAGGTGGGAGGTTTCTGTCGGCTATGGCTATCAGGACGCGCGCGTCATGAGGACCGACAGGGCGCCGACCTTGCGGACGCCGTTCTTCACGGATGTCGGCAAAACCAACCCCTTTGTGCCCAGAAACACCTTCTCTTTCTGGAATAAATACGACATTTCCTCTTTTTTTGACGCGGGTCCCGGCGTTCTGGGCGTGGGCGCAGGCGTTGTCTATAATTCTAAGTTCTATCCGGCCCTCGACAATTTCGTCGTTGTGCCCGGTTATGCGCGCGTCGACGGCGCCTTGTTCGTCAAGTTGAGCGAGAACGTTTCGGGACAGCTCAACGTCGAGAATCTGGCGGGGGCGCATTACTATGTCTTCGCGCATAACAACAACAACATCTCGCCCGGCGCGCCGCGCTCCGCCTACATCACTCTGAATGCGCGATTCTAGCGACGCGCGATCTTGAGGCTCGCGGACCGGCGCGGAATGAATTAATGCTGCGACGCGAATCCACATGTCGAAGCGCGTCCGCGGAAAGAGCCGGAGGCCCCAGCTCTTGGGTCGCGCCCAGCGGATTCGCCTATAGGACGCCGTGACCCGCAAGCCCGACGAAGTTTCCGCCGATCTGATGCAACCGCTGGCGACGCTGCCGGTGTTCTACGCGCTTGCCGGGCGGCGCGTTATCGTCGTCGGCGGCGGCGAAGCGGCGGCCTGGAAGGCCGATCTGGCGGCCGCGACAGGGGCCCAAGTCGAAGTTTTCGCCAAGGACCCCTGCGACAAGCTTTGTGAGATCGCGCGGGCGCGCGACAGCGTCGTTATCCATGCGCGCGAGGTAGAGCGGGGCGATTTCGCCGGCGCGGCGATGGCGCTTGGCGCGATCGAGGACGACGCGCTCGCCCAGAGGGCGCATGAATGGGCGCGCGCCGTCAACGTCCCGCTCAATCTCGCTGATCGGCCTGCGCTCAGCGATTTCACCATGGGCGCGATCGTCAATCGCTCGCCGCTCGTCATCGGCGTTTCGACTGGCGGCGCCTCGCCCGTATTCGCCCAAGCGGTGCGCGGCCGAATCGAGACTCTGGTGCCGGCGACCTTCCAGGCCTGGGCGCGGGCGGCGCAGGTCTGGCGGCCGCTGGTGCGCGCCTCCGGACTGGACTTTCTGGCGCGGCGCGATTTCTGGCGCCGGTTTACGCGGCTCGCCTTTCGCGACATCGAACGAAAGCCGCTCGGCGAAGACCGTGTGGCGCTGATCGAAGAAGCGCGCGCCGGCGCAGAAGCGACGGCCTGCGGCGCGTGACGCTCGTCGGCGCGGGACCGGCGATCGAACTCCTCACCTTGAAAGGCATGCGCGCTCGCCGGTGCCGACGTGGTGCTGTTCGATGATCTCGTTCCGGCGAGCATCTCGATCCGCGCTCGGCGCGAAGCGACACGAATAACGTCGGCAAGCGAGGCTATGCGCCTTCCGTGCGACAGGAAGAAATCAGCGCGCTGCTTGTCGATCTTGCGCGCGAAGGCAAGAACGTCGTGCGGCTCAAGGCGGAGATCCGCTGATCTTCGGCCGCGCCAATGAGGAAATCGCCGCGCTGCGCGACGCGGCTTTTCGATCGAGATCGTTCCGGGCGTGACCGCCGCTTGCCGGCGGGCGCGATCGGCGCGTCGCTGACCAGCCGCGAAGCGGCGCGGCGTCTGCAATTCATCACAGCACACACCAAGGACGGCGAATTTCCCGAGGACTTCGACTGGGGCGCGCTCGCCGACGAACGCGCCACCACCGCCGTCTATATGGGGAACCGCACGCTGCCGGAATTGTCGCGTCGTCTGCTGCAGGAAGGCATGTCGCATGATACGCCCGCTTTCCTGATTGAGCGCGCGTCGACGCCGCACGAGCGCGTCTTCAAAGGCACCATCGCGGATCTGCCTTCGAGAGTGGCGGGACAAACGATCGTCGGCCCGGTCATGGTGCTGATCGGCTGGGCGCTGGCGGAGAAGTGATTTAGAGCTATTGTTTTGGCGGAATAAGCCGATCGGAGGAGCAATATGCCTTTCACGAGACGGTCCGCTCTGCTCGCATCGGGAGCCGGGTTGCTTGGTCCGGCAGCCTTCGCCAAGACGAAACCGGCATCAGCGCCCAATCGCGAGCCGACTGAAAAACATCTCAACGATCTGGACAGGCTCGTCGTCGACATCATGAAGAAGACCGGCGTACCGGGAATCTCGGTCGCCGTCGTATCGCCGGACCGCGTGGTTTATTTGAAAGGATTCGGCGTGCGCCGAGCGGACGCGCCGGATCGCGTCGATTCCGACACGGTCTTTCAGCTCGCGTCGCTGTCTAAACCTCTTTCCACTACCGTCGTTGCTGGCCTCGTCGGCGACGGCGTCATTTCATGGGATCAGCCGATCGAGCGTACCTTGCCGGGTTTTGCGCTGAGCGATCCCTGGGTCACGCGCGAGATCACGCTGCGCGACATGCTCTGCCATCGCAGCGGACTTCCCGACCACGCCGGCGATCTTGTCGAAGATATCGGTTATGATCGCGACGAAATCATTCGACGCCTGCGGTTTATCAAGCCGGACACGAGTTTTCGCACGCATTACGCATACACCAACATGGGGTTTTCGGCGGCAGGCTTCGCGGCCGCGAGAGCTGCAGGAAAATCCTGGGAGGATGTATGCGACCAGCGTCTCTATCGACCGCTCGGGATGACGAGCGCCAGTTCGCGGCACGCCGATTTTGTCGCGCAAAAAAATCGCGCCTTCGGCCATGTGCGCCGCAGCGACAGCTGGGTGATCGGTAAGGAGCAGCGAAATCCCGATGCGCAGGCGCCGGCTGGCGGCGCATCGGCGTCGGCCCGCGACGTGGCGACATGGATGCGCATGCAGCTCGGCGGCGGCGCCCTCGACGGCCACGAAATCATCAAGCCGGAAGCGCTCGCAGAAACGCATTTCCCGCATATCGCCACCGGCCCGGCGCATGATCCGATGCGCGGTCCGACCTTCTACGGTCTTGGCTGGGATATCGACTATGGCGGTCCGGCGCGCATCCGCTGGAGCCATTCGGGAGGGTTTGCTCTCGGCGCTGCGACATGCGCCTATGTCATGCCGGTCGAACGGTTCGCAATCGCCGTGTTGACCAATTCCGCCCCGGTCGGCGCGCCGGAAACGATTTGCCGGAGCTTCGTTGATCTGGTCCTGACGGGAAAGGTTGAACGGGACTGGCTCGCGCTGTTTGGCGGCGCCTTCGCGCAAATGGCGATCCCGACTTACGGGCGAGACGCCGATTACGCGAAGCCGCTCGCGGGCGCCTCGCCATCCGCGCCGCGCTCAATTTACGTCGGCGACTACCGCAACGATCTTTACGGACCCATTGGCGTCGTGGAAACGTCCGAAGGACCTTCGCTCACGCTCGGTCCGGCGCCGACGTCCTATCCTCTGCGTCACTACTCAGGCGACATGTTCACTTTTCAGCCGATAGGAGAAAACGCCGCGGGCGTCAGTCCGGTAAGATTCTCGCGAAGCGGGGATGAGAAGGCGGTCTCCGTTCTCATCGACTATTTCAACGAGAATGGTCAGGGCGTTTTTGTGCGGAGCTGATGTAAAAAGCGATAGCGCGAAAGGCTTTCTTTGGCGCGGCGAGCATTGAAACTTAATCGAGAGATTTCCAGTTCTCGGCGATGAAGCCGCGCGGGTCGACCTTGACGATTTGGCGCACGATCTGCGCATTCGGCCCGACGCACTTCCATTCGTAGATCGTGTCGTGACCCGTGGCGGCCATCGGGATCATGTCCGAACCGGGATTGTCCTTGCAGAAGGCGGCGGCGCCCGGCAGACTTTGCGAGGCGTTCGCCTTGCCGCAAACGAGATTCGCGCCGACATTGCAAAGCCAGGCCTTGCCGCCCATGCAGCGATAGCTGGTTCCTTTGCGAATGAAGGCGTTCGGCGTCTCTCGCGAAAAGCCGAAGAGTTGACGGGCTTGCGGAACAAGCGCGGCTGGAATGGATTTAGCCTTGTCGTCGTCGCCGACTTTGGCGCAGCGCGCCGCGAGATCCTGCGCGTGAGCGCATGAGGGGAGTGCGAGCAAGACCAGCATTGCAAAAAACGCCGATCGGAACATTGTCTTCTCCCCCATTTTAAGCGATGCGCCTCGCGAGCAATTTCAGTAAATGTTCTTCATCCGGCCGCTCGGCGACGTCGACATTTGGCATATTCTCATCAAGAAGCGGTTCTGCGACGGCGTGAGACAGCGCCAAATGTAGGGTGGCACGCGCCTTGTGCAAAATCCCGGCCGCTTTCGTGAGCGACAGAAAAATTTCGGCGCTGCGGCGGGAGTAGTGAAGAACCGCATCAATCTCGCCCGCGGCGATCGCATCGACGGCTTCATTGGAGAGCGCCTGTGCCGCGCGCGCGTCGTAAACCTCCGCGGCGACGACTCGATGACCCGCAGCCTTCAGGCCAGCCTCGAGCGTAGGCTGGCGGTCGCAGCCGGCAAGATAAAGGAAATATGCAGGCTCGGGATGACGAGCGAGCAATAACGGCAGGATCGCTTCAGCGTTTCCGGCGACGATGTCGGTGCGCCAGGCAAGCGCGCGCGCCGCCTGCGCCGTTCTTTCGCCGACGGCATGGAGGGGCAGAGCCTTGAACGCTTCCGCGCTTTGCGCAAGCTCGACGCCCTTGGCGCTCGAGACGAGCGCGGCGTCATAGGCGTCCTGTGGAATTTGCGCGCCGGTCGCGGCGATTTCGAGCACGGCGGACAGGACGGGTTCAAACTGCAGAGCGCGGAGTTTCTGCGCCGTGCGCGCAGCGTCGTCCGCCGCGCGCAGCACCAGAACGCGTCTCACATAAGCCCCGCGACGCCATGCGGCAGGCGCAGCAACATTTCCTTGCCGGCGTCGGCGCCGATCAACGCCGCATCGATGGCGCGGCCGCGTCGTCGCACGACATAGGCTTCGGCGCCGTCGGCTTTCAGCACCTCGCCGACGAAGGACAGTTCAGCGCCATGAATCTGCGCATGGCCAGCGATCGGCGTGCGGCAGGAGCCGTCAAGCGCCGCAAGGAACGCCCGCTCGGCGGCAAGCGCAAAGCCGGTCGCTTCGTCGAACAATGGCGCCAGCAGATCTCGCGTCGAATTATCTCCCGCGCGCCGCGTCACTCCAATCGCGCCCTGTCCGCAAGCCGGCGGAAACTGGTCCAGAGCAAGAAGCGCCGTGGCGCGTTCGGCGAGGCCGAGGCGTTTCAGACCGGCGACGGCAAGAAGGGTCGCGTCGATTTCCCCATTCTCGACTTTCTTGAGACGCGTTTCGACATTGCCGCGAAGCAGCGTCGTCTGCAGATCGGGGCGTCGGCGTTTCACCTGGGCGGCGCGGCGCAGCGAAGCCGTCCCGACCACGGCGCCGGGAGGAAGTTCGTCGAGCAAGAGACCGCCGCGTGAAATCCAGGCGTCACGCGCGTCTTCTCGCGGCAGATAGCCAGCGATGACAATTTCGCTCGGCAAATGCGTTGGCAGGTCCTTCGAGGAATGCACCGCGAGATCGATCGCGCCGGCGATAAGCGCCGAATCAAGCTCCTTGGTGAATAGTCCCTTGCCCCCCGAGTCAGACAGCGGCCGGTCCTGGATTTGGTCGCCCGTCGTGCGAATGATCTCGATGGGAAAATCCGCTTCGCTTCTTTGGTGCGCGCGCATCAGCTGCTCGCGGACCATATGGGTCTGCGCGAGAGCGAGCGGACTGCCGCGCGTTCCAATGCGAAGGGTAAAGGGAGATGTCATGATCCGCCGGCGCCTTGTCGCGCGCGACTATAGGCGGTAGCGCGTGAAGGGCAAGCGGCGTGCGCGCGGGAAGACGGTCACAAAAAAGCGAGCGTCCGCTCGTCAAAGCGGACGCTCTTCTTAGCGCCGCGAGCGTACTGTTACGCCGCTCGCGGACAGCTAAAGCGATCACCACCATCCAAACAGACCGCTTCCAAGACCCGCGCCGAGGCCGAGACCTGCGCCAAGCAGGCCGCCGCCGCCGTAGCCCCAGTAGCCCGAGTTGTAGCCATAGTAGCCAGGCCAGGACGACCCATAATATCCCGGGCGATAGCAGCCAACGTAACGCACTGGGCGATAGGAATAGCCCCAATAGGTGCCGGCGCAGTGCCGGTGCCAGCCATAGTGGGCGCGGCAGTAACGCGCTTCGGCCAGAGTTGTGGAGCCGATCACGGCGGCCATTGCAATTCCAGACGTTAACGCGAAGGCTTTAATCTTGTTCGACGCCATTTTCACCTCCATACAGTTTAGACCGAAGACAACCTCAAGCGGAACACTATTTTCTCCTTCGCCTTAGCCGCAGAATAATCAGCTTAAGATATAGCTGCCGCTGAGAAGGCAACGGTCTCTAGAGCCAACTTGTATTCGTCCAGATCGTGTCAAGTGGTCACGATGACAAAACCAAAAATTTAATTGATGTGTCTTTAGCTTTGCATTAGGCGCTGGAAACTGTTCGGAGGCATATCGTCAATATTGTTTGTAAACTATTCGCCGACCGCAATTTTATAAACTTCCGTTCGCGTAGCGGTATAAGCTTCGTGGCGCGTCGATAAGAGAATCGGCGGCGTGACTGATCTCGCGCCAGGGAGTGCGCATGCGCATTTTGGGCATTGAAACCACGTGCGACGAGACTGCTGTCGCGGTCGTGTCCGAGCGAATTGGCGAGGAAGGCGGCGCGATCCTCTCGAACGAGGTGCTAAGTCAAATCGCCCGTCATGCAGCCTATGGCGGCGTCGTGCCGGAGATTGCGGCGCGCGCTCATATTGATGTGCTCGACCGTTTGATCGCTCGCGCGCTTGAGCGCGCCAAGATCGAGGCGAAGGACCTCGACGCGATCGCCGCGGCGGCCGGTCCAGGACTGATCGGCGGGGTTCTTGTCGGACTCACGGCGGGCAAGGCGCTGGCGCTGGCGCTCGGCAAGCCCTTCATCGCCGTCAATCACCTCGAAGCTCACGCGCTGACCGCGAGACTGACGGACAGGCTCGACTTTCCTTACCTGGCGCTCCTGATTTCGGGGGGGCACACGCAGCTCGTTGCGGTGCGGGGCGTCGGCGATTATCGGCGGCTTGGATCGACCGTCGACGACGCCGCCGGCGAAGCCTTCGATAAGGTCGCCAAAATGTTGGAGCTGCCGTACCCCGGAGGTCCGCACATCGAAAAGCTGGCGCTTGAAGGCGACGCGCATCGTTTCGACTTGCCGCGCCCGATGCTGGGTCGTCAAGGCGCCGACTTTTCGCTATCAGGTCTCAAAACTGCCGTTCGGCAGGAAATCCTCAAGCTGCAAAAGCTGAATGAAAAGGACGTGAGGGATCTTGCGGCCTCCTTTCAAGCCGCGATCGTCGACGTGATCGTGGACAGAGTGCGCGCCGGCGTGCGGCTCTTCGCCGAAAATGAGGGGCGGGCGCCGCAGGGCCTTGTCATCGGCGGGGGAGTCGCCGCCAACGGCGCCATTCGCCGCGCGCTGATGCGACTGTGTGCCGAAAGCGGCCTGAAATTCATTTCGCCGCCCCCGGCGCTGTGCGCCGACAATGGCGCGATCATCGCTTGGGCGGGACTTGAGCGTCTCAAGCGCGGACTGACCGACGATCTCGACTTTGCTGCGCGTCCGCGCTGGCCGCTCGACGCTGCGCCAAGCCGGTCGCATCACGGCAAGGCGTGAGGCGCGCCTCGATGCGATTTCTTTTCCTGGCGGCGCTTGGGGCCATGGCGCTCGCGCCAATGCCGCAACCGGCCGGACTCCTTGCCGAAGAGCCGACGGTCGCCGGCGTGCGCGTGCTTTACGGACCCGGCGAGGGCTTCGGTTCCGTCGACGCGCGGCTTATCGGCGAGGCGCGCCGCGCGATCGACATGGCGGCCTATGTTTTGACTGACCGCTCGCTGACGACGGCGCTTGGCCGCGCCGCCGTGCGCGGCGTAAAGGTGCGCATTTATCTTGACGGCGATGATATGGGCCGCGGCGCTTCGGCCATCGAAGCGATCGCCGACGCCCCCAACATCGAGATTCGCCGCAAGGGCCGCTCGCGCGACCTGATGCATCTCAAATCGTATCAAGTGGACGGACGCGTCTTACGCAGCGGCTCGGCGAATTTCTCGATCTCTGGCGAGATTTATCAGGACAATGATCTGATCGTGATTGAAAGCCCACAGGCGGCGGCCAGGTTTCGCGAAGCATTCGAGAGATTGTGGGCGCGGGCCGACAATCAGCGGGTTGGCCTGAGATGACGCGGGCGACGGTCGCCGTGCTCGGCGCAGGCGCCTGGGGCGTCGCGCTCGCCAATGTCGCCGCCCAGGGCCGCGCGCGCGTTCCGCTGTGGGCGCATGATCCGAGCACTGCACAGGCGCTCGCGCGCGACCGCGAGAACAGGCGCCGACTGCCGGGTCTGCCGCTTGCCGCCGCCGTCGCGCCGACGGCGGATATCTCGATTTTGCAAGAAGCGGAAATCGTTCTCGCGGTGACGCCCGCACAAGCGATACGCGTGACAGCGCGGGCCGCGCGCCCTCACATGCGCGACGGCGCCGCTTTCGTGATCTGCGCCAAGGGCATCGAGCGCGATAGCCGCAAATTCTTGAGTGAGGTTGCGGGCGAAGAACTGTCCCAGGCCAGCATCGCGGTGCTTTCGGGACCGAGCTTCGCGGCGGATGTCTGCCGCGGCCTGCCGACGGCGGTCACGCTCGCGGCGCATCATGAGCAGCTGGCGCGACGCCTTTGCGAACAGCTTTCGACAAAGACGTTTCGGCTTTATCGCTCTACTGACGTGCGCGGCGTCGAGATCGGCGGGGCGGCGAAGAATGTCCTCGCCATCGCCGCAGGCATGAGCCATGGCCGAGGGCTCGGCGCGAGCGCGCAGGCGGCGCTCATCGCGCGCGGATTCGCCGAGCTGATGCGTCTCGGACGCGCGCTTGGCGCGCGTCAGGAGACGTTGATGGGTCTCTCCGGGTTGGGCGATCTCGTTCTCACCTGCGGCTCGGCGCAATCGCGCAATTTCGCGCTGGGCGAGGCGCTGGGACGGGGAGAACCGACGAAGGACGCCGCGCATGGCAAGCTTGCGGAAGGCGCCTTTACGGCGCGCGTTCTCGTCGAAATGGCGCACGCCCATCAGATCGAGCTGCCCATCGCTGAAGCTGTCGACGCCATACTTTCGGAGCGCCTGAGCGTCGACGCCGCTATTGAAGCGCTTCTGCTGCGACCGCTCAAAGCCGAAAGCTGATCGCGTCTCGAAGGCGGCAGGGCGTCTAATTCGAATCCAAAATCTCGCGCATCTTTACCGCGAGCTGCTCCAGAGTGAACGGCTTCGAGAGCAGTTTGACGCCCGGGTCGAGAACGCCATTGTGCAGGATGGCGTTGCGCGTATAGCCGGTAATGAAAAGGACGCGCAGACTGTGTCGACGAAACACCGCCTCCCGAGCGAGACGGGCGCCGTCCATATCCGGCATGACGACGTCGGTAACCATCAAGTTGATGTCGGGCCGCTGCCGAATGATGTCGATCGCCGCGCGTCCGTTCTCGGCTTCCAGAACGGTGTATCCCAATTCGCGCACGCCCTGTGCGGTAACGCGGCGCGCCGTGTCGTCGTCTTCGACGAGGAGCACGATTTCTTCCGGCCTTCCAAGCGGGAGATCTAGAGGCTTGGATCTCGGCGCTGATATTGGCGCCGGCGCTTCCGCGTAATCGAAGCGCGGAA
>JAXMCY010000020.1:0-48309 GCA_046349135.1 Methylocystis sp. | reverse complement strand
ACCATAAAACTGTCGTAGGCGTGATCGAAATCGTCACAGCCCCGACGCTTCATTCCGCCCTGACGCAGGTTCCGCAATGGCGGCTGCGAATCCTCGCGTCCTCAGCTCGCCGTTCCACGCAAGGCAAGGGACGCGCCACCCTTGCGCGCCCTTCGTTCCTCCTAGGCGACTGCGTCCGGTCGAGCGCCGCGCACTTAGAGGAAACAATGGCTTCCAAGAGCGAGCCCCGTTTTTAAGGTCAGCATGACTGACTTATCTGCGGGGCTAACTTACTGCCAGATTTGCGCTGAAGTGACAAGCAGCCGCATGAATTGATGGCGGGTCGGCTTGAATTTGGGCGTTGGCGGCGGCGGTTCGACGGTCGCTAAACCGCCATCGGCTTGAGCCCGTCGCGAAGACGATCGTCTCGCTTCACACTGAAGTTTGGTTTTCCCAGCGGCGCTGCATTTCTTCCGGCGCAACAGTCTCGATCGTCTGCGAAAACGTCCAGCGATGGCCGTAGGGATCCAGCACCTGCGCGTTGCGTTCGCCGAAACTTTGATCGGCCGGGGCGCGCAGCAGCGTCGCGCCGGCCGCGAGCGCACGGGTCAACATGTCGTCCGTCGAGTCGGTCGCAAGGTGGAATGTCACCGGCGAACCACCGACCGAATCTGGGCTTAGAGCGCCGAAATCGGGGTATTCGTCGGCTAGCATCGCGATCGTCTCGCCAAAGCGCAGTTCGGCGTGACCGATCCGGCCGTCAGACGGATCGGTCAGTCGAAAGATTTCCTCGGCGCCAAAAGCCTTTTCATAAAAGGCGATCGCTTGATCGGCGTTCTTGACGATGAAATAAGCGCCGAGCTTGAGAGGTTTCGCCTGCATTTAGCTGCTCCTTGCGATGTTTCGGAGATTACGTTACGTACCGTAACTAAATGAGTCAAGAATCCGATGCGCCTGTGAAGCGAGGCCGTCCGCGCAGCGTGCAAGCGCGGGATCGCGCGCTGCGCGTCGCGCATGACATCCTTATGACCGAAGGGTTCGGGCGACTGTCGATCGAGGCGGTCGCCGCGCGCTCGGGGGTCGGCAAGCCGACCCTCTACCGCAACTGGGCCAATGCGCAGGAATTGGCGATGGCCGCGCTGGTCGCCAATCCCTTTCCAGAGCCGCAGGGCGAAGGCGCTACGGCGCGTGTTCGACTGACGACGCAGATGCGCGGCCTGGTCAACGCCTTTGCGACGACGCGCGGCCGTCAAGTCGCGTTGGCGCTCGCGTCCGCGGACCCGGAAAGCGAGTTCACCAAGGCTTTCCGCAACAAGGTGATTCTCGCCAGCCGAGAGAAGGGACGCGCCATCCTGGAAGCGGCGATCGAGGGCGGCGAATTGGCGCCGCCGCCCGATCTCGAAACTCTGCTGGATATGATCTATGGCCCAATCTTTTACCGGTTGCTCGTTGGCCATCGCCCGCTAGCCCCGCAATTCGCCGACGCCATCGTCGAGACCGTTTTCCCGAATGTTGCGAGACGCCAACTCGATGGTACGTGAGCTGTCGAGGGCATCCAACGCTCGCCGCATTGTTGTCCGAACATCCTCGCTACAGACGAGAGGGCTTGAACAAGGAAGAATCAATGCGGTCATTCGATTGGAGAGCGGGTCTGCCGTTTGCGTTGGCGCTGGCGGCGAACTCCGTGAGTCCGCAGCACGCCTTCGCCCAATTTTACTTCCGGCCCTTCGCCTACAGTTACGGCTACCAAATTCCCGACGATGGTCCGCCGGCCTATGCATCGCGTCCCGCCGTCGCATCCATCCTCGGACGCGCCGGCTATCAACTGGTCGGGCCGCTCGGTCATCGGGGCGATCAGATTGTCGCGACAGGCGTCAGCCGTCGCGACGGCGAGATGCGCTTCATCGTCGATCCCTATGAGGGACGGATATTGCGGGCAGTCCGGCTTGGTCCGCCGCCGATGTACGGCGACGGCCCGGGGCGCGGCGGTTACGCGCCGGGCGGAGACCCTTACGGGCCGCACTCAGGAGGTCCGGGCGGGTCAGGTCCAGGACCTGGCGCGCCCGGCTTCGATGCGGATCATTACCCCGAAATGGATACGGCGCCCGGAGGCGCGACATTAGACGGCGCGCCCAATGGGACTGTCCACCAGCGCGCATCGGGCGCGAAACGGGGAAATTCTTCCAACGCGCCGCGCGAGATTACGCCGCAAGGGCCGTCAACCGCGCCTGCCCCCGCAACGAGTTCCCAGCCTGCGCCATTGGCGAACGCCCCGGCGCAGGGGTCCAAGCCAGGCGTCGAGCCAGTCGGGACGTCCTCAGAAAAACCAGCGACCTCAGCGGAACGAAGCGCCCCCGCGCGGCGAGCCGCGGGCGCTCGCACAGCCTCCTCGCACCGGGCGATCGTTCCGCCGCCTGCGCCGAGCGAAGCCACGGTCGTGAAACCGGATGCCTCGGCGCCGCCGGTTCCGGGCGCGAACGGTTCCGCGTCGGCGCCCGACGAGGCGAAGAAGGCGAAAGCCGGCGGATAAAAAAGGCGCCCGAGATGGGCGCCTTTCAAATTCACTCCAGATTTGTCGCCGTTACGCGGCCTTCGATTCGACGATCGTCGCCGACGGCGCGCCGACGCCGATGTCGATGCGGCGGGGCTTCTGCGCCTCCGGAATCTCGCGCACGAGGTCGACGTGCAGCAAGCCGTTGACGATGCTCGCCCCCGTCACCACGACATGATCGGCAAGCTGGAACCGGCGTTCAAAAGCGCGCGCGGCGATGCCCTGATGCAGGACCTCGCGGCCGTCGGCGGGCTGCGCCGGCTCTTTCGAGCCCTTGATCGACAGAGTGTTTTCCTTGGTCTCGACGGACAATTCGTCGCGCGAGAATCCCGCGACCGCGAGCGTCACCCGATAGGCGTTTTCGCCGGTGCGCTCGATATTATAGGGCGGGTAGCCCTGTGTGGCCTCGAACCCGCCGGCCTGATCGAGCAGGTTGAACAAGCGGTCGAAACCGACGGTCTGACGGTAAAGCGGAGAGAGATCGAACTGACGCATGACATATCCTCCAGTTGAGCGACATGCGGCGCGCTTGCGTAACCGCGCCGCGCCTCTTCGCGCGTCCATTACGGCCCGCGCTGGCATCGATTTAGGAAGCGGAAAAGCGTCGTTCAAGAGGCGTCGGCGAAGCCGCTGCGGAAAGTGTCAGGCCGGCAGCGAATGTCGCTCCGACGCACGAAACGGCGATTCCAGCGCAAGCACGAGCTTGACCAGATCCGCCTGGCGGGTGGCCCCTGTCTTCAGGAAAATGCTTTTGAGATAACCTTTGACCGTCCCCTCGCTGAGGCCGAGCGCCCGCGCCGTGGCCGGGACGCCGCCGACCTCGGCGATCGCCAGCAGCACCGACCCCTCGCGGGCAGTCAGGCCGAACAGTTCCGCCGCGACGGCTCCGCCGTCGTCCGCGTTGAGCCCCAGCCGACGCAGGAACAGCGCCGCGAGCCCGTTCGCGAGCGGCAGCACATGCATCACGCAGCAGCGCGACTCTCCGCGCTTCACCATAATAGCGTAGGCTTCGGCGTCAGCGCCGCCGATGTTGGCCAGCGCGCGCTCCAGGGCCTCTTTGGCGCGCGGATCGCGCATGGTCAGCGTATCGCCCGCGACCGCGAAGGCGTCGCCTGCGTCGAGCATGTCATCGGCGCTGCGGTTTCTATGGGCGATACGCATCTTGCCGTCGACCACGAGCACAGGGGTGGTCAGTTCGTCGAATAACTTCACCAGCACGGATGGATCCGAAGCCGGCGTGTGACGCGCGATCGCGCTGGCGAGGTGCGGCAATAGCGCATCGAGGCGCGCCTTCGCCTGTGCGTCCGCCAAGCCAGCGCGCTCATCGCGAAACGCCACGAACAAACAGATGCCTGTCTCGGATCGGTGAATAACGCCGACGATCACGTCCGCAAGTCCGAATGGCGCCATCCAGCGTTGATAGGCGCCACTTTGATGAAGCGCCTCAAGCGAGACGAAGTCTTCGGAAGAAAACGCCCGGCCGACGCCGATTTCGGCCAACACGCGCGCCTTGACCGGATCGAGTTTGCGATGGTTGCGAAGATATTCAACGATCCACGCCTTTTCGGCGCGCGTCGAATATTTGAGCTCCAGAAGCGCTGAAACACGATCTTCGAACAGGAGCGCCGCGAAGCGCGCGTCCAAGACGCGCGCAATTTCGTCTAACGCGTCCGGCCAGCAGCGCGCGTCGACGCCAGCAGCCTCGATAGCCATGACGACGCGAGCTTTCTCATCATCACAAACGGTCATTTCTTCACCCGCTGCGACCTCTCGCCACACCTTCGCAAAGCCGGATTTTGCGATGGCGCGCGCCGCGCGGCGAGACGTCGACCTGCTCTGAAGCCTCAGAAAAGCCTGCGAAAACTCAAAGGCGTCAGTTGCTTGCATCTTAACTTCTGTGTTGCCTAACTGCAACAATTGAGACGAATTTAATCAATGCCCATGCTCAATCTCTCGATCGGGGGGAAAGGGTGAGACTCGCAACAAGTAAATTACACAAAAGAATCTAGCGACCGCCATGATCACTGAGAACTCAACAAGGACGCCGACCGCGAACGCGCCATGGAAATGTCTGCGCGCCCTTGTTGCTGCGACGCTGTTCATTGTCTCGGCGCTGTTGCAGGCGACGCTCGCGCCGCACGCGGCTTTGTCCGCGACGCTGGAGTTCTGCGTAGACGACCACGCGCCGGCGGATCGGGCGGACAAGAAGACGCCAGCAGGCGCGCCAGCGCTCGGTCACGCGCATTGCCGCGCCTGCCCGATCGCGACCCCGCCGTCCGTTCCCGAAAAGCCGTCCATCGCGCGCGTCGCGGCGCCGCCAGTCCCGCTCGTTTACTCCGACGGATGGGGTTTCGAACCGCAGGTGCGACGCCGTCCAGGCGAGACGCGGTCCCGCGCGCCTCCATTCTCCTCCTGACGAAACAAAAACTCGCATTGTTTCAACCGCCCATCGCCGGCGGACCAGGAGATCAGTTCCATGCCCCCTACCGCACTTCTGCGCGGCGTAAGCGCCTGCGCCCTCATTCTTGCGTCGCTCGCCGCCGCCGAGGCCCAAGTCTCTCTTCCGCAGATCGTCGTCGGCGCCCAGCGCCCTGCCGCGGCGCCTGCCGCGCCGCCCTTGGAAAAGGCCGGCGAGACCGTGGTCACGCCAAAGGAAATCGTGGAGGAGAAGCCTCCCGAAACAGATACGGCGAAGATGCTCGAACGCCAGCCCGGCGTGAGCGTCCAGACCGGCGGCGGCGTTGCGGGCCTTCCGGCGATCCGCGGCCTCGCCGACGATCGCCTGAAAATCGTCGTTGGCGGCGCGCAGACGACGGCCACCTGCGCCAATCACATGAATTCGCCACTGAGCTATACCGATCCGAATACGGTCGGCCGGGTCGAGGTCGTGACCGCGGTGTCGTCAGTGAGCAAGGGCGGCGACTCGATCGGCGGATCGATTCTGGTCACGCCCATTTCGCCGGTCTTTGCGACGCCCGTCGTCGCGCCTGTAGTCGTTGGCCCGGCGGGCGCGCCTGTGTCGCCGATCGTCGCCGCGAGTCCCTACCCCGCGGCGCCTTATCTGCCGCTGCCGGTTCCCGGCACGCTTCGTTTTGGCCCGAACAACGAAGTGCTGGCGACGGGATCAGTCTCGGCCTTCTTCCGCGGCAACAACAACGGCGTCGGCGTTTCCGCGAACATCAATATGGCCAACGATCATTGGAGCCTGCTTTACAACGGCTCCTGGCAGCGGGCGACGGATTATCACGCCGGCGGCAATGGCGACAAAGTTCTCTCGACGAGTTTCCTCTCGGAGAACCACGCGGTCACGCTCGGCTATCAGAACGAGGGGCATCTCTTCACGTTCCGCGGCGCTTATCAGAACATTCCCTATCAGGGCTTTCCGAACCAGCGCATGGATATGACCCGCAATCGCTCCTATACGCTGGACGCGAATTACAAGGGCGCCTACGCTTGGGGCACGCTGGAGGCCCGCGCCTTCTGGCATCAGGTCTTCCACAAGATGGGATTCCTGGAGGACCGCTTTTACTTAAATCATCCGATGATCGCGCTCGGCCGCGACTTCGGCTATTCGGTCAGGGCGGAAATTCCATACAGCGAACAGGATATCTTCCGCATCGGCAATGAGTTCCACGGCTTTCGTCTGCAGGACTACTGGCCTTCCGATCTCACCGGCTTTCCCGGCGCGCTCTCGCGCCCCTTCGCACAGATCAACATCAACGGCGGCCAGCGCAATCGCGTCGGAACCTACGCCGAATGGGAACGGCGCTGGACTCCGCAATGGTCGAGCCTCATCGGCCTGCGCAATGACGTGGTGTGGATGGATACCGGCCCCGGCCGCAGTTACACGCCCTTCACATTCACGAATCCAAACGTCATCGCGGTCAATTTGTTCAACGCGCAAAACCGCGCGCGCACCGACGTCAACTTCGACATGACCGCGCTGGGACGCTACGAACCGGAGCCCGGCAGCCTTTACGAATTCGGCTATTCGCGAAAGACGCGTTCGCCCAATCTCTACGAACGCTACACTTGGCCGATGTTCAGCCCGTTCACGGCGATGTTCAACTGGTTCGGCGACGGCAACGGCTATACCGGCAATCTCAATCTGAAGCCCGAAGTCGCTCATAATGTCGCGATCACTGGCGCGTGGCGCGACATGTCAGGCGCCAATAATTGGGAGGCGCGGATATCGCCCTTCTATACTTACGTCGAGAATTACATCGACGGCGCCAGGACCGGCGGAACGTTCAACACGTTTCCCGTGGCGAACTCCTATATTTTCCAGATCATGCAGTTCCGAAACTTCAAGGCGGAGCT
Source organism: Methylocystis sp. (assembly GCA_046349135.1). Lineage (GTDB taxonomy): Bacteria > Pseudomonadota > Alphaproteobacteria > Rhizobiales > Beijerinckiaceae > Methylocystis. Next base: position 41,459 of record JAXMCY010000020.1, on the reverse strand, counting down.
TTACGGAGTCGACGGCACGGGCAGGGTTAAGCTGCATGAGTCGCCGGAATACGGCAGGCTGCAGGCGGTCGGCGTCGTTAGTTTCGTCTATGGACGCAATCTCGACATCGGCAATCCGCAATATTGTCTGCCCGGCAATGGATTCTGCTCTGTCGCGTCCTTCCTGATCAAGAAAGGCGACGGCCTGTGGAACCTGATGCCGGCCAACGCCCGTATCGCGCTCGAGCATCAGCTCGGCGGATTGAGTCTGGCGGCCGAAACGCAGCTTGTCGCGCCAAAGGACCATGTGTCCGCCAACAAGGGCGAATTCACCACGCCTGCTTACGCGCTACTCAATCTGCGTGCGGCCTATGAGTGGAGCAATCTGCGTATCGACCTAGGTGTCGATAATCTCACCAATGCGCTCTACTCGCTGCCGCTCGGCGGATTTGATCTGTCGAACTATTCGTACAATGCGTTCGTTTTCGGTCGCAATGCGGGTCTGGCGAGCGTGCGTCAGGTGCCGGGCATGGGCCGTAACTTCTACGCGGGCCTGACGGTGAAGTTCTGAGCCCCGCGCGCTAATGTGGAAGGCGGCGCGCCGATGCGCCGCCTTTCTTTCGGACTCCTATGATGCGGCGAATTCTTCTTCTGACCGGTTTGCTCTGCGCCTCTCTCGCCTCGGCGAAAGCCGAAATCATCGGCGCGCAAACGCCGCGCTCGGCGACCGAGGACCAAATGAAGGCCTCCCTGCGCGAGATCGACCTTATTGGCGCGAATGGCGCGCCGCTCGACTTGCGTGCGCTGATGGCGAACGGACGACCGACGCTCATCAGTCTTTGGGCGTATTGGTGCCCGAATTGTCTCGCCGAAATGAAAGGCTTCAAGGCGATCGCCGCCGCCTGCCCCGATCGCTGGAACATCGTCTTCGTCTCGGCGCGCGCCAGCGACTACGCCAAGGACTCAGCGAAGTTCAAGACTTATGGCCTGCCGTGGAAGATATTCCGCGTCGGCGACTCAACGAAAACCGATCTGGCAAAAGCAAAAAGCGCGCGCGCCTTCTATGGCGCGACGGCCGGCGGCGACGTGGTCACGCCACTTCACTATCTGGTCGGCGCTTCCGGGCGGGTCGATGCGATCGTCAATGGCAAGCTGAACTTTGAGGAGCCCCAACGCCTCGCCGCCTTCTGCGCCGACTGAAAAACAGCTACGTTCGGCCTCCTCGCCAAAATGCATTATCTTCGAGGGGAGAATCGGCCTCGAGCGCCGAGGAGAGCCTATGCAGGAACTTGTCGCGTCGCCCCACAATCCTGTCCCCGAAGGCGCCGTGGTCTACGCGCTGAAGACGCGGGACGGGCGCCGGTTGCGGGCCGCCGCCTTTCCCTGCCGCGACAAGCCGCGCGGCACAGTGGCGCTGTTTCAGGGCCACAATGAATTCATCGAGAAATATTTCGAGACGATTGAGGATTTGCGCAGGCGCGACCTTGACGTCGTCGCGCTCGACTGGCGCGGCCAGGGCGGTTCGGAGCGCGAACTCGCCGAGTCGCGCAAGGGACATATCGACGACTTCTCTCAATATCAGCGCGACCTCGATGTTTTCATCACGCAAGTGCTGAGCGATCGACCCCAGCCCTGGTTCGCACTCGCCCATTCGATGGGCGCGGCGATCATGCTCGAGGCGGCGCATTCCGAAAGGACGCCGTTTCAGCGTTTCGTGCTGACCGCCCCCATGATCGATCTCGCCAATCTGCGCTTTCCGCGCGCGACGCGATGGCTCGCCGACACGCTCGACATGTGCGGATTCGGCGGCATGTACATTCCGGGAGGGTCGGGCGCCTCCTTTATCGAGAAGCCCTTCAAAGGGAATTTACTGACGACCGATCCGGTTCGCTTCGAACGAAACGCCGCGATTCTTCGGGCGGCGCCGCAGCTCGCCATCGGCGATCCGACGATCGGCTGGACCAACGCCGCCTTCCGCCTGATGAGAGGATTTGAATCGCCGGACTATGCGCGACGAATCCGCGCGGCGATTCTGATGTTTGGCTGCGGCCGGGAGATGATCGTCTCCAACGCCGCCATCGAGCGTTTCGCGCAAAACCTCAACAACGGCGCGCTGGCGATGATCGCGGGCGCCAAGCACGAGCTGCTGATGGAGCGCGACGAGTTCCGCAGCCAGTTTTGGAGCGCCTTCGACGCCTTCATTCCTGGAGAAGCTTTCGTCGCGTGATTTATGCGCTGAGCAGCTTCAACGCCTCTTCGTGCAGCGCGGGATCACCTGCCGCGACGATCGCGCCGCCTTGGGCCGCCGCGCCGCCGCTCCAGTTCGTGACGACGCCGCCCGCCCCCTCGATGATCGGGATCAGCGCGACGATGTCGTAAGGCTGCAGATTGGTTTCGACGACCAGATCGACATGGCCTGACGCCAGCGCGCAATAGGCGTAGCAGTCGCCGCCATAACGCGACAGCCGCGCCGCGCGCTCGACGCGATGAAAATTTTCGCGCAGCGCCGGGTCTATCAACAAGGGCGAGGTTGTCATCAGCGTCGCCTGCGCAAGGGTCGAACAGCAGCGCGTCGCCAGCCTGCGCGTCTCGAGGGCACCGCGTGCGCCCTCCGCGCCCCGCGCGGGCCCGCGCCAATGCGCGGCCTCGCCATCGCCGAAGAAGCGCTCGCGGGTGAAGGGTTGGCTCATCAGCCCGTAACAGGGACGCCCGCGATGGGCGAGGCCGATGAGCGTGCCCCACAATGGCAGGCCGCAGATGAAGCTCTTTGTGCCGTCGATCGGATCGAGCACCCAGACATATTCGGCGTCTTCGCGTAAGGGTCCGAACTCCTCGCCATAGACGCCATGACCGGGAAAGGTCGATTCGATCAGGCGCCGCATGGCGAGTTCGGCGGCGCGGTCGGCCTCGGTGACGGGATCAAAGGCTCCGCCATGCGCCTTGTCGTCGGCGGCGAGCGCGGTCCTGAAAAAGGGCATGATCGCTTCCGCCGAAACATCGGCGAGACGGTCAACGAATTTGTCGAAATCGACGGCGGTCATGCGAACTCCAGGGCCGTGCGGTCGGTTGTTTAGCTACTCGGCCGCCGCCCGTCGCTCGCCGCCCAGAATCTCGGCCAAATCTTCCTGCCCCGCCACCGCCGCCAGAACGTCGCCGAGATCGCGCGCGACGGCGTCGAAGCGCTCATTCTTCTGGAGCGTCGACTCGTCCATGTAAAGACCACGCGATACTTCGATCTGGAGGGCATGCCAGCCGGCGGCAGGTTTCCCGTAATGCTCGGTGATGAAGCCGCCCGCGTAAGGACGGTTGCGCATGACGTGATAGCCGCAGCTGCGCAAACGGTCCTCGACGACGTCGACTAGGCCCGTCGAAGCGCTCGCCCCGTAGCGATCGCCGATGACGAAATCGATGCGCCGCTTGTCGCCCCGCGCCGTGAGCAAGGGGTCGCGCGCGCCGGTCGAGGGCATCGAATGGCAGTCGATCAGCACGGCGACGCCGAAACGGGCGGCGGCGCGCTCCATCAAGTCGCGCAGCGCCGCGTGATAGGGCTTATAGAGGCTGTCGATGCGACGCAGCCCCTCATCGAGAGAAAGCCGGCGTTCATAAATTTCGCGGGCGTCGGCGACCACTCGGGGAATTGTCCCCAATCCCGCCGCGACGCGCAGCGACCGCGCGTTGGCGAAGGCCGGCAAGGCGCCGTCAAAGAGCCTGGGATCGAGTTCATAGGGCTCGCGATTGAGATCCAGATAGGCGCGAGGAAAGCGCGCCCGCAGCAGAGGCGCCCCGATGGATGAAGCAGCCGCGAACAGATCGTCGACATAGGCGTCTTCCGAACGGCGCAGAGTCGCCGTGTCGAGCGGCGTCGCCGCCAGAAAACGCGCGGGATAGATGCGACCGGAATGCGGCGAGGAAAAAACCAGCGGCGACGCAAGCTCCTCCGGCTCGACGACGTCGAAGGCGCGCTCGAATTCCGGCTCGCAGTCGGGCGCCGCCGCATCCGTTTCGCGCCGCTCGCGCATGCCTTCATTCATTCGCTTCGTCTCGCTTCCACGCCGAGGGGTGTCATTCAGAGTAACGCCGGCGCTGAGGATAGGCGCTCGAAAGGGACGGCGCCACTGGCTATATTAGGGCGTTACGTTAACGCGCCGCCACCTCGGTTTCACCTGAAATTTACGAAGCTCTGGCGATATGGCGAAAACACGCGAGGATGGCGATGAACGATAGGCTGGCCGCAAGAATATTGCTTGCCGAAGACGACAACGACATGCGGCGCTTCCTGGTCAAGGCGTTGCAACAGGCCGGTTTTTCGGTCACGTCGTTCGACAACGGGCTTTCCGCCTATGATCAGCTTCGGGTCGAGCCCTTCGAACTGCTGCTGACCGACATCGTCATGCCCGAGATGGATGGAATCGAATTGGCGCGTCGCGCGACCGAGCTTGATCCCGATATCAAGGTCATGTTCATCACCGGCTTCGCCGCCGTCGCGCTCAACCCCGACAGCCATGCGCCGCGGCAGGCGAAAATCCTCTCCAAGCCGTTCCACCTGAGGGAACTGGTCACCGAGGTGCAGAGGATGCTGGCGGCCTGACGCCGCGAGATCGGATCTAGACGCAGGCTTCGCAGATCGCCGCCACGTGGCGTTCGTCCGTCCCGCAACAACCGCCCAAGATGCGCAGGCCCGGATAGGTCTCGCGCAGCTTCCGATATCTGCGGCCGAGATCGAGCGGATCGCCTGCGTCGAGCGTCACCGATTCGTCGAGTTCGGCGTGGCTTTTCGTCGAGGCGTTGGCCTTGGCGCCGAAAAGCCTCCCCATCCACGGCTCGTCGACCGACAGCGCCTGTTCGAAATGGGTCGGATGCGCGCAGTTGACCATGTAATAGGCAGGCGCTGAGCCAGTCTCGCGATCCACCGTCTCGACCGCGTCGCGCAAGCTGCGCCCGCCGACGAGCTTGCCATCGGTCTCCACTGTGAAGGAGATCGAGCTGGGCATATTGAGCGCCTGCGCGGCGCGGGCGATCCCGATCGCTTCTTCGATATAATTCAAGGTGTAGGCCGCGACCATGTCGGCGGCCGTGGCGGCAAACGCCTCAATCTGCGGGGCGTGGTAGGCTTCCGCCTCCTCCGCGCTCATGCGCCCCGCGGCGTAGCCGTCTCCGCGTGGGCCGAGGACGCCCGCAACGACGAGGGGCGTTTTTTCCGTCTCCGAAGCCTCGCGAAATTCCTCCAGCAGCGCGATCGCGAACTGATTGATGCGCTTCAAATTCGCCGCGTCATAGCCGAGCTTTTCCCCCCAGTCGCGGTTCGCCCGCCAGGTCGGACTGTCCAGAATGAGACCGCGGCCATGGCGGCGCGCAATCGCGAGGTAGCGCTCGTAATAATTGCGCAGCCGCGCCCGCCCCTCCTCGCTGTCGAGCAGGACGAAGGACGCGAAGTGGGGCAGGTCCACGCCCTCATGAAAAATCAGCGTCGTCTCCAGGCCGCCGTCGCTGAGGAAGAGATCCGGCATCAACTGTGGCAGATTTGCTCGGTATTTGGCCATTTTGCTCCGTTCCTCGCTCTCCGCGCTTCGACGCGTCGTTCCCAAGAGCAACTTGCCCATTCGCCCACATTGCGGTATCAGCGCCAGCAAATTCGCTTGTTTTGACCGGCCGACCCCGCGCCGCCGCGGCGCAGGGCTTTAGCCGTTTCCATCGCATGAAGGATGCGTCGCCATGAAAAAGGACATTCACCCGAACTATCATACGATCAAGGTCGTGATGACCGACGGCGCTGAATATACGACCCGTTCCACCTGGGGGAAGGAAGGGGACACGATGCATCTCGACATCGACCCCAAAACGCATCCGGCCTGGACCGGCGGCTCGACCCAGCTCCTCGACCGCGGCGGCCGCTTGTCGCGCTTCAACTCGCGCTTCGGCAATCTCTCTTTCGGCAAGAAATAAAAAAAGGCGGCGGTCGAGCCGCCGCCTCAGTTGGTTCGCCTGAAGGATATCACTGGGCGAAAGCGGCGCGCAGTCTGGCGATCTGCGCTTCAACCGGACTCGAGGCGGCCGGAGCAGGCTCGGGGAGCGCTGGCTCGGGCGCATAGATCAACTGGTCGAGATGAATGATCCGGGCCTGTAGGCGGAGCGAATGCAGGGCAAGATCGCGCAGGCGCTCGGGCAGTCGTTGGAAAATATCGGCGGCCGACGCGAGCTCCTGCTCCCGCAGCTTCACCCGATGGCGATTGCTCGCGGCCTGATGACGGGTCAATTCGCCTTGATTTACCGCGCGCTGCAGCAACAGCCAGGACGCAATCTGCATCAGCCGGGTGGTCAGCCGCATGCTCTCCGCCGCATAGGCGAGGGCTTCAGCTTTCGCCAGCTCCTTAGCTTCCAGCCGCCCCGCCCCGTCGAGATATGAGGCCGCCTCCTCCACGAGGCTCATGCCCTCGCGAAACAGCGCGCAAAATCCTTCGGATCCCGCGAGCCTTTCGATGAAAGAGACCGGCTGCCGCTTTTCATCGGCGCCGCCTGTGACTCGAGCCATAAGACCTTCACGCATTTTCGGCGCGACAACGCCTCTGATGCGTCGACAGTAGCTCAGGCGGCCGGGCGGCGCGCGCTTAGCCTTTCCTTAACCTTAATGGGGAAGCGCTCCCACAGACGCATAAAAAGAGAGCCGCACAGCGGCTCTCAAGGCTTCTTGACAGGGAGGCATCAAGGACGAGTGGAGAAAGAAGCCACTCGGAATCCCACTGAAGGGACGCCCTCAGGCTAAAACGACAAATATTAATATAAGGTTAACACACAGACCCCGAACCGTCGCTCTCCACGAATTATTCGGGGCGAACACGCCAAGAGAGTGAACGCCGCCACGCGTTTTTGCGAAGCCCAAGACGCCGGGCGTCGACCGGAGCCAAGACGCTGTCCACAAACCAAAAAGGGACTGGCCCCGGGGCGAAATCTGTCGCATGGAACTCCCGCCCTCCGAACGTCCCGCCGCGCTTCATGCGTTGAACCTTCCGCAATCCTCCCCCAGGCTCCCTGAATGATTCGCTCCGCCCTGATGAATGTGATGACCGCGGCCGCTGTAAAGGCCGGTCGCGGCCTTAAGCGCGACTTCGGCGAGGTGGAGAACCTTCAGGTTTCGGTCAAAGGTCCGGGCGATTTTGTCACCGCCGCCGACAAGCGCGCCGAAAAAACCCTGTTTGAAGAGCTGTCGAAGGCGCGCCCCGGCTACGGCTTCGTTCTCGAGGAAGGCGGCGTCGTCGAAGGCTCCGACAAGAGCCACCGCTGGCTCATCGATCCGCTCGACGGCACGTCGAATTTTCTGCATGGCGTTCCCGTCTTCGCCATCTCCATCGGTCTGGAACGTGAGGACCGCCTGGTCGCCGGCCTCGTCTATAATCCCGCCACCGACGACATGTTCATCGCCGAACTCGGCCAGGGCGCCTACTTCAACAATCGCCGTATGCGGGTCGCGGCGCGGCGCTCGCTTTCCGATTCGATGGTGGCCTGCGGAATTCCGCCGCTGGCGCGTTCGCGCGACCATGAGACCTTCAAGCGCGAGCTCGCGGCCGGCATGGGAAAGATCGCCAATATTCGGCGCATGGGCGCCGCCGCGCTCGATCTCGCGCTGGTCGCCTGCGGGCGTTTCGATGGCTATTGGGAGCGCGGCATCAATTCTTGGGACGTCGCGGCGGGTATCGTCCTTGTACGCGAAGCCGGCGGCTTCGTGAGCGACCTTTCAGGAGGCGCCGACATGCTGGCGAAGGGCGAGATATGTGCGGGCAACGAAATGATTCATCGCCAATTGCTCGACGTGATGAGGAAGGCGTGAACGCCCCTGCCCCACCTGTCTCGACGAAATTGCGCCTTCGCATCGAGGAGGACTGGCCGTCGATATTAGAGGTCTGGGTCGCCTCGTGGCGGGCCACCTATCCTGAAATCGACTTCGAAAAGCGCCGCGACTGGCTCGTTCGCCACATTCACGACCTCGAATCCGTCGGCGCAATGACGCTCTGCCTATTAGACGCGGAATCCAGGCTTGCCGGCTTCGTCGTAATCAATCCGGCCGATGGCTGGCTCGATCAAATTTGTGTCGCGCCGGACCTGTTCGGCGCGGGTCTCGGCGCATCGTTGCTGTCCGCCGCGCGAGATGTCTCCCCGAGCGTGATCCGGCTCGACGTCAATGCGGACAATCTTCGCGCCGTCCGCTTTTACGAGCGTGACGGATTCTCGCGCGTTGGGCGTGGCGCGAATACTTTGTCCGGCCGCGAAACCATCATGATGGAATGGCGACCGCGTCGCTGAAACAGTCATAGAGCGTCATGGCGGGGTCGTCCGCTTATGAGCTCTGCGCCTGCGCGATCAGCTCTTCGGCGGGCAGCCTTGCTCGCCCAGATGCGCGATGCGGATCATGTTGGTCGCGCCGGGCGTGCCGAACGGCATGCCGGCGACGATGATGACACGATCGCCGGCGACGCCGAACCCCTCGCTCTCAGAATATTCGCAGGCGCGCCCGACCATGTCTTCAATGTCGACGGCGTCACGCGTTTCAAGCGCATGCACGCCCCAGACCAACGCCAGACGGCGCGCAGTGTCGCGCTTCGGCGTCAGCGCCAGAATCGGCGACTTTGGCCGTTCGCGCGCGATGCGCAGCGCCGTCGAGCCGGAAGACGTCCAGGCGATGATCGCTTTGGAATGGAGCGTCTGCGCAACGTCGCGCGCCGCAACGGCGATGGCGTCGGCCGAGGTTGGATTGGGCAATTCGCCGCGCTGGGCGTTGATGATCGAGTGGTAGACTGCATCCGTCTCGACCTCTTCCGCGATCCTGCTCATCGTCGCGACGGCTTCGTGCGGATATTGTCCCGCCGCGCTTTCGGCGGAAAGCATCACGGCGTCAGCGCCCTCGAACACCGCCGTCGCGACGTCGGACACTTCGGCGCGCGTCGGCAGCGGCGAAAGGATCATCGACTCGAGCATTTGCGTCGCGATGACGACGGGCTTGCCCAATCGTCGCGCCGAACGATTGATTCGTTTCTGAAGGCCGGGAACACGCTCGAGCGGCACTTCGACGCCGAGGTCGCCGCGCGCCACCATCAGCGCGTCCGAAACTTCAATCACCTCCTCAAGCCTCGAGATCGCCTGAGGCTTCTCGATCTTCGCCATGACCAGCGCCCGGCCTTGAGTGATCTGCTTGACCTCGATGACGTCTTCCGGCCGCTGGACGAAGGAAATCGCGACCCAGTCGACGCCCTCTTTTAGCGCAGCGTCGAGATCGGCCCGATCCTTGTTGGTCATCGATGTGATGGGAATCTCCGTGTCCGGCAAACTTACGCCCTTACGGTTCGAGAGACGCCCGGCGACGTCGACGACGGCGTGCGCCCGCTCGGGAGTAGTTTCGACGACATGGAGGCGCACGCGCCCGTCGTCGATGAGGATCGAATCATTGACCTTGAGCGCCGCGAGAATCTCGGGATGAGGCAAGCGCACGCGCGTCGCATCGCCCGGTTTTGGATCGCTGTCGAAGACGAAGACGTCGCCCTTGCGCAAGTGCACCGACCCTTCCTCGAAGGCGCCGATGCGCAGCTTCGGGCCCTGAAGGTCGACGAGCACCGCGATCGCCCGCGACATATCGTTCTCAATCTCGCGAATCATCCGCACGTAGCTCGCAAGGCCCGCGTGATCCGTGTGGCTCATGTTTATGCGAAAAACGTCGGCGCCTGCCCGCACCAGGCCTGCGATGACCGCCTTGTCGACCGTCGCCGGTCCAAGCGTTGCGATGATCTTGACGCGCCGCGACCTTCTCATGGGGAAGAGTTCCTGAGCTTAAGTTATTGCGTCGGCGCGGCGTTGGGATCGGTAAGCTGAACCGTCCAACTTTTCGCATCCCGTCCGGTGTCGATCTCGAAAAATCCGGTGCGATCAAATCCGCGCGCGAAACAATCCTCCCGTCCATCGATACGAAATTCGCGGTCGCGCGTGCACATGAACGCCTTGCCCTTCCACTCGCCGCCGCGCTCGTCCATTGCGTAGACATAGTAGTATTGAGCCGCGAGCGGGCCCCGCAGAAGCGTTTCGCAAATGGTCGGCCGAAGGTTCCACCAGCCTTCGGACAACCAGTTGCGCCCGTCGGTATAGGCAATGGCGACGCTGACTCGGGCGCTAGTATTGTTGCACAGACGAAAGTCCGCGCGGACCGGCGCGGCGGCGCAGACCGATACGGCGGCAACAAGAAGGGCGCGTCTCATCATAGGTTTGGCAAGGCCTGGAGGGGCTGAAGACGGGGCGCCGGCGCCGGCGCGAGGTCGGCGCCGCAGGCGGTTCTGCAAACCATGCTTGGGGGGCTTTGTCCACCCTGCTGCAGTCGAGGCTCAGCCGCGAAAGGCGCGCGCCGCGCCGCAACCCTTCGGAACAAAGCAATCCGCCTTTTGTTTAGCACGCGTACGCGCTCGCGTCCTCGGGAGGCAGAAAATGGAAAAGTCTGATGTCATCACCACGTTGAACGAACTCGTCGAAATCAGCCGCGACGGCGAACAAGGGTTTCTGGCTGCGGCTGAAGATGTTCAAAACCCGACGCTGAAGTCCGTGTTTCGCGCGGCGGCCGCGCGCTGCGGGGAAGGCGCACGGGAACTTGAATCCAAAATCGTCAGCCTGGGCGGCGAACCTGCGAGAGGCGGCTCAATGACCGGCGCCATGCACCGCGCCTGGACGAATCTGAAGGCCGCGCTGGCCAGCCGATCGGAACGCGCCGTGCTCGAAGAGGTCGAACGCGGCGAGGATGCCGCCAAAGACGCCTATCAGCAGGCCATCGCCCAGCCGCTCCCTCCGGAGATTCGGTCGGTCGTTCAGCGTCAGTATCAGGGCGTGAAGGAAAACCATGACCGCGTCCGCAGCCTGCGGGACGCGGCGTGAAAAAGCGTTGTTGAAATGGCCAAAAGAGAGCGGCGGTTTAGTCGTCACTCTCTTTCTCGCAACGCCTGCGCTGCGCGAACCGCGAAATATGTCAGCACGCCGGACGCTCCGGCCCGCTTGAAACCCAGCAGGCTTTCCAGCATCGCCCGCTCGCCGTCGATCCAGCCGTTCTGCGCGGCGGCGGTCAGCATCGCATATTCGCCCGACACCTGATAGGCGAATGTCGGCGTCCGGTAGGCGTCGACAACGCGCCGAACCACGTCGAGATAGGGCATGCCGGGCTTCACCATCACCATATCGGCGCCCTGTTCGATATCCAGCCCCACCTCGCGCAGCGCCTCGTCGGAGTTAGCCGGATCCATCTGATAGGTTCGTTTATCGCCTCGAAGCGTCTTGCTCGTTCCAATGGCGTCACGGAACGGTCCGTAGAACGCGGACGCATATTTCGCGGCATAGCTCATGATCTGGACGTTCTCGAAACCTTCGTCGTCGAGCGCCTTGCGAATCGCCTCGACCCGTCCGTCCATCATGTCGGAAGGCGCGATGATGTCCGCGCCGGCCTGCGCTTGTATCACCGCCTGTCGGGCGAGCACGGCGACAGTCGCGTCATTGACGATCTCCTCGCCAACGAGGAGGCCGTCATGCCCGTGACTCGTATACGGATCGAGCGCAACATCCGTGATCAGGCCGATGTCGGGAACGGCGCGCTTGATCGCCTGGCATGCGCGACAGATGAGATTTTCCGGATCGAGCGCCGCGCTCGCGCGCTCGTCGCGCAAGTCTGGATCGGTATAAGGAAAGAGGGCGACGGCGGGAATGCCAAGCGCGGCGGCCTGCCCTACGGCTTCAACCGCTGCGTCGATCGAGTAGCGGAAGACTCCCGGCATCGAGGCAACCGGCTCGCGTCGCTCCGTCCCGTCGATCAGAAAGATCGGCCAGATCAAATCCGAGACTTCAAGCGTGTTTTCTCTGACAAGGCGACGCGCCCAATCACTCTTGCGGTTTCGGCGCGGGCGCCGGAGCAAGCTCAGTTGCGCCGCTGCGCGGATCTGCCGTTCTGCCTCATTCATGGGGCCCTCCGGTTCCAGCGCCCTTCCTTGGTCGTCTCCTCCATCCGCTTTCGAGGCGAATAGACTTCAGGCTATAGAGGATCGACGGCCATTGCGCTTGCGCGAGGAAAAACCATTGAAAATCGGCTCGCGCAACTCTTCATTGCGCCGATCGGCGCGCGATGCGGCGATCGGCGTCGTCGCGCTTGTCGCGGCGAGCGCGGCCGTCGCACAGGTCAAACCCGCAACGCCGACGCCGCCCGCGCGCTCCGCGCCGCCGCCGCAAAAGCCAGGTGCGCCCGCGCCCGAACGGAATGTCCGGCAACCCGCGCGGTCGCCGGCTCAAGACGCCGCTCCTGCGACGCCAAGCGCAAAGCCTGCTCCGCAAGCGCCTCAGCCGCCTGCGATCGGCGCGCTTCCCCCGCCGCAAGCGCCGCCTCTTGTTGATACGAGTCAGCCGCCGCCGTCGCTTCCCCGCGCGCCGCGCGAGAAGATGCGCGCCTGCGCCGAGGAATGGGACAGGTTGAAGCGGGCGTCGAATCGAGGTTTGCCGATGTGGCGCGACTTCGCGACGAAATGCCTGACGCGATAGGCGCCCTAAACGAGTTGGCGCTGTATAGGCGCCCGACAGTCATTGGTCGGCAGATACTGCTATCGCCCGGGACGCGTCTCGATAGACGCGCGCCCCCGGGCGATGAGTGCATGAAGCGCAAACGCAAGCCGCGAAAGATTGATCGCGCTTACGAAGGCGCCTCGCCTTACATGGCCTCCGGCGGAGCAGATGGCGCCGGCGTCTTTACCTTGCGAGGCGCGCGCTTCTTCGCGGAAGCCTTGCGAGCGCCTTTCTTGGCGCCGGCCTTCTTCACGCCGCGCTTTTTGGTCGCCGCCTTGCGGACGCCCTTGCGAGCCGTCTTCTTCGCAGCGGACTTTCGCGTAGCCTTGCGGGCGCCTTTCTTTGCCGCCGACTTCTTCGTCGCAGCCTTCCTCGTGGTTTTACGCGCACCCTTCTTCGCCGCAGCCTTCTTGGCCGGCTTACGCTTAATTGTAGCTCTCGCCATAATAAGTCCCCTTGATCCGAATTGCCGGAACTTTGCTCGACCGACAATACGCTCAAATAGCGTAACGCGGTTAATCAGTCGTTCAAGAGGTAAGCGCGCAGAAGTGATCAACGGAAGGCATGTCGAGGCATGTTGAGCGCCCTCGCGCGACAAGCAAACCGATCTTGAAGCTGCTTTGCGAACACGTCGACGACACTATCGAAATAGGTTTGCATCTCTCGTTTTGTTACGACGATTCAATTTCGGAATCTGTTAGCGACATCTGCTCGAAGGCGCCTCAAAAACTGCGCACGGGCGCCGCGCGCCGCGCCGCGCTGGGGCTTCAATTACTTGATTTACCTTTGTATCCACGAACGTCAGCGAGTCGTCGGCGCGGACGACGATCGCACATCGCGAATTGTGTCGAGACACGATCAATTCGCGCTGGACTCGCGCGCGCCGCGTGCGCCAATCGACTTCCGTCGAGAGGCGGAGCCCGTCAAACGGCGCGAGAGCCGAACGCGCCGAAGAGACGTGTAACGAAGACGCGTGGGGAGAAAAAAAAATTGTGGCTAGCGCCGCCGGAACGAAAAAAAACGCCGCGCAACGCCTCCCTTCGGAGAAGAATCGCGCAGCGCACGTCGCAAACTGATTCGTTTTGGCGGCGAAAGGCGAGCGTCAAACGCCCAATTTGCGCTTCAAGAGATCGTTCACCGCCTGCGGATTCGCCTTTCCGCCGGTCTGCTTCATCACCTGTCCGACGAACCATCCGAGCATCGTCGGCTTCGCCTTCGCCTGCTCGACCTTGTCGGGATTGGCGGAGATGACGGCGTCGACCGCCGCTTCAATGGCGCCCGCGTCGGTCACCTGCTTCATGCCGCGCGTCTCGACGAGCTCCTTCGGATCGCCGCCTTCGGTCCAGACGATCTCGAAAAGATCCTTGGCGATCTTGCCAGAAATGACGTTCTGCGAAATCAGATCGATGATCGCGCCCAAAGCCTGAGACGACACCGGCGAGCGCGTGACGTCGAGTCCTTCCTTATTCAGGCGGCCAAACAATTCGTTGATCACCCAGTTGGCCGCGAGCTTGGCGTCGCGGCCCTTCGCCGTCTCCTCGAAATAGTCCGCTGCGGCCCGCTCCATCACCAGCACGCCCGCGTCGTAAGGCGGTAGGCCATATTGTGTAATGAAGCGCGCGCGCTTGGCGTCGGGCAACCCGGCAACTCTCCCTTCAGCGCGTCGACATAGGCCTGGTCGAACTCGAGCGGCAACAGATCGGGATCGGGGAAGTAGCGATAGTCATGCGCCTCCTCCTTGGAGCGCATCGACCGCGTCTCTCCCTTGCCGGGATCGAACAGCCGCGTCTCCTGATCGATCTTGCCGCCGTCTTCGAGGATGCCGATCTGACGGCGCGCCTCGACCTCGATCGCCTGGCCAATGAAACGGATGGAGTTGACGTTCTTGATTTCGCAGCGCGTGCCGGAGCGCCGCGCCGGGTCGGCGAACTGAAACATTGACGTCGGCGCGCAGGGAGCCCTGCTCCATATTGCCGTCGCAGGAGCCGATGTAGCGCAGGATCGTTCGCAGCTTCGAAACATAGGCGCGCGCCTCCTCGGCCGAACGCATGTCCGGCTTGGAGACGATCTCCATCAGCGCCACCCCGCTGCGGTTGAGATCGACGTGGCTTTCCGTCGCCGAAAGATCATGGAGCGACTTGCCGGCATCCTGCTCGAGATGCAGACGCTCGATGCCGACGTTTATGCGCTCGCTGGGCGATACGTCGACAATGACAGAGCCCTCGCCGACGATCGGGTGCTTGAACTGGGAAATCTGATAGCCCTGCGGAAGATCGGGATAGAAGTAATTTTTTCGGTCGAATACCGAGCGCAGGTTGATCTTGGCTTCGAGGCCGAGGCCCGTGCGGATCGCCTGTTTGACGCATTCCTCATTGATCACTGGCAACATGCCCGGCATAGCCGCGTCAACGAGCGAGACGTGATCGTTGGGCGCTCCGCCATATTCGGCGGAAGCCCCCGAAAAAAGCTTGGCGCTGCTCGTCACCTGGGCGTGGATTTCCATGCCGATGACAACTTCCCAGTCGCCGGTCGCGCCCTTGATGAGCTTGGTTGGAGCCGCTTCTGTCGCCATATCCGCCTCGCTAAACTTGTTTCTTCCATATAAACCACGCGTAGCAGGAGCGGAACGGCCGGCGTCACGCAAAGGAAAGGCGACGAAATGGCCACGGGCAGGAATTCGGACGACAAGCGAGGGAAAGGGCTGATTACGCGCATGCGTAACGCGCCCCGCCATGTGAGCATCCCCGTCGGCGTGGGCTTGATCCTCGGCGGCACCATTCTCGCGCCGCTTCCCGTTTTTGGCGTCTGGATGTTTCCGATCGGCCTCGCGATACTCGCTCCGCACTCTCCCGGGGCGCACAGACTGTCGCGACGCTTTCACTGGTGGTCGATCAAGTTCCTGCGTTGGTCCATCCGCAACGGCTTCGTTCGCGTCAAGAGAAAGACGCGCGACGATCAGGAGGTCGGACCGCCACCCGAAGAGGCCTGAGAATCGCGCTTGGGCGCGCGGTCGCCCATCAGTCGCTCTTCATATTGGATCGACCAGTCGATCAGCGACCGCCATAAATTCATCGCGACTTCAACCGATAGACCCTCCCGGCGCGCGACCCCGAGCACATGCGCCAGCACTTCATCGACGCGCTCGGGCACATTGGCGGGAATGCCAAGAGCTGGCTTGACCCTTGCCGCCCGCTCGATCTGTCTTTGGCGCTTCGCGAGCAGCGTAACCAGCTCCTCGTCCAATTCGTCGATCAAACGGCGGACGTCGGACATTTCGTCCTGCAGCTCCTGCTCGGAGCGTTCCGCAATATCCTTTCGAGCGCCCGGCGTGGTCATCGTCAGTCCTCGCGCCACCACGGCTGAGGACGTTCGATCTTCGGCGCCGCCTGCTCGATCGCCGCGGCCAGAGAGAACAACGTCTCTTCGTCAAAAGGTCGGCCGATGAGCTGCAAGCCCAACGGCAAACCATTCGCCGCGAGGCCGCCCGGAACCGCGACGCCGGGGAGACCGGCCATGTTTACCGTCACGGTGAACACGTCGTTGAGGTACATTTCGACAGGGTCGGCCGCGCCCTTCTCTCCGTGCGCGAAGGCGGTGGACGGCGTCGCTGGCGTCAGGACGGCGTCGACGCCCGCGGCGAAGGCTTCGTCGAAGTCGCGCTTGATCAGGCTGCGCACTTTCTGCGCGCGCACGTAATAAGCATCGTAGTAGCCAGCGGAGAGCACATAGGTGCCGACTACAATACGCCGCCGCACCTCGGGACCAGGCGCCGCTCGCGCGCGTCTTCTCGTACATTTCTATAATGTCGCGGCCCCGCTCGCGACGGCCATAGCGCACGCCATCGTAGCGCGCGAGATTGGAAGACGCTTCAGCCGGCGCAATATAATAAGTAGGCAAGGCGTAGCGGGTGTGCGGCAAGGAACTTCAACGACTTCCGCGCCAGCGTCCTTCAGCCACGCGGCGCCTTGATCCCATAAAGCGGCGATCTCCGTCGACATGCCGTCGAGGCGATATTCTCGGCACGCCGATGACGCCTTCAAGGACGCGCCGACGGCGGCTTCATAGTCCGGCACAGGCGCGTCGACACTGGTCGTGTCTTTCGGATCGTGACCTGCCATCGAGCGGAGCATGATCGCGGCGTCGCGCACGGTGCGCGCGATGGGACCTGCCTGATCGAGCGAAGAGGCGAAAGCGACAATGCCCCACCGCGAACAACGGCCGTAGGTCGGCTTGATGCCGACAGTCCCAGTGAAGGCGGCGGGCTGCCTGATCGAACCGCCGGTGTCGGTTGCGGTGGCGCCGAGACAAAGATGAGCCGCGACCGCTGAGGAGGAGCCGCCAGACGAACCTCCCGGCACAATCTTGGCGTCGGGATCGCCAGCGCGCCGCCACGGCGAAACGACGGGGCCGAAGGCGCTCGTTTCATTTGACGAGCCCATCGCAAATTCATCGAGATTGAGTTTGCCCAAGGTCGCCGCGCCGTCGCGCAGCAGATTGGCTGAGACCGTCGATTCATATGTGGGCGTGAAGTCGTCGAGAATGCGACTCGCCGCCGTCGTTCGCACGCCCGTCGAGCAGTAAAGATCCTTTATGCCGAGCGGCAGGCCTTCGAGCGGACGCGCGTCGCCGCGCGTGAGACGCACGTCGCTTTCACGCGCCTGCGCAAGCGCAAGTTCCGGCGTCTCGGTGATGAAGCAGTTGAGCGCCCGCGATTTCTCGATCGCATCGATATGCGCCTGCGTCAGCTCAACGGCAGAAAGCTGTTTGGATTTGAGAGCGTCTCGCGCCTCGGCCAAAGAAAGATGCGTGGGATCGGACATTTGTCCCTTTGTTTGTGAAGCCGCTACTCGCGCAGCGGCCGCGCCGCAAACGCTACTCGACGACCTTGGGCACGACGAAATAATGATCTTCGCGCAAAGGCGCATTGGCGAGAATATCGTCGGCGATGCCGCCGTCGGTCACGACGTCGGCGCGCTTCTTCATTTGCATCGGCAAGGCTGAGGTCAAAGGCTCGACTCCATCGACGTCGACCTCGCTCAACGTCTCGACGAAAGCGAGAATGGCGTTGAGTTCGCCGCGCAGGCGCTCGACCTCGCTGTCTTCGATGGCGATGCGCGAGAGATGGGCGATCCGGCGGACGGTCGCGGAATCAACGGACATTGGGGCTCCGCAAGAAAGGTCTCGACGGGGCGCTATAGCGCCTGGTCTATCCCGGCGCAATGATGGCGGCCTGACGCGGGCGGAAAAAGGGGAAGCGCTCAATCCGTCCGGTTTGAGGAACGCCTGCGGCATGATAGCGAATCCGCGGTGACCATACGCGCGATAACTTTGGAAGAATTAGCAGCGCTTCTTCCGGCGAAAGGCCGGCTGATGGGCCTGGATCTCGGGACCAAAACCGTCGGTTTGGCGCTTTCCGACGTTGAGCGCCGGCTCGCCTCTCCGCTCGATACGATCGCTCGCACGAAATTTTCCCAGGACGCCGCCAACTTGCTCAAGCGCGCAGCCGATTTCGAGGTCTGCGCGCTCATCGTCGGACTGCCGCTCAATATGGACGGCGCCGAGGGTCCGCGCGCGCAGGCGACGCGCGCCTTCATGCACAATCTTTCGAAGCTCCCGTCGTCGCTACCCTTTGCCTTCTGGGACGAGCGCCTGTCGACCGCCGCTGTGACCCGCGCGCTCATTGCGCAGGACGCGTCGCGGGCGAAGCGCGCGGAAGTCGTGGACCGGATGGCCGCCGCTTACATTCTGCAGGGCGCTCTTGACCGACTCAAACGCCTGTAGTCCGCCGCCGAACTATTACAACTTTTGATAGAATTTTGTCCTTGACACGGACAGCCGTGATGGAAGAAAAATATAAGAAAGTCCGGCGTTTAACCGATACATAACCGCCTCATGGTCCGTGGAGACTGATGCGATGGCCCGGCCTGACGCCTCCAAGAGCCCCTACAAGCAGCCTCGTGGAACGACTGCGGAGAACGCCAAAGCCAATGAGGAAGCCGCCTCAATCGCATCATATATCGCTGATATGGCAGATGAAATGGCGAAACTCGCGACGCGCTGCGACATGCCGATGCTCTGCTATTTTCTGAATTTGGCGCGCGCCGAGGCGGATCTGCGGGCGCGGGAGCTTGGCGGCTATCCCATCGATCGATCCGCCTAGATTACACTTTTTGGTTGTAAACAAGCGAAACCCGATTGGCGCCGTGGCGCTGCAATCGTCCCTCGACGTCGAGTTCAACGAGAACGCCCTGCACCTCGCGCGCCGTCAGTCCGGCGACGCGGATGAGATCGTCGACCAGAACCGGCGCGGGCCCCAGCAGAGAAACGATGATTTCATGCGCATCGGCACGCAAGGGCGCGTCGCCTTGCATGTTAGCGTCGAGGTCGGGGCGGCAATCCGCAGGTGGATCGGGCGCGGAGAAGCGCGTTGCAACGGCTCGCTCCTCGAACGCCGAGTCGTCGAGGTCGGAGAACAGATCCAATTCATCGATTAGGTTTTCTTCTCCTCGGAGCGCGTCGTCGTCGAAGAGGTCCTTACGCGTCGGCCCGCCGGCGTTTTCGGCAAGGACAGAAATTACATCCTCAGGCCGAGCACAGAGGGTCGCGCCCTGGCGAATGAGATCGTTGACGCCTTCCGCGCGCGGATCGAGCGGAGAGCCAGGAACGGCGAAAACCTCTCGCCCCTGTTCATTGGCGAAACGCGCCGTGATCAAAGACCCGGAGCGGCGCGCCGCCTCGACGACGATCGTCGCCCGGCTCAGTCCGGAAATGATCCGATTTCGACGCGGAAAATCACGCCCGCGCGGCTCCCATTCCAGCGGCATTTCAGAAACAATCAGACCCCTTTCGGCGATCTCTTCGACAAGCCGCGCATGTTCGGAAGGATAGGGGCGCGCATGGCCGCCCGCCAGGACGGCGATCGTTCCGGTATCGAGGGCGGCGCGATGGGCGACCGCGTCGATGCCGCGCGCAAGACCGGAGACGATGACGTAATTCTCGAGCGCCAGACTGCGCGCAAGCCGTTCGGCGAAGGTGAGACCGGCGGCCGAAGCGTTGCGCGAACCGACGATCGCGACGCTGTCGCGCTGCCCTGCCCACGACACGCCGCGCGTTGCGATCAGCGGCGGCGCATCGGCGATTTCCTTGAGCAGCGGCGGATAATCAGGATCGCCAGTGCTGACGAAACGCACGCCGAGCGCGCGCGACGCCTCGATCTCTCGCAGCGCTTCGTCGCGCGTGGCGATGCGGATCGTCCGTCCGCGCAGAGAACGCGCCGCGAGCGACGGCAGGGCTTCCAGCGCCGCGCCCGCGCCGCCAAAACGGTTGATCAATTGCCTGAAAGTGCGCGGGCCGAC
This sequence comes from Methylocystis sp., assembly GCA_046349135.1. Taxonomy (GTDB): domain Bacteria; phylum Pseudomonadota; class Alphaproteobacteria; order Rhizobiales; family Beijerinckiaceae; genus Methylocystis. The sequence continues at coordinate 21,564 of JAXMCY010000020.1, read as the reverse complement.
GTTCTCGCTGCGAATGAGCCTCAGCCAGTCGACGAGCTGTTCCTCGTTCAGCCGTCCTGCTGGCGAAGCTTCGCTCACGCCTTTTGTCCGATCCGCGTCTCGGAGCCGTCGCGCAATCGGGCGATATTGTCTCGATGTCTGTAGAAGACAATCGCCGTCATCATCGCGACGACAAAGGCTTCGCTGCTGTGACCAAACATCCACAGAGCAAGCGGAGCCGCCACGCTCGCCGTCAGCGCGCCAAGAGAAGAGTAACGCGACAACGCCGCCGCCGAGAGCCAGACGACGCAGAAAATCAGCGCTGTCGGCCAGTTAAGGCCAAAGAGCACGCCAAGAAAGGTCGCAACGCCTTTGCCGCCCTTGAATTGCAGCCAAACCGGCGCGACAGGGCCGATAAAGGCGGCGAGGCCGGCGATCACGCCGCCTTCGGGCGATAGCGATGCGCCGATAAGCGCCGCCGCCGTTCCTTTAAGCCCGTCGAGGAGCAGCGTCGCCGCCGCCAAATCCCTTCGACCGGTGCGCAATACGTTGGTCGCGCCGATATTGCCAGAGCCGATCGAACGAAGATCGATCGTGCCCGCCAGGCGCGTCAGCAACAGACCAAAAGGAATTGAGCCCAGCAAATAGCCGATCGCGAGGGCGAGGAGGTCATAAATGATGGAGTTCATGCGTGAAAACGCGATACTTTCCGACAGCGAAGGGCGCGGGAATGCTAAAGGAGGCGCTATCGCGCCGCAACAGCGTTCTCGCTCAGCTTCGCCTGCATCTGAGGCGGTCAGGACGTGGCGGCTCGCTTCTATCGAGAAATCGCTTCCTTGAAGTCTTATCAAAAAGATGCCCTTCGCCTTTTCGCAGGCGAGAAGGTAAGGAAGGCCAGGATCAGGAACCGCATGACCCAGCAACGAAGGCAGCGCCCACGGGCTTTCCGCCTTGAAGGCGACCAGACGGTCACCGCCAAGTCGGCGACGCAAGCCGAGACCGGGCGGGCGTCCGTCGAGGTTGTCGAAGCCGAATTTGACGCTTTCGCTCGCGAGGCTGCCGAACTCGCCGACGGGATGACCGGCGACGAAGCCGCCGTCGAAGCGGCGCAGGCGAACGGCATGTTGCGCCGTTATATCTTTTCCTGGGGCGGCGTCTTTCTGTCGGCGGTCAGCGGACTTTTGTCGTTGGCGCTGACGATGTGGATATGGGCGGTCGTCGAAGACCTGTTTCGGCACTCGGCCATTCTCGGGACATTGGGACTGAGTCTTGCCGGCGTCGCCGCCGTCGCGGCCATCATCTCGCTCGCGCGCGAATTTCGCGCCATCGGCCGTCAGAATCGAATCGCGAAACTTCACGTTGCGCTAGCTGAGGCGCACGCGAGCGACGACGGGAAAGCCGCGCGCGAGCGCGTCGGCGAGCTTTGCAAGCTCTATGAGGATCGTCCCGACACCGGCCGGGCGCGCGCGCTGCTGAAGGATTATTTGAAGCAGATTATCGACGGACGCGATTTGATCACGCTCGCCGAACGCAATCTCGTCGCGCCGCTCGACGAAGTGGCGCGTCGAGAGATCGCCGGCGCCGCCAAGCGGGTCTCCGTCGTGACGGCGATCAGCCCGCGCGCGCTCCTCGACGTTTTCTTCGTCGTCGGCCAGGCGATCGTGCTGATGCGGCGAATCGCCGAGATTTATGGCGGCCGGCCGGGTCTGTTCGGCTTCTTCAAGCTCGCCCGATCGGTCGGCGCGCATCTTGCGATCACGGGCGGCGTGGCGGTCGGCGATTCTTTGCTCCAGCAGGCGCTCGGCCACGGGATCGCCGCGCGCGTTTCTGCAAAGCTTGGCGAAGGCGTGTTAAACGGGCTTCTCACCGCGCGAGTCGGTCTTTCCGCCATGGCCGTCTGCCGACCGACGCCGTTCATCGCCGAGAAACAGCCGGGCGTCAGCGACGTCGCGCCTTTCCTTTTCCGTGGCGACAAAACCAAGAGCTGATCATCTTTGAAACCGGCAAACCTGAAGATCACCACCTGGAACATCAACTCCGTGCGGCTTCGCCTGCCGCTCGTCGCCGACTTCCTCAAGAGCCGGGCGCCGGACGTGCTCTGCCTGCAGGAGACGAAATGTCGGGACGCCGAATTCCCGATGAGGGATCTGCACGCGCTTGGCTACGAGCATATCGCCATCAACGGGCAGAAGGGCTACCACGGCGTGGCCGTCATCTCGAAACGGCCCTTGCGTTTCGTCGAGAAGCGCGAGTTTTGCGAAAAGGGCGACGCGCGCCATATCTGCGTCGAGATCGACGCCGAAGGCGGCCCGATATCGCTCCACAATTTTTATGTTCCCGCGGGCGGCGACGAGCCTGACGTCGACGTCAATCCGAAATTTCAGCACAAGCTCGATTTCCTCGATGAAATGCGCGACTGGATCGCCGCTGACGGCGTATCGCGCGGACGTGTGGCGCTGGTCGGCGATCTCAATGTTGCGCCGCTCGAGCATGATGTTTGGAGCCACAAGGCGCTGTTGAAGGTCGTGAGCCACACGCCGGTCGAGGTGGAGAAACTTACGGGAATATTTCAATCCGGCGGGTGGATCGACGCGATGCGGCATTTCGTGCCCGCCGAAGAAAAGCTTTATACTTGGTGGAGCTATCGCGCCGCCGACTGGGAGGCCTCGAACCGGGGGCGCCGGCTCGATCATATTCTGGTGAGCGAGGCGCTTGCCGGCGGGCTGAAGCGTCTGGACGTGCTGCGAGACGCGCGCAGCTGGACCCGGCCATCCGATCATGTGCCGGTGACGATCGAATTGTCGGGCTGAGCAAACAAAGGGATCGGGAGGCGAGACGGCGGCATGATCGCGCGCGATCTGATGACCAGTGACTTTCCTTATGTCACAGCTGACGCGGACCTCGATTACGTCGCGAAGCTTCTCGCTGAATGCGGCCTCGGCGCCGTGCCAGTCGTCGATGACGACCTGACGCCGATCGGCATCGTGACCCGCAGCAATCTTGAACAGGCCCGAGCCAGGCCCCTGCCCGAACTTGGCGCCATTCCGCAATTTCTTCTGCGCGACAGGCCAAAGCGCTTCTTCCACGCCAATGGGCGCGCGCTGCGCGAAGTAATGACCGCTCCCGCGATATCCATTCCCGACGTCGCCAAAGTTTCCGACATTGCGCGGATAATGGAGAGCCATAGCCTCAAACGCATTCCTGTCGTCGAAGGACACAGGATCATCGGCCTCCTGCTGCGCAAGGAAGTCTTGGAGGCGATGAAGGGCGGTTTCCCCGCCATGGCGCTCGAGGCGCATCTCCGCCGGCCGATCATCTCCATTCCGCAACAGGCCGGGGATCGCTGCGCCGTAGCCACGGCGCAGGAATTTCGCGAGTTGGTGGCCGAGCATGAGCGTCAGCTCGAACGCGAGCGCACGGACCGTCGGCGCGCGGTGACCGATCTGCGTGAACAGCGCATCCGCGAACTCGCGAGCCAGCGGCTAACTGAGGCCCAATGGCGGGACATGCTGGAACAAGCGCGGCGAAGCGCGGCCGCCGGGCTCTTCGAACATTTGCTGATGCGCTTCCCATCCCAGCTGTGCACAGATGGCGGACGCGCGATTAACGCGCCCGACCCCAAATGGCCGGCGACGCTGCGCGGGGAGCCCGCCGACGTCTTCCAACGCTGGCGCAACGAACTTCACCCTCGCGGCTTTCGCATCGCGGCGCAAATCATCGATTTTCCTGAAGGCTTGCCGGGCGACGCGGCGCTGTTCCTGATATGGAGCGCGGCCCGCAATTAAGCGCAGTCAGCCGCCAAAGCCGGTGTCGGCGCGCAGAGCCGCGAGCGACGGATATCGCTGCGCGCGGCCGTCCGTTTGCACTTCGACCGAACCGTCGGAAAACATCACATAGACCGAACCGCCGGCCGCGTAACGGTCGACTTCGACGGGAGGTTTTGCCGGCGCATGGGCGACGTCAGGACGCTGACTGGGCGTAGGCGCGCGTTCGCCGACCTCTGCCGCCGGCGATTTTTCTGGAGCTGGCGCCGACATCGTCGCGGGGGCGTTATCGGCAATGCGCCCAAGGACGCCGATCGCTCGCCCAAGCGCCATTGTTACCACCCCGCCGGAAACCGCCGTCGCGCCGCCGATGAACAGGCTCCAACCACGCTCGAGCTGAATGTAATCCCAGCCTGTCCACATGCCGTAGACGCCGGAGAGCGCAAGCGCGAGCCCGAGAAAAAACACGCCCAAACCGTGACGCTTCATCTTTGTCCTTTGGAATGTCGATCGGCGCGAAACCTATCACAAGCCGCGCTCAGCGCCACGATCGACGGTGGGTTTCGAACTCGCCAAGAATTCATCTCAAGCGAATACATTGAGCTTCGCCAAATTTGCGCGATGGCTTGGCGATGAAAAAACACACATATATGTATGTTACTAAATTTCACATCAAGATATAGCGTCTATGATTTTAGCACGCCGGGCGTCGTCAATTATTTTATCGTTTAAAATCAAATTACTAAAAGTATTGCAAAGATGCGTCCAGATGTCGCATCGTTATTCCATGATCCAATACAAACGTCATCTTTACAAGCGCCGACGCGCATGCGGCGGGAGGGTTCCGGCATGGGCCGGAAAGACGTCGGCGATCGTGGGGAGAATCTAACATGGCAAGTGTAAGTGGGATGCGCGGCCTGTTTGCCGGCGCAGTGATTGCGGCGGCGGCGCTATTGGGCGGGCCGACAACCGCCTTGGCCCACGGCGGCGTAGCGCTCGAGCAAGATGAATGCGTGCTGAGGATCGGTCCGAACACAATGCATTTCATCGGCTATCAGCGTTCGGGAGAAGAAGCGGAGTTTTGCGAGGACATCGCCAACACGGGGCCGACTGTCATCGCGCTCACCGCTGTGTCGCCTGATCTGCGCGACATGGCGATCGGCATTCGCATTGTTAAGGACGTCGGGGAAGAAAAGGAGAAAGCCGATCTCGACGCGGTCACCGTCGCCTACATCGCGCCGAAGGTCTATCACAACGGCGCCATGACCTTCGAACACGATTTCAAAAAGGCCGGCCATTACGTGGGCATCGTCACGGTGCGCGACGATCTCGGCAATGAATGGGTTTCGCGCTTTCCGTTCTCGGTGGGGCTTTATACCTTCTGGGGAATGATCGAATATATCCTCTATGCCGTAGGTTTTTTCTCCCTTATCGGACTGATGTGGTGGACGCTGCGCGCGACCGCACGGAAAAAGACCGCGACTGGCGACGCGATCGCCTGAAGAAACGGCCCGAAGATTGCAGCATGGCTCGGTCCACGCCGAGCCATGCTTTTTTGTCGGCAGAAAAGCGAACATAGCGGGCCCGTTCGCGATTGCGCAATATTGCCGCTTGTCGCGCAGGGGTCTACTTAACGCATGCCGCTGAGGCTGACTGGCGACGCTCGGCTAACTTATTCGGGAGAGAATTATGTCCTTCACTCTGGAAGATCTGCCCTATCCCTACGACGCTTTGCAGCCATATCTGTCGCGCGAGTCGTTCGAGTATCATCACGACAAGCATCACGCGACCTACGTCGCCAACGCCAACAATCTGGTCAAAGGCACGGAATATGAAGGCAAGCCGATCGAGGAAGTGATCGTCACCGCCTATAATCGCAACGTCCCGATCTTCAACAACGTCGCCCAGCACTACAACCATCACCACTATTGGAAATGGATGAAGCCGAACGGCGGCGGTCCCATTCCCGGCAAGGTCGAGAAGGCGATCATCGACTCCTTCGGCTCGGTCGACAAATTCCGTGAAGAATTCCAGAAGGAAGGGCTGGGGCAATTCGGCTCCGGCTGGGTTTGGCTCGAAGTCAAGGACGGGAAAGTCGCCGTTCGCAAGACGCCGAACGCCGAAAATCCGCTGATCCATGGCGCCGCGCCGATCCTCGTCGCGGACGTCTGGGAACATTCCTATTACATCGACTATCGCAATCGCCGCGCGGACTACCTCAAGGCCTTCCTCGATCATCTCGTCAATTGGGAGCATGTCGAGGAAATGTTCGACGCGGCTTAGCTCGACTTCGAGTTTCCCCGCAACGCGCGGCGCGTCTGAACCGACGCGCCGCGCGTTTTTCGGCGCAGAGGTGACGGATCAGCCGGCGGCAAGCTTGGGTTGCGACTCGACGACCTTCTTCAGATCGGCGAGCCCCTTTTCGAACTGCCGGCCGAGCGCCTTGTCGACGTTGAAGAACTTATACATCGCCTTGCCGATGAATTCGTGGCGGCCGGACATCGCCCATGTGACCTCCGTCCGGTCTTCGCCGAGCGGCTTGAGATCGAATTGCACGTCATGCTTGGCTTTGAACGGCTTCGTGAATTCGAGCTTGATGCGAACGCGTTCGCCCTGGCGGCTCTCGACGATTTCCATGCTTCCGACGCCGACCTCCTTGTTGCCCGACCATGAATAGGTCGCGCCATAACCCTGCGGCGTCCCTCCATATTCGTCCTTCATATTGGGGTCGAGCTTGGCCCAGGGCGACCAGTCGACCCAGTTGTGAAAATCATTGATGTGCCGGAATACGGTGTCCGGCCGCGCGTCGATCGTCGTCGAGCGCGCGATGCGGAAACTGTCCGGCAGGAAGGAAATGTAGGCGATCAGCGCGCTGAGCAGCGCGAGGAAAAGGAGAGCGAAAATCGTCATGGCGCAGGTCTCCCGCAGCGTGCGACGCCCGTGGACCGAAAGGCCGACGCACTGCCAATTCAGTTCCGCGTTCCCCGGCGCGAGCTTTTGCTCTTTGGGCGAAGCGCTCGCGCACGGCCGCCGCCAGACGCGCAGAGCGTCAGTTTAGAACGGCCTGCGCGATGCGCAACACGCGGTCTTGGCTAGACGAGGCTGCCGCAAAACGTCTGGATCTTTCGGCAGGCGTCTTCGAGCAGAGCGTTCGACGCCGCATATGACACCCGGAAATTCGGGCCGACGCCAAAGGCGGAACCCTGCACCACGGCGACGCCCTGCATGTCCAGGAGCTCGGTTACGAAATCCTCGTCGGTTTCGATGACCTTCCCCTTTGGGGTCTTGCGGCCGATGGCGTCGGCGCAGGAGGGAAAGACATAGAAGGCCCCTTCTGGCGTAGGGCATTTCAGATATTTGGCCTGATTGAGCATCGAAACGACAAGGTCGCGGCGTTCCTGGAACGCCTCGCGGAAGACGGCAAGATGGTCCTGCGGCCCTTCAAGCGCCTCGACCGCGGCCCACTGCGCGATCGAACAGGCGCCCGAGGTCTGCTGCCCCTGGAGCAGGTCCATGGCCTTGATCAGAGCGCTCGGGCCGGCGGCGTGGCCGGTACGCCAGCCGGTCATGGCGTAGGCCTTGGAGACGCCATTCATGGTCAGCGTGCGTTCGATCAGCGCCGGCTCGACCTGCGCCGGCGTGACAAATTTGAAGTCGCCGTAGACCAAATGCTCGTAAATGTCGTCCGTGAGGACATGCACCTGCGGGTGGCGCAGAAGAACGTCGGTGACTTTCTTCATTTCGTCGAACGCGTAGGCCGCGCCGGAAGGGTTCGACGGCGAATTCAGGACCAGCCACTTGGTCCGCGGCGTGATCGCGCGCTCAAGCGCCTCGGGCTGCAGCTTGAAGCCGTCTTCCATCCTGGTGTCGACGAAGACGGTCGTTCCGCCGCAGATCGCCACCATCTCGGGGTAGCTTACCCAATAGGGAGCCGGAACGATGACTTCGTCGCCAGGGTTGAGCGTCGCGAGAAAGGCGTTGAACAGAATATGCTTGCCGCCGGTGGCGACGATCGTGTCCGAAGCTTTGTAGTCCAAGCCGTTCTCGCGCTTGAACTTCTTTGCCACAGCCTCGCGCAGCGGCGGAATTCCGAGGACGGGCGTGTAACGTGTCTCCCCGCGATCGATCGCCGCCTTAGCGGCGGCGCATATGTGCTCGGGCGTGTCGAAGTCTGGCTCGCCGACCGAGAGGCTGATCACTTCCCGACCCTGCGCGCGCAGATCGCGCGCCTTCTGGGTTACGGCGATCGTCGCAGAGGGCTTCACGCGCGACAGGGCTTTGGCGAGAAAAGTCATGGGGTCGGACTTCCTGCGGAGGGAGAGTGCGGCGCACCATAATTTGCGCGCCCAGGCCTCGCAACGAGTATTGCGCCGCCGCCGCGCGGGCGCGTCGCCGCGCGACCAAAGCTTTCGCTCGCCGGGTCCGCTTCCGCCATCACGTCGCCGCGTTTGAACGGTAAGCGTGTTGCTATTCTTCTATTAGAAAAATCAAGTGCTTCCGTCAGAGTCACGCGAATCGATGACGAAGTCTTGGATCAACTTAATCGAATCAATATTGCCAAGCGTTAACTTGGTTTTCCTCCAGAGCTTAAAAATTTATAAAATTTCCGAAGAATCATGCAACTTTTTTACCTCATCCTCGTTTCTGTCTTGAGAACGCGGCGACGCGAGACAATCGCGCGCGCGCCCCTGGGGAGAGGCGCAAGCGTTACAAAAGGGCGAATGCGAGAGGATCAGGGAAAATGTCGCTCGTTGATAAATTTGAAGATCAGATGGAGCCGGCCTTCACGCGCAGTTTCGACCGGGATTCAGCCCGTCGCCAGTTCCGCGTTTCACTTCTTCTTGTTGCCGCGATGGCCATGGCCGCCTTCGTGCTCGGCTTCGCCCTGCCCATCAGCTCGCCCGCGCAGAAGGCCACGCCAGTGGCCACGGACGGGGGCGCGTTCGCCGGGCGGCTGGTGACGATCGACCGCTAAGCAGGTTCTGCGATTTCATAGTTCGCAGTACGTAAAGGAAGCGCGCGTCTAACGACGCGCGCAATCTTTTTTGCGGTCCGACACGAGCCACGTCGCCAAAGGCGGAAACTCTGCCGCTGAACCGAAGACCGTTCCTTTTCTTTTGAGATCGATCAAACGTTCAGCCATTTAGAGAGTTCGCCGGACGCTGTGTCATCCAAAAAAACCGGCCGTCTCTTGAGCGGCCGGTTTTTTCATTTGCGGGCGTTGGCCGCCCGCGCCAGCGGGCCAGAGCTCACTTGTCCATATGATGGTGGTGGTCTGGATGTGCGCCTCCCTCCTTGGGGCCGGCGGTGTCCTGACCGTGCGCCTTCTGCCAGCGCTCCATCGCTTCCGCGTCATGGGCATGCGCCGCATCCGGCGCGTCGATCGCCGCGTCGATTTCCACTTCGCCGGCCTTCTCGAAAACGAGCGTCATCTCCAGGCCCCAGCCCACCTCCAGATGCTTCTTGATGTCGAGAAGCGCGACATAGGCGCCGCCCGGAGCCAGCGTGAGCACCGACTTTGCCGGCAGAACGATGGGCGTAATGAGGTCCAGCTGCTTGGAGTCTCCGTGAATGTCGGCCTTGCCAAACTTTTCCGATTTGACGGCGATTAGCTTGTCCGGCGTCGCGCCCTTGTTGTGCAAAATCGCGTAGAACTGCGCCTTGTTGTCGCCGTCGATCGGGGCGCGGAGCCAGGGATGCTCCACTGTCAGCTTGCCGACGTCATACTCATGCGCCGCGGCCGGGCCGCGCAAGTTCAAGAGCCCCAACGCAGTCCCTGTCAGCAGGGTCCCTCCGGTCAGCAGAAAATCACGCCGCTTTAGCATTTGGCTTCTCCCTTCTGCGCCGGACTTTTCTCCGCCGGCCTAATTGCATCATGACGAAGGACAGACTCCTTCGATACCCTCGCGCCGCCTCTGCGATTGCGACAATATGGCGCGTCAATGCGAGTGCAGGCTGATCTCGATCAAGGGCTCACGCGCGAATTCGGCCGCGAGCGCGGCCAGCTTCTGAGGGTTGCCGTCGTCGGACGCGAAGTTAGGGAAACGCGCTCGAATGTAGCCGGAACGATCGACGAGAAAATGCGCCTCCTCGATCTCCTCAGACGGCGGCACGTTGGGGTAACGATTGATCACCGAATAGGCGATCTCGACCGCCTTGGGATGAACGGGCTCTCGGCTCTTTGCCTCCTGCGGACAGGCTGCGTCATAGACCGTGACCTGATTGACGCCCGCGGCTTTCGCGGCGTCATGCGCGATCTTCACGCTTTCTGTGCGCGTGTTTGCATCGCCATTTGGAGAGCCGCAGCGCGCGAAGGAGATCAGAGTCGGAACGCCGCGCAACTTGTATAGCGAGGTGATTTCCTCTTGTGGATCGATCAGCGCGAAATCGGGCGCGATCAGCCATTGAATCATGGCCTGTGGGCTCATGAAACGCGCGCGATTTGAATAGGACATCACCAGCAGAAAGTTGATCACGTCCCACCGGTCGTCGACGTCCAGTTGCTCTTTGAAACCTGGCATGACGCCGCTTTGTCCGCCATGGGTCAGCCAGTGGAAGATGTCGCCGATCGTATGCGTGCCGACGTGCGGCGCCGTCAGATCGGCGGGCTGAACGGGGAGGCCTTTCGCGTTCCTGAGATCCTTGGCGAGCGGACCATTCCCTTCGCCCTGATCGCCATGGCAGGCGACGCAGTTTTCCTTGAAGTGCGCGAGCCCGCGCGTGACCGACTCGGCGGTGTAGTCCTGCGTCGGATCGTCGTAAGTGTCCGTATAGGCCTCGGTCGCAAATGATATGGCGAGCGAAATCAGGGCCGCAGCGGAGATCGCCGGCGTCGCATAGAGCCGATAGTCGCGCGTCCTTGGCGTCCACCAGATCAGCGCGGCGATGATAGCGAGAACGACGGCGGCAATGCCCCACCACCAGATCGGGCTGGCCATCGTCGGGTTCTGTCCCCACGTCGCGATATAGGACAGCCGAAACGGCAGCGGCCAGTAGAGACTGGTCTCATGCGCGGCCGGCGTGATGACCGCGATGTAGCCGGCGATCGACAGCAGGGCGAGCGCGAAGACAGACTCGCCGGCGCCGACCTTTCCGTACCAGGCCATATTGAATTCGCCTGCAGGACGTCGGGTGATGTAGCGCGCGAGGGCCAGCGCCGCGAGCAACACGCCGCACAGAAAGATCAACTTCAGTGTCAACATCCGACCGTAGGTCGTCGCCAGCATATTGGGAATGCTACCGACGTTCTCCCAGGCGATTGCAAATCCGGTTATGGCGACGATCGCCATGGCGACTTTCGCGACCAAGGACCAACGTTCGGCAAGCTGCGCCGCAACCTCCGGCGGCTTGCCGCGCGCCGTGAACATCCACCAGACGAGTCCGAGCAATCCGCCGAGCCAAGTGAGGCCGGCCGCCGTGTGGAGAAGGAAGCTCGCCTGGGTCCAACGCGGCAAACCGTCGTCAACGGCGTGGCCGGTCACTGAAACGACGGCGATGACCACAACGCCGACCCAAAGCGTCACCCGGTCGAGCGCTTCTGAAACGATGAAGAGCCGCGCCGCTGTGAGCCCGACGAACAGGAACGCGATCAGCTGGGTCGCAATCCAGGCGTTGCCGACAGTGGTGTTGACGGCGAATTCCCATAGTGTGCCGAATTCGACCGGACGGTCGGCAGGAAAGATCGAGCGCGCCGTGGCATAGAGCAGCGCAAAACCCAACAGGGCGCGTATCAGCGCCAGCGCCGCCACAGCCGGCTTGAAGCGCGCGCAGTCCTCGCCGATGAGACGCGGAAGGAGCAGAAGTCCGACCGCCAGGGCCGAGGGGAGGCTTAGAAGGAAGCGGATCGCCGCTAGAGACAGATACATTGTTCGTTCGCTCGATGTCCTCTGGCGTCTATTTCCTCAACTCGCGCTAGGATGCGTGAACGAGCGGCAAATCTCGCAGCCCAGAACGAGCCACTCCTCAACCCATCGCGCTATTTGGCGTCGACGGTGAACTCGTAGTTCCCCTCAACGATGTGTCCGTCGCTGGAGAGCACTCGGTAGCGAACGATATATTTCCCGGGCGCGAGTTCCGGCGCATTCGCCGTTAATTCTCGCGGCTTGCCCGGCACGCCGGCATTGCCTTCGCCCAGAACTTTTCCGTCGGGCGTCTCGATGGTGATCTTCGAGTAAGGCGGTTCGACTCCGCCGCCGAAGCGCAATTTGATTGTCTTTGGCGGCGTCGCTACATGCTCCTTCGATGAAGGCGTAGCGTCGACGAGAAAGGAATGCGCGAACGCCGAAGTCGCGCCCGCTAACGCGAAGACAATGGCGAAAACTCCGCCGACGGCAAAGTTCAACCCCGCCTGACGGCGCGCGCGCACCGGCAACATATTGTCAGCGTAGGTCATGGCGTCTCCCCGGAGGCGCAAGCCCCCTCTCCTGTTTTGAGATGTTTATGCGCTCCGCCGCGTTCAAGACGCGGCGACGTCGGCGGTATCCTTCTTCTTCGACGACGGATGCGTATGCTTCCAGTAAACGAAAACGATACCGGCGATCAGCACCGCTCCGGCGATCTGAGGAACCCATGCCCACAAGGTTTCGCCGATCATAAATTTGAACTCCGACGTCTCCTGCGAGCCATCCTCACGAGTCAAAGTAACGAGGCCGATGTAATGGCCGTTGTTCTTGAAGTCGTGCTCGAGATTGAAGGTGCCTTTGGTGTATTTCGTCGCGGGACGATGCACTTCCGTCAGCGCTTCAAGGTCCGTGTCCTTCGTAATCGGCGTCAATGGATCCCGAATGATCCGCAGTTCGAGCGGCAGATCGCGGAACGCCGGATTTTCGATGTCGAACACGAGAATCGTCGGGCCCGTACTAGGGATCTCCGCGCAATATTCGCTGCGCGATTTGCCGGGCTGATAGGCGGTGATGTGGATCATGTCGTAGCCGAACATGACCATGCACATATTGCCCATCGTCATCGCTTCGGGCCCGGCGCCGCCTTCCGACGCCGATAACGGGGCCGCCCACGCTAGCGAAAAAAGCGCGCCCAGAAACGCGGCTACAAGGCTACGCCAAATCTTCATTTCCATCCCTCGATCGATCTGATTTCAAGGCTGCCGCTCTTCTCGGCGATCGTTGTAAGCCCTGAATCTTGTGTATCCTATAGCGGATTTTTTGCTTGCGGCTCGATCTTTGTCATTGCCACTTTATTTCCGCGCTGTTCAACGCTGTTCCCATTTTTGACAAATGCCACAAATTGAGGCGAGCGAAAACGGCTTGCGAATTTGCGTCCAAAGGACGCACCGCTGCGCGTCGCTACACCCCCGGATATGTCTCGCTTGATCGACGTCAGCGTTAAATCGAGCCCGCTACCTTTACGGAGACGCGCAACGCCACAAAAAACCCCCGGCCTTTTAGGCCGGGGGCTTTGTATGGAGAACCTTAGTATCGCTTAGGGCATGTCGCCCGCGACGAACTTCGGAATCACCGGACCGCCGATTTCGGCCGCGAAGCGGCGTCCCGTCGGCGAGAAGAACATCAGCAGGCCGCCGATCTGGCTGTCGGTGTCGTAAGCCAGGTCAGACAGACGCTCGATGTCCCAGCGCGCGTCCTGGACCTTCACCGCGATTTCCTTGCTCTCGCCCGGCGCGATCGGCGTCGGGTCCGTCGACAGACCGCGGTCAGCCAACAGATAGTCAGGGAAGTCGGGCTTCGTCGTGAACACGTCAGGGTTCAGGAAGCGCAGGCCAGCGGCACGTATATTCGCCAAGACGCAGCGGCTCCGAGGTCGTGTTCGTGACCTTGACGTTGATCATCAGCTCACGGCCAGGGACCTTGTAGACGCCGCCGTTCAGCTCGGCCGTCACCCGCTCCTTGCCGACGCCCGCCGTGCCGTCCGTCTGGATCGGCGTCGAAGGCTTCTGCAAGCCCGCCTGAAGCGGGATCGTGCGCGGGAACGTCGAGTTGGTCACGGCATAGCCGACGATCGTCGCCAGAATGGTCAGCGCCAGAACAATCGCGCCAATCCGCTTGTCGTCGTCCGTCACCTGCTCGTCGACCTTGCCCGTCGCCACGCGCAGATAAGACGCGATCACGCCCTTGCGCACGAACCAGAACAGGATCCACGCCGCGCCAACCGCAAGCCGCGGCAGATGCCACGCATAAAGCGCGGCTGATGCCATAGGTCTCAAGATCGACCGTCGAGCCGTCAAGCAACGTCACCGGATCGGTGAAGTCCTTCATGTCGCCCTTGATCTCGATCCACTGGCCCGGGCCGATGATCGGTCCGCCGCCCTCGACGTTGATCTGCGCATGAACATGCCAACGGCCCGCGCGACGGCCGCGCAGGTTAATCGAGAAGGCGTAGTCGTTGCCGGGAACCAGCGACACCGAACGCGGCGCAAACTGCTCGCCGATAAACTGCGCCGTGCGCACCAGAACCGGACCGGGCTCGCCGGCGTTCAGGAACGACACGCGCGGATTGGCGACCGCCTGCGGCCAGGCCGAGAACACATGGATCTTGCCCGACAGCACCATCTCTTCATTGACGTTCACCGTCGTCTTCGACCAGGAAACGTCATACCAGTTCAGCGTGCGCATCCGCAGAAACGCCTGCTGCGACTTCTCGCCGTGGGCCGACGCAGGAGCGACAGCTCCCAAGGTCGCCGCCACAGCCGCCGCTGCGCCGATCGCAGCGAGCTTGACGAACTTTTTCATCGATAAACCTCCCAGGTTCCTCTTCACCGGCAGCCGCCTCGCGCGCCAACCGGTCTTGCTTCTCGCAGCGGACATCGAGACTTCCTCTTAAGAGACTTCCTCTTATTAAGAGACCTGCTCTTAAATTAAGAGACTCGCTCTTAAAGCCTCAAACGCCCGCCGCTCTCTTCTTTCCTATCTTTCCTTGCAGGCCGCCGCGGCGCCTCTCTCAAGCGCCGCAGCCCGCGACGATGATTAGATCGTGTCGATGACCTTGGTCGTCGAATACCAACGACCCATGAACCACCACAGGAAGTAAACCATCATCGACACGAAGCCCGAGAAGAACGCCGCAACCGGCACAACGTCCTTACCGAAGGTGCGCAGCGTGCCGCGCTCGACCATGCGGATATATTCCGGCATCGACGTGCGGACGAAGTGGAAGCCGATCAGATCCGCAAGCGTCATCAGCTGGCCATGCTGCTCCGTCGCCTGGTGGAACGCCGCAATCGCCGGCCAGTTGTTCGGATAGAACAACAGACCCCAGCCCAGCGAACCAACAATCGCCGTGATCACATAGGAGCCCGACAGAAGCAGGATCACGTCAAGCCAGATCGCCGGAACGATCAGAGCGGACGGGAACACAAGGCTGATCGGGAAGTAGGTCCAGCCCAAGAAGTTGACGTAGCGGTTGATCCACTCGCCAATCAGAAGGCCAAGAGCCGCGAACACCGCGCCAAACGGCAGACGGAAGTTCACCCACCAGAACGCCTGCGTCGCCGCGCAGAAGGTCACGCCAAGAATCGGCACGACCGTCGGCCACATACGACGATCCTTCCAGTCAACCCAGAAGTCCCAGTCGCCCGCCGTCAGCATGAAGTGGACGTGGTAGCCGCCAAGAACGGCGAAGAACAGAAGAACCAGAAGCATCCAGTCGACCGTCTGGACGCAACCCGCCGCCTCGGCGACGGAGTTGAACGGACCGACCGCCCCCCCGCTTTCGATTGTGACATCACTCTTCTCCTTGGTGTTTCTTTAAGAACCCGTAACAGCCCGAGCTCTTTTCCTTCGGTCGCCCAGCCTCCCGGCCGGCGCCCGGACGGCGGATCTTTCCCGCCGTCCGCATCCTTCAAAAGCCCTTCGCGCCCGATGGTCCAAGAGCCCGTAAGCCCGTTTTCAGACCGCAACCAGAGAACCCACCCGCCAAAGCGACAGGCAAAGCGCTCAGTTTTCGCGAAAAGCCAGAGCCAGCGCCGCCCGGCTCAATGCCGAGCGGCGCCATGTTTCACTTACTCGGTGAGGAGGGCGACGCCTTCCTTGCCGATCAGGCGCTGAATGTTCATCAGCAGCTGAAGGACGACGCCGAACACGCCAAGCGCCATCCAGCCGAAGAACACGAAGCCCCAATGCAGCGGCGCAACGAACAGTTCTTCCATGAACCAGAACGTGTGGCCCCACTCATTCAGGCCGACGTTCGGGATGATCATGAACGGGCCAATCGCCACGATCAGATACGCGACCGAATAGCCCGCTTCGAAAAATACGGAAGACGCGTCTTCGCATAAAGCGCCAACCGCGATCACCGAATAAATCGGGTAGCTCATGTAGAACTCGATGATGTGCGACGGCGTGAAGTCCGTGTCGCAGATCACCGTCATGTCTGGTGCCGTCCTGCTCAGTGAAGAACGACGCGCCCCAGTAAATGGCCGCGGCGTAAACAACAAGCCACTGCACCTCAACAACCAGACGGCGCATCTCTTCGCGCGCCGTCAACGTCGAGAAGTCGCGCGTGCGCGTCTTCCACAAAAAGCCCGCAAGCCCAATGCCGGAGATCAGCTCAAGCGGAATCTCCGTCCACAGGATCGCCATCCAATACGTCTGGAATTCAGGAGCAAACGAGTCAAGGCCAGCGCGCCAGCCAAAAATCTGCTCGTAAATCCGGACAACCAGATAGAAGCCGTTCAAAACCGCAAGGCCAATCCACATGCCCTTAAGGTCAACTACAGCTTCCGTGCCAGCAGCAGCCCGGGCTGCTGTGTCAGTCGTCGAGCTCATACCTTTCTCCTCCTAATGTGCTCCCAGGGAATTTTGCGTGACCGGTATCGCTCCGCCTCCCACAACGGAGCCGCTTCGTCCTCGTTTCTGTCAAGCAAAGCGAAAGCGCGTCTTCTTGCTAAAAACACGCAAACCCGCCCTTGTCTCTCGCGCGGCCTTCCCGGAAATCTCAGAAAATCCCCTCGCCTACAGGCAAGCGCAATTTGCCGATTTCCCCAGAACCCGACCGCTTGTTGTTATCGGACGAACACCGACGTCGCCGCCTAAGCCAAAACCCAAACCCGCCCCCCTAAAGAAGCAGATCCCAGACCCGGCTCAGCGTGCCGCAACAATTCCAATAACCCAATGTCCACACAATACCCCTTGGTATAGAGCCCAACAATCTATCAGATAGCAAATACAACCATCAAGAATAGGATAATACCTGCCCGTAGGAAGTGTCTATGACACGGGCGCAACCCTTCCGCGACAATAGAATAATTTTATAAAACAAAAAGTTGATTGGACGTGGCGCCATGCGCGGCGGTTTTTTGAGGCAAACGTGGCTGTTTCGAACCTATCCCTGCCCGACGGACAGATGGCTGTCCAGCGTCCCTCCGTTGGGACTACGGCTGGCTCAACGCGTTCCGCAAGTCGGTCGCATTGGCGTCGCGTTCGCAGAGCGGGGCGACGCCGAAGCGCGCCTCGATCGTTCGCAGAATCGACAACGTGTCATAGACGGTCTTATCGACGAAGCCCTTCTTGGCGAAAGGCGAGATGATGAGCGTCGGCACGCGGGTCCCCGGGCCGAACCGATCCCTCTTCGGCGGCGCGACATGGTCCCAAAAGCCGCCGTTTTCGTCCGCGGTGACAATGATCAGCATGTCAGCCCAGTTCGGGCTCCTGCGCAGTCGCGCGACGACGTCCCCGACATGAGCGTCGCCGGCCGCGAGATCGGAATAGTCCGGATGTCCGTTGAACACGCCGAGCGGCTTGTAGAAGCTCACCTGTGGCAGTTCTCCCCTGTCCGCAGCCCGAAAGAATTCGTCGGCGTCCTTGAGATGGGCGCGTCCCTCTCGACCCTCGGCGTAATTGGCAAAATAGACAAAGGGCTGATGGTGAGTCTGGAAGGCGTCCGGCTTGTCGTCGTACGGTTTCAACCGCCCTTCGATAACGTCGCGCCAGCCGCCGGCGTACCAAGCCCAGCTCACATTTTTTTCGCTCAAGCGATCGCCGATCGTCGGCAGATGCTGCGGCGGCAGCCGTTCCTGAGCTTCCGTCTTGTCATGTTTCGAGATCGGATTTCCCGGCTGCAGCGTGCCGATCGCCTCCAGATCCATCGTCACTCGGCCGAATCGCTTGTGTCGCGGCGGACCGTCGAGCGCGCTCTGCGGCGAATCCTCCTCGCGCTCTCGGATTGTGAGCAACGCGCCTTGCGCGTCTTTGATCGCCGCAAGCTTTGGGAGGAATTTTTTTCGAGTCGACTCGACCGGATTGTCGAAAACGGGCGCGCAGCCGCAGATGAGGAAGAAGTGATTGAGCATCGAGCCGCCGAAGGCCGCGTGGAAGAAATGGTCGGCGAGCACAAACTCCTTGGCCAAAGCCCACTGCTTCAGTTCAGAGCCGTCGTAATAGCCCATGACGAGCGACCCGGCGTTCGACGCTTCGACAAAGCGGTCCATTTTCCCGCCGTCGATCTGCTCCTGCTCGAGATAAAAGTCGTGCACCGGATCCATGGTGTGACCGTCGATGTCGACGAAAGACTCGAGCCGGAACGGCGCATTGGGCAGGCGCCTCGGAAAGCGATCGTCGGCGCGCGGACGGGGCAGCGCGGCGAGCGGCCGTCCGTCGAAGTCCACTTGCGGCGGATGCTGAGCGGAGTTGACGCCCTCGGCGCCAGGAAACAGCCCGAACACATGATCGAAGCTGCGGTTCTCGTTGAAGATGACGACGATATGGCCGATGCGCGCGAAGGGATTGGCCTGCTCTTGCGCCGCGCCGGGCGCGCAGAAAGCCGTCGCGACAATCGCGAGCAAAAACTCGAAGGGGCGGATAAGTCTCATCTTGATCGTCGTTCTTCCGCGTAAATCCTGCAGCGCTCCTGCAGCGGAAGATTTAGTGGATCGCCGATCCATTATTGTGACGGCGAAAGCGATCGCCAACGACGAGCGTCGACGATCGCCGTTTCAGCGCGCCGACCGTCTCATTGCGGCAGCGGCGTGTTATTGGAGCGCGGCGGCAGCGCCGGATAGACCACTTTGGGCTGATCGCCGTTTAGCGTCCCGAGAAAGGCCACGATCGCCTTGATGTCCTGATTGGAAAGAGATTCGCCAAGCTGATCTTTCGCCATGAGGTCAACAGCCTCTTCGAGTGTCCAGACAGAGCCGGTATGAAAGTAAGGCGCACGAAGGGCGACATTGCGCAGCGGCGCCGAGCGGAAGACAAATTCGTCCGCCGCGTCATTCGTCACCTTGGCGCGACCTTTGTCTGCGACAGGCAGAATTTCGACGCTCGGCTTTTGAGCGACTCCGAAAGGGAAATAGCCGTTGCCGCCGATATTGACGCCGCCATGACAGCCGGCGCAACCCTTATCCAGAAAAAGACGCAGGCCCGTCTTCTCCACATCGTTTAGAGCGCTTGCGTCGCCTTTCAGGAATTTATCGAAGCGCGAGTTGGGCGTCGTCAGCGTCGCCTCGAAAGCCTCGATGGCCTTCGCCATATTGTCGAAGCTTACGGGATTGGGATCCGCGGGAAACGCCGCCTTGAACGCCGCGACATAGGCGGGGATGCTGGCGAGCGTCTTTTCGACCTGCGCCGGCGTATTGTTCATTTCCACGTCCGCCTGCACCGGACCTTTAGCCTGAGCCTTGAGGTCGACGGCGCGGCCGTCCCAGAACTGCGCGACATTGAACACGGCGTTGAGCACAGTCGGCGCGCGGCGCGGCCCTTCGCCCACCCATGCCCGATCGAGGTGGGCCCGGCGTCAGCGCCGCCGGTTCCGAGATTGTGGCAGGAATTGCAGCTGATGATCTGGCTCTTTGAGAGGCGCGGATCGAAAAAGAGCTGACTGCCGAGTTCAATTTTAGCGGGCGTGATTTCATTGTTTTTGACCACCGCCGCGACGCTGGCGGCGTCGATCGGCTTGAAGACGGCGTTGGCGTCAACGCGCAGATCGCCCGCCGCAGCCAGGGCCGGCGCCGCCAGAGCGGCCGCGAATGCGATGAACCGGGACAGATGCATGCGTTTCTCCTGAAGTCGCTGGTTGGGGCCGCGCTTTTTTTGCGGCGCCAAAAAAAGAGTCTTGCGGCGGTCAGCTATCATAGCCGAGTTGACGGCGAAAGGGCGCGGGGAGCAACTCAGTTAAAAAACAATCCAATGTAGCATGAACATCATGTGAAGAGCGAGGACAAGGATGAGCGCCCCATTGCAAACTCACGCGCGGCTGACGATGCATGTCATGCAAATCTTGGCGCGTCGCACAATCATTACTCGCGCAATGCAATATTCCTCCGGCGAGCTCTTTAAAGTTTCACGTGAGCGTCGCCTCAACGACTTGCCCTGCTGCTAAAAGCAGAGCAAACTTAATGTGAAAACAAAAGCCGGCGAAAAGCCGAGCGTCAGCGGAGGGAGCTCATGGCGCGCATTCCGAATGTCCAAAAATCCGTTGGATCGACGCTTCTGGCGCTTCAGCTTGCGGCGTTTTTAGGGGCTAGCGGATGGGCGACGGCCGAGCCGCTCGGTCTGCCGGCGGTCCCGATTCCGGCTGACAATCCGCAGTCGCCGGAAAAGGTAGCGCTCGGCGACAAGCTCTTTCATGACGCGCGCTTCTCGATCGACGGGACGGTGAGCTGCTCCACCTGTCACAACGACAAAAAGGCGTTCACAGACAGTCCGTTGCGCGTTTCCGAAGGCCACCATAAGCTCACCGGCACCCGCAACGCGCCAACGGTGATCAACGCCGCCTATTATACGTCGCAGTTTTGGGACGGACGCTCGGCATCGCTCGAAGACCAGTCGCAGCACCCGATGGTCAATCCGGTCGAGATGGGTCTTCCGGACCATGAGCCCGTGCTCAAAATCGTTCGCGAAGACCCGGCCTATGTCGACGGCTTCAAGAAGGCGTTCGGCAAGAGCGGCCGCGACGTGACGATGGATGACGTCAAAAAAGCGATCGCGAGTTTCGAGCGCACCGTCATCTCGGGCGATTCGCCCTTCGACAAATGGTATTTTGGCGGCGACAGAAACGCGATCAGCGATCAGGCGAAGCGCGGCTTCGACCTTTATGTCGGTCAGGCGCGCTGCGTCTCCTGCCATGTCATCGAACAGACGCAAGCGCTTTTCACCGACAACCGATTCCACAACATCGGGGTCGGCATCAATCGCATCCAAGACGATGTGCCCCGGCTCGCCGCCGCATTCCTGAAGGCCAAAGCCGCGGGCGCTTCCGTCGACAAGACCGTGCTTGCCGATACGAAGGTCTCCGAACTCGGCCGCTTCGCCGTGACCAACTCTTTTGATGAAATCGGCGCCTTCAAGACCACCACGCTGCGCAATATCGCGATGACTGCGCCATACATGCACGATGGATCGCTCAAGACGCTGAAGGACGTCGTCAAGCACTATAATGAGGGCGGCAAGAGTCCAGGCGATGCCTGGCCGGTCAACCCCTATCTCTCCGGCGGCATTCGGCCGTTGGATCTGAAGGACCAGCAGATCGACGATCTCGTCGCCTTCCTGGAGACGCTGACGAGTCCGGCTTATGTAGCGGCGCAGACGAAATAAGACGCAGAAAATAAGCGGCGTCGCCGCGTAAGCGCGAAGCCGCGAGGGAGGATAGGACATGACCAGACTGATCACCCGGCGCAGCGTGATCGCCGCCGGGGCCACGGCCGGGACCCTGACGACCCTGCCGATCTCCATGGTGCGCCTCGCGTTCGGCGGAACGCGCGAGGATTTCAGCTTCACCTACATTTCCGACTCGCACATCCAGCAGATCAAGGGCGCGAGCTTCGTGCGTAACTGGGACATGGGTTTGAAGCGCGCCGTCGCCGAAGCCAATCTCATCACGCCTGAAGCCGATTTCGTCATGTTCGGCGGCGATCTTG
>JAXMCY010000019.1:0-49462 GCA_046349135.1 Methylocystis sp. | reverse complement strand
GAGGCTGGAGAAAGGGCACGCAGCATTTCAGCCAGCCGCCGGGCTTGAGCACGCGCGCGATTTCCGCCGCGCAGCGAAATGGATCTTTCACATGCTCCAGAACGGCGATCGAGATGACGCCGTCGAAGGCGTCATCCTTGAAGGGCAGCCGATGCGCCGCGCCGATCACATCAGTCGTGGGGTAATCCATCATCTCGAAATTTACGACATTGCTGTAATAGACTGGTCTGTAGCCGGCGCCGACGTCGAGGATCAAGCCGTCGGCGAGAGATTCGATCCATTCGACGGTCTCGGCGTCATATCCGTTCTCGCTGATCGGCATATCATCGGTGTGCAGGTCCTCGCCAAGCGCCGCCTCATCCGAAAATGTGAATTTGCCCGAACTCGACAGCGGCCTGTCGGGTTCAAGCAGCAGCGGCCGCACCGCCGCGAGCTTTCGCGCGCGGATAGCGGGGATGTCGCTCACGCGCTGCTGACGTCGCCCCTGTGCGCGGCCGCGCTGATCGAAATGCGCGCGGCCCGAGGCGAATTGGCCAAGCTCGATCGCCTGCCGCACGTCCGGATTCGCCGCCAGATAGCGCGCCTCGTCGAAATTATCCGGCGTCGCCGGCTCGTCGTCGGCAACCTGTTGCCGGCGGCCCTCAATATGGCCGAATTTCTTGAAATGATTCCAGCCCGATCTGATTTTGCCGACGCGGACGGCCTCGGCGACGTCGGGGTTGACGGCGAGATAGGCCTGCTCGTTGAAAGTTTGCGGCGTCGGCGTCTCTTGCAGCGCCACCGACTCGAAGGGATTTTTCATGTAGACGGCGAAATGCTAATCAATAGTCGGCCCGCCAGCTTGTTAGCACAAGCGGCGGAGCGCGAAAACACATTGCGAGCTTAAATGGAAACGCCGCCGCCATTAAGGCGCGGCTCATTCGTTCAACTCTTTTTCGGAATCACAATGAACGCGAATAGCGATCCAATCGATCCAGCAGCAGAGGCGCCGATCGCCGTCGAAGCCTTCTATCGTTACGGCTATAAGGGTCGCCCGATGCTCGCCATACGCGCGCCTTTTGCGATGGGAGCCGAGGGTGCGGAGATCGTCGGACGCGCCATTGAAGCGGGCGGGCGGCGTTATGTCGTCGTCTCGATTGCGCGCCAGATCTCCGGGCCAATCCATCGAGGCGAGCCGTTCGGCGTCGAACTGCGCGTCGCCGACGCGCAGGAAAAGTTCACGGCCTGACGGATGACCAAGATATTGGGACTTGGACACAGCCATATCGTGGCCATCGCCAAAGGATGCTACGAGCTGCAGGATGAGGGATTCCAGCTCGGCGACGCCCCGCTCGTTTCGCGATTCCTTTATCTCTACGATCCCGAACTTACGCCGACGCTGACCGAGGAGGACGCCTCTTCACGGCTCAATCCTCGCCTTCGCGGGATCATCGACGACGAGGGGCCGGATGGGATCGTATTGTCGGTGGGCGGCAATGAGCATATTGCTCTCTCGGTCTTGCAGCCCAGGGAGCGCTTCGACTTCATTCTTGGGTCAGAGCCTGAGCTCGATCTCGAGCCCGGCGCCGTTATCTTGCCCGAAGCGGCGATCCGCGAAACGATGCGGGAGAAAATGGCGCCGACCCTTACAACCATCGAAGCCATCAGAAAGGAAACCAGCGCGCCCATCATATGCCTTGAGCCGCCGCCGCCCCTGCCCAATTCGCGCATCATGCAGCATCCGCAGGAGTTTTTTCGCAAATCATTTGATCCGCGCAGACTCTCGGGAGACGTCTTTCGCTATAAGATGTGGCGTACGCAATCTGCGCTCTATCGTGAAATCTGCATGAGAGAGGATATTGCTTTTGTGGCCGTTCCGGCCGAGTTCATGGCTCCTTCCGGCATGTTGGCGGAGGTCGTTTGGGGCGCCGACGCTTCTCACGCCAATGCGCTGTTCGGCCGAAGGATGATTCAGGCTGCTTCGGAGATTATCCAATCTCGGCTCGGCGATGGACGGCAATGAAGACGCATCCCTATTCAAAGCGTCCCGACTATGCGCTTTGGCGTCGCGCGGTCGCGGACGTCGCTCCCGGCGAACTCGATCCCGTTGCGGAAGCGCCTTTCCGATTTGGCGTTCGCGAAAAAATCGCGACCGCGGGAAGTTGCTTCGCCCAGCACATTGGCCGCTACTTGAAGTCGAGCGGCTGCAACTATCTGGTTACCGAGCCGCCGCATTCCTTTGTCAGTCCGCAGGCGGCCGACGCTCTCAACTATGGGCTCTATACTGCGCGCTACGGCAACATCTACACCAGCCGGCAATTGCTGCAGCTCTTTGAAAGGGCCTATGGGCGCTTCACGCCGAAGGAAAACCACTGGCAAGAAGGCGCAGGGCATGTGATCGACCCGTTTCGGCCGCAGATTCAGCCCCAAGGATTCAATACGGCGCGCGAGCTCGATTTTGATCGCGAACGGCACTTCGAGGCGGTGCGCAAGGCGTTTGAGACGCTCGACGTCTTTGTGTTCACGCTGGGACTGACCGAGCTTTGGCGGTCGCGCGACGACGGCGCGGCGTTTCCACTGTGTCCGGGAGTCGCGGGAGGCGACTACTCGCCTGCGCGACACGAATTCGTCAATCTAAGCGTCGACGAGATCGTCGCCGACATGACGGCCTTCCTTCGCGGTCTCCACGCCGTCAATCCCGCCGCGCGGGTGATCTTGACCGTTTCGCCCGTGCCGCTCGTCGCCACAGCCGAGGCGCGTCACGTTCTGACGTCGACCATGTACTCGAAATCGGCGCTGCGCGTCGCCTGCGATGCGCTTTCGCGCGCGTTCAGTCAGGTCGCCTATTTTCCTTCATACGAGATTGTCGCCGGCGGCTACGCGTCGACGGACTATTTCGCGTCCGATCGGCGCAGCGTCACGCCCGAAGGCGTAGCCCATGTCATGCGGGTGTTCGAGCGGCATTTCATCAAGCGCAGCGCCGCCGGCGAAGCATTGCGCGGCGCGTTGCGCGCGCTCGGCCCGACGCGGTCCGCGACGACCGAAGACCCGATCGCCGCCGCGATGCGCGTGATGTGTGACGAAGAGGCTTTGGCTCTCGAGCGACTCGGGCCGTCGTCCAGCGAAGAGCCGGCGGCGGCAGAGCCGGGGCTCCAGAATGAGTCAGGAAAAGAATCTGCCGCGCATGAAACGCTCGCCGACAAGCCCGAAGGTGAGGCTGATTCCGCCGACCCAGTAAACGAGCGACTTGTTGATTAGCTGGGGATCGTAGCTCGCATAATAGGCTGACCGCAGCCACTCCACGAGCTGGGTCAGAGGATTATACGCCATGTATTCGCGAAGATATGGGGGTATCGCACTCGGCGGCAAATAGGCGCCTGAAATCATGTAAAGGCCGATCATGACAAGGATGAAAAACGTCAGAAAGTGAGGTCCCACAATCGCGCACATAACCACGTTGAGAAAGCCAAGGCCGATCCCCAAAAATATGGCGGCGCCGATCGCCTTGGACGCTTCGGCCGTGTCTGGCGGCAAGATGTCGATATCGAACAGACTGATTGCAAACATGAAGAGCGCAAGTACGATCACGGCGTTGAGCATTTCGAGGATGCAACGACTGAAAATAAGATGAATCGGCTGAATGGCCGGTATGTATAACAACTGACGATTCTGCGGAATGCCCATCGCCAGCAGGCGCGCAGGGTAGAAGCACAAGATGTAAGGCACGATGGCTGTGCCCACGAAGACTGCAGGACTGTCCCCAACAGGCGCGATCGACATCCTGATCGCGTAAACCAGCACCATGATGCCCATATGCGACAATGGCCAGGCGATCGCGATCAAATAGCCGATATGACTGGTTCCGAAACGCGTACGCATGTCCTGGATCAGGACGGCACGCATGATGCGCCGAAACGCTGTGAGCTGGTCGCCCAGCTTCGCGCAGCGCTCCTGCAGAAGCGAGTCAATGACCAAGCTCATCATTTTGCTCCGACGCCCAGACAAATCGAGAAATTTCAGAGGAGATAGGCGGAATCATGACGCCGCCGCCGCGCCGAGCCGCATGGCGCGAGGCGCTCGGCATATCGATCGCCCCCGACGCGCCCCGTTTCAGCCGGAAACCTGACCAGTTCACGATATTTTCAGGATATTTCAAAGATGTCCCGGCGCCCGCACAGGCGGGTGACGCGCGCGAATTTACGGGGCAATCCTCCGGTCGATCTGAAATCCGTTCGACCGCCGCCAGCGTTCGACGCGCGGCGCGCGCTCATCAGCAGCGACGCTCAATTGGTTATCGCAGGGCTCGCGCGATAGAGCGACGGGAAGAGGCGTTTCAGATTGTCGATCTTCGGCAGATCATTATAGACGATGTAAGGCTGCGCCGGATGGCGGACGAGATAGTCCTGATGATAGGTCTCCGCCGGGTAGAAGGCCTCAAGCGGCTCCAGCCTGGTGACGATCGGCGCCGAGAACGCCTTGGCGCTAGAAAGCTGCGCAATATAGTCGCGCACGATTTTTTCTTCTTCGGGACTCGTCACAAAGATCGCCGAGCGATATTGCGTCCCCACATCGGGCCCTTGGCGATTGAGTTGCGTCGGATCATGGGCGACGGAAAAATAGACGCGCAGCAATTCGCCCACGCTCACTTCTTTCGGATCGTATGTGATCTCGACCGACTCCGCATGGCCGCTGTCGCCCTGCGACACCCTGTCGTAATGCGCCGTCTCCTTGGCGCCGCCCGCGTAGCCGGACACGGCGCGCGACACGCCCTTGACGTGCTGAAACACGCCTTGCACGCCCCAAAAGCAGCCGCCCGCGAGGACGAGCTTTTGTTCGCCGCCGCTCACGGCAGGCGGATCGTATGCGGGAGGAGGCAAGACGACGGCGCGCTCGGCCGCGCCGGCGTGCGCCGTAGCAAGAATCGTCAGTACGGCGATGAGAAAGGCGACACTTCTCATGAGCAGATTTCTCAAGCTTGTCCGCGCCCGACGAAATGCAACGCGACGCCGTTCATGCAGTAGCGTAGCCCCGTCGGCTTTGGACCGTCAGTGAAGACATGGCCGAGATGCGCGTCGCAGCGCTTGCAGGAGACGGCGACGCGCTTCATGCCGAATGACATATCGGCGCTTTCAATGACGTTGGCTTTTGAAATCGGCGCGGAGAAGCTCGGCCAGCCGGTGCCGGAATCATATTTGGTTTTTGAATCGAACAGCGCCGTATCGCAACAGACGCATCGATAGAGTCCGTCGGCGTGATTGTCCCAATAAGGCCCGGTGAAGGCGCGCTCGGTGCCCTCCCTTCGAGCGACCTCGAAGGCGAGCGGCGAGAGTTGCGCGCGCCATTCCGCCTCGCTCTTGACGACCTTCTCGACGCGCGACAGCCCGAGGCTCTTGCCATTGGCGTCGAATGACTCGATCTCGACCAGGTCGCCGGCGGCGCGGGCCCTCCCCGCAAAGACCAAACAGGCGGCGCAAGATAAGAAGCTGCGACGGTTCACGATGGGCTCCTGCGTTTTCGCTTCTTCATTCGCGCGAGGGGCCGGAAATGTTACGCGCCTCTCAAAGCTTTCCAGATCACCGGCGTCCGAAGAGCTTTTCGATGTCCGCGAGCTTCAGCTCGATATAGGTCGGCCGGCCGTGATTGCACTGGCCGGCGCCGGGCGTCGCCTCCATTTCGCGCAGCAGCGCGTTCATCTCGGGCGCGGTAAGCCGTCTGCCGCCGCGCACCGAATGATGGCAGGCGCAGGTCGCGAGCACATGATCCAGCCTGCGCGAAAGACCCCGCGCGTCGCCGTCCTCGGCCAGAAGATCAGCGACGTTCTCGACGAGCCGCTTGCAGTCGATGTCGCCAAGCAGCGCCGGCGTCTCGCGCACGAGCACGGCGCCGGGGCCGAAGGGTTCGAGCGTCAGGCCGAGCGCGGCGAGTTCTTCCAGCGCGGGCGCGAGCGCAGCCATGCGCGCGTCGTCGAGTTCGACGACGGCGGGGATGAGAAGGATTTGCCGCGCGACGCCGGTTTCCTCTCGCTGGCGTTTCAGCTTCTCGTAAACGATGCGCTCATGCGCGGCGTGCTGGTCGACGATGACAAGGCCGTCGCGCGACTGGGCGATGATATAGGTTTCATGCAGTTGCGCGCGCGCTGCGCCAAGCGGCGACTCGGCCTCCGGTGCGGGCGCCTCATGCGCGCGCGCATCGGCCATCGGCGCGCCGGCGTCGAATGAGGCCTGCGGCGAATCTTCGAAGCCTGAGGGCGCGTAAGGCGAGCGCGCGAGGCTCCAATTCGCCGGCGCGGGCGAATGGTATTGCGGGCCATTGGCGCGCGTGAGCGCGTCGATCGCCGCCCGCGCATTCGTATCGGCGCTGCGGCGGCTCTTGTCGCCGAGCGCCTGTTTCAGCGCGCCGACGACGAGGCCGCGCACCAGTCCCGGATCGGCGAAGCGCACCTCCGCCTTCGCCGGATGGACATTGACGTCGACGATGCGCGGATCGCAGTCGATGAACAGCGCCGCGACAGGATGGCGGTCGGCGCTGAGAAAATCGAGATAGGCCGCGCGGATGGCGCCGGCGAAGAGTTTGTCGCGCACCGGCCGTCCATTGACATAGACATATTGCATCTGGGCGTTGCCGCGACTGTAGGTCGGCAGGCCGGCAAGGCCAAAAAAGCGCACGCCTTCGCGCGCGGCGTCGAGTTCGAAGGCGTTCGTCGCAAACTCTTCGCCAAGAATTTGAAAAATGCGCCGCGCCTGATCGCCGCTGCAGGCGGCATAGTCGAAGAGCGCGCCGCTGTCGGCGGACAGCGTAAAGCGCGCCTGCGGATTGGCCATGGCGAGACGTTTGACGACATCGACAATCGCCGACGTCTCGGTGCGCTCGGTCTTCAAAAATTTCAGCCGCGCCGGCGTCGCCGCGAAGAGCGCGCGCGCTTCGATCTTGGTTCCGCGCGGCCAATTGGAGGGGGACAGCCCGCGCTTCTCGCCGGCTTCGACGCGGATGGCGTAGCCGTGCGGCGCGCTCGCTGCGCGGGTTTCGATGGTCAGGTCGGCGACTGCCCCGATCGAGGGCAGCGCCTCGCCGCGAAAAGCCGAGCGTCGCGATATTGGTCAGATCGCCGTCATGGATTTTCGAGGTCGCATGGCGCTCGATGGCGAGCGCGAGGTCGCGCTCATCCATGCCGCATCCGTCATCGATGACGCGGATCAGCCTCTTGCCGCCCGCTTCGATCGCGACGTCGATGCGCGTCGCCCCGGCGTCGAGCGCGTTCTCGACCAGCTCCTTGACCGCCGACGCCGGTCGCTCGACCACTTCGCCAGCGGCGATGCGATCGACGAGAATAGGATCGAGACGGCGAATAGGCATAGCGATCGGTTCTGGCGAATCGGCTCAGGCGGGCCGGGGTTCTGAGGATTATAACGGCTGTGCGAGAACAATCGCCATGACGGATGCAAGGAGCGGCGAGCGCATCGGCGAAGGAAGCCGTAGGCCGAAACCGCCGCAAGGGTTTTCGGCGCGGGGACGCCCAAAACGAGCCGCTTGAAACTATAACCCGTAGGGGTATATATTAACGCATTGGTTAGGAGCGGATTTGCGGATTTTCAAAACCAAATGGTTTGCGCGGTTTGCACGAAAGGAAAAGGTCGGGGATGCGCGGCTGTGCGAAGCGATCGGCCGCGCGGAGAAGGGCGGCATAGACGCTGCGCTTGGCGGCAACCTTATCAAGCAGAGGGTCGCGCGGGATGGCGGAGGCAGGTCAGGCGGATTCCGCACCATCATTGCCTACCGCGTGAAGGAGCGAAGCATTTTTCTCTACGGCTTCGCCAAGAACGAGCGGGACAATATCGACGCGGAGGATTTGGAGATTTTGAAAAGACTGGCGCGGCAATTCCTGCCAATGAGCGCAGCGGAGATTGAAAGGGCGGTGGAGCAAGGCGAACTCATCGAGGTGGAACATGACGACTAAGGCCAAGAAGAAATTTCGCAGCAAAATCGCGGAAGCCGCCCACGAGACGGCGAGCGGCCTGCATCGCATCGGCCTCCTCGACGCCAAGACGATGCGCGAATTTGATGCGGCCTGCCTCACCACCATTGTGCCGCTGACGGGCAAGCAAATCCTCGCGCTGCGCGAGCGCGAAGGCGTGAGCCAAGGCGTGTTCGCCCGCGTGCTGAACGTAAAGCCGAAACTGGTGAGCGAATGGGAGCGTGGCGAAAAAAAGCCCAGCGGCCCCTCGCTCAAGCTGCTCTCAATCGTGAAAGCGCGCGGCCTTGAGGCGATAATCTGAGTGCGAAAGGTCTACCTTTTGCAGCCTCTGGGATACACAAATTATTTTCCAAGAGTAGCATTGATACGTTGAAACAGGGACTCAAACCTTTGAAGCGTTTCGTCGGATAGCGTCGGAAGGATATCCGTGGACGCACGAAGAAGAACGGTTGCCGGTTTGCCGTGGTCATATCTATCGACATTGAGGAGGCGGGCGCAGCGTTTGACGATAGGGTCGGTGCCGTTGAGGTCGCTGGGTGCAAAGGTGGTTCCAAACGCCTTGTTGAAAAGAGCGAGATATTCATCAGGACTGAATAAATCCTCGATATCACCTGTACGAATTCCTAAAATTTCGCCAATCGTGACAAGACCCGTGTCCCGCAAAATTCCCTGTTGTGTGAGCTGCTGAAGGCGCTGGTGCCCCTCCTTGCGAGAATCTACAAGCACCGTGACTTCAAGATGGTTGCCCAACAAGGCAACGAAGCTCGGAACGAGGTCTGCGCCCCCGACGGGAATGATTGACCATCTTGTGTCGAGCCCCTGACGACTTTTCTCGTTCAAAAAGTCAGAAAGCAAAGAAAGATATGTGAAGTCCGAAGTACCCTCTACAACGAGGTTGTGAGGGGCAATAAACAGGTGTTGAACCATGTCATAACCAAGGGCACCTTGAAGCGGGAAAAGCGTGTCGCGGTCGGTTGAAAGCACGTCATCGGTAACTGTAGACCCAACATTCCGGCCACCATCCTGAACAAGGCGAACTCGCTCAAGCTTTTCTGGCTGAACCATGAACGGCGAATGGGTGGAGTAGATAACTTGGCATGTCTTGGTAAGCCGCTCATCAATAAAACGAAGGAAGTCGTTCTGTGCACGCGCGTGAAGGCCAAGCCCCGGCTCGTCGAGAAGAATGATGACTTTAGATTCGTCACGTTCGTATGAGGAAAACGCTGCAAGAAAGGAAAAAAACCAGCGGAATCCAGTCGAGCGTTCTTCAAATCCAAGAGAAAGAAGATGCCTGTCATCCCAAAGCCGTATACGAAAGTCGTCAAAGACCTGCTGCTGCCCCTCAGGGGTCTGCTCTGTGAGCAACGTGATATCAATCATCGTGCGAAGCTCTGGATTCGTGCTCCAATATGTCAGAACTTCGGTTGTGATAGCGTTGGCTATGTTTTCAAGCTCGCGCTTTCGCGTTTCATAATCGGGGTTGAGAAGGTAGTCATTATCGGCTCCGGCTAGCTCCAGAAGTGAACGCGCAGTGAGTTCTGGCGGCGTGAGGTCTTTATCTTCTTTGGCGAGGAGCTCGGGATTTTAGCGCGGCCGGGAAGCTGGCTATATTCGTCAAAATAGAAGAATTTGGGAATGCGCGGAAGCAAGACATTCCACAGCGCATCGTTGATAGACTGCTCCTCCCCGAGCGCCTTGGTGCGTGAAGCCGTTAGCTTCTCGGCAGTCGTCCGCGCAGCATTCGTCTTGGACTCTTCGTCATCGACGTAAGCTCGTAATCCCTTAATGTGTGTATCTAATTCTTCCAAAGTGGTTGGTGTCGCTACTTCACCTAAGGCAATACCCTGCACAATATGTGCGATGACAATTGGCTCGTTGATTTTAGGAGACCAGCAGAAATTGTTGCCATAGGTGCGAGAAATCTGAAGTTCATCAGAATGAAAGGCACCCACGCCGAATCGTTTTTCGATGAAGGCAATATCCTCTGGTTCCAATTTGAATACCACAGAGACTGGGCATTGAGCGTCAAGGTCGCGGTCGCGCCTATGCTGCTTCTCAAGCCATGCAGGATACTGACGCTGTGCGTTGAAGCTCGCATTGGCCTGAGCGGGGCGGAATCGGTGAAGCGCTTGAAGGAAGGCTGTCTTTCCAGACTCATTCTTACCAACGATACACGTCACATCCGGCTGTATTTTTACGTCGCCAGATTCGAGAATATTTTTGAAATGACTGATTTTGATACTCAGTAATCTCATAATGCACCTCTAGGTTTGAGTTGGCAGTATGCCAGAAAGTTTCTTATTGAAACAAAATAAATTCGTACAAATCATCAAAGAACCTCTCTCGCTAACATTCTCGAAATCGTGTTTCTGCTGACATTGTAACGCCGCGCAATGTCGGCTTGCGTGGCCTTGTCCCTGGCAAGATCGCGCAACGCCTCCTCGCGCCGACGGCGGCTGAGCTTTGGCGGTCTCTCCACTCCGGCGGGAGCGTAACGCCTTCGCCTGCGCGTCAATGCTCTGCCCCTCTGTCGAGACTCGCATGACCGTAACTCGTCACACGGGCAGCGTAGCGTCGCCGCTTTCTTCTGCAAGTGCTAGCATCGCGGCGCGCGGCAAGCCGCCTCTATTCCGGCGTCCATTCGATTGCGGCAAGATCGCGCGCGCCGTCGATGACGCGCACGATCTGTGCGCCGTATTCCGTGAGACGGTAAAGCGCCAGCCAACGCTCGATCACCCATACCCGCGCGTCTGGCGCAACTTCCGGACGCGCCTGTCCGATTTGCGGATGCTCTGCGAGATGCGCGCAACTTTCCTCGATACGGTCATAGATCGCGTCGGCAAGCGCATCGCTATTTCTTGCAGCAATGTAAAGCCAGATATCCAAAAGGTCTTCGCGCGCGCGGCGCGTGTAATGAAGTTTGGCCACTCACTCAGTCTTTTGCAGCGGCTCGGCGCGCGCGCGCTTCCTTCTTCAATTCGGAAAAGTCCAGCTCGCCAACGTCGCCGCTGTCGACGCCCTGTCGCCATGCTTCGCGCAAGAGCCGTAGTTTTTCAGCCTCCTGCCGCTCGGCCTTCTCCATTATCCGTAGCGCTTCGCGGACGACCTCGCTCGAAGAGCTGTAGCGCCCGCCAGCGACCTTCGACTTGACGAAATCCGCCAGCTCGTCGGTCAAGGACACGTTCATATTCATGGGATGGCTCCTGTTGCGAGCCACGATGCCAGAAATGCCTAATAATAGCAATTTTTGCTAAAATTAGACATTCTAGGCGCGTCACGATCCGCGACGCGCCCTCAGCTCCGCGCCGCCGAACTTCAAGCGAGCGGCGCCAGCACCAGCGCCAGATTTTTCACCGCCACCACATCAGCGCCCTGGCGCTGGGCGCGAGGCTTTCGACTTCGAGTCCTCGGCAAGCCGCGCCTGCCATTCTACTCCTGACCAGAAAATGACGCCGCGGGTCTTCGTCACCTCATGCGTCATCGTCACCTCGCGGCCAATGAGATCAAGCTGCTCTTGTCCTCTTCGATGTCGGCGTTCTGAAACCGCTGCAGCGGCTTCCGGGCCGACGATCCGGCGCTGGCGACGATCGCCGCGGTCTCGACGAGCGACGGCCGCCAGCCGGCGTAAAGAACCGCGCTGTTGAAGAGCGCCCCAACCGCGACGAACATCACCGGCGAGAGGCCGATCACCACAATGTCGAGCCCGAGCAGCGCCAGGCCGGCGATCAGGCTCAGATTGGCGGGATCGTAGAAGAACGCCGGCTCCATGCGCCTACTCTCCGCTTTGCCAGGGCTGCCCGCCGCCCGCGCGCCGTTCTGGATTCGCCGCGCCGCTTGCGTTCACCGTTTTCAGCACCGCCATCGCCTTGGCGATCCAGCCGGCGGGATCGGCGCCACGCCCACCGCGACGGTGGTGAATGCTGGCCTGCTGAAAATACGTCGATGGCGCTTTTCGCGACTTCGAGCTGCACCGCCTGATCGCCGCCCTGCTGGGTGATCTGCGTGCGCACCAGTTCGATCGCCTTCGCCTGGCCTTCGGCGCGCAGAATCGCCGCCTGCTTCTCTCCCTCGGCGTGGTTGATCTCGGACTGTTTCACGCCTTCCGACTCGAGCACCGCGGCGCGCTTGTCGCGCTCGGCCTTCATCTGCCGCTCCATCGACTGGCGCAGCGATTCAGGCATGGCGATGTCCTTGATCTCATAGCGCGTCACATGGGCGCCTAGAGCTGCGCCGCGTCGGAGACGGCGCGCACGACGCGCTCATTGATCTCGCTTCTGTTCTCGAAGGTCTTGTCGAGCTCCATCGAGCCGATCGCCGATCGCATCGACGTCTGCGCCAGGTATCGATGATGGCGCGGCGGATGTCCTGCGCGCCATAGGTGGCGTCCTTGGCGCTGACGATCTTGTAATAGAGAATGCCGTCGATGGTGACCGTGGCGTTGTTCGTGATCGCGTCCTGCTCCGGCACGTCGATCAGCCTGCTCGCGCAGATCGAAAGTGTAGGCGACGCGCTCGACGATCGGCCAGACGAAATTGACGCCGCGCTGAGCGTCCGGTTGTAGCGCCCCAGCCGTTCGACGACGAGGACGGTCTGCTGGCGCACGAAGCGCACCATCGTCGACAGCGCCAGCAGCGCGACATAGGCGAACCAGAAAAGGACGGAGGAGACCGATCGGCAGGCCGAGATTGAACGAGCGATCGAGGATCAACAGGCCGATTGCGACGGCGCCGACGATAAAAAGCGCGAAACCCATCGAATGAACCCGGCGAGAGGCGCCGTTGACGAAATGTCATCGTGCGACGCGGACATGGCGGCTCCTGACATTGCGCGGGCGGAAGCGTCCCCGCGACGCCCGGCTCAGAGCGCGAAGCGAGCTTTGCCATGCCGGACAGGTTGCCGGCGTGCGCCGGCGCATGTCTTCACAGGCGCTCAATGCGGTCTCCACCAGCTTTCGAGCGTCGGACCGGAACATTGGCGACCTGCAGCGGCACATGCGGCGGCCTGGCGATGTCGGTCGAATGCGGTGATCCACTGTTCGGACGCATGGAAGAGCGGCACGATAAAGCCGACAGCAGCACGCGGTCATAGGCGCGCACGGCGGTGACGAAATCGTCGCGGCTCGTCGCCGCGAGCAGGGCGGCGATGAGCGAATCGATCGCCGGCGACGCGGCGCCGGCGAGGTTGAACGAGGATTCCGTTCGGCGCTCGCGGAGCCCCAGCGCATGCGCTGCTCATTGCCCGGCGAAGCCGAGGCGATCCATTGACCGAGCATCAGTGTCGAAATCGAAACTCGCCGCCGGCGCTGATACTGGACCTCGTCGACGAGACGCACGCGGGCGTCGACCCCGATTCGCTGCAAGGAGGACGCGTAGTTGAGCGCCAGCCGCTCCTGATTGCGGTCCTTCACCATGATCTCGAAGGAAACCGGCTCGCCGTCCTTGCGCAAGGCGCCGCCGTCGATGGTGTAGCCGGCGCTCTCGAGCAGGGCCAGCGCGCGCTTCGCCATTTCGCGGTCGCGGCCGGACCCGTCATTGACCGGCGGGCGCCAGCGGCCTTCGAGAATGTCTTCGCGCACGGCGCCCGGAAATGGCGCCAGCAAAACCCGCTCGGCGGCCGACGCCGGCCGGCCGGAGGACGACAATTCAGATTCGTCGAAGAAGCTTTTCGTGCGCGTATAAAGTCCGGCGTAGAGATTGGCGTTGACCCATTCGAAGTCGAACATCATGCCGAGCGCTTCGCGTAGCCGGATGTCCTTGAACAAAGGTCGGCGCGTGTTGAAGACGAATCCCTCCATGCCCTTGGGATTGTCATTCTTCAGCGTCTCCTTCACGACCCGCCCATCGGCGATCGCCGGGAAATCGTAAGCGCTCGCCCAGCGCGTCGTGCTGGTTTCCTCGCGATAGTCGAGAAGACCCGCCTTGAAGGCTTCGAACAGCGAATTGCCGTCGCGAAAATATTGGATGTCGACCTCGTCGAAATTGTTGAAGCCGCGCTGGCTGGGCAGGTCGGCGCCCCAATAGTCCTTGCTGCGCCGCAGCAAGACACGTTCGCCAACCTTGACGTCGGCGATCACATAAGGGCCCGAGCCGATCGGCTTCGCCAGCGTCGCGTCGGAAAAACGCTCGACGTCGGTCGCGTGTTTGGGAAGCACCGGCATGATCGCCAGAATGAGGGGCAGCTCGCGGTCGCCGACGCCGGAAAGATCGTAGTGCACGGTGTGCGCGTCCGGCGCGTCGATCGATTTGACCAGTCCATAGGCGATGCGCTGCTGCGGCCGGCCCTTGGTTTTCAACAGGTCGAACGAGAACAGCACGTCTTCGGCGGTGATCGGCGTTCCGTCGGAAAAGCGCGCCCGCGGGTCGAGATGAAAGGTCACCTGTGAGCGCGCCGGATCGATGTCGACCGACCGCGCGATCAGGCCGTAAAGCGTGAAGGGTTCGTCCTGCGAGCGGGCCATCAGGCTCTGGAAGACATTGCCGACGAGCCCCTGCGCCGCGCTTCCCGACTTGAGATTGAACGGATTCAAGCTGTCGAAGGCGCCGGCCAGGCCGACGCGAAGCTTGCCGCCCTTAGCCGCCTGCGGCTCGGCGTAAGGGAAGTGATCGAAATCGCTCGGCAGAGCGGGCGCGCCATGCATCGCGATCGCATGCGTCGGGCGGGGCGCGTCGGGCCGTTGCGGGGACGGGGCCGCCCCGGCGCAAGGGACGGACATCAGGAGCGACAGGGCGTAGGAGAGCGCACGGCGCCCCCGCATGCGCTGTTCGCCGCCGCCGGCGGGGCCTCTCGCAGGAATCGGGCGAATCTTCATTGGCGGGCCATATTCCACAGTATGGCCGCCGGAAGCGAGTCGCGCTCAAGTCTTCGTCGATTTTTTGCGACGGATTTGCGAAAAAAAGCCCCGGACCATGCGTCATACGTCCCGCTTGGCTGGAATTTACTGTGGCGACCATGTAAGAGCGTTGCCGTCGCCTCGTCGGCGTCTCGCGATCGCGCTGGAACACGGGCTGGTCATGGTTCCACGGCTTGGGCGCGAAGGCGGCCTCCAGTATTGACGCGACGCTAAAAACGATCCGGAGCCGGAGGACGCCGGCCGCCAGGAGAATCGAAAGGAACTTCCGATGTCGACCCATTTTTCGCGCTTCGGCGCGATCGTCCTTGCGGGAGCGTTGCTGTTCACAGGCGGCGCCGCATGGGCTCAGCAGGCGCCCGCGGCCGGCGCGGCGCAACAGCAGCCGCAGCAGCCTCAGGGGCCGATCGCCGCCGATCTCGTCGCCGTTCAGCCGGACTGGACCAAAGTGTGCGGCTCCGACCCCCAGACCAAAAAAGAACTGTGCTACACGACGCGCGACTTCGGGGTTTCGGCGAAGGAGGGCGAGGCGCCTCAGCCGCTGCTCGCGCTCGCCGTTTACGATCCCAAAAGCGAAGACCAGAAGATCATCCGCTTGCTTCTGCCGCCGGGCCTGATGCTGAAGCCCGGCTTCCGCTTTGCCATCGATAAGGGAACGCCGGAAAGCGGCGCGTTCGAAATCTGCTTCCCGAATGGCTGTTTCGCCGAAGCGAAGGTCAAAAAGGCCGTTGTCGACAGCATGAAGAAGGCCGAAAAAATGTCGGTCGTCGTCAAGAATCAGGGCAACGCCGAAGTCACCTTCTATCTCCCGCTCGCCAATTTTGGCAAAGCCTTCGACGGCCCTGCGATCGACCCCAAGGTGCTTGAGGAACAGCAGAAGAGGCTGCAGGACGAACTGCAGAAAAAGGCCGAAGAGGAGCGCAAGAGGCTCGAGGCGCAAAAGGGCGCCGCGCCGGCCGCGCCGGCCGCCGCTCCCAAGAAATAGCCTAGAAACAAAACTCCTTCATAAAGACCCGCGCCGGACCCTGTTCGGCGCGGGTTTTTGCGTCCTGCGGGACGCGCGCGAGACCGCGCCGGCGCGACACTTTGACGCAAAGCAAATCGCCGGTATATAGGGCCGTCCGCTCGTGGTGAGGTCAGATAGCGCATGTATATCGCTTTCGTCATGGTCCTGGTGGTGGCCGGCTCGATCCTGTTCCATGTTCTCAGTCCGTGGCGGATGACGCCAATCGCTTCCAATTGGGGCTTCATCGACGACACGATGGGACTCACCTTTCTGGTGACCGGCGCGGGTTTCGTCGCCGTCATTTTGTTCATGTCCTATTGCCTCTATCGCTTCCGCCATGTGCCGGGCCGGCGCGCCGCCTATGAGCCCGAGAACCAGAAGCTCGAAGCCTGGCTCGGAATTGTCACGACGATCGCCGTCGTCATTCTTCTCGCTCCCGGCCTCCTGGTTTGGGGCCAGTTCATCACTGTGCCCAAAGACGCAATGGAGATCGAAGCGGTGGGGGCGCAGTGGAACTGGAGCTTCCGCCTGGCGGGGGTCGACCATCAGCTCGGATCGAGCGACGTTCGCTACATCGACACCACCAATTCGCTAGGTCTGAGCCCGGCCGATCCCAAGGGACTGGACGATCTGCTCGTCACCAACGGCGAACTGCATTTGCCGCTCGGCAAGCCCGTCAAGGTGCTGCTGCGCTCGATCGACGTGCTGCATGACTTCTACGTCCCTGAAATCCGGGCGAAAATGGACCTCGTTCCGGGGATCGTCACTTATTTTTGGTTCACGCCGACCAAGATCGGTGAATACGAGATACTGTGCGCGGCCTACTGCGGCACAGGGCACCCGCAGATGCGCGGCAAGATGATCATCGAGTCGGAAGCCGATTTCGAGGCGTGGCAGACTGCGCAGCAGACGTTCGAGCAGTCGCGCAAGAGCGCCGCAAGCCAGGACAAGCGGGCTTCGGCGCAATGACGCTCGCCAACTCTAATCGTCGCGCCGCTTTGATATTCGTCGCCGCCGAGAGCGCCCCGCTGCGGCGGCGCTCAATCAATCGCCAAAAGCGCTGTGGCGGCGAAGGGAGGATCGCTTAATGACCGACGCCAGCGTACTACAGAATATCGCGCCGCCGCCGGCGAAGTGGAAGACGTCGAACTCTATCACGCGCACAGCTGGATCACGAAATACGTATTCAGCCAGGACGCCAAGGTCATCGCCATACAATACGCCGGCACGGCCATAACCGTCGGCGTTTTGGCCTTGGTGCTCTCGTGGGTGATCCGCCTGCAGCTCGCCTTCCCTGGCGCGATCCCGTTCATCGACGCCAATGTCTATTATCAGTCCGTGACCATGCATGGCATGATCATGGTCGTCTACATGCTGACCGCCATCTTCCTTGGCGGCTTCGGCAATTATCTCATTCCGCTCATGGTCGGCGCGAGGGACATGGTGTTCCCATACGTCAACATGCTGAGCTACTGGGTCTATCTGATCGCGACCCTGGTTCTTGTCTCGAGCTATTTCGTGCCGGGCGGACCGACCGAGCCGGCTGGACGCTTTATCCGCCGCAATCGATCCTGACCGGCACGCCCGGTCACGAATGGGGCATCATTCTGATGCTCGCCTCGTTGATCCTCTTCATCGTCGGCTTCACGATGGGCGGATTGAACTACGTCGTGACCGTTCTGCAGGCGCGCACCCGCGGCATGACGCTGATGCGCATGCCGCTCACGGTTTGAGGATCTTCGCCGCCGCGGTGATGGCGCTTCTCGCTTTCCCCGGCCTCTTCGTCGCCTGCGTCATGCTGCTGCTCGATCGCACGCTCGGCACCAGCTTCTTCATGCCTTCGCTCGTCGAGCTCGGGGAGCGCAAGGACTATGTCGGCGGCAGCCCGATCCTGTTCCAGCATCTGTTCTGGTTCTTCGGTCATCCCGAGGTATATATCGTCGCGCTGCCGGCCTTCGGCGTCGTGTCCGACCTCATCAGCGTGCACGCGCGCAAGAATATTTTCGGCTACAGAATGATGGTCTGGGCGATCATCGCCATTGGCGTGCTCAGCATGGTGGTCTGGGGCCACCACATGCGTCAGCGGCATGGATCCTGGTTCGGCTTTTTCTTCGCGGTGACGACGCTCGCGATCGCGGTGCCGACGGCGCTAAAGGTCTACAACTGGGTCTGACCCTCTGGCACGCCGACATCCACTTCACGACGCCGATGCTGTTCGCGCTCGGCTTCCTCGTCACCTTCGTCAATGGCGGCATCACCGGGCTTTATCTCGGCAACGTCATCGTCGACGTGCCGCTGTCGGCGACGCTCTTCGTCGTTGCGCATTTTCACATGGTGATGGGCATCGCTCCGGTGCTGGTCATTTTTGGCGCGATCTATCACTGGGTGCCCCGAAGATCACCGGCCGGATGATGGATGAGCGGCTCGGCAAGATCCACTTCTGGATCACCTTTCTTGGCGCCTACGCAATCTTCTTTCCGATGCACTATCTGGGCGTGCTCGGCATGCCGCGGCGCTTTTACGAAATGGGCGAAACCGCCTTCGTTCCGGCTTCAGCGACGACGCTCAACATTTTCATCACCGTCACGGCGTTGGCGGTCGGCTTCGCCCAGACGATCTTCTTCTACAATCTGTTCAGAAGCCTGAAATACGGCGCGCCCGCTGGCGGCAATCCGTGGCGCGCGGCGTCGCTCGAATGGCAGACTCCCGAAACGCCGCCGGGCCACGGCAATTGGGGCAAGCATCTTCCGGTGGTTTATCGTTGGCCCTATGCCTATAGCGTCCCCGGCGCTCCCGAGGATTTCCTGCCTCAAAACGCGCCGCCCATGCGAGGGGAACATTCGCCATGAGCGTGATGGGGCTGTTCTTCATCTTCATCTTCTCTTTTGCGATCTTGTGGTTGGCGCGCCAGGGCGTGTTGGAATCGCCCTGGCTCGAGGAAGGCGACGTCGCGCAGTATCGTTCCGACGCCGGCAAGGAGCCGCCGCCGGCGACGAAAGTGGGACTCGCCATCTTTCTCGCCGTCGCCGGCTGTCTGTTCTCTTTGCTCGCCGCGGCTTTCTTCATGCGCGGCGACGCGCCCGATTGGCAGATGCCGCCGATCCCCGGCGTTCTCTGGCTCAACACGCTCCTTCTCGCAGGGAGCAGCGTCGCCTTGCAGCTTGCGCTCGTCGCCGCGCGCCGCGCCGACGTCGAGCGGGTCAAGACGGCATTGCTCGTCGGCGCCGCGACCGCCGGCCTTTTCCTGATCGGCCAGATCTGGGCGTGGCGCGAACTTCTCGAATTGCGGTTCTTCGCGTCGAGCAACGCCGCCAACGCCTTCTTTTATCTGCTGACGGGGGCGCACGCCCTGCATCTGATCGGCGGGCTTGTGGCGCTGGCGCGAACAACCGATAGGGTTCGCGGCGCGGGACGCGTCACTCGAGAACTGACGACGAGCGTCGAGCTCTGCGCCATCTATTGGCATTTTCTGCTGTTCGTCTGGCTGCTGATGTTCGCGATGCTTATCGGTTGGGCCGACGGATTTGGCGTCATCTGCAGGCGTCTGCTTTCATAAGAGGGAATGCGCCATGACGGCGGAGCATGTAACGACCGAGCACGCAATGACTGAACAAACGCTCAGAAGCCGCCTGCTCGGCGTGGTCACGGACTGGTCCTCGGATCAGCGCTCGTTCAAGAGCGCGTCCTGGGGCAAGGCGATGATGTGGATCTTCCTCGTCAGCGACACCTTCGTCTTCAGCTGCTTTTTGATTTCCTACATGACGGTGCGCATGTCCACGACGGTGGAATGGCCGCATCAAGCGAAATCTTCGCCCTCGACATCGGCGGCAAGAAGATTCCTCTCATCCTCATCGCCATCATGACCTTCGATCTCATCACGAGTTCGGGAACGATGGCGATGGCCGTCAACTTCGCCTATGCGCGCGAGCGCAAGAAGGCCGCCATCCTGATGTTGGTGACGGCCTTTTTCGGCGCCGCTTTCGTCGGCATGCAGGCGTTCGAGTGGAGCAAGCTCATCCACGAGGGCGTGCGGCCGTGGGGCAATCCCTTCGGCGCGGCGCAGTTCGGGTCGAGCTTCTTCATGATCACCGGCTTTCACGGGTTCCACGTGTCGGTCGGGGTGATCTTCCTGCTGATTATCGCGCGCGCCGTGTGGCGCGGCGATTATGACGTAGGTCGCCGCGGCTTTTTCACGAGCCGCAAGGGCCGCTATGAAATCGTCGAGATCATGGGCCTATACTGGCACTTTGTTGATCTCGTCTGGGTCTTCATCTTTGCTTTCTTCTATCTGTGGTAGCAGTCTCCGACAGGGGGAAAAGAATGACGGCGATGACGGATAACACGACGCATGCTCATGGTCCTGTAGCTCAGACGGCGCAGCCGGCGGCGCATGCGCATGGCCAGCAGCATCCGATCAAGCTCTATCTTATGGTGTGGGGACTGCTCTTCGTGCTGAGCGCCTGCTCCTATCTCGTCGATTATTTCGATGTTCAGGGCTATCCGCGATGGTTCCTGATCGTCGTGTTCATGCTTCTGAAGGCGGGTTTGATCGTCGCGATCTTCATGCATATGGCGTGGGAGCGGCTCGCGCTCGTTGTCGCGATTCTGCTGCCGCCGCTGGCGGTTCTGGTGCTGATGGCCATGATGGCGTGGGAAGGCGATTACACCAACTTTCTCCGCGTGTTTTTCTTCGGCCCGTGACGGAGTTCGCGAGACTCCGCTGCGCGACAGCGGCACTAGCCGGAGAATGACGCGAATGAGGGAAAACGGTCGGCGCGCCGCCAATAAGGCGATTCTCATCGTCCTGTCGGCGCTCTGCGTCGTCATGATCGTTTTTCTCGGCGCATGGACGGTCGTCGCGCATTTGCGTTAAGGCGCGCTGCATTTGGGCGGCCCTGCGCAAGCACAACAGGCGTGAGCGACGCCAAAACCTGAGGCGCGCTCCGCCTGCGGACAGCCGATCCTATTCCTCCAGCGCACCCTCTTCATTGACCGCATGCGCAACGCCGGCCGTCGCCATAAGTCCGGCGACGCTGACGGCGACCATCACCGCGACGACGCCGACGAGCCCCCAGGCATCCTGCAACTGCGGCACAACAAATGTCCCGAAAGTAGCGCCGATTTTGGCGCACGCCGCCGCAAATCCGCTGGCCGAAGCGCGGATCGCCGTCGGAAAAAGCGTCGGCGCGAGCGTGAACGTCGTGGCGTTGGGCCCCGCGTTCATGGCGAAATTGAAAAGAACGAAGCCGCCGATGACGAAGGCGAGATGTTCCTTAGCGCCATTGTCGGTCATCGCGGCAAAGAGCAGCAGCAGCATGCCGAGCGCCATGCCACTGAAGCCTGCGACCTGCATGGTGATGCGGCCATAACGCGGCACCGCCCAGAGACTCGCCGCAAAGCCGATAACGAGAAAGGCGTCGACGACGGCGCTGCCTTCCGCCCCGACGAAGTCCGCCGCGATCGGGCCTGCGCCGGCGTCGCCGAAATGCATGGCCCCGAGAATGACGGGCGTAAACAGGCCGACGCCATAGGTCGCGACGTCCATCAACATCCACGGCAACGAGACGAGCATCGTCCGCGCGCGATAGGCCGCGGTGAACAGCGCCGAATAGCCGACATCCTGCGCGCGCGCCTTCACATCCGGCTTCCAGGTCGTCAAGGCGATCGCTTCGGCGCCAGTGTTTGCCGGCTT
The DNA here is from genome assembly GCA_046349135.1 of Methylocystis sp. Lineage (GTDB taxonomy): Bacteria > Pseudomonadota > Alphaproteobacteria > Rhizobiales > Beijerinckiaceae > Methylocystis. The sequence goes on along the minus strand of JAXMCY010000019.1, from coordinate 27,966 downwards.
CTCGCCGAACTCGATCGACAAGGTCTTGAGCAGGGCTGTCGCGTCGCCGATGCGCCCCTTGGTCGCCAGCCAGCGCACGCTTTCCGGCACCCAGATGCGCGCGCATAAGAAAAGCAGCGCAATCGCGCCGCTCGCACTAAAGAGCAGCCGCCAGTCCTCGGTCGACGGCCGCAGCGTCAATATCGCGAGTCCGGCGAGAGCGGCCGCCGCCATGCCGACCGACTGCAAGGCGATCGTCGCGACGGTCATTCGATTGCGCGCCTTGCGCGGCATGAGCTCCGACACATAGGAGCCGCTCGTCGGAAAATCGATGCCGACGCCGACGCCGAGAAGAAACTGTGAGAGCAGGATCAAGCGGGCGTTCGGCGCCAGCGCGCCGATAAAGCACGCCACAGCGATGATCGCCATGTCGGCGATAAAGGTGCGCTTGCGGCCGAATTTGTCGGCGCCGATCCCGCCGATCGCCGAGCCCAGGACCGCGCCGAGCACCAGAGCTGATCCGATAAGTCCGACGAACAACGGGCGGATCGCGAAATCTCGTTTGAGCAGCGGCAGCGCGACGCCAAGCGCTGATACCGAAAACCCGTCGAGAAACGCGCCTCCGCTCGCCGCGAGCCAATAGGCGTAATGGCGCCATGTCATCGGCGCTTCGTCGAGCGCCGAAAAGACCGAGGCGGCGCGAACGGGCGACGCCGTCACTGCGCCTTGCTCCCCTTCTCTTCGATTTTGGCTTGGTGATAAAGCTTGCGAATCTGTTCGATGTCGACGGTCGGCTTCGGCAATTTCAGATCGAGACTGTCCAGCGTATCGGCGATGATGTTCGATACGGCGAGATTGCGAAACCATTTGTGATTCGACGGAATCACAAACCAAGGCGCATGTTCGGTCGAGCACCGCGACAGCGCCGCTTCAAAAGCCTTGATGTAGTCGTCCCATTTTTCGCGCTCAGAATAATCGCTCGCGCTGATCTTCCACTGATGCGCCGGGTCGTCGAGTCGCTCCTTGAAGCGCTTGAGCTGCTCGTCCTTGGAAATATAGAGAAAGAATTTCAGAATTGTCGTCCGGTTCTCGACCCTGAGCAGCTTCTCCCATTCATTGATGAAATCGTAGCGCGGCTTCCAGACGTCAGCGGGCGCAAGCTTGTGCACGCGCACGACGAGCACGTCCTCGTAATGCGAACGGTTGAAAATCGAGACATAGCCGCGGCGCGGCGCATGCGGGTGAATGCGCCACAGGAAATCATGCTCCTGTTCCTCGGGCGTCGGCTGCTTGAACCCCGTCACCTCGACGCCCTGCGGGTCCATGGCGCTGATGACGTGCCAGCAGGTGCCGTCCTTTCCCGCGCTGTCGATGCCTTGCAAGACGATCAGCAGCGAATGCGATCTGTCGGCATAAAGCTTGCGCTGCAATTCGGTGATGCGCGTCAGATTGCGCTGCAGCTCCTGCGCCGCATCCGAATCATTGGCGAAATCGCCATGGAACGCCGGATCGACCGATCCGAGATCGACAGTCGAACCCGGCTCGACTCGGAACTTTTTGAGGAAATTCATGTCCGCCGCCTCTCTCGTCGCATCGCTCTGCGTCAACCGGCGAGAGCGGCGCGCCCCGCCGTCAAATCTCGTTCGCGCCTGTTGGCCAGACTCCAGTAGATGAACTTCACGATTTCCACAGCGACGACCCAGAGCAGGCAGTAAAGCCACACGCCGACGATCGCCGCGCCGGGAACGGCCTCGACGCCGACGCCGTAGAGGCAGAGCAGCACCGCCGCGACCTGAGTCGCCGCGATCGCCCAGAACAACCTTGCGCTCGGATAGGGCGGGGCAAAAATCGCTTTCTTCGTGCGCACGCTGAAGAGCAGCAGATGGCCGCCGACGGCGAGTTGCAAGAAGAGCAGAGTCCGAAGCTGGCCGGGATCGATCGGAATGATCGTCTGTAGCGCCTCATCGAGCGTCCAGCGCATGCCGATCAGCAAAAACCCGAAGGTTTCAGCGACCGCGAGCAACCCCATCAGGGAAGAGAAAATGAAGATGCGATGCATGTTCCATTTCACCGGTTGCGGCGCGACCGGAACATTATCGTAGGCGATCGTCATGATCGGAATGTCGTCGAGGAGCGCGAGCGCGACGATCATGATGGCGGTCAGCGGCTGAAAATCCAGGAACACGATCGAGGCGACGACGACGATCATGATGTCGAGCGTCATCGCGATCCGATAATGGACATAGCTTTCGATGCGCTGGAAGATCTGACGCGACACGCGGATCGCGTTGATGATGGTCGACAGCCCCGGCGCCGTGAGGATCAGCGCCGCGGCGCTTCGGGCGGCGTCCGTCGCGCCGCTGACGGCGATGCCGCAATCCGCCTGTTTGAGCGCCGGCGCGTCGTTCACGCCGTCGCCGGTCATCGCGACGATGTGGCCGACCGACTGAAGCGCCTTGACGATCTCATATTTGTGCTCGGGGAACACCCTGCCGAAGCCGTCGGCCCGCTCCACCGCTTCGACGACGCTGTGCGGCAAGGCGTCGGCCTTCACGCCGCTTTTGAAGACATCGCTGGCGACGAGAAGATGCGCGCCCATGCCGAGCTGGGCGGCGATCTCGTCGCCGATCGCGACGTCATCGCCGGTCACCATCTTGACGGTGAGCCCCAGCGCGCGCGCGTCGGCGATCGTCGCCTTGGCGTCGGCGCGCGGCGGGTCCATGAGCGAGATCAGTCCGACGAGCGCCCATCTGGCGCCGTCTTCCGACATTGCGACGCCGAGCGCGCGCTGGCCTTTGGCGGCGAGCGCCGCCACTTCGCCCTGATAGCGCTGCAGAGTCTGGGAGTCGGGCCGCACGAGCGCGGAAATCGCCTGCGGCGCGCCCTTGGCGTAATGACGGATGCCGCCGGCGCTGTCGGCGACCGTCGAGATCGTGCGCTTGCTGACGGGGTCGAAGGGCGTGAAGGCTTTCTGCTTGTAGCCCTCAAGCGCATCGTGGGCCGGCAGCGCCGCCATCACCGCGAGGTCGATGGCGTCCTCGCTGCTTCTTTGCGTCGCCAGCGCGGCGAAGAGCAACACGTCGTCGCTCTTGAATGCGCCGTAGGGAATGGCGCTTTGCACCGTGAGCTTGTTCATCGTCAGCGTGCCGGTCTTGTCGCTGCACAGCACATCGACTCCGGCAAGCTCCTCGATCGCGCTCAACCGCGAAACAATGGCCTTCTGCAAAGAGAGAACATAGGCGCCGATCGCCATCGTCACGGACATGACCGCCGGCAGGGCGACCGGGATCGATGCGATCAGCAGCACAAGAACATATTGCGTGATTGAGCCGACGCGGTCCCAGCGCCAGACGTCCGGAGCGATGACTTCCCGATAGAGCTGCGCGCCGACGAGAACCAGCGCCAGCAAAAAGGCAAGCAACAGCAGAAAATCGCCGACCTGCGTCACCGCGCGCTGCGAATGCGAAACCGCGCCGGCGGCGCCGACAAGCTTCGCGGTGCGGCCGAAAAAGGTGCGATCGCCCGTCGCCGTCACCACGCCCGTCATGGCGCCCTGTTTGGCGATCGCGCCGGAATAGGCGTCGTCGCCGACCTTCTTGGAGACCGGCAGCGATTCGCCGGTGAGCGCCGCTTGATCGCAGCTCAGATAATCGCCTTCGGTGAGCATCATATCCGCCGGGATGATCTGCCCCGCCGCGATGCTGACGATATCTCCGGGCGTCAGTTCGGCCGCGGCGATCGTCGTCCAGGCGCCGTCGCGCAATACACGCGCCCGAGGCGCTAGATTTTTCTTCAATGCCGCAAGCGCGTTCGCGGCCTTGTTGTCCTGCCAGAAGCCGACGACGGCGTTGTAGAGGAGAAGACCTGCGACGACGGCGAAATCCGGCCAGTCGCGGCGAAGGGCGGAGATGATGGCGGCCGCCTCGATGAGAAATGGCAAGGGCCCCCAGAAATAATTGAGCAGCCGGCGCCATTTGCTTTCTGTCTTGTCCTCGATCGCGTTGGGGCCATATTCGGCGAGGCGCTGCGCCGCTTCGGCCGAGGACAGGCCGTTCTCACTCGTCTTCAGCGCCTCAAGTCGCTGCGCGATTTTCACCTGCGTCGGGTCTAGGGAAAACGCTGACGAAGTCGCGCTGGCGTCCGGCATGCTGTCTCTCCCAAATCCGCTACGTCAAAATATCCGCGCCGGATGTTACGGCGTGATCCGACGCCCGCCAATAGCGGCGCCCAAAATGGCGGACGCAAATCGACGTCGCACCGCATTTTATTGGGCTGGGGTACAGACCGCGCCGTCGACCGACGCGCCGGCGACATTATCCTTGACGATTTTTTCCGCGCGCGCCTTCGCCTCCGCGAGATCCCTTTCATAGATATTGGTCAGATATTCGTTCGCCGTGGTCTTCACGATTGATTGATTCGGCGATTGCAGCGGTCCGGACACGTCGATCGACGCGACGGTGGATAGACCCGGTCGCAAGGGTTGCTTCTCGAGTTCGTCTGCTCGCAATGCGATTCGTACCGGAATGCGCTGAACGATACGAATGAAATTGCCAGTGGCGTTGTCCGGAGGAAGAGTCGCGAAGACGGCGCCGGAGCCGGGGACGAGCCCCACCACTTCGCCGTGGTAGATCTGTTTCGATCCGTAGAGGTCAACCGTGACGATCGCTGGCTGCCCGGGACGAACCCGGGCCATTCGGTTTTCCCAGAGGTTCGCTTCCACCCAGAGATGGTCGAGCGGCACGATGTTGAGAATCGGGTCTCCGGGACGCATACGATCGCCGACCTGGACGCGGCGTTTGGCGACAAAGCCGCTCGCCGGCGCGCGAATGTTCTGGCGCGCGAACTCAATGTAAGCGTCGTAGTATTTGGCTTTGGCGGCCTCGATATCTGGATGGTTCATGCGCGTCACGCCGCCGACTCGCGCTTCGACCGCCTGATATTCCGCCTGCGCTTCGCGCAGATCGGCTTCGAGCGCGGCGAGCTGGTCCTCTGCGTTCTGCAGCACCTGCCGCGATGACGCGCCGCTCTCCGCAGCCTGCCGATATCTTGCGAGATCGTGTCGCGTTCTGTCGCGAAGCGCCGCGCGCGCGATGACCCTTTGGCATACTTGGTTACGCTGGGCGTACAGGGCCCCGACGGCGCGGACGGCGCGACCGAGATCGGCTTCGGCCTGCGCGAGCGCCGCTCGGGCGCGCTGTCCGTCGAGGCGCACGAGCACCTCATCCTTTTTCACGAACTGGGTTTCTTCCGCCAGGACGGCCGCGACCACTCCCGTCGCATCCGCCTGCACGGGAATAATGTTGCCGGCGACATAAGCGTTGTCGGTCGTCACCCAATGCCGCTCGTAGAAAAACCACTGCACCAGCGCGATGGCCGCGCCGATCGCGACCGCCGCAATGACGATCTTGAGCAGATATTCCCTGCGGAAACGGATCTTCTTGCGGGAAAGCGGCATCGACCGGGTTCGCGTTCTTCTGCTTAAGTGAGACTCAAAGTGAGACGTTCAGCCGCCGCCAAGCGACTGGATCGCTTCAACGGCAGGCGTCAAGGGGTCGGTTTCGGGCGCCGGCTTCGGCGCGTCGGGCGTCGGACCGCCGGCATAGCCGCCGCCGAGCGCCTGATAAAGGTCCACAGCGGCGATAAGCCTGTCGCCTTCGAGCGCGCGCTGCGTAAAGCCTGATTCGAACAGATCGGCGCGTTCGACGACGATTTCGCGCCGATCTTTCAGCCCGTCGCGCAACCGCGTTTGCGCGAGATCGAATTGCGCGCGCGCCGCGCGCAGAAAGCGGGTCTGGGCCTCATATTCCGTGCAGGCGCGTTTGAGATTGGCGCTGGCGTCGGCGACCTGCTGCGCGGCCTGCAGCAGCGTCTCATTATAGGAATCGACCGCCTGGTCATAATCGGCGTGCTGAACCTCGAGATTTCCGCTGAGCCTGCCGCCTTGAAAAACCGGCAGCCGCAGGGTGGGCGAGACGGCGTAGCCGATCGCCGAAGGCGTGAAGAGATAGCCCGCGAGCTTGCTGATTTTCGTCGAGGTCACCGAGCCTTCGAATCCGCCGGTGATCGCAAGGTCGATCGAGGGAAGAAACAGCGTCTTGGCGACGTGAACGCGGGCCGCCGCCGCCTCGGCGCGGCGCAAGGCGGCGGCGAGATCAGGGCGGTGGACGAGCAGTTCAATCGGCAGGCTGCGCGGCAGCGACGGCGCGGCGGGCGACGGCGCTCTTCGTCCGGCGTAAAGATCGTGCGCGGCGTCGGGTCCTTCGCCCATGAGACGCGCGAGCGCATCCTTCTGCAGCGTCAGAAGCGCCTGAACGGCGGCTTCGCGCCGGACCGCGTTTTCAAATTCGGCGCGTGCGACCTGCACCCCGTCCAAGGAGTCGAGGCCGGTACGATAACGGGTTTCGGCAAGCGACACCAAATCGCGCCGCATCCGCGTCAGAGCCTTCGCCACTTCGAGTTGGCGCGCCGTGGCGTAGCCGCGCAGATAGGCGCGCGCGACCGAAGCGGTCAGCAGCAGGCGCGCCTGCTCCAGTTCGGCCTCCTGGGCCGCCGACTCGCCGATCGCCGCGTCGAGCAGCGCGCGGTTCTTTTGCCAGAAATCGAGCTCATAGCTCAGCACCAGCGGATTGATGAAGGCCATGGTCTTTTCCAATCCGCCCTGCGCCGGATTGTAGGAGGCCACGACGCCATGCAGAGGGTTGCGGGATTGCCGCATGCCGAAGGTTGCCTGAACTTCGGGAAGAAGCCGTGCGCCGGCGACCTGCACCAACGCGTCGGCGCCGCGCAGCGCATCTTCCGCCTTTCTCAGGCTTTGATTGTCCCGCAACGCCTTATCGATGACGGCGTCGAGTTCGGGACTGCGGAAGGCGCGCCACCATTCTTCGCGCGGCCAGGACGTTTCGTCGGCGACCCTGATCCCGGATCGTGCGATCGTGCGCTCCATGGCCGGCGGGCCGAGAAACTGCGCGCGCTCGTCCTGCGCGGTCGGGGCGCAGCCGGCGAGAATGACGGCGATCGGAAACCCGCAAAACAGGCGTCCGCGCCGCGCGCCGAAACACGCCGCCCCGTTGCGCGCGGCGACGGTTGTCCCGTTGCTGGGGCGCAAGCCGGACGGCGTACGGCAGGCTACGGGCTGCTGGTGCACGAAACGCTCCTACCCTGCGCCAACGGTCGGTGAACGCGGCGACGAGTTCGTAGGAGTCATCAGCCTTTCGGCGGTTATCGGGGGAACCCCATCCCCATCCGTCAATATTTAGTTTACGAGAGCTCCGCCGGTCAATAAGTCCAGACCGCGCTCGCGCTATCCCCACAGCTTTGCGTCCGGCGGCTTGAGCGTCGACCCCTCATAGAGCAGTCCGGGGATGCGGTCGCGTGCGAGAAGCAGCGGCCCGTCGAGGTCGACGTAATCCGCCATCTGACCCACGATGACGGCCGGCGCCATGGCGAGCGAGGTCCCCACCATGCAGCCGGCCATGATCGAAAAGCCCAAGTCCTGCGCCGCGCGGCAAAGCGCCAGCGCTTCGGTCAGCCCGCCAGTCTTGTCGAGCTTGACGTTGACCGCGTCGTAGCGACCCTTGAGCGGCGCGAGCGACGCGCGGTCATGCACGCTTTCGTCGGCGCAGATTGGCACGGGCGATCGAATATGCGCGAGCGCTTCGTCTCGGCCGGCCGGCAGAGGTTGCTCGACGAGCGCGACGCCGTAATCGGCGCAGGCGGCGAGTCGGCGGGGAAGCGATTCCTCACTCCACGATTCGTTGGCGTCGACGATGAGCGTGGAATCAGGCGCGCCGTCCCGCACGGCCGCCAGACGCGCTTCGTCGCCTTCTCCGGCAAGCTTGATCTTCAGCAAAGGCCGGTCTGCCGCCTTTTTCGCAGCGGCGCGCATTTCCTCGGGCGCGCCGACCGAGAGCGTATAGGCCGTCACGAGCGGCGAAAGCGCGTCGAAGCCGGCCGTCGCACAGGCCGGGACGCCCGAAAGCTTGGCCTCAAGGTCCCAGAGCGCGCAGTCGAGCGCGTTACGCGCCGCGCCGGCGGGCAGAAGGCGCTGCAGCGCGGCCCGGTCCGCGCCGGCCTCGAGAGCGTCACGCGCGCTCTCGATCGACGCGACGACGCTTCCGACGCTTTCCCCATATCGGGCGTAGGGCACGCATTCGCCCCGCCCGATGCCGCTGTCCTCGACCAAAGTTGCGGTCACGACGATGGCTTCGGTCTTTGCGCCGCGTGAAATCACGAAACGGCCAGCGATTGGATAAGTCTCTACGGCTACAGATAATTTCCGCGTCAATTGGCTCTCCGACGTCCATATTGCGTGAGCCGCGCTCTACAAGCTGTGCGTCGACGCGCTTGCTGGCGTCAATTCACGGGGTTATCACGTTTTTCATGCGGCCGCGCCTGCCGGCGTCGGCGGCGCGCCACAATCGGCGGATAAAATGACGCCATTCATGAGCCGATCGTCGACGATAGAGCGCGCTGCGAAAAAGTGGACTGCGGTTTTTCGCTTAAAACGCGCTCTAACTTTACGGAATCGATCACGTTATCTGCATTTGGGCGATTCCGCCCACATGCAACGTGATCCAGCGCAGAGCGAAATCCGATGACCGTCGCCGCGACGGAGCGTCCGCCCAAACTCATGCGCCAATCGTCGCCGGAGGGCGTGCGGCTGTCACTGTCGGGCGATTGGACTCTCGTCGCCTCTCATCGCCTCGAAGAGGAGGCGCTGCGGATCGTCGACGAGGGCCAGCGCAGCCGGATGATCGCCATCGATCTTTCACAGGTCTCCCGGCTCGACACCGCCGGCGCCTGGCTTATCAATCGCGCGCGGCATGATCTCGCGCATAAAGGGGTCGCCGTCGCGATCGAACATGTGCGTCCGGAATATTCGACCCTGCTCGACGAGGCGCATTTTCGCGACTTCGAGGCGCCGGCCCGGCCGCGCTTCAATCTGATTTTCGTCCTGCTTTCGGACCTCGGCGAATCGACCGTTGACGCCCTTCGCGAATTTTACCGTGGGGTCAGCTTTCTCGGCGAATTCGTTGCGTCGATGATTTATGTGGCCGGAAATCCGGATCGATTCCGGTTCACGCCGCTTGTCGCGCAAATCGAGCTCATCGGCTTTCGTAGCGTTCCGATCATCGTTCTGATCAACGTCCTGGTTGGCGGCATCGTCGCGCAGCAGGGCATCTTCCAGCTCCTCAAGTTTGGCGCGTCAAGTTACACCGTCAGCTTGATCGGCATTCTGGTCTTGCGAGAACTCGGCGTGCTGCTCACCTCGATCATGATCGCCGGCCGTTCGGGCTCGGCGATCACCGCCGAACTCGGTTCGATGAAAATGAGAGAGGAGATCGACGCGCTGATGGTGATGGGACTTTCTCCCATCGAGGTGCTGATCGCGCCGCGCGTGCTCGGCCTCATCATCTCCCTGCCGATTCTGACCTTTATCGCCGACATGGCGGCGCTCTTTGGCGGCATGATCGTGTCCTGGTGGTATGGCGGCATCAGCCCGGTGGCTTTCGCGTCATTGCTCAAGGAAGCGATCGCGCTGCACACGTTCCTTGTCGGCATTATCAAGGCGCCGTTCATGGCGCTGGTGATTGGACTCATCGCCTCGATGGACGGGCTTGCGACCAAGGGGTCCGCGGAATCGCTCGGCCGCCAGGTCACGTCCTCGGTGGTTAAATCCATCTTCATGGTCATCGTGATGGATGGCTTGTTCGCCGTATTTTTCGCGGCGATCGACTATTGAGCGCGGGCATGAGCAGCTTCTCGACCTATGCCGACGGCGCCGCGGATCAGCGGCCAAATCGCGATGTCGTCATCAGCGTGCGCGATCTCGTCGTCGGCTTCGGCGACAGGACGGTCGTCAAAGGGCTCAATCTCGACGTCTTCCGCGGCGAGGTGCTTGGCGTCGTCGGCGGATCCGGCCAGGGCAAATCGGTGCTGACCCGCACGATACTCGGACTCGTGCAAGCGCGGGCGGGCGCCATTCGGATCTTTGGAAAGGATCGGAACGCCCTGGGGCCGGTCGAACGCCAGGCCTTGGAGCAGCGCTGGGGCGTGCTGTTTCAGAACGGGGCGCTGTTCTCGGGCCTCACGGTCAAGCAGAATATTCAGATGCCGATGCGAGAAACGCGCGATCTCTCGCAACAACTGATGGACGAGCTGGCCATGCTCAAGCTCGAGCTTGTCGGGCTCGGTCCAGACGCCGCCGACAAATTTCCGTCAGAATTGTCGGGCGGCATGGTGAAGCGCGCGGCCCTGGCGCGCGCCCTGGCGCTTGATCCCGAGCTCGTGTTCCTGGACGAGCCGACGTCGGGCCTCGATCCGATCAGCGCCGCCGAATTCGACGAGCTGATCGGCACGCTGCAGCAGACCCTCGGGCTGACCGTGTTCATGGTGACGCATGATCTCGATAGCCTGTATTCTATCTGCGACAGGGTGGCGGCGCTTGCAGAAGGTAAGGTGATCGCCGCAGGGCCTCTGGAAACCCTGCTTCAGTCCGACCACCCCTGGCTGAAGGCCTATTTCCACGGCGTGCGCGGCGGCCGATTGACCGCGTCGCGCGTCGATCACAAGGACGAAGAATGGAAACCCGCGCCAACTACGCGCTGATCGGCGCTTTCACGCTGGCGGTGGCCTTCGCCGCCTTCCTTTTCGTCTATTGGTTTTCCGGACCCAGCCAGCTCGGCCGGCAGGAAACTTACCAGATTGTCTTCACCGGAGCGGTTTCCGGGCTGACCCGCGGCTCCTCGGTGCTGTTCAACGGCGTGAAAGTCGGCGAGGTCACGCATCTTGGAATTTCCGAACAGGATCCGAGCAAGGTCGACGTGCTGGTCAGGATCGACAGCAGAACGCCGGTCAAGACGGATACGCGCGCGCGCTTGGAGACGCGGGGATTCACGGGCGTCTCCGACGTCCTGCTCGTCGGCGGCACGCCCGGCGCGCAGCCCCTGACGGCGCAGAAGGATCAGAAATATCCTCAAATTCAGGCTGAGCGCTCCGAAATCCAGAATCTGCTCGGCAATGTTCAGAACCTGTCGACGAAGGCCGCCGAAGTCCTCACCAAGCTCGACAGGCTGCTCGACGACAATGGTCCGTCAATCACGGCGACGCTCAAAAACGCTGAGACGGTGAGCAAGACTCTCGCCGACAACTCCGCGTCGATCGCGACTTTCATCCGCGACGCCTCCGATATCGCGCAGTCGATGAAGCCCGTAGCGGCGCGGCTCGACAAGGTTCTCGCCGCCGGCGAGAAAATCATCGCGGCGATCGATCCCAGACAGATCAAGTCGATCACCGGCAATATTGCCGGAGCGTCGGAACGCATCAACCGCTTCGCCGCGACAGGGCTGCGCGAATATGAGCAGCTTGCCGTCGACGGGCGCAAGGCGGTCGACACATTCGACCGCACCCTGCGCTCGGTCGAGAAAAACCCCTCGCAATTCATCTTCGGACCGTCCCAGTCCGTGCCGGAATACCAGGGTCAGTAGGGCGCGGGTCGCAAAAAGCCGGACGCCGGTTTCGCGTTAAGCGCGCTCTAAGCTTTGAGAGGGACCATGTCATGCGCATTTGAGCGATTGCGTCCAAATGCAGCGTGACCCAAGACCTCCAAGCGTGGCTTTGAGTCGCGGCGCGGATCGGATAGAAGGACGAAGCCCGGTTCGGCGCGCGGGCGAGATGGGGCGACGGGTCGGCATGAAACTGGTGGCGTCCACGTCGACGCAACGCAAGGCGGCGCGGACGACAGCGCTCGTATTGCTGACGCTGTTCGTCGCGGCCTGCGCCTCTGCGCCGCGCGAGACGTTCGATCTGACCGCCGACACGGGCGCATTGCGCAGTATCGCTTTGCGCGGCGGGCCCGCGGTCTACGTTCCTGAGCCTGCCGCGGTCGCTCCGACTTCCTCCGATCGAATCGTCGTTCGTGCGGCCGATGACAGCGTCGCCGTTCTTCCCGGCGTGCAGTGGTCCGATCCACTGCCGCGCCTTTTTCAGCGCCGCCTGATCGAAGCGCTCCAGCGATGCGGTCTTTCCGCCTCTTCCAATATTGGCGCGCAAACGAAATTGCGGACAGATGTGCGGCGCTTCGAGATCGATATCGCCCGCAATCTTGCCGTCATTGAAGTTTCCGTTGAACTCGTGGAGAGCGGCGGGCAGGCGCGGTCAGCGCGAATTTTTGTCGAAGAGGGTCCCGCCCCGGAACATGTGGGCTCTCAGGCGGCCCGCTCGCTCAGCGACGCCGCCGCGCGCATCGCGCTGCGAATCGGGCAATGGACAAAGGCTCGGCTTTAGCGCGTGAAGGCCGCTCGTTCCTTTCAAGGGACTGAGCCTTCCCACAGAATGATGTTGAGGCAAGCGAGAAGCGCGCCGCTTCGGCAGGCCGCTTGCGTCGCCTCTCGCCAGATTTTCGCTTCCTCTTCCGTCAGCACGCCGGCCGCCACGCAATTTTCCGTCACGCGCGGGAGGTCGAAGATGACATCCGCCGCCTCCACGCTCCTGACGGCCAGCGCATGCGCCCGGCAGCCGATGTTCTCGACGCCGCAGCATTGGAGCAGAACGCCGGCTTCCCGGCCGATGTAGGGATTGGCGAAAGATTTTTCCCAAAATCCGGCGATCTTGGCGCCGGTCGCGAGATCGCCGTTGTAGACGAAAAACGTTCCCCAATCCGGTTCGGCGACGACGACTCTCCCGCCGCCGCGCGTCACCCGAACCATTTCGCGCAGCGCGTCGACGGGGCCGCCGATGTGCTGCAGGGAACGGTCGATCCGGACGGCGTCGAAACAGCCGTTGCCGAACGGCAAGCGGCGCGAGTCGCCGCCGACAAAGCGCGCATTCGCAAGGCCCCGCGCCCGTTCCCGCGCCAGTTCCAGAAAGCCCTGCGATGGATCGAGCCCATAGACATTGGCGCCTGGGATACGCCGCGCCAATTCGATGACGTCAAAGCCCACCCCGCAGGCGACGTCCAATATCGTGCCGGCTCCCGATAATTGCAGGGCGTCCCAGGTCTCCTGCTTGTAGCGCTTGAAAAAAGGCGTTCCGTTCATGAAATCGAGGCAGCGGGTGAGATCGCCGCGCATTGCGCCGTCGGCGTCGCGGAAGCTCAAAGCGATGTCCGTCATCGGCGGCCCTCCTGCGTCTGCGAGCCGCTAAACCGCTGGAACGTGGCCCAGCGTCGCGCGCGCTTGGAGGGGCTAGCGCCGCAAACGGACGGGTGGTAACTGGACGGCGACGATTTAGGCGCCCGCCAGCGCACCCTGCCTGGCGCCGACGAACAAGGACCATGGCGTTCCGCCCGGCGGACATCGGAAGCGCCGCGAACATTAAGCATGGACGAGGAAGAGACAGGCGTCATGGCGAAAATGGGCTTTGAGGATGCTGCGACCCGCTATGGCGCGGAGCCAGGCGGCGGCGCGCCGACAAAGGTCAAGATCACCTTCATCGATTCGCACGGTCAAGCCCGCACGGTAGAAGGCGAGGTCGGCTCCACCGTCATGGAGACCGCGCGCCGCAATGACATTCCCGAGATCGCGGCCGAGTGCGGCGGCGCCTGCGCCTGCGCCACCTGCCACGTCTATGTCGATGAAAACTGGACGGAAAAGACTGGCAAGGCGTCACAGATGGAAGAGGATATGCTCGACTTCGCCTTTGACGTGAAGCCGAATTCCCGGCTCTGCTGCCAGATCACCGTCAGGCCGGAGCTGGAAGGGCTTGTCGTCACGACGCCCCCTCAGCAGGGCTGATACGAAATTCTTCCAAATCGCGCAGGTTTTAATCTCTCGACAAATGCGATAGACGAACAAGGACAGCGCCGAATTTCGCGAGCGGCGCGACAAGCGTGCCGCTAGGGCGGCGACGGCGCGACGCTGCGGCGACGGCGCCTTTCCTCTCCAAGGGTTTGGGGATTTTACCGGGAATTGACCATGAACCAGCTTAAGGAAGCCGCGATCGAAACCGATGTCGTCATCGTCGGCGCCGGTCCCGCGGGTCTTTTTTCCGTGTTTGAACTTGGCCTTTTGGACATCAAGGCGCATGTCATCGACATTCTTCCGCGCGCCGGCGGCCAATGCTCGGAACTCTATCCCGAAAAGCCGATCTATGACATTCCCGGCCTGCCGGTTTGCACCGGCCAGGAGCTGACCGACAATCTCCTTAAGCAGATCGAGCCGTTTCATCCGACCTTTCACTTCAATGAAATGGTCGAAACGCTGACGCCGCTTGGAACCGCTGAAAAGCCGGAATTTCGTCTCAGCACGGATTCCGGCAAAATCTTCCACGCCAAGGTCGTCTTCATCGCCGCGGGCGGCGGATCCTTCCAGCCCAAGAAGCCGCCCATTCCCAAGATCGAGTTCTACGAGGGCAAGTCGGTCTTCTACGCCGTGCGTCGCATGGAGGATTTCCGCGACAAGAATGTCGTGATCGTCGGCGGCGGCGACTCGGCGCTCGACTGGACGCTCAATCTTCAGCCGGTCGCGAAAAGCCTGACGCTCGTGCATCGTCGCGACCAGTTCCGCGCCGCGCCGCATTCGGTCTCGGCGATGCAGGAGCTTGCAGCGGCCGGCAAGATTGATTTCAGGCTTGGTCAGATCACCGCCGTCCATGGCGAAGACGGCGAGTTGATGACCGCGACGCTTAAAGGCAATGACGGCGTCGAAGAGAAGCTCGCCTGCGAGCGGCTGATGCCGTTCTTCGGCCTCACCATGAAGCTTGGTCCCGTCGCCGATTGGGGGCTTCAGCTCAATGAAAATCTCATTCCGGTCGACACGGAAAAATTCGAGACCAGTCAGCCGGGCATTTTCGCCGTCGGCGACATCAATTACTATCCGGGCAAATTGAAGCTTATCCTGTCGGGCTTCCACGAGGTCGCGCTCGCCGCGCAGAAGGCGCATCGCTACGTCTATCCCGACAAGAAGCTGCTCTTCCAATACACGACGTCCTCGACCAATCTTCAAAAGAAGCTCGGAGTTTCCTGACGCCGGCCGACGCTGCACTCGAGGCATGCGCCGTCGATGTGTCGTTCATCGACGTTGCGGCGATCGCCGATGACGAATGGCCAAAGCTCGCTGCGCTTCTCGATGAAGGCGAAGCGGCGCGAGCGAAGCGTTTCGCTTTCGAAGATGATCGCCACGCCTATGTCGCCGCGCATGCGCTGCTGCGCGCGCGACTTTCCGAACGTTCGAAAAATATCTCGCCCGGCGAATGGCGTTTTGGCGCGACGCCGCATGGCAAGCCCTTTCTGCTTGCGCCGGGCGTCGGCTTCGACATCAGCCTTTCACATACGCGCGGCATGGCCGCAGTGGCGATCGCTTCGGGACGCGCGGTTGGCGTCGACGTCGAATCCTTTTTGACGCCTCGAGACGCGCTCAAAGTCGCGGAAAGATTCTTCGCGCCCGAGGAAGCGGCGCTCTTGCGCGCCGAATCTGATCTGGTCGCCCGGAGTGAAATGTTCTTTGCGATCTGGACTCTCAAGGAGGCCGTCTTGAAAGCCGACGGTCGCGGCCTGGCGCGCGGCCTCGACAGCTTTGTCGTCAACCTGTCGCCACTCGCCGTTAGCAGCGGCTGCGGCGAGAGCTATGGCGTCGCGCAATGGCGGCGCGGCGGATTTCTGATCGCCGCGGCGACAAGCGGCCGCGACGTCAGATTCCGTCTCGAGGAGACGCGCGCGGCGACGCTGATTGGCGCGTGAATAATTTGAAGCCCGAGCCCTGCGCGCTAGTTGTCCAGCGGGCTCTTGGCGGCGCAATCACTGGAGGAAATTGATGTCCGGCTTGCTGTTACTCGTGATCTGCTACGGCGCCGCTTTGCTCGCATTGGCCGTTTATCTTCAGCCGGATCGTTTCGTGGTGCGACGCGAGGCGGTCATCGACGCGTCGCCGCAAAAGGTTTTCGCCGCGATCAATGATCTACGCAATTGGACGTCTTGGTCGCCATGGGCAAAGCTCGATCCGAACGCTGAAACCCGTTACGAGGGACCTGCAGCCGGACCTGGCGCCGCCTTCGAATGGTCGGGCGATAAGGCGGTCGGCGCCGGACGCATGACCATATTGGACAGTCAGCCAGGCGAGCGCGTCCATCTCAAGCTCGATATGCGAAAGCCCTTCGTTGCGACCAATGACGTGACCTTCTTTCTCGCTCCCGACGGCGAAGTGACGCAAGGACGATGGCTCGCGCGCACTCTGGGTTTTGGCGGCGACGCGGGCGCCCGCAAGACTCACGTCGTATGGAGCATGTCCGGCGACGCGGGCCTCATGAGCAGGGCAATGAACCTTTTCGTCAGTCGCGACAAGATGATCGGCGATCAGTTTGCGAAGGGCCTGGAAAATCTCGGCGCACATTTAGCCAAATAGGCCGAGCCAGGCAGCGTCAGCAGAGGGAAGGAGACGGCGCTTGCGCCGCTTCCCCAGAAACGCCATCTCCATGGCGCGGCGGCGCGCCTCCTGCGCCGCCGTCATCGGCCTTCCGAAATCGACTCGCCCTTATCAACTTGCCATGATCGCGCCATGACCGAAATGTTCGAAGCCGCTTTGGCGGCGCTGCGCCAAATCATGACGCCGCCATTCCGCGCTGTGCTCGTCAAGAGTCTCGGCACGACCTTGCTGCTGCTTGCGCTGGCCTGGGTCGGTCTCGACAAGCTCGCCATGTCCTTCGTGATGGTCGACCATCCCTGGCTGCAGACGGCGCTGGCTTATGCCACAGGCGCGGGACTGTTCTTTCTGATGGCGTTTCTCATTGCGCCTGTGTCGGTGCTGGTTGCGGGACTGTTTCTTGACGATCTCGCCGATCATGTCGAAGCGGATCTTTACCCGCCGGGACAGCGCGGACGCGCCATTCCCGCGACTCAAGCAGTGTTCATGGGGCTGCGCTTCGCGCTCGTCTCGGCGATCGTCAATTTCTTCGCGCTGCTGCTGCTGTTCGTGCCGGGAATCAACGCCGCGGCCTTTCTCCTCGCCAACGCCTATCTCTTCGGTCGCGAGTATTTTCTTTTCGCCGCGACGCGTTTTCGATCACTGCAGGCATCGGAAGAACTGCGCCGTCGTCACGCGCTGTGGCTCTTCGTCGCCGGACTGTTCATCGCCGTCTTCGTCGCGACGCCGGGACTGAATGTGCTGACGCCACTCTTCGCCGTCGCCTTTATGACCCGCATCCATCGGATGCTGTCGCCCCATCCGCGCGAGGAAGCGGCGCAGCCCCTCAGCCGTCATGGCCGGGCTTGTCCCGGCCACCCACGCCGGGACGATGCGCAATAGCTGCGCAGCTTGCGGGGCGGCGCCGCGTAGATGCCCGCGACAAGCGCGGGCATGACGCGCAGTGAGATACAGCGCTCGTGAAAGCCTATTCGCTGAGGAGACGGCAAATCGAATCGAGCTGCTCGAGCGATTCATATCTGATCCGAACTTCGCCCTTTTCGCCGTTCGGCCGCAGCTCGACCCGCAAGCCGAGGGCGTCGCTCAGCGTCTTTTCGATTGCGCGCGCGTCGGCATCCTTGATGGAACGCGCCGAACGTTTTGGCGGACGAACTTTCTCGCTTTGCGCCTGGGCCAGCCGTTCCACGTCGCGAACCGTCATCCCCTGTTCGACGATGCGCCGGGCGATTGCGGCGGGGTCGGCGACCGCAAGCAGCGCGCGCGCATGACCGGCCGAAATCGCGCCTTCGCTGACGAGTTTTTTCGCCGCTTCCGGCAGATTCAAAAGACGTATGGTGTTGGCGATGTGAGACCGGCTCTTGCCGATGATTTTGGCGATCTCGCCATGCGCATAGCCGAACTCGGCGCCGAGCCGCTCGTAACCCTTCGCTTCCTCAATGGCGTTGAGGTCGGCGCGTTGCACATTTTCGATGATGGCGAGTTCGAGCGCTTCCTTGTCGTCGGCCTCATGAATGACGACCGGCACGTCGGAGAGCCCCGCCATCTGCGCCGCGCGCCAGCGCCTTTCTCCGGCGATGATTTCATAGGCGTCGGCGACGCCGGCGATCGCACGCACGACGATCGGCTGGATCACGCCCTTTTCGCGGATTGACGCGGTCAGTTCGGCGAGGTCCTCCTCGCGAAAGGACGTGCGCGGATTGCGCGGATTGGCGCGCAGAAATTCGATCGGCGCCTTTCGCGGACCGCGCGGACGCTCTACGGGAGCGGCCTCCGCGGCGGCGTCGCCGAGAAGCGCCGCCAATCCGCGGCCGAGCCGGCGACGCGAGTCCTCCGCCATCTTCGAAACGCTCCTCTTTCCGTTAGAGCAAGTTCCGAAAAAGTTGACCGACTTTTTCGATTGGAACTTGCTCGAGCCTGTTAATTTGGCGCGATTTCTTATCGATCAGACGATTCCGTCTGATCGGAAGGCGCGCTAAGCCGCGCGCATCCGCTTCTCGCGCTGGATCACTTCCGAGGCGAGCTTGAGATAGGCCTGGCTGCCCGAGCATTTCAGATCATAGAGCAGCACCGGCTTGCCATGCGACGGCGCCTCGGAAACCCTGACGTTGCGCGGAATCATCGTGTCATAGACCTTCTCGCCCATGAATCGGCGCACGTCGGCGGCGACCTGATTGGCGAGGTTGTTGCGCGGATCGTACATGGTAAGAACGACGCCGTGGATGGACAACTTCTGATTGAGAGTTTGCTTGACCTGTTCAACAGTCGAAAGCAGCTGCGACAGGCCTTCGAGCGCGAAAAATTCACACTGCAACGGCACAACGACGGCGTCACTACTTGCTAGTGCATTGATTGTAAGGAGATTTAGCGATGGCGGGCAGTCGATGAGGATATAGCTGTAGCGACGCTCTTCATCATGTTCCGCCGCAAGCTCAGCGAGCGCCCGCTTCAACCGGAAGGCGCGATCCTTATCGTTGGCGATTTCAAGCTCGACGCCGAGCAGGTCGAGGGTGGATGGCGCGATCGACAGTCGCGGCACGACGGTGGCGACGATGGCGTCGGCGAGGCTCGATTCGCCGAGCAGCACGTCATAGGTCGAGATTGGCCTGTTCTGGCGGTCAATGCCGAGGCCCGTGGACGCGTTGCCTTGCGGGTCAAGGTCGATGACCAGGACGTCTTCGCCGACGGCCGCGAGCGCGGTGCCGAGATTGATGGCGGTGGTCGTCTTGCCCACGCCGCCCTTTTGATTGGCCAGCACAAGGATGCGCGGCGAAGTCGAAGCGGTCACGATGGGGAAGCCTTGCGCTTGATCACGACGATGCGCGCGCCCCTGCGGGTGCGGCTTGCAGCCGATTCGCAGCTAAAGCTACCCAGCGCCTCGACGGCGGTCAATTCATCTCGCCATTCTTCCCCCTTTAAAAATACGCCGACGGCCCCGTCCTTCAGTGGCGATTCGGCCAACTGCAGGAGGCAAGGCAAGGGCGCGAGGGCGCGGGCGCTAACCCCCTCGATTTGACCAGCCAGCTTGGGCAGAGCGGTCTCAATCCGCTCGGCATGAATCGTCGTCGGCGCCGCTGTTTCACGTGAAACAGCGCGCAGGAAGCTCGCCTTGCGCTGATCGCTCTCGATCAGATGGACGTCGGCTCCCGGCCTCGCCTTCAGCAGCAGCGCCGTCACGACTCCGGGAAAGCCGGCGCCGGAGCCCAAGTCCGCCCAACGCGCAACGTGCGCCGCCGCCGCATGGACCTGCGCGGAATCGGCGAAGTGCCGCAGCCAAATATCGTCGAGCGTCGCCGCTGATACGAGATTGATTTTCGACTGCCACCGCTTCAGCAGAGCGGCGTAAATCTCCAGCTCGGCCTCGATGCCGCCGAGCTCGGGGAAAAGCCTCAGCGCCTCGTCCCGGCCTGAAGCATCCCTCACGCCCGGCGCGCCCGCGCCGCCAGCAAGGTGAGAGCCGAAGGGGTCATGCCGTCGATGCGTTGCGCCTGGCCGATCGTGCGGGGTCGCAGATAGCTGAGCTTTCCGCGCAACTCAGAGGAAAGGCCGGCGATCGCCGAATAGTCCAGCCCCTCGGGCAAAGCCAGGCGTTCGTCGCGTCGATACGCGTCAATATCCGCCTGCTGGCGGTCGAGATAGACGGCGTAGCGCGCCTCGGTCTCCAGCCGCTCCACGGTCCTCTGATCGATTCCGCTGAGCTCTGGCCAGATCGACGCAAGGCGGTCCAGCGCGATATCGGGAAAGGACAGAAGCGCATAGGCGCTGCGACGCAAACCGTCCTGATTGACCGGCAGCCCTTGCCGCAGCGCCGCCGCCGACGTCAGTTCGCGCGACTGCAGCAGCGCTCGGGCAGAGGCGAGACGGTCAGCACAGTCCGCATAATGGGACGCCCGCCGGGCGCCGACGCAGCCGATCTCGATTCCACGCTGCGTCAGGCGCTCGTCGGCATTATCGGCGCGCAGCGACAGGCGGTATTCCGCGCGCGAGGTGAACATGCGGTAGGGCTCGCTGACCCCGCGGGTGACGAGATCGTCGATCATGACGCCGAGATAGGCCTCGGCGCGATCGAATATGATCGCGTCCCGCCCCGCGGCATGGCGCGCCCCATTGATTCCGGCGAGCAGCCCCTGCGCCGCAGCCTCCTCATAGCCCGTGGTGCCATTGATCTGGCCGGCGAAGAAAAGCCCGCGAATCCGCTTGGTTTCGAGCGTCGCCGAAAGCTCGCGCGGATCGACATAGTCATATTCGATCGCATAGCCCGGCCGCAGAATTTGAGTGTTCTCAAGGCCCGGAATCGCGTTGATGAACGCCTGTTGGGTCGCCAGCGGCAGCGAGGTCGAGACCCCGTTCGGATAGACGGTGTGGTCGTCGAGCCCCTCGGGTTCGAGAAAAATTTGATGGGCGTCACGGTCGGCGAAACGCGTGACCTTGTCTTCGATCGACGGGCAATAGCGCGGACCGGGGCCCGAGATCGCCCCGGTGCG
Organism: Methylocystis sp.; assembly: GCA_046349135.1. Classification (GTDB taxonomy): domain Bacteria; phylum Pseudomonadota; class Alphaproteobacteria; order Rhizobiales; family Beijerinckiaceae; genus Methylocystis. Next base: position 7,151 of record JAXMCY010000019.1, on the reverse strand, counting down.
CAAGGGCGAACGATGCAGATCGTCGAGAATGATCCGATGCGCCGCCGGCGTCGTGCGGGTGACGCCGCAGGCGATCTGACGGTTCGCGATCGTCGTCGTGAGATAGGAGAAGGGTTCGGGCGTCGGATCGCCCCACTGCTCTTCGAGCGCCGCCCACCGGATGGTGCGGCCGTCGAGCCGCGGCGGCGTGCCGGTCTTGAGCCGGGCGACTCCAAATCCTGCATCGCGAAGACGTCGGCTCAGCGCGTTCGAGGGCGCATCGCCCATCCGGCCGGCCGGCGTTCGCTCGTCGCCGATATGGATCATTCCGCCCAGAAACGTGCCGGTCGCGACGACGACGGCCGCAGCCCTGATCTCTTCGTTTAGCGTGACGACCCCGCGAACGGCGTCACGCTCAAGGATCAGATCTTCGACCGTGGCTTCGAAGATCGTGAGGTTTTCGGTCTCCTCCAGCGCCGACTGCATCGCCGCGCGATAGAGCTTGCGATCGGCCTGGGCGCGTGGGCCGCGCACGGCCTGGCCCTTGGAGCGGTTGAGCACACGGAACTGGATGCCCGCTGAATCGGCGACGCGGCCCATCAGACCGTCGAGCGCGTCGATCTCTCGGACCAGTTGGCCCTTGCCAAGCCCCCCGATCGCCGGATTGCAGGACATTTCGCCGATCTTCTCGCGATTTTGGGTGACGAGCGCGGTGCGCGCGCCGAGCCGCGCCGCCGCGGCCGCGGCCTCGCAGCCGGCATGTCCGCCGCCGATCACGATCACGTCAAAATGTTTCATGGCTGAACCTGTTTCACGTGAAACATATCATTTGCCAATACAGAATCGCGAGAAAACCGCATTGAGCACCTCCTCGACATCGACGGCGCCGACAATTCCGCCGAGCGCCCGCGCGGCCCGGCGCAGCTCCTCGGCCTGAAACTCCAGCCCTCCCCCACCGTGGATCACGGCTTCGAGGCTGGCCGCCGCAACTTCTAACGCCTGGCGGTGCCGATCCCTGACGATCAGCGCTTCCGCGCCGTCGCCGAGCCTCGCGCGGGCGCGGTCTTCTATCGCGGCGGCAAGAGCTTCGAGCCCCTGGCCGCTCAACGCGCAAATTCCGATCGCGCCCTCCGGCGCAGGCTTCAAATCGATCTTGGTCGCGACATTGATCGTCTCAATGTCGCCGGGCGGCGGCGCCTCGCCCGCATCCGACAGCCACAGCGCCAGATCGGCGGTTTCGACTCTGGCCAGAGTCCGATCGACGCCGATCCGCTCGATCTCATCAGCCGCCTCGCGCAGCCCCGCCGTGTCGATGAGCGTGACCGGCAGGCCGCCAATGTCGAGATGGGCTTCGATCATATCCCGGGTCGTGCCCGGAATTGTCGACACGATGGCGAGGTCACGCTGGGTTAATGCATTGATTAGTGTTGATTTACCGACGTTAGGTCGGCCGAGAATGATCACGATGAAGCCGTCGCGCATGCGCTCCGAGGCCGGGGCCAGACGCAATGCCGCCCGCATGTCTTCGGCCAGCGGCGATAGCAGCGCGCCGAGCCGAGCCGGCGAGAAGGCGCCCACGTCGGATTCATCGCTGAAATCGAGCTCGGCTTCGACGAGCGCCAGCGCTCCAATCAGCGCGCCCCGCCAGTCGTCGACCTTATGGCGCAGGGCGCCGCCCGCCACCCGCAGGGCCTGCCGCCGCTGCGCCTGCGTCTGGGCGTCGATGAGATCGGCAAGCGCTTCCGCCTGGGAGAGATCGAGCTTGCCATTGGCGAAGCCTCGACGGGCGAATTCGCCCGGCTCGGCTATACGCAGGCCGGGAAGCCGCTGCAGTGCGGCAAGCGCGCCTTCGACGACGGCGCGGCCGCCGTGGAGCTGCAGCTCGGCGTAATCTTCGCCGGTCGACGTCGCTGGACCAGGAAAAAACAGCGCGAGGCCGCGGTCGAGCATTTCGCCGCTGGTCGGATCGCGCAAAATCGCGAGAGTCGCCTGACGCGGCTCGGGGAGCTTCCTGGCCAGCGCTTTGAGCGCCTGCCCTGCCCCCGGGCCGGAAATCCGGATCACGGCGATCGCCGCGCGACCGGCGCCGGTGCCAAGCGCGAAAATCGTATCGCGCGACGTCACGGCTCAGCGGCCTGGCGCCGGCGCGGAGAAGAGACAGAACTTCCCAGCAATCGCTCGCGATAGATTTTACGGAACGCCAAGGTCGGCGCGTCGGTGCGAACCGAAGCCTCCTCGGCCGGCGGCGGAACTTCGACAGGCAGAGAGGATTCGACGATCGCCTGATCCTCTCGGGCGATTCGCCTATTCATCCAGCGGAAGGCGAAATCGAACAGCGGCGCGCGCGCGAAGCTGCGAACGGTCAGCAGCCAGAGGCGCGTCGTCTGCTCATCCTCGGGGATGCAGGCCACCATCAGCCGGAAAGCCTTCCCCGGAGGGTCGATGAAGAGCTCCATCACATTGGGAAAGCGGTAATCCATATTGCCGGCGCGCGGACTGCCGTCGACGCTCGCGCTTATATGCCCGCCGTACGGCCTCGGCTCGAATGTCATCTCCAGCCTGCCCGCGCCGACGCTCTTGGAAAGATCGCGACCGATCGTGCTGCGGTGCACAAAAGGCAGATGCGGGCTGTCGAGCATGTTCTCCATCACCCGCGTCCAATGCGCTTTCCAGGTGACCGACTGCGCGCAGAGCGAAACGTTATGCAGCGCGGTGAGCGTGGGAGACGGCTCCGGTTCCTCACTGGGGTGAAAGCCCGCATAGAGCCACAGAAGCCCGCCTGCCTCGCGGCAGGGCAGCGCCGCGGCGCCCAAATTTTCCTGCTTGGCGTCAGGGTTCCACGGGACATGGCAGTTGCGGCCGGCGCCGTCGAAACGCCAGCCGTGGAAGGGGCATTCGATGACGCCATTGTCTACCCGGCCGAGCGACAGAGCGACGCCCCGGTGTGGGCACTGATCGAGCAGCGCGCAGGCTTTGCCTGCGGCGTCGCGAAAAAACACAACGCGTTCGCCGGCGACGCGCATCGCCAACGGCCTGTCGCGCTTCAGATCGCGCGCGAGACCGACGATCGTCCACACATTGGCGAAATCCTTGAACATGGGCGCCGCTTATTGTTTAGCCGCTGGAATTCGCAAGGCCTGTCCTTCACAAAGACATATGCGAATGCGAGCAACATTGCGAATGCGAGCAACATCGCGCCGCCTCAATACGTCCGACGCAAACGTCTTCCACGCGCTACGGCTCGAGAGCTTTAGATTGGAGCCTCGCGCATTTCGCTTCGCGCCTGAAGACGAAGCGCATCTCTCGCGAGCGGACGTCGCCGCGCGACTTCAGCGCGACTTCGTCATCGGCGCCTTCGATGCAGAAGACTCACAATTGATCGGCGGCGGCGGACTCGCATGGAGCGACGGCGTCAAGACGCGTCACAAGGCGCTGCTTTACGGCATGTATGTGAAGGCGGCTTATCGCGGATCGAGCGTCGCCGATGAAATCATGAAGAGACTGATCGACGAGGCGCGCGCAAACGTCGAAATCGTGACGCTCACCGTCGTCTCGACGAATCTCCGCGCGCTGCGATTCTACGAGCGCTGGGGATTTCGCGCCTATGGCGTCGAACGACGCTCGGCAAAGAACGATGACGGCGAATATCTCGATGAAACGCTGATGGCGCTTCGATTCGACGATTAGAACACGCGCTCAAAAACGATGGCCGGAACGAGTCGGCCAATGGTTTTGGTCTTAGGTATTCATCGAATCGAAGAAGCCCTGGTTGTTCTTGGTCTCGCGCAGCTTGCCGAGCAGGAATTCGATCGCGTCGACCGTGCCCATCGGATTGAGGATCCGCCGCAGCACATACATCTTCTTCAAAATGTCGGGCGCGACCAGCAGCTCTTCCTTGCGGGTGCCGGAGCGGGTGATGTCGATCGACGGGAAGACGCGCTTATCCGCGACCTTGCGGTCAAGAATGATCTCGCTGTTGCCGGTGCCCTTGAACTCTTCGAAAATCACTTCGTCCATGCGCGAGCCGGTGTCGATCAGCGCCGTCGCGATAATGGTCAGCGAACCGCCCTCTTCGATATTGCGCGCCGCGCCGAAGAAGCGCTTCGGCCGCTGCAAAGCGTTGGCGTCGACGCCGCCGGTCAGCACCTTGCCGGATGACGGCACCACCGTGTTGTAGGCGCGCCCGAGCCTCGTGATCGAATCGAGCAGGATCACCACGTCGCGGCCGTGCTCGACAAGGCGCTTCGCCTTCTCAATCACCATTTCGGCGACCTGAACGTGGCGCACCGCCGGCTCGTCGAAGGTTGACGACACGACTTCGCCGCGCACGCTGCGCTGCATGTCGGTCACTTCCTCGGGCCTCTCGTCGATCAGCAGAACGATGAGATAGCATTCGGGATGATTGGTGGTGATCGACTGCGCGACATTCTGCAACAGCACGGTCTTGCCGGTGCGCGGCGGCGCGACGACCAGCGCGCGCTGCCCTTTGCCGATCGGCGCGACGAGATCGATGACTCGGGAAGAAAAGTCTTTCTGGTCAGGTCTTCGATTTCGAGCTTGGAGGCGCTCGTCCGGATAGAGCGGCGTCCAGATTGTCGAAAGGCACCTTGTAGGCGCACCTTCTCGGGATCTTCGAAATTGATGCTGTTGACCTTGAGCAGCGCGAAGTAGCGTTCGCCTTCCTTCGGGCTGCGGATCATGCCTTCGACCGTGTCGCCGGTGCGCAGGCCGAATTTCCGGATCTGCGAGGGCGAGACGTAGATGTCGTCCGGGCCGGCGAGATAGTTCGCGTCTGGCGAGCGCAGGAAGCCGAAGCCGTCCTGCAGCACTTCGACGACGCCTTCGCCGACGATTTCGACGTCGCGGCTGGCGAATTGTTTCAAGATGGCGAATAGCAGCTCCTGCTTGCGCAGAAGAGAGGCGTTTTCGACTTCATGCTCTTCGGCGAAGGCAAGGAGTTCGGCGGCGGACTTGGCCTTCAAGTCCGAAAGTTTAATTTCCCGCATTCAGGAGGAACCTTGGGTATGGCTAGGCGAAGGTGGAGAGGAGCCGGGGATAGCGGTAGGGCGGGGAATATGGCCTTCCCGAGCGCCGGTGGAAATTCCGGCGATGCCGCTTTAAGCAGACACGGGCCTCAGAGGGATAAAGCTCCTTAGACAATTTCCCGACGCGAATCAAGCGCTCCGTAAGAGACGGCTCCGCCACGCCGAAATGCGCCCCTGCAGCTGGCGCATCCACGCTCGGGCGCCGCATAATCGGCTTCGGCCCCCTAACGGATCTGAGATGGCTGCAACCGATCCCGATCGCTATCCCCTCCACATCGACGGCGAAACCGCTGAGGTCGGAGACGCCGAGGAGCTCGCTGTCGTCCTCGACGTTCTCAACGGCCGCCGCGACCGTGACGTGCTCGCGCAGCTGCGCCCCCATCTGCCGCAGATCGTCCGCAAGCCTTCAGACCTCCCGCTGCTCATGCGCATACTCGCGCGCGACGACCAGATCTTCCTTATCGAAGCGATGGGTGAAAATCTGGCTGACGCTCTGCAGACGCCGCGTCACCTGCGGGAGCTTCTGGCGACCATCGCGGAGCCGCACGTCAAATTGACTCTCATCAATACGCTCGATGGACCTGGATTGCGCAAGCTGTTGGTCACTGCGCGCGATCTCGCGGGAACTCTGGAGTGGGCCTATGGGCAGTGCAGTCTGCGGCTTCTTGAACTTCTCGGCGAGGATTATCTGCGCCGCCTCATCCGCCACGGCGATGATCTGGCCTTCGTATTGAATGCCATTGCCGAGGAACCTCAAAGCGCGCTGCTCGCGAGCATCGGTTGGGCGGGCGTCGCGGAGCTGACTCGCAACGCCCGCGACTTGGCGCTTCTTCTACGAGCGGTCCCGCCAACCATCAGCCTGAATCTGCTCGATCAGTATGATCGGCCACATCTTATCGAGATGATCGGCGACCGCAGAGCCTGGACATATCTCTACAATCGGATCAAGCCCGACGAGGCCGTGCAATTGCTGCGAAAGCTCGGAGCTGACGATGCCCTATGAAAACGCGCAAACCTGGCGACGCGAGCCGGAACAAGACGGCTCGCTTGCGCGGCTTCGCGGCAGCAAGCGGCGAATGATCGACGCGCATCTGCACGTCGTCGATTTCATTCAAGAGACGCCCGGCGGAGCCAAGCTCATCCAGCACATGGACCGCGCCAATGTCGAGAAGGCGGTGATCTTTGGTCTCCCGGTGCGGAAGCTGTGGAACGAATACGATCGCGAGCCGCCGGACTATTATCTCGCCAATGACGCGCATTGTTACTACTACGCTTACACCGACGTTATCGTCGCCGAGATGGTGCGCGCTCTGCCCGTTGAGCAACAGGGCCGGCTCTATCCCTTGATCTGCGGCTTCAATCCGGTCGATCGTTACGCCATTCGCCATGTCGAACGGCTATATGAGCAGTATCCCGACCTTTGGAGCGGCATCGGCGAAATGCTGTTGCGCCACGACGATCTCAGCGCCTTCACCTTCGGCGAGAATGCGCGCGCCAATCATCGCGCGCTGTATCCCATCTATGAGTTCGCAGGCCACTATGACCTTCCGGTGCTCGTGCACCAGAACGTCACAGCAGTCTCCAAGGGCGACCATCCCGTCTATCTGTTCGAACTCGAGGAAGCGCTGCGCGAATTTCCGCGCACGCGTTTCATCTTCGCGCATTGCGGCATGTCCCGGCGCGTTAACGCGCCTTTCTATTATCAGATGGTCGAACGGCTGCTCGATCAATATCCGAATGTCTGCGTCGATTATTCCTGGCTGATTTACGACGTCGCAATCTGTCCCGACTCCATCCCTGATGAGAATTGGCTCGCGCTGACCGAACGCCATAGCGAGCGTATCTGTCTCGGCTCCGACCTCGTCGCCAAGTTCGAACGCCTGGGGCCCGAACTTGAGCGCTATGACGTCTTTCTCGACCGTCTGAGCGAGAAGGCCTGCGAAGATCTCTGCTGGAGAACCGCGGAGCGAATCTATGGCGCGAATAAGGGAAAAGTGAACGCTGCAGCGCCGAGGATGGAGCCCGAGTGGGAGAAGATCGTCGCCAATTAGAACAAGTTCCGAAAAAGTTGACAGACTTTTTCGATCAGAACTTGCTCCAGCCTGTTAACTTGGCGCGATTTCTTAT